>JACPZP010000069.1 GCA_016195405.1 Planctomycetota bacterium | reverse complement strand
ATTGATCTGTAATCCAAACTAGACACAATCCTTGCTCAGAGCAAACCCGTCGAAAGGCGGGGGCGCAGAGCCCCGAGGCTAACCCTCCTTTCCCTCCGGGATGGAGAATGCCAGTCGAGCCGCCAGGGAATGTAGTTTTCCTGGCGGCTTTTTGTTTGTGGAGAGATTCTTGCGTGGAAATCGCCATGTTGAGACCCTAGACGAGGGCAGAGAACTCCCCTCTCGCTCGCAAGGATCTCGTTCTCGGCGGGCCGACGAGCCGTTGCCGCCCTAGGGGCTTAGGGAGCAACGCAGGGCTGAACCATGAATCATCCTTGGATCGATAGGGCTGTCGCGCGGGCTTACGAGCTGAGGCGGCGCGTTGCTTGGCGTGTGCACGCGGCCGTTCCGTTCAGAGCAAAAGGTGCTCGTGGTGTCAGGTCCTTCTTGGTCTACCTCGCGCCTGGCCATGGAATGATGTATGCGGGCGCAGCGTGCTATGCGCGAGACAAGGAAATGGCCCACATCGCGGACTGGGTCTATGGGCGATGTGCAAACGCGGATTTCGATACGAGAGGTTTTGGGCGAGGTCAGGGGGGAAGTCAACCGAATCTCGGCGATATTCATCAACAGGTTGGCCTTGTCTACAGGGACAACTTGGTTCATTTTATCTGGTTCCTCAATCTTCTCATGCGGAAGGGTATCGATCCTCTCGCGTATTTCATTCGTGCCCGACGCCTCCTGCCCACGTATCACAGCAGCGGTCTCTATGCAATCCTGGCCATCACGGGATGCGCTTCGATGGAGGACGCGGAGCGGTTAGCGGCTGGCGCAGAGGCCCGGATATGTCATGAGGATGTCGAAACGGCAAGCGCGGAAAGGGACATTTCCGAGTTGCGAGGACTGCATCCGGAAAGAGCCGATCCGATTACGATGGGGGCTGTTCAAGGCCTCTTACGAGTGGTGCGAACGTTGTACGCGCACGTTCCCGACGGCGCCGAGGCAATCGAGAGAGTTTTTTTTCAGACCTCTGGCGAGGTGTCTCTCTACGATCGCGGAGTCCTGCGGCAGGTTCTCAAAGGGAAGTTGGTCTGCCTCAGCGGGTTCGGTCCAAGGCCATACGTGCGGGAAGACGTAGATCGACTCATGAGATATTGCCTTGAACGAGGGATCCACGTCGAGCTTTCAGTGATCAACGGTCCGGACCTCCATATCATTGGAGGGAGCGCTCTCGATGTGGCACGCGCGGAAGTGGTTGCCCGGAAGGGGCTTGCGGGAAGGATTCCCTTCCTCGTTGGCAGGGTTCTAGTCGATGGGGCGCCTCATTTGGGCCGTTACCGGGAGGGTGTTCGCCGTTATGAAGCCGTGGTGGATCGCTTCATACAAGAGGGTCGCCTCCGGAAGCCGGTGATTCCGTTCGTGAGTCGATATGGAGCCGTTGTGAAGACTCTGGATGATGTTCGACGGGAAGTGCTCCATCTTATGGACGAGCCATTTGATTTTCAGGCTGTATGCAAGACAGCCATCGGGATGGGAGCTCGTTGGGTTGTGATAGGACTGTCGGGTGAGCGTTCGGCTGGGCGCCGCGTTGTCAGAGCGAATCTGATGGATGCTGCCGTTGCGGAAAGAAGTCGCGATCTCCGTTTCGCTTCGACCGATGCCAGTACAGCTAGAAGCCTCAAGGACCAACAGGCTTTGGTGGAGAGTTTATTCCAGGATGCTTCCGCCCTGGGGCTAAGGGGAATGAAGCCGGCCGGTGTGAAGCGCTTGGAGGCACTCTGGAGTCTATGGGAGTCCGCACTGGCTGTTCAACATGGTGGCAAGACCAGTCTGGAACTCCCGCAGTTGGCGGTCTCCTCATGAGCCAGAGGGTTGTCTTTCTCACCGGTGCGAGCGGTTTTGTGGGGGCGGAGTTTCTCCATCGCGTCCTCTTGCGGGAGCCGGATACCTCCGTCATTTGTCTGGTCCGCGGGACTTCAGCGCAAGAGGCCCAGGAGAGGGTCGTTTGCGCCTTGGACCAGTGCGCGAGACGCGCGTCCGCGGAAGTGAAGCAGCTTCACTCCGAACGCCTGCTCATCGTCAACGGGGACATCACCCTCCCGCGGTTCGGTCTGTCGCCCTTGGTGTATTCGCTCTTGCAGAGACGGACGACCCACATTCTTCACGCCGCCGCCTCGACGCGGTTCGATCTTCGTTTGGAGGACGCCCGAGCCGTCAACGTCGGCGGCACGATGGAGGTTCTCCGGTTCGCCCGGGGGTGCGAGAATCTGGACCGGTTCGGCTACGTGAGCACGGCCTACGTGGCCGGGGACCGGGAGGGGATCGTCCGGGAAGACGAACTGGACATGGCGCAAGGGTTCCTCAACACGTATGAGCAATCGAAATTCGAGGCCGAAACCCTTGTACGCGAGACGATGGCGGCGGACCTTCCGAGAACGGTGATCTTCCGCCCTTCGATCATCGTGGGGGATTCGCGAGACGGGCGGACGACATCGTTCAATGTGCTCTACTGTCCCATGCGTATTTACGGCCTTGGCGTCATCAAAACACTGCCGGGCAAGCCGTGGGTCCGGCTCGATGTGGTCCCGATCAACTACGTCGTGGACGCCATTCAGCAGATTTTCCTGGACGAAACGGCCGTGGGGAGGACGTTCCACCTTGTGGCCGGGCCGGAACGGTCCATGTCCCTCCAGGCGCTCGTGGACAAGTTCGTGCAGATTTACAACAACCATTTCTCTTCCCGCGGCTTAGTCCGGCGTCTCGCCGTGCCAGAGATTGTGGGGGAAAACGAGGGGCGTGCGCTCCTGGACCAGTCCATCGAATCGATGCCGACAGGACAAGCCCGCAACCTTTTCGAGATGTTCCGCTTCTTCGTCCCCTACACGCAAAAAGACAAGATGTTCGACGATCGGAGCACCCGCCGCATATTGGCGGAGAGAGGGATCGAACCTCCGCCCTTCGCGAACTACATGCACAGAGTCCTCTCGTATTGCTTCGAAACAAGATGGGGACAGAAGCCCCAAAAGAGGCAGAGCCTGGAAGCGGAGGTCTGGCTCGAGGAAGAGCTGGAAAGGATTTTTTCTCCCTTGCCGATCTAGCCGGGATCATTCGAGGGGTGTCGGATTTCTTTCCAGTTTTCTTCGGTCCGAGTGTCGGATTTCTTTCCAGTTTTCTTCGGTCCGATTCTGACAGTTTCGTTCGTCGATCAAGGAAGAGCCTTTGCCCGACAACGGGTTAGAGATGCGAGATCTTCGATAAAGCCTAATCGACGTGTCGGATGTTTTTACAGTCCGGCGAGGTCCCTCCCGAAGGCGTTTATGGCTTGCATAAGTTATTGATTTGTTTGTGGAAATTTCCTTCCGTTTGGCCAGGATGTGGCATGGGGAATGCATCACCTCTTTCCCATGAAACATCTGACCCGCTTTCTCGCTTCCTTTCTCGTTGTCTTCTTGTCGAGCTTCCCATCGTCCGTCGATGCCATCCCGCACCTGCAACTCTACATCGACGGCGCGACGTACGATTCCGGCACCGATACGTGGACGACGACGGATTCCACGTTCGATCTCTGGATCATCGGAAACGTCGGGAAAATGGGGCCGCTCACCGACGTTCACGTGGCGATGGCTTTCATGGGGAGCGGAGGAACGGTCACGCTCGCGCCAAAGACCACGACCCTCCTTCTCGATCCTTCAGTCCCCTCGGTCGTCCCGTATCCGGCCGGTTTCGGGACCGGCCTCAATCCGCCCCTCGAGCCGCACGGCATCTACAAGAACGCCGGGATGGACCACTGGGAGAACTGGTACCTGGGCGATTTCACCCTGACGGACTCTCCCATCGGCGATTTCATCACGAGCTACCCGGCGGAATTTCCATTCTGGGGTCAGATCAACGTGTACGAGGTGAGCATCTCGGGATGGGACCTGGTCCACTTCGACGCCTTCGGACAGACCGTCCATCCGAAGAAGGGATTGATCGACGTCACGGCCCCGTATTCTCACGATGCGCTGGGGACACCCCAAGCGCCGCCCCCCGTTCCCGAGCCGGCGACGCTTCTTCTTCTGGGAGGCGGGCTCGTCGGACTGGGCCTCGCCGCG
>JACPZP010000067.1 GCA_016195405.1 Planctomycetota bacterium | reverse complement strand
GTTATTTATTGGACACCAGTGATCGCGCCGGGGAGCCTCACGTTCTATACCGGCACCAAAACCTTCCCGCAATGGAACGGCAATGGCTTCATCGGCGGCATGGGGACAACGTCGCTGAACCGTATCATCTTCGATGGCAAGGGCGGCGCGAAGACCGCTGAACGCTGGAACGTCGGCAAGCGAATCCGCGATGTGGAACAAGCGCCAGACGGCTCGCTGTGGATGCTCGAAGACGCGAATCCCGGCGCCCTGATCCATGTGACACCCAAGTAAGTCACTTCGCGGACGTTAATGTGGGGCGGGCCTTCCGGCCCGCAGCCGAGCTTCTGCTCGGCCGGCCGTCAGAGCCGCGACCGCAAGGGAGCAGGCAGCAAAGCAAAAGCTTTGGAACCGCGCAGGAAGTAACCGGGAAAAGCGGGGGAAAAGCGGGGAAAAGCGGGGACGGGAAGCTGTGAAGCAATCGCATTTTGAGCGGTCGATGAGGCGGAGGGTTGACGGAAGGCGCTGAACGGTTGGGGGCAACGCGAATCGAAGCCTTGAATCGTGGAGCGTTTCGGTAGCGGGAGCGGCGGGATAGTGTTGCGATGTGTATTCCGGGGTGATTTACGCCACCACGAGCGGCCGTAAGCGGAACAGGCGTTGTAAGTTGTAGGTGAGCGCCGCCAGGATGGCTTCGCATTTTACACGCGCACGGCCACGGGTGCGAAAGCGAGTCAGTCCCAGTTTGTTTTTGAGCCAGGCGTGCGGAAACTCAGCCACCGGAGAACGTTGCTTGTAGATTGCCCTGGCTTCGGCCGTTGCCATCTTGGCGTGAAACTGAATCACGTTCGGATCTTCGATGAGCCGTCTCACCGCGCGTCCGTGCTTGCTCATCTGATTTTGCGGAGTGCATTCTACGCGCGCCGGACAAGCTTGACAGGCTGCACGCGGTGCGACGAATAATTGCTCGCGCGCACCGCCCGCCAAGGTTGTTGTACTTTTGTGCCGGAGACCCTGCCCCTGCGGGCAGATCATCACATGTCGCGACGCATCGTAGCGGAATGCCGACGTCCGATAGGCTTCGGCAATGCCGTGCGCTGGCGGCGCTTCGGCCAGGGCGCCCCAACTGCCATAAAAGTCCACGCCGCGCTCGGCTGCCGCGATCACATTCTTGCGATTGGTGTAGTCGCCATCGGCGATCATTTGCTCGGGCACGCGCGACCACTGTTGCTCGATGCGATCCAGCGCGGGCATCAGTTGATGCGCATCGCTCGGCTCGCTGGTCACCGCCACCGACACAATCAGCTTATGCGCGGCATCACAGCTCAGTTGCACGTTGTGGCACGGCGCCAGTCCCTGATCGCCGGTGCGCATGAACTGCGCGTCGCTGTCGGTCGGCGACGCTTGGCAGGGCTTGGCTTTGTCCTGCAACTTTTCTTTCTGCAATCGGTCGATGGTATTGAGCGCCGCCTGCAAACGTTGCTCGCGTTCGCGCGCCGCCCGCTTTCGCGCCGCTTTCTGGCGTTGCGGCACCTGCTCTTGCTCGGTTGCCTGCCGATTCAACTCGGCGATATGTTTGCGCGCCAGTTCCAGATGCGCGGCCACCGCGTCGCGGCGACCAAAGCTGCTCTTATCCACATTGGCCCGAACCTTCGTGCCATCCTGCGTGACCCGCTCCAACGTGATCAGTTCGTGCCGGTGCAAGACTCCCAGCACCTGCGCGAATAATTCGTCGAGCGCCGCGCCGTGCGCCACCCGCGCGTCCGACAAACTGTGGTGATTGATTTCCTGCAACCCGTCAGCCATTGCAGCCCCGGCTCATACGCCGTTTCACGCGCCAACTGCCGCGCACTGCTCACGCCCCGCATCAGGCCATACAGCCACACCGCAATCAACACGCGCGGCTCCCACCCCGGTCGCCCTGCGTGGCCATCGACCGCCTTCGGCGACACGCTGAACCCGCTCAGATCGAGCGTTCCCAAAAAACTCCACAACGTCCGCACCACGTGATCCTCGCCCACCAACAACTCGACGTCGATGGGGCGCAACACGCTTTGCTGCCGGTCCACCTCAATATATCGGGCCTTACTCTGTTCGCCTGTCACCCGTTCAGTTTATGCCACCAACGTCATTCTTGTGCCTGTTTGTTTCGGACCCATCGTCGATTCTTTCACAGCTTCCAGAGGAGACGTTCCCCATGTTTTGATGCCATGTTTTGATCCGCTTCATCCACCTCCAGCGCCTCCTGTCATCGCCAACTGTATCGCTGTATCTGCATTTTATCGTGGATTGAGTCGGGAAGAAGTTTCTTTGGGCGTCCGCCGCACTGGGCCTCCAATTTGCGGCCGAACCGGCGTTCCAGGCTGCTTACGAATACGGCATCTCCGCGTGGCCGGCCATTGCCACGCTGCGTGATGTGGTGCGGCGCACCGGGTACAACGACACGCACCATTCGAGCCATCGCAGCCGACTCTTTCAACGACGCCATGGACACCATCAAGGCTGCGAAGGCACGGTTTGCTGTGGTGTGTTCTTCTTGACGTGTTCGCTCCTCTTGAAGGTCCGCTTCGAGAGTGGTCCATCGTGGATTTAGATTGTGGTCGATCACACT
>JACPZP010000066.1 GCA_016195405.1 Planctomycetota bacterium | reverse complement strand
GATTGATCTCGACAAGAAACATGGGACCCTTCACCCCCAGGATTCGCTTACGCTCATCGCGCTGACGCTCATCCTGAGGCTTGAGGCCCCGGTTTTCATTCTTGTGAGGCAACTCTTACCGCTGCCGAATTGTCAAAGAACCAACGATCTCAAGAGCCTCAGGGAGGCCCTTTTTCCGAACCAGAAGCAAATCTGGGCAATCTGCCTATTTGGTGGAGATGACGGGGCTCGAACCCGTGACCTCCGGCTTGCAAAGCCGGCGCTCTCCCAATTGAGCTACATCCCCTTATCGGTCGCCTTTCGATTTCACGTTCAGTGGGGGTACTTGGATTCGAACCAAGGACCTCAGCTTTATCAGAGCTGCGCTCTAGCCAACTGAGCTATACCCCCGGAAAACTCCGGTCGCTCACGCTCCCGGCTCGCCCCAATAGGAAACAAAAAAGCCAAACCAGATTTGGTTTGGCTCTATCCCGCATCAGTTTTGGATAGAGCGTCAACCAGTCTCCCGGGTGGTGATAATTGCGTGGATCATCGAACGATGCCTTAGCTCGTCGGTCTTCTTGGTCAAATCCATCAATCAGAATTATAAAAGCTGCTCGGCGCATGTCAACTGGAAAACTCCGAAGTCATCGCCTGAGCGCATTGCCGACGACGGAAAGGGAGCTTAGGCTCATGGCAACGCTCGCCCAGATCGGGCTAAGGAGGCCAAAAGCGGCGAGCGGAATGCTCAACACGTTATAAAGGAACGCTAGTACCAGGTTTTGGCGAATCGTACGAACTGTCTTTCCGCTTAATTGTCGCGCCCGGCTCAGCAGTCGCAAGTCGGGACGCAGCAGCGTGATGCCGGCGCTGGCCATGGCGACATCGGTGCCGCTGCCCAGGGCGATGCCGATATCCGCCTGGGCCAAGGCGGGCGCGTCGGTCCGCTGCCATGAACAAAACAGTCTGGCCCTGGCCGCGCCATTGTTCCAAACGTTCTGCAACCGCTCGCGTCGAAACCCCATTTTCCTCGAGAAAGCCGGCGTTGCCGAGCAGCCGCGGCTTCCCATCCACTAATCCACTAACGCCTTTGCCCGGCGTCGCTTGGAAATCTTGAACGCTCAACCACACCAGATGGTTTTCTTCCGCTGCGCGAGTCAGAGCCTTAGCCAATGGATGCTCGCTGCCGCGTTCCAGGCTGGCGGCGAGTTGAAGCAAGCCGTCGCTCGAACTATTGTTCATGGACTCGACACCGACCAATCGCGGCTTGCCTTCGGTCAGCGTTCCGGTCTTGTCAAGGACGATCGTGTCGGCGCTGTGCAGAGTCTCCAGCGCCTCAGCGTTTTTCACAAGGATCCCCATTTCGGCGCCGCGCCCGGTGCCGACCATAATGGCCATAGGGGTTGCCAGCCCCAGCGCACACGGGCAAGCGATGATCAGCACCGCGACGGCATTCACGAGACCTTTTGCCAGCGCCGACTCGCCACCCCAGCCAGCCCAGATGACAAACGTAAGCGCACTGACAAGCAGCACCGTCGGGACGAATACGGCAGCCACCCGATCAACGAGCCGTTGAATCGGTGCCCGGCTGCGCTGCGCCGCGGCGACCAGGCGCACCATTTGCGAAAGCAACGTGGCCGCCCCGACGTGCTCGCTGCGAACCAGTAAACTGCCGGTGCCATTCAAAGTGCCGGCGACGACTTTCCCTCCGGGGGCTTTCTCGACGGGCATCGGTTCGCCGGTGATCATCGATTCATCGACGGCGCCTTGGCCATCGGTGACGAGGCCGTCCACCGGCACCTTTTCGCCGGGGCGAATACGGACGACATCGCCGGGCTGCAACAGCTCAATGGGCAGGTCGCTTTCTTTACCGTCGGGCAGGACCACGCGCGCGGTCTTCGGCGCCAGACCCATGAGGCGGCGAATTGCCGTCGAAGTAGCATGGCGTGCCTTCAATTCCAACACCTGGCCAAGCAAGACCAGGACAATGATGGTAGCCGCCGATTCGAAGTATGGCTCGACCATGCCGTGATGGCTGAAGCCTGCGGGGAAGATTCCGGGAAAGACAACGGCGACCAGGCTGTAGAGATACGCCGCCCCGACACCCATTGCAATCAGCGTGAACATATTGGGGCTGCGGTATCGCACCGAAGTCCAGGCGCGAACGAAAAACGGCGCTCCACAATATCCGACGACGATCGTTGTCAGGATCGCTTGCACCGCGTAGCACGCCTGGATCGGGAGGATCGAGTAACCCGAAGCCATTTCACCCATGGCTAGAACCAGAACCGGCAAGGCCAGAACCAAGCCGATCCAAAACCGGCGCATCATGTCGATGAGTTCCGGATTTGGTCCTTCCTCCGGAGCCGCAATGCGAGGTTCCAAGGCCATGCCGCATTTGGGACACGCGCCGGGGCGGTCGCTGCGGACTTCCGGGTCCATTGGGCAGACATACTCCGTTCCCGGAAAAACCTCCGTCGTTGTCACGGTGTGGTCACTCATTCCGAGCTTCACGCCGCCGGAAAGGTACCGCGGCGGATCGGCTAGGAAGCGTCGTAGGCAGCTGGGATTGCAGAAGTAGTAGGTTTGCCCCTCGAACTCGGTCGAAGCGGCGGCGTGGGCAGGATCGACGGTCATGCCACAGACGGGATCGATTGCAGTTGCGGAAGGGGACATGTTCATACTTCGTCGGACATCGTTTAGCGGGGAGCCGCAGGCGACCGCTGCACAGGTCGCCTGCGGCTTCCCGCTAAACTTGTGGAGGCTGACCGCAAAGCAAGTACAGGACCGCCATGCGGATGGCCAGACCATTGGTCACCTGTTGCAAGATTGCGGAATGCGGCCCGTCGGCGACTTCGGGTGTAATCTCGACGCCTCGGTTTATTGGTCCGGGAGCAAGCAACAGTAAGTCGGATTTAGCGTTTGCGAGACGCGACGCGTCCATGCCGAATAATCGGGCATATTCCTGTATGGACGGGAACAGTCCGTTACGCTGCCGTTCAAACTGGATGCGGAGCATGTTAATGACGTCGCAGCGCGGCATGATCTCGTCGAGATTGTGCGAAACTTCCACTCCCAATTCCATGATGGCTCGCGGCACCAAAGTTGGCGGGCCGCAAACGATCACCTTGGCGCCTAGTTTGAGCAGTCCGTGGATATTGCTGCGCGCCACCCGACTATGTGCGATGTCGCCGACCAGACCGACTGTTAGGCCCTGTATCCGCCCCTTTCGCTGACGGATCGTGAAGATATCGAGAAGTCCCTGGGTCGGATGCTCGTGGGCGCCGTCGCCGGCGTTGATGACGCCGCACTGAAGATGGTCCGCCAGCAGGTGCGGGGCCCCGGAAGAAGCATGGCGCACGACCATGAGGTCGATTCCCATCGCTTCAATGTTCTTGGCCGTGTCGATGAAGGTTTCGCCTTTGCTGAGACTCGAGCTGGATGGGGTGAAGTCGAGAACGTCAGCACAGAGTCGACGGGCGGCCAGGCCGAAGCTGGTGCGGGTCCGCGTGGACGGCTCAAAGAAAAGATTGACGACGACTTTCCCAGACAAATTCGAGCGTTTCTTGCCGCGCCGTTCACTGGATTCGATAAGGGTCTCGGCCGCGTCCAAAATCACGAGGATTTCGCCCTTGCCCAAATCCTCGAGGCCGAGCAGGTGGCGGCGCGTCCAGGGGAAGTGCTCCGGGAAGCGCTCGGGGGCATCGGCTTCCAAAGGCATGAACGACTCCAAAAGAAACGAACAAACAGGACGGCTCGGTCGTCTGTCTCATTGTATGGTGCGACTGGGGAAGACAGAGGGAGGAAGAATTCATGTTTTCGCAAACGGTGGAGTACGCGCTGCGGGCGGTCGTGCATCTCGCCAGCGAATCGCCCAACGCCTGTACGACGGGGGGAATTGCGCGCGTAACTCGAGTCCCCCAGGCGTACCTGGCCAAAGTGTTGCAAAATCTTGTTCAAGCCGGCGTCCTGCGCTCGCAGCGCGGGCTAGGAGGTGGCATCTCTCTCGTAAAATCGCCCGAGGAGTTAACGCTTCTGGATGTGGTCAACGCCGTCGATCCCATTCGCCGCATCAAGACGTGTCCGATCAACCCATCTACCAATGGATCACGGCTATGCGCATTGCACCGTCGTCTCGATAGCGCCATGGCAATGGTGGAACGGGCATTTAGCAGAACTACCATGCGCGACCTCCTCGACGAGCCCGCGGCGGGCCGGCACCTGTGCGAATCTCCGGTCGCGGTGATGAGTCCTGAGTAGTGAGTGGTGAGTGGAGTGGTTGACGCACATTCCACGTCACGCGTCGTCGAAGCTCGCTTGGCGGTTTCGCGATTGCAACTTAACGCAACATCTGCCGCTGACATATCGCCGGCAACGCCTGCTCATTTGGCAGCGATCTGATTTCGATCCCTTCAGCCATCAAAAGCGCGTGCGCGGCGATCAGTGGGTCTTCCGCAAAGACCACTAGCATCGCGCTGACTGCGAATCCGCGCCGCCGCAGAGTGCCTAGGGCGATGGCGATCTCCGGCGTGCATTCACTCAGAACCGCGATCACCGTGGCATTGCGTGGCAGGCGGCTTGTACATTCCGTGATTAATTGAGGCAACGTCAAGCCATCGGATAACTCGACGCGGGCCAAGGTTTCCAAGATGCGTTGAAATTGTTCGACGCCGCGACGGGTCTCTACGATAAGGGGCCGCAAGCGATCGCTCTTCTCGCGCATCTCCACGCTCTTTTGGGCAGCATCGCGGGTGCGGTAATCGTGGTCCCAGCCTTCAGTGCGGATGCGGTCCGCGGCATCTCGACCATTCGTCACCAGCCCTATCTGCTGCCCTAACTCGTAAACGGCGTTGGCTAGCGATGCCGTCGCCGTGATCGCCAATTCGGAGCGTTGTGGCTCGCGGTTTTCGTCGTAGCCGTGTTCATGAAAGTCGAGCACGAGAGTCGCCCCAGCGATCGTGGACGGCTCGTAAACCTTGCAGTGCAGGGTGCCCATCCGTGCCGTCGCCCGCCAGTGGATGCGGTTGAGCGGATCGCCGGACTCGTAGCCGCGCACGCCGGCGATGCGCGTCGGGTCCTCGTATAAGCGATGCGTCATGCGAACTTCGCCGATAGGCGCCCGCGACGCCACATCGTAGCCTTCGAGCGGCACCACGCGCGGATAGACGAGGACGAAGCTCGGCTCGGTGCCGACGCGATAGCGCCGGTGCAATCCGAAAAGATCGCCGCTCTCGAGGACGAGCGGCCCGAGCTGGTAATAGCCGCGCATGCGGAATTCGATCTGATAATCCAGGTCGGCTTGGCTGTGTCCGCCGATCAGCACGATTTTCATGCGCTTTTTCTTGACGCGCAAGCGCAACCTGCTCTCACTCAGGTCTTTCGCTGGCAAGAGATCGTCAAGGATGACCCACGGCACCGGCAGAGCGGAGTTATTCGTAATGGCGATGTTGATCGACACCGTGTCGCCGACTTCCGCTGTGGTTCGGTCGCACGTTCGCTTGGCCGTCAGGTGTTCGATCCAATTGCGAGCCAAAAAACGGCTCAAGAGAAGCACACCCAGCAGCACGTACATGGAATAGGCGAGCAGTCCGGATTCCAAAACCAGAGCGGCGAGGAGTAGAAACAGAATGCCGGCGAGCCATTTCATGGGTGAGGTCAATCTACCGGAGACTGACGTGAAGTCATTCCCTTTGCCTGCGTCTCCTGGTAAACTGCTTGTTGAGCTTTCCCGCCGCCCGTTGATTCCTTCCAAAGTGCAACAATGCTCAAATTCAAAATCGCAGCCATCGGCTGCGTGGCAGCGTGTTTCGGTCATTGTTCCGCGTCAGCCTGCGCGGATGAGCCGATCCAATTCAACCGCGACATTCGGCCCATCCTGACCAACGCCTGCTTCAAGTGCCATGGGCCCGCGGCGCGCAAAGCGGGGTTTCGGCTCGACCTGCGCGAGGAAGCGACCAAGCCGGCCAAGAGCGGCGCCACGCCGATCGTCGCCGCCAAACCGGAACAGAGCGCGCTCGTAAAGCGCATCTTCGCGACGGATGAAGACGAAGCCATGCCGCCGCCGTCCTCGCACTTGACACTCACGGCTAGGCAAAAAGACTTTCTCAAGAAGTGGATCGCCGAAGGCGCCGTCTATCAAAAGCATTGGTCGTTCGAATCGCCGGTTAGGATCGACCTGCCTAAAAGCACCAAGTGGAACAATCCGATCGATGCGTTCATCGCCGCCCGGCTGGAGCGCGCAGGCCTCAAGATTTCGCCGGAAGCGGATCGGCCGACGCTGATTCGTCGGGTCGCCTTCGCGCTGACCGGCCTGCCGCCGACGATTACCGAGGTAGATGCCTTCGTAAGCGACAAGTCAGCAGATGCATACGAGAAAATGGTCGATCGCTATCTCGCCTCCAAGCACTACGGCGAAGAGATGGCGCGCCATTGGCTCGATCTGGCGCGCTATGCCGACACTCACGGACTGCATCTCGACAACGAACGGCAAATGTGGCCCTACCGCGATTGGGTCGTGAGCGCGCTCAACAAGAACATGCCGTTCGATCAGTTCACCATCGAGCAGCTTGGCGGCGACCTCTTGCCCAAGCCGACGCGCGAACAACTTGTCGCTACAGGCTTCAATCGCTGCAACGTCACGACGGGCGAAGGCGGCTCCATCGATGCCGAGTGGGTCTACCGCAATGCCGTCGATCGCACCGCAACGATGATGGAAACGTGGCTCGGCCTCACCGGCGGCTGCGCGGTTTGCCATAACCACAAGTTCGATCCGCTGAGCGCGAAGGAGTTCTACTCGCTCTACGCGTTCTTCTATTCCGCAGCCGGCCCGCCGCTCGACAATAATGCTCTCCTGAGCGACCCGTTCATGAAGCTGCCGACGCCTGCTCAGGCGCAGCGACTGGCGCAGCTTGGCAAGCTGATCGCCAAGTTACAAGAAGAGCTGTCTCAGAAACTCAAGTCGCAGGAATATCGCGACCCCACCGAGATTCCCGACCAGACCCCCGAATCCAAGAAGCTCGCGGAAGACCCGGCGCGATCCCTCAGTGCCTGGCGGAAAGAGAAAGGCGGGAAGGACGCGAAGGGGCTGCCGCAAGACGTCAAGGACCTCCTCAAGAACGCCAAGCCCGACGCCGCCGGCGAAAAGAGACTGCGCGACTTCTACGTACAGAACGTGTGCACCGATACCAAGCCGGTGTTCGAGCCATTGACCAAGCAACTCGCCGAGTTGACGAAGGAGCGCGACGGCCTCGACCGCTCGATTCCCGGAACGTTCATCTTTAAGGAATTGGAACGGCCGCGCGACAGTTTCGTCATGCTTCGAGGCCAATATGACAAGCCGGGCGACAAGGTTGAGCCGAACACACCCGCCGCATTGCCGCCGTTAGCGAAGGCCAATCCCAAAGAGCGAGCGACTCGCCTCGATCTCGCGAAGTGGCTGGTCTCGCCGGACAATCCGCTGACCGCGCGCGTGGCCGTCAATCGCCATTGGCAGCAGATGTTCGGTACGGGCCTTGTGAAGACGAGCTCGGATTTCGGCGCTCAGGGCGAACTGCCAAGCCATCCGGAGTTGCTTGACTGGCTGTCCCGCGAATTTAGCAATCCCACCGATGCAGGTGTGGCCGGGGCTGAGTCTTCGATGCCCCGGAACGCCTGGGACGTTAAGGCGCTGCTCCGTTTGATGTTGACCTCGGCCACCTTTCGGCAATCATCGCGCGTGACGCCGGAATTGCTCAAGCGTGATCCGGACAATCGGCTCTATGCCCGCGGGCCGCGCTTCCGTCTCGATGCCGAGCAAATCCGTGACAACGCGTTATTCGTCAGCGGCCTCATCAACCTCGACATGGGCGGTCGCGGCGTGAAGCCGTATCAGCCGCCGCGGATTTGGGAGCCGGTCGCCTTCACTGGCTCGAACACGCAGAACTACGCGCAAGACAAGGGTGCCGCGCTTTATCGCCGCAGCCTTTACATCTTCTACAAACGGACCGCACCGCCGCCGTACCTTGCGAACTTCGACGCCCCAAACCGCGAATCGCATTGCCCACGCCGTGAACGCAGCAACACGCCGCTGCAAGCGCTCCAGCTCATGAACGATGTGCAACACTTCGAAGCCGCCCGCGCGCTGGCACAGCGCATGCTCAGCGAAGGCGGCAAATCGGCGGCGGAACGGATTCGTTTCGCCTATCGCGTGGTGCTGTCGCGTCCGCCGGAGGAGTTGGAGTCGGCCATCGTCGAGAGAACGCTCGCGCAATACTTGGATCGCTTCCAAAAAAACGTCGATGCGGCAAAAAAGGTGATCCGCGTTGGCGAATCGCAGCCGCGCGAAGGATTGTCGGAGCAGGAATTGGCGGCGTACACGTTGATCGCGAACTTGCTGTTGAACCTGGATGAGACGGTGATGCGGAATTGACGCTGCGCAACTCGTTTACCGGGGAGCAGCAGGCGACCGCGGGACCGGTCGCCTGCTGCTCCCCGCTAAACCTGAAGTCGAGATTTGACCATGGACCCTATTCACGAACACAACCTACATCTCACGCGCCGCCAGTTTTTCGGCAGTTCCGGGCTTCGCCTCGGCGGGCTGGCGTTGGGATTTCTTGCCGGGAATCAGGCCGCGAAACCGCAAGCGGCGGGTGGCGTCCATCCGCCGCTGCCGGGCTTGCCGCACTTTCCTCCGCGGGCCAAGGCACTCATCTACCTGCATATGAACGGTGGGCCGGCGCAGATGGATTTGTGGGACCACAAGCCGCAACTGGAGCGCTACTTCGATCAACAGCTTCCCGACAGCGTTCGCATGGGGCAGCGCATCACCACCATGACCAGCGGGCAGGGGCGGTTGCCGGTGGCGCCGTCGAAGTTCCGCTTCAGCCGCCATGGACGCTGCGGCACTTGGGTCAGCGAACTATTGCCGCACACCGCGCAGCTTGTCGATGAACTCGCCGTGGTCAAAACGGTGCACACCAACGCCATCAACCACGACCCCGCCTGCACCTACGTCATGACCGGCAGCGAAATCCCCGGCAAGGCCAGCATCGGCTCCTGGCTGGCCTACGGTTTGGGCAGCGAGAGCAACGACTTGCCAGCGTTCGTCGTGTTCACGCCGCGCTTTCCAGCGACCGGCAACGGCCAGGCGCTCTTCACGCGCATGTGGTCGTCGGGCTTTCTGCCGACGCGTTACAACGGCGTTGCCCTGCGCGGCGCCGGCGATCCGGTGCTCTATGTGCAGAACCCGCCCGGTGTCTCCCATCACGATCGCCGCACCATGCTCGACGCCCTGAGCCGGCTCAACCAGCGCAACTTCGAACGCTTCGGCGATCCCGAGACGCAGACTCGCATTGCCCAGTACGAGATGGCTTTCCGCATGCAGACCAGCGTGCCCGATTTGGTCGACGTGACCCGCGAGCCGCAGCGCATTCTCGAACTCTACGGCCCGCAGGCACGCGAGCCCGGCACCTTCGCCCACAGCGCCCTCATGGCCAGGCGCTTGGTGGAGCGCGGCGTCCGCGTCGTGCAAATCCTGCATCGCGGCTGGGACCAACACTTCGACTTGCCGCGCGCC
Source organism: Planctomycetota bacterium (assembly GCA_016195405.1). GTDB lineage: Bacteria > Planctomycetota > Planctomycetia > Gemmatales > Gemmataceae > JACPZP01. The sequence goes on along the minus strand of JACPZP010000066.1, from coordinate 34,187 downwards.
TTGCGCAACCAATGCCTCGACACCGACCGCGCCACCGCCGCCCTGCTGTTGGATCTCAAGGAACGCGGCCTTCTTGACGAGACGCTGGTCATCTGGGGCGGCGAATTTGGTCGCACGGTCTACTCGCAAGGCCGGCTGACGCGTGACGACTATGGCCGAGACCATCATCCGCGTAACTTCTGCATGTGGCTGGCCGGCGGCGGAATCAAAGGCGGCATCGTCCATGGCGAAACCGACGATTTCAGCTACAACATCGCCGCGGACCCCGTCCACGTGCTCGATCTCTACGCCACCGTGCTGCGCTGCCTGGGAATCGACAACGAACGCTTCAGCTTCCGCTTCCAGGGCCTCGACCAACGGCTCACCGGCGTAGAAGGGGCGCGGCCAATTGACGCGTTGCTAACGTAGCCTCATGGACATTCTGGCACGTCGCGCATTAGGGCTTGACCGATTCATTTATTTCGCGACAAAAGAATTCTTCGGACGCAAAGCCTTACATAGGCATCTTTTACAAAAATGGTTTCACTGAGGTGCTGACACACACCCTTTCGTAAATCAATTTCTGAGTGATTCTTGTAAACCCATACATATCAATGGCTTAATTCTATCTCCGGCGGCAACGCCCACTTCCCACCCAACGCCCGAGCGCACTACGACCTGCAAAACGGCACCCCGGCGCTGTCGACGATCGAAGACTGGCGCATGGGCAGCGGCAAAGACGGCAAGGACCTCTCCAAACCGTTCACGAACGCCGCCTTCCGAGCCTACCTCGACCTGGCCCCCGACTGCATGGCGCCCTGGCTCATCTACTGGCCGCAACACATGCCCGGCCTCAACAACAAACAGCGCGACGAAGACGGCAAGCCCATGAAGAACTGGTGGCCGTTTTTGTTTTATTAGCGAGAGCTTCGTACCGCGAAGCGGTTATGTCTCAAAGCCCTGCTACGGGAACATTACACAGAGAACGATAACGAAAACCGGCGACAGGAAGCACATCAACATCATTAGCGGTCCAAAGAAATAGCGGTAGCAAATGATGTGAATCTTACCGATCAAGTCCTTCGACTTTAGCGCCCTAAGGCTCGCGCCGGTTTCAGGATCGAACCAATGGGAAATCAGAAACAATCCCACCGACCAAGTGTAAAGGGCAAAACATATCAAGCCCAGGACAAGCGCGAGTACCGCAGCGTTGAAAGCGATGCAGACCAGAGCTGGCAACACCGGAGCGCCGAGCATGCTTAGGACGATGACAACGCCCAGCGTTTTCCGATGCGGTTGTAATCTCACTGCAAGCTCATCCACCCACTTCATATGCGCCTCCTCAAGGCCGCTTCACACGCATCGCCAGTATCCTCGCTAACTCCGGAATCGGATCTTTGTGCTCGTCGACGCGCAGGTCGATGGCGCGGTCGTTCTGGCCGTTGGGGCCGCCTTTTTCGCGCACCACGAGGATCGCCGCCGACTGCTTGCCGCGTTTGTCGCCGCCCGAGGTCCAAGCCGTTCGGTCCATGCTTCACATTGGTCAAGGCCTGCGTGGCGACGGCGCCGACCCCTGCTTTCGCCCACGGAACGACTGCCCCGACCGCGATCACCCGCGAAGCTACCGAACAGCCCCACTCGTTACGCTCGGGATCGAAGGCGACGATGGAAAACGTGTTGGCCTCGATGTCAGGGACGGTTTGCGGATTGCCTGATGGGAGCAATCCCAAGACGGCGGCCAGAGCGAGAGGAAACCCAAGCGTCTTGAATAGAGCCATGACGGAACTCCCAAATTGATTTTGTAGTATTGGGAATCACTTCAGCCACCGTTCGAACCATTCCAGTGCGGTCCGTTGCTGGGCAGGCGTGACAATATGGCCGACATCCTCGACGATCACGTTTAGCTTCTCCGGGCATTTGGCGTCGTGGTACGCTTGCTTGGCGGCGGCGACGGCGAGCTTGGCGCCTTCGTAGGGGCAGTTGGGGTCTTTGCTGCCGCTCAGGATCAAGAGCGGCCGGCCCGCGCAGAGACGCAACATGCTCGGGCTATCGAAATGGTCGAGAATGCCGGGGATGACCTTGTTCCACAATTCCCGGCACACTTTCTGGTTGACGGCCGATTCGCCGAGATCTTTCGCCGCCTGGTCGTGCGGCGCCTTGATGGTCCGCGCCCGTGCCTGCCATTGGTCGTTATCGAGGCTCCAGCGGAAGCTCTGCACGCCAATGACGGGCACGATCACCTTGATGCGCTCATCGACGGATGCCGCCAGCCAGGTTTCGATGCCGCCCATCGAGAAGCCGATCATGCCGAATTTGTCGGCGTCGATATCCTTGCGCGTGACGAGGTAGTCGAGCGCGCGCCAGTGGTCCCAGCACGTGTCGTAGTAGAAGGGATGCTCCATCGGTTCGCCCGGCTTCGTCTTCCAGGCGCGGACGATGGCCTCGTTGTAAGCCGCCGCCCCATTGACGCCGCCGGAACGTTCGCCGTGGTAACGCGCGTCGATGGCCACGCCGATGATGTTGCGCTTGGCCAATTCCTTCATGAAAGGAACCATCCCCTGCATCGACCCGCCGGTCCCGTGGAGCACGAGGACCGCCGGCAGCTTCGCTTGCGGCTTCGCGAGTTGCGGCTTCGCGAGTTGCGGCTTTGCTGGCTTTAGAATCAGCATCGGCACGCGCTCGATGGCGCCGTTGGCCTTCTTTTCGCTGGCGAAGCTGAGATGCTCGATGACGAAGCCGTCCTTCGTCTCTTTGGGTCCGTCGCTCTTAATGTCGGCATTGACCTTGGGCCGATCGAGAAGTTTCAGAAACGCCGCCTTGACGTCGGAAGCGGGCGGGTATTGGCGCGGTTCGCCGGCCCACAACGCCGGCGCAAGCGACAAAAGAAGAAGGGAAGTGAATCGCATGCGATCCTCGGAAAAAAAGAGTTTCGATTTTTCTTATTGTAGGGTCGCCCAAAACGATTACAGTGGAGTACATCCTGCCACGTTTCTTGCCGCTTGTCCGCACGCAGAATTCCGAAACCGGAGATTCAAGATGCGAAATCATGCAGCCGCCGTTCTGTGCCTCTTTCTTTATGGAATGCCCGGTTCGGCCGGAGAGCCGCAAGGCAAGGTCGCGGCGCCCGACATTCAAGACGCTGTCCAACGCGGGCTTGAATTCTTAACGACGGAAGCGATCACTTGGAAAGAAGCACGCCGGTGCGCGTCGTGCCATCACGCTCCCATGATGATATGGAGCTTAAGCGAGGCCAAGAAACAGGGGTATGCCGTCGACGACAAAGCTCTGACAGAAGTGATCACCTGGGTGCTTGCCAAAGACGACCCAGGCAAAGTCTTTCCCAATCCGCCGCCGAAAGTTGGCGCTGACAACGTTAAGCCTGTGCGGCAAGGACCCTTGACGCTCGCCCTGGCGTTTGCCGCGACGCCGGTCCCAGAAAGAGACGACCGCGAAGGGATCGCCCGACTTATCGACCCGCTGCTGGACGATCAGGCGGAAGACGGCTCGTGGAGTTTGCCTGCCGGCGGCCGACCGCCGCTGGTCGACACCAAGGAAACTATGACCTTGTGGACGCTCCTGGCCCTGAAAATGGCAGACGTGAAGCAGCGGTCCAAAGACGATCATCGCGGGGTGTGGGAGAAGGGGCTCAAGTGGCTGGCGGCAAATTCTCCCGGCGACAGCCATCAGGCGGCCGTTCTCCACCTCCTTCTGGAGCAGAAACAAGGCAAGAAACGCGAGGAGCTGCGGCCACAGGTCGATGCACTGCTCACGCGTCAAAACGCGGACGGCGGTTGGAGCCAAACCAAGGACATGCCGAGCGACGCCTATGCGACGGGCCAGACTCTATTCGCAATGGGTTTGCTTGGAATGGACGCACGGGAGAAGTCGGTCCAAACGGCGCAAGCCTTCCTGCTTAAGACGCAACAGAAAGAGGGCTCATGGCCCATGGTAAGCCGGCCGACGGCAAAGGAAGGCAAAGGCGCGAAGGACACGGGACCGATCACATACGTCGGCAGCGCTTGGGGCACAATCGGCCTCATGCGGTCGGCGCCACGATTGATCGGGGGAGCAAAAGTGATCGAGTAGCTGCTCTTGAGGCGGCAAGAATTGGAGGAAGCGGACCATGGCGACCAATTCAGCAGTTGCGCGTTTCGGAACGTTCATTCTGTTGGTGGCCATTTGCTTCAGCCTAGCCGGCTGCGGCAAAAGCGCGGTCACCAAGGAGAACTTCGACAAGATTGTAAACGACATGACCCTCGAGCAAGTGGAAGACATTCTCGGGCCGGGAAGCCGCACGGGTGGAGATGGCGCTCTCGTGGGCGCTCAAGTCGGGATCGATGTGACCGGCGGCGCACGCCAACCCTCGACCGTGGATTACGTCTGGGAAGGCGGCAAGAAATCGATCACGGTCACCTTTAGGCACGGGAAAGTGGCGAACAAACGCACAGCGGGATTCTGAAAGTGTCACAGAGGTTGGCTGAGGCTGAGTCATGGGCGACACCAAGGTCATTTCGCCCCTGTGCTGATCTTTTTCGTGGACAAAACCCGGTCCAGAAACTGCTCCATTTCTCCAAAGGCCTTAATTCGGTTCGAGAGCCTTGCCAAGCCGTGGCCTTCATCGGGGAGCAAGAGATATTGCACGGTGCCGCCTTTGGCCTTGATCTTCTTGACGATCTGCTCCGACTCAAACGCCGGCACAATCGGGTCGTTGGCGCCTTGCAAGACGAACAGAGGAGCTTTGATTTTGTTCACGTGGCGGGCGGGAGAGATTTCGTCGAAAAAGGCGGCATCCTTTACCGGATCGCCGTATTCGGCGATGCGCAAGGGTCGCCTGTAGGGCGCCGTGTTTTCCAAGAACGTCTTGAAGTCGGCGAACCCGTAGAAGTCGACGCCGGCGACGAAGAGGTCGGGGTAATGCGCAAGCATGGCGAGGGTCGCGAAACCGCCGTATGAAGCGCCGAAGACGGCCACGCGTTTCTTGTCGAGAGACGGATGCGTGCCGATCCAGTCGACGGCCGCCGCGATGTCCTTGAGCGCATCCCAGCGTTTGCGGCCATTGTCCAGGGCGAGGTAGGCTTTGCCGTAGCCGCTGCTGCCGCGAATGTTGGGAGTGATGACGGCATAGCCGCGACGAACGAAATATTGGTAGGGAGCAAAGAAGTAAGGCTGTTCTTGGATTTCCGGTCCGCCGTGGATGCACAAGAGGACGGGCAACGAGCGATCTTTGGGGGCGTCCTTGGGTAAATAAAGGAGCGCCGGGATTTCGCGGTCGTCAAACGTCTTGTAGCGGATCAGCATGGGATCCACGAAAGTCTTGGGATCGATGCCAGCCAGACTGCTGAAGGTGACTTGGGTCGCCCGCGCCGCCGGCAGATCGAGCACCCAGACGTCGTCGGTTAGGGTCGGGCCGTTCAGGGAAACCGCCAACTGCTTGCCATCGGCCGAGAAGCCGCCCAGCGCGACCATGGCGTGCGGCAATTTCGGCAACTTGACCGGTTGATGGGTTCGCGCGTCCCAAATCGTCAGTTCTTCATAGCCATCCCGGTTGGTGGTGAAAGCGAGCAAATTGCCGTCCGGGGAGAAGAGCGCGTTGGCGATGTCGTGCTTCTCATCCTGCAGAAACTTCAGTTCGCCCGTGGTAACATCCATGCGGGCCAAATTGACGAATTCGCGGCCGAGATCGGTGGCCAGGTAAAGCGACTGCCCACTCGCCGCGAAACCGATGACCAGGAACTTTGCGTCCCCTTTGTGACGAGCCACTTCACGTCCCTTGCCGGTGGCGGTGTCCACGAGATACAAGTCATAGTTGACCTCCGACCGCATGGCCAGCGCCGCCAGAGTCTTGCCGTCCCTGGACAGGGCGGAAGCACTAAGGACCGCGTCCTTTTCAAACACGCGGCGCGGGCGTTTGCTGTCCACGTCCATGAGATAGCAATCGAAATAGCGCTCATCGCGGCTGTTGGCGGAGTAGAAAATGCTTTTGCCGTCGTGCGACCAACCGCCCCATTGGTGCTGCACTTTGGGATCGGCGGTCAGAGGCGAAGTCTCCGCGCCGTCAGCCCGAACCCGGAAGAACTGGTACTTCTGGTCGCCATCCTTGTCGGCCACGACCAGAATTTCGTCGCGGCTTGGCGACCAGACGGCGTTGGCGACGCCGCCGGGAAAGAAGGTGAGTTGATCCGGCCAGCCGCTCTTGCTGGAAACTCTCCATACCTGATTGACGCCGGTGATGTCGGTCTGAAAGGCCACGTCGTTGCCGCTCGGCGAAATCGTAGTGCCGACCGCGCCGCGGGCACTCAGGTATTGGTGCAGCGTGCCCGGCTCATCCGCGACAAGTGGACTCGAAAGAATCAACTGCACGAAAATCGCAACGGGTCGCATATTCTGTCCTCCGCACTTCAAACTCCGCTTACCTCGGTATCGAGCGCATCAATCCGAGGGTCGCCCAGGCGCTTCCGAAATAGGTGATGGGCACCGGATTCGTCATGGGCGTCGCCTCCGGATGCGCACGAGAAGTCATCGGCCACGAGCCCTCGTCTTTCTGGGTTGCGACCAGAAACGCCACTCCGCGCTGGATCTCCGCACGATCGGCCTTCACCCCCGCGAGATTAAGGAAGTAGAGCGCTTGCCCGGTGGCGAAGGCGTCGCTCTTAAGGTCGTTGTCCTGACCCCAGCCGCCGTCTTTGCCCTGCCGCATTAGGAGTTGATTGATCCCGGACTCGAGGTCCTTGGCGGGCTTGCCTTCTCGAACGTCGCGCAGCAACCGCAGCGCGATCGCTTGCGTGCCGCTGCCCGGTTTGCTTTTGGCGAGCCACGCGGCCGCATCGTTACGGCTGGTGCGGACGGTGGACTTTTCCTTGAGATCGGCCGAAACGTGCGGCTTGAGAGCCATGTACGCCAAGAGCGTCACGACCTCATCGGATTCGAAAACTGGCGGCGGCCTGTTCTTGGCGGGCGCCAGCGACCACGCCCAGGAGCCGTCTTTTTCCTGATGGCGAAGGAGATGGCCGGCGATCTGCTTCAGTTCGTCCGCGGAGACGGCATCCTGTTTGGGCACGGCTTGGGCCATCACCGCCAAGTAGACGGCCGGCGTGCTCACCATTTCCCATCCGGGCCGGCTGTCGCGCGGCTTGTCGATGTCCTTGAGTCGCTCCTTGGTCCATTTGGTCACATCCGCGAGGGTCTCCGCCGCGATTGGATAACCTTGGCTCTTCGCCTCACTCATCGCCCAAACGGTCATGGTCCCATGGTGACAAGTGGCGCACTTCTTTTCTTGCCGCCACTTCACCGCGTCTTTGTCCAGAAACGTCAGAGCGCGCTCCACCGTCTTACGGGCTTGCTCAGGCGTCGGAGGCGGCGCGGGAGCGACCTGTTTCTTGGGCTCGCCGGAGTGAGCGTCGCGGATGTCATGCGCTAGGAGACAAAGCGTGGTCAAGGCAATGCGGATTAGGCGGCGACAGGGCATTTTGGACGTCCGTTCTGATAGATTGCGCGTTCACAGGTGCAATTGTATCCGGCAAGGAGGCGGCGCTGTTACACAAAAAGGAAGCTGCCAGGTGTGCGAGAAGCCTAGCCCGTTCCGTTCGCAGCGTTAGCCTACGATGCGTCGGCTCTGTTCACGGAAGTTCCAAAGGTGCTTTAAGAGCGGCGTTAACCTTCTGAAGTACGGGGTAACTCAGGTGACCGATTACTCGGATAACACGGTGCTGTCGTATGGCCGCCAGGTTGCCGCACTTGACGAGAGACGGGCCGAGCAGTCCGGATCCAGCGCCCTCCGGCGCCGAGGGATCTACGAGAACGTTCGTTGGTCGTCCCACACCCGCCAGATTGCCCGTGATCATCGCGAGAATAGTATTTGCCAGCGCAATATTGTCGGGATCATTTTGCACAACAACCGCAGGGCGCACTTTGCTGCCGGGCACGTCTTGGAAAGGGAAATCGGCGAGGACGACGTCGCCCCGTTTCATCGCCGATCCTGCCTGAATTGCTGATAGCTCTCCAGGTACGGGTCATTCGCGTCATCCGCCGCCATCACCTCGTTGATGAGTGTGGCCGTCCCCGGCAGGTCGTCGTTGAGCATTTCCCTAAAGCGATCGTACAATTCGGCGCGGAGTAAGACATACTCAACATTGGTTCCCGGGTCGAGCGCGCGCACCACATCTTTTCCGTTGCGCGTTAAGATGTCATGTTGCTGTGGGGTTAACTCGATCATGGCTTACCCCTGGACAACATCGTACCACCGAAAGGCATGACGGGAAAGGTATGCCCGTCATGCGGTGTTCCGACACCTTGCTCTTATTGCACGCCTTCATTCCAATAAATCCGCACATTTTTCGTCTGCCGCCCCACGGCGACGATATCGACGCGGCCATTGCCGCTCAGGTCGCCGGCAGTCATATCTTCGACGGCGACGCCGCCTGGGTCGATGTCATGCCGGGCCCACTTCGTTCCGTCATCGTCCAACGCCTTGTAGATACGGACGCCTCGGCGCTTGCCTGGGTCCTTCGCATCCAAGTCATCGCGGACGCCAATGATGAGTTCGTCGGAGCCGTCGCCGTTGAGGTCGGCAGTCCAGACGCCGTGGCCCCATTTGAGTTGTTCGTCGATGACGTGGCGGTCCCAGAAAAGATCTGCGTCCTCTGCGTCCCCTTTTTTGGGTTCGGTGTAGACCACGACCTGGTGGCCGTGCCAGGGCTCGATGGTGGCGATGAATCTTTTGCCGTTCTTCAATTTGCCCTGTTTGATTTCGCTGGCGCCGCGGTTGCTCTTGGGATTTTGCTGGTTGCCTTCGCCGAGCTGTCGGCGCGTCCACTTTCCCGATCCAAAGCTCAACAGGCTCACGCCTTCATAGCTGGCGGCGAGGATGTCGTTGCCTTTCCCTCCACGCGGCACGGGCCAAAAGTTGTGTACGACGTGCAGGCTTTCGTCCAGCACTTCGGGTTGCCAGCGATCTTTGACTGGATCTTTCGGAATTCGGTAGGCGGTGACGCGCACGGGTTGGCCGTTCATCCAGTTTGCCTTGGCACTCGCGCCCCGGCCCATAAGCGGGCAGGATACGAGCGCGGGTATGCCGGTGCCGTCGATGTCGATGAAGCGGATGCGGTGAACCATCGGCTCAGTGTCGATGGGATGGACCGACCAGAGTTCGTCGAGAGTTTTGCCGCGCTTGAGCCATTGCAGCGTGCCGCCGGAGGTTGTGTTGAACGGTTTCCAGTCGGCGCCCAGCGCGAAGTCGATTTGGCCGTCGCCGTCGATGTCGTAGGCGTCGATGCAGACATTGTCCGGTTTGGTCATGCCCTGGATGAGCGTCCTTTTCTTCCAGGTAGGGTTCTCGTACCAGACGACGCGATTGGTGTCGACGACGACGATGTCAATCTTGCCGTCGCCGTTGACGTCGGCCAATAAGACCGCATAGCCGACGTTCAGGCCCGCGTCGATTTCCTGCATGCGGAAGCGCGGAAAAGGCGTTTCGTCATCCCTTCCAGCGGTTGCGACGCCCAGGGTGGAGATTGCCAAGACGCCGGCGATGACGATAGATTTGTTCACTTTGCACCTATTCACGTTCTCGGAATTCTTGCGATTTCCACTACGAGTCTCTCTGCAAATCGTAGCGGAATTCGCAAGAATTCCGATTTGAAACCGACATTTTTCCTAAATCTCTCCGACCGCCGGCGAGAGCGAACTAGAATAGAGTGCGTTCAACGGAACTTCGAACCGGAGCGGAGAAATGGCGAAAGTGATTGGGCTTCTAAGTCTGGCGGCGGCCTTGTTTTGTCTGAGCGCGGCCGGCGTCGGGGCGGACGATGAATTCAAGAAAAAGGGTAGGATTGATTCGGATACGTTTTTCAAGAAGCTCGACGCCAACGGCGACGGCAAGCTGAGTCGCGATGAGTTTTTGAAGCTCGCCGACCGGGTCAAAGACAAGGACAAAGACCGGGTCCGCGACCGCTTAGCGAGAACCTACGACAAGCTCGATCCGCAGAGGAAAGGTCTCACCAAGGAGCAGTTCAAGACGTTCCTTGAGATGAAAAAGAACGGCGACAAGCAGAGCCCGCCATCTTCCAACTGACAAATTCTCGTCGATTCCCGGTCCCTTCCTACACATCCGGGGTTTCATTATCTAATTCAGAGCCGCGCCTGAAGACGAATTCTTAGGGGAGTGCTTCCATGCGTAAGGTTGCGACCATCTTATCCGTTGTGGCTGCGATGCTGGTTGTCCTGGGCAGCGCCTCGGCCGGCGACGACGAAGCCGGCGCCAAAGGCAAGGGCAAAGGCAAAGGAAAACTCGGCAACCCCGAGCAAATCTTCAAGAAGCTCGACACCAACAACGACGGCAAGTTGTCCAAGGACGAGTTCATGAAAATGGCCGACCGGGTCAAGGACGCCGAAAAAGCCGCCAAGTTCAAGAGCGTTCTGGAAAGGGCGTGGACCAAGCTCAGCGTCAACGACGCCATCACCCTGGACCAATTCAAGAAATTCCAGGAGATGAAAGGCAAGAAAAAGAAGGCGGCTGCTGACACCGAATAGCAATCATTGCGCCGTCTTCATGGGCCGCTCTGCGGGACGTGGAGCGGCGTCTTGCTGGAAGATCATCAGACTCATGCCTTCGGGCCGCGGTTGCACGTCGGCCGGCAGCGACCAGCCTTGCACGCCGCGTCCCGGCAGAATCCGCACCACGTTGACCGCCCAGGCCGTGTTGAGCGCCACCGGGTCTCTCGACAATTCAGCCAGCGGAATGGCGGCTTCAATCGTCCATGAGTCTTCCGCGCTCTTGACGGCGACGAACCAGCGCGGGTTCCAGCTCAAATCTCCCCAGCAATCTTCACGCACGCAGCCGCGCTGATCGACCTGCAGATGAAAGTAGGTCGAGTAGTCGCGGTCCAAATCGAGCAGGATGCTAACGCGATCGTATGCGTCCAGATCGGCGTCGCGCGTGCGGACCTTGACCGGCGGCGCCGATCTCCCCGAAGGATGCTTGCAGCGAAGCGCGATGTAGAGGTACTGTTGATCGTAGGCGAACCAGGCTTCCGTCGGATTGTTGCCCGCCGTATCACCGGCGGCATTTTCCAACACCAAGGGATTGTGGCCCTTCCAGCATTCGTCATCCAAAACGCCGTCGAGGAACGGTTTCTCCGCGATCCGGCGGCACACGGCGACCTTTTTCGGCATGGGCTGGCCGCGATTTTGCAGCCACAACTCGGCGGCGGCGGCGTCGCTCCACGGTCCTTTCGGCCCGAACTGGCGATACTTGGCGTACCAATCCTGGGCCGTCTTGAAGTCGCCGAGGTGGCGACGCGAGGCCTGCAAGCAAAACTGTATAGTCGGATCATTGCCATAAAGCGGACCAAAGCCGGCCAACCGTTTGCCGATTTCGAGGCTGCCTTCGTACCAGCGACGCGTCTCATTTCGATTGCTCAAGTAACTAAGTACGCCCTCATGGATTGGCTCGACGCCGCTCGTCTGCTGAATCTCGATGCGCTTCTCCCTGGGATCGGGAAAACTGAGGTTATCCACGAGCACGAATTGTTCGAGTTCATGCCGCCGCCGCGCCTCGCTGCTGGACACGTGCCGGATCAGCCATCGATAGGCATCCGCGGAAAGCGGGTGGGACGGGTAGCGATCGACCATGAGCAAAAACGCTTCACGGGCCAGAGTCCATTGTCCTTTGCGAACGTACTGGTTGGCGATGGCAAAGGCGGCGGCTGCCCCCTGATCGTCCGGAAGCTTGGCCAGCGTTGGAGCGATCTGCGCCAGCGTGCGGGCTGGATTGTCGAGCTTGTCGGCCACAATGCGAAGGTTATTGCCCGCTAGAATTGCCTTTCTCAGCTCCGCGTCCTCCTTTGGGTCGGCGGAAACTTTGCGGCGTGTCTCACCCTCCACGGTCGCGATGCCCTGCATGAGATGCTGATGCCGATCGGCGCCTTCGATGATGCTGTGCAGAAGACGGTAATAGCGCTCACCCGGAAGAGTCGCAACCGAAGCGTCCGTGAGCAATTCGGCCGGCCCGGCTGCGAAATCGCGAATGGTTGATCGAAGGCGGCCGCGAAACTCATCGTTGTTCTGCGACACGTGGGCCTCGCTCGCCGAGCACGTGTGATAAAGCTTGCTTACGCGCCATGTCTCCAGGCCAAGCCGCTCGATCTGCTCCGGAAATGACGTGGCATCGGCTGCTTGCTTGAGCGCTTCGACCGTTAACTCGGACGCCAAGGAATGGATCGACGGCGTTTCTTTGCCCGTGGGATGGTCGGCGATGACCACGGCCGGCCGCCACATTCGCAGCGCGAGCACCATCTGGCGAAGCATTTCCTTGCGCACGCCCTCACCATGTGCTTGACCCCAGAACGCAAGCAGTTTATCCGTGTCGGCGCCGGCCAGGTGCTGCGGCAACGGAAACTGCCAGAGCATTTCGCCGGCGGCGCCGCCTGCCTTGCGAACGGCGGAGGAGAATCGGAAAGGATCGCACGCCCGCGCCGGCGCCGCCGATGATGGATCGGGGGCGGTCAAGCGCAAGGCGGTCACGAGATAGCCTTCGTCGGCGCCGCATTGGGCCAGCGTATCGAGCGGCACGTCCTTGGGCAGAGCGTGCACCAGCATGGCCGCGGCGTGCTTGCCGCCTTGGCGCTGAGAGTTCCACGACTGGCCGCCGTCGGTGGTCGCGAGCACCAGGCCCATCTCGCCGACCGCCCAGCCGGTCTTGTCATCCAGGAAAAACACGCCATGGAGCGGCAGCGGTTGGCCCGTCTTGAGGAGCTGCCAGGTGTCGCCGCCGTCTTTCGTGTGGAGCAACACCGTCCCCGGTCGGCCGGCGATCCAAGCCTTGTTGCCGACGGAGGCGATCGCGTTCCAGTCGATCGTGGCCAAGACTTCGGTCGGCAGTTTGACATCGGCGTAGCCCCAGCGCGCTCCCGCCGTGGTGCTACTCAGCACCAGGCCGCCCTGTCCCACCGCGATGGCCCGCCGCGGCGTGTTCGCCATGCCCTGGATGGCCCGCCCGCCCAGCGTGTCGATATCGATCTTGCCGACGCCGTCGCTGCGCAAGGTCGCCAGCCGGCTCCAAGCGCCGCCGAGGATCGCCTCGCGCCCGCTCACGAATTCGCAGGCTAAGAGCGTTGCGGAACGCGGCCCCTGGATCGGCTCCCACGAGCGGCCGCCGTCCATGGTTTTGAAAATGCCCGTAGCGAACTGCTCGGTGCCGTCGCCGACGACGAAGCCCGTTTTCGGATCAATGAACTTGACCTGATTAAGTCCGGGCAAGGCGTTGTGCAGGATGCGCTGCCATTTCTCGCCGCCGTCGCGCGTGAACAACAGCACGCCGACGCTTCCCTGGCCATTGGCCATCTCTTCGCGGCCCGCCGCCCAACCGATGTACGGATTGAGGAAGGTGACCGAGCGCAGCGATCCGCGGACGCCGCTCTGTTGCTGTTCCCACGTCTGGCCGCCATCGATAGAGTGCCAGATGCCGCCTTCGTCTCCGACCGCCCAACCTTCCTTCGAATCGACAAAATGCACCGCCCGCAAGGCAGCGTCCTCGGGGAAGGGGACGTCGGTTCCGTGCGCCATCGGCTGGGCGACGAGCATGAGCAATGGGGCCGCGAGATAGGACGCACGCATGACCGATCTCCCTTCCGTGGGCTCTTAATGTAGCCGAATTCGTCAGAATTCGGTTTTTGGGCGGGCGTCAACACGAATTCTTACGAATTCGGCAACACGCGAGAGTCAATCGAACATCCAGTAGCGGATGATGCAAATGAGGGCCTGAACGGCGTCCTTCAGGCCGATTTTCTTGCCTTCTTCGTAGGTGCGTCCGCTGTAGCTAATGGGAATCTCGAAAACGCGCCATGCGGGGCGGCGCTTGGCGATTTTGGCGGTGAATTCCGGTTCGAAGCCGAAGCGATCCGACTTGAGCTTCAAGTTCTTGAGCACGTCGCGGCGGAAAACCTTGTAGCAGGTTTCCATGTCCGTGAGGTTGAGATTGGTAAACATGTTCGACAGGGTCGTCAAGGCTTTGTTGGCGACGTAGTGCCAGTAGTAGAGAACGCGATGGCTGTCGCCGATGAAGCGCGAGCCGAAGACGACGTCGGCCTTGTTCTCGATGATGGGCTGAAGAAGCCGAGGGTATTCGGAAGGATCGTATTCGAGGTCGACATCCTGAACCACCACGACGTCGCCCGTGGCATGTTGGAAGCCGGTGCGCAGGGCCGCGCCTTTGCCCTGATTGACCGGCTGAAAGATTACTTTGTGGCCTTTTTGCTCAAATTCTTTGAGGATTTCGCGGGTGCCGTCCGTGCTGCAATCGTCGACGAGGATGATTTCCTTGGGGATGGGAACATTCTCGACCCGCCGGACCAGCTCGCGAATCCAATTCTTCTCGTTGTAAACCGGGATGACCACCGACAGCTTGAATCCGGCGGGCAGCGGATAAAGTCCCAGTTGCCGGCAGGTGGTTTCGCCCAAGAGTTTGTGCAGGAGCTGTAGCTTTTGCGAAGGTGAAGCGGCGCCGAGCGCGTGACGCTGTGAGTTGTCCAAATCGCTTACCGAGAAGTTCGCGGTTTCAAGACTTTGAAGACCAGTATTCTGAGCGCCGGTCGCCTTTCCGTTGCCGAGCGATTTCATGTTTTCCTGTCCCCGTTCTGTGGGAATCTGGGCAAAGGCGCGAATTCGTTGATTCGCCGCGGATTATCAACGAAATGCGGGACAACCGTCAAGCCGAGTCCGTAACGCGTCGAACATCCCCTTGATTCTTTCGCCAGCTCACAATAAGTTCCGCACCGGCGCCAATGCCCCGAGATTTGACGTAGCCGAATTCGTAAGAATTCGGAGATTGGAAGCGGCGTTATCCCGAATTCTGACGAATTCGGCTACACGAGGCCCTTCACAAAAGGGAGTCGCCACGTGAACGAGCAAAAACGCGTACCACTCTGCGACGTTCAGGCTCAATTTCGAAATCTGGAAGCGGACTTGTCCGACGCGGCCCTGCGCGTCTTGCGTTCCGGCCAAGTGATCGGCGGCCCGGAAGTGGCCTCTCTCGAAAAAGAGGTCGCTCGTTATTGCGGCGCCGGCTTCGGCATCGGTTGCTCGTCCGGATCCGATGCTTTGCTCTTGGCTCTCGCGGCCCTCGACGTGGGTCCCGGCGACGAGGTTATTTTACCCACTTTCACCTTTTTCGCATCGGCCGGCGCGGTGTGCCGGCTCGGCGCACGTCCGGTGTTCGTCGACATCGACCCGTGGACCTGTAATCTCGATCCCATGCAACTGGAAAACAAAATCACCGGCCGAACCAAGGCAGTCATGCCGGTTCATCTATTCGGCCAATGCGCCGACATGGAACCTCTCTGGCGAATCACCGAACGGCATGACCTCCCTATCGTCGAAGACGCCGCCCAGGCCATCGGCTCGGAGTATTTCGGCAAACGGGCGGGAACATTGGGCGCCATCGGCTGCTTCAGCTTCTATCCCACGAAGAACCTGGGTGCTTGTGGCGACGCGGGTATGATCGTCACCAACGATCCCGAATGGGCAGAGCGCATGGCCTGCCTGCGCAATCACGGCATGGAGCCACGCTATCACCACAAGTTCATGGGCTGGAACGCTCGTCTGGACGCGCTGCAGGCCGCACTCTTGCGGGTGAAACTGCCCCATCTCGAAAAGTGGAGCGAGGCCCGCCAGGCCGCGGCCGCCCGGTACGACGCATTGATCGACGAACATCATTTGCGACATTTCCTGCAAAAGCCGACGGTGCGACCCCAACGCCGCCATGTTTTCAATCAATATGTGGTCCGCGTCGCCGATGGCCGGCGCGACGCTCTGGCACGTCACCTCAAGACGGAGCAAATCGGTTACGAGATTTACTACCCCATTCCGCTGCACCTTCAGGAATGTCTGGCGTATTTGGGCCATGCCGAAGGCGACTTCCCCGCCAGCGAGGAGGCGGCCCGATCGGTGCTGGCCCTGCCGATGTACCCCGAGCTGACCGCCGATCAACAGAGCCGCGTGATCCGAACCTGCGCCGACTTCCTCCGCGGCCAAGTGCGCCTCGCCGCCTGATTAGAATATGCGGATGGAGTCCCGTTCATCAGTTTCGCTCGCCCCTCCGTTTCTAACCGCCGACTGGCGTTCCATCGCCATGCTCAACTTCCCGGTCGATCCGGCGGCGCTCGCGCCTCACGTTCCCAGCGGCCTCGAGTTGGATTTCCACCACGGCGTCACCTACTTGAGCCTGGTTGGTTTCCGCTTCATGCGGATGAAAGTGCGCGGCATTCGCGCTCTCTGTCACCAAAATTTCGATGAAGTCAATCTGCGCATTTATGTGCGTCGACGGGTCGGCGAAGCGTGGCGGCGCGGCGTCGTGTTCATCAAGGAGATCGTGAGTCGGCGGCTGATCGCGTTTGCCGCGCGGACGCTCTACAACGAGAATTACATCGTGATGCCGATGCGCAGCCAGGTGAAATTGCCGGAAGCGGAGGCTCAAGGCGCATTGACGTACGAGTGGAATTGCGGGCAGCGCTGGCATACGATGAAGGCCGATGTCGCCGGTGAGCCAGGCATGGCCGCCCTTGGCTCGGAGGAAGAGTTCATCACCGAGCATTATTGGGGCTACACGCGGCAGAGGGACGGCGGCACCATGGAGTATGGAGTAGAACACCCCCGCTGGCGCATTTGGAAAGATGCGCGGGCCCGCTTCGACGGCGACGCCGCCCGCCTTTACCCGCCCGAATTCGTTCCCTTTCTCAGCGCGCCGCCTCGCTCCGCGTTAGTCGCCGCCGGCTCGTCTGTCGTGGTCCGGAGCGGTCGCCGCCTGTAATCCGATAGACTGAATCTACAGCCATGCGTCTCGGTGCTCGCTCGGCGGCTTTGCGAGTCCAACATGATCCTCAAGCAAAATCCCGACGACTTCCAAGTCGAGGAACTCACCGACGTCAAGCCCGGCGCAGGCCCGTTCGCCCTCTATCGCCTCGACAAGAGCGGCTGGACGACGACTGACGCCCTCCTGGCCGTGCGCCGTCGCTGGCACATCGACCGCCGCCGGCTGTCTTTCGGAGGCCTCAAGGATCGCCACGCCCATACCACGCAACACTTCACCCTTTTCCGCGGTCCCGAGCGCAAGCTGACCCATCAAGGCTTCACAGTCGCCTATCTCGGCCAGGTCGAAGCGCCTTTCACCTCGGGCAACATTCGCGGCAACCGTTTCAACCTGGTCCTTCGCGCCGTTGCCGAAGAGGAGCTGTCCCATGCGCTCCTCGCGCTGCCGCAAATTCGAGATTTCGGCGTGCCTAACTACTTCGACGACCAACGCTTCGGCTCCGTCGCCGGCGGAAAATTCGTGGGCAAAGCGATCCTTTTCGGCCAATATGAGGAAGCGCTGCGTCTGGCGTTGGCAGCGCCCTATGGGCACGACCGGGGCCCCATGAAAAAGGAAAAGGCGGCTCTTCGCACTTATTGGGGCAACTGGACTGCGTGCAAGGAAAAATTGCCGCAAGGCGACGCCAGCTACGTAATCGACCATCTCGCCGATCGTCCCGGGGACTACCCGGGCGCGCTTGCGCGTCTGCGGCCCGAACTTCGCACGCTATATTTGTCCGCCTACCAGAGCCATTTGTGGAATCGCATGTTGTCCGCGTGGTTGACGGCTCACATGCGGCCCGATCAGCTCGTCTTGACGACGCTGCGTTTGGAGAGCGTGCCAATGCATCGCACACTTGATCCCGATCAGCTCGCGCTGCTTCGAACGCTAAGTCTGCCGTTAGCCTCTCCAAAAGCAACCCTTGCCGACGACGATCCGCGGAAGCCGTTCCTCGATGACGTTCTCCGTGAAGAGAACCTCACATTGGAGCAGTTCAAACTAAAGGACTTGAAGGAGATTTTCTTTTCACGCGGCGAACGAATGGCGTTGTGCCTGCCCGAAGAGATGTCGTGGGCGCCCGGCTACGATGAAAGCGGTCCGCTCCGGCGAGCTTTGCGCTTGACATTCACCCTGCCGCGCGGCTCGTATGCGACGTTGATCGTGAAGCGTCTGCAAACGGATAACCCCGTCACGCGTCAATCCCCCACCGGATAATACACCGACGGCCCCATCACGGAATCGAGTCCGTCCAGATGCTCCAAGGTCGCCGTGAAGCTTCCCGTCGGCGCCGTGTGCGTCATGATGATGAGCGGCACCGCCTGCTCCTCCGCGCCTTCCGGAGCTTCGTGCTGAATGACCGAGGCGATGCTGATGCCATTTTCGGCAAGAATGTGGGCCACCTCAGCCAACACGCCCGGGCGATCTCCGACCATCAAGCGGAGATAGAACCGGCTCGGCACCGTGCTTGTGGGCCGCAGCGTGATGTTGCGGCCATTGTCCGACCAGAGCCTGAGCGTCTGGAAGGTGCGCTGCGCCCGGCCGGTGGCCAGATCGATTAGATCGGCGACGACCGCACTGGCCGTCGGCATCTGCCCTGCGCCGCGTCCATAGTAAAGCGTGCTCCCGACCGCGTCGCCATGAACGAAGATGGCATTGTAGGCGTCGCGCACTTGGGCCAGCGGCGCCAAATGACGCAGCATGACGGGCGAGACGTGCAGCGCCAGTTGGCCGCCTTTCTTGCTCGGTGGAACGTCGAGCCAGGCTTCGGCGAGCAGTTTGATGGTGTAGCCCAACTCTTTGGCGTAGCGGATGTCGTCCTGCTGAATGTCGCTCACGCCGCGGCACAGTATGGCGTCGAGTGGGACATTCACCCCAAACGCTATCTGCGCGAGGATGGCGAGCTTGTGGGCGGAATCGGTGCCGTCGACGTCGAGCGTCGGGTCGGCCTCGGCATAACCAAGCTTTTGGGCGAGCGCGAGCGCATCAGCGTAGCTGGAGCCGGTCTCGCTCATCCCTGTAAGAATGAAGTTGCAGGTGCCATTGAGAATGCCCTGGAGCGACAGGATCTGATTCGCGGCCAGCCCATGCGACAGGGCGCCAATAATCGGAATGCCGCCGCCGACGGAAGCTTCAAAGGCGATTGTCTGGCCGTGACGCCGGCCGGCATCGAAGACTTCCGATCCATGCATCGCGAGGAGCGCTTTGTTGGCCGTAACCACGTCTTTGCCCGACGCGAGCAAATCGAGCATTGCCTGGCGCGCCCAGTCCACGCCGCCGACGACTTCGACCGCGACGTCAATGCGCGGATCATCGAGCACTTGGCGCAAGTCGGTGGTCAGGAGTCCGGGAGGCAACGTCACCGGCCGCGGCTTGTCGAGATGCTTGACGACGATCCGCTTGAGCGTCAAAGCCCGACCCGCCCGCGCCGCTAACCGGTCGGGATGCTCCAAGAGCAATTTGGCGACGCCGCTGCCAACCGTGCCGCAGCCGATCAAAGCGATATGGAGTGGCTCCATTCGTGGATACCTTGCTCAAAGCTGCGTTGTCAAACCCTGCGCCATCTTCACTTCTTCCGCGTGGTTGACCGTCCACGCCGTCTTGTGCGTCACGGCCTCGATCAGACCCGCTGCGGAAGGATGGCCGTTGCCGCTCTTTTTGACGCCGCCGAAGGGCAAATGCACTTCGGCGCCGATGCAGGGGAGGTTCACGTAACCCATGCCATATTCGCATTCGTCGCGGAAATAGCGCATCTTGCGGAAGTCTTCGGTGATGACGGCCATCGACAGGCCATATTCCGTATCGTTGTAGATCTGCACTGCTTCTTCGTTGCTCTTGAACGGAATCAGAGCCAGGTGCGGCCCGAAGACCTCTTCACGGATGGTGCGCGGGCCGCCGGTTTTGTGGGTCTGGCGGTAGATGAAGGGCGACAGGAAATTGCCGGCGGCGTGTCCGTCACCCGACATCCGGCCGCCTTCAAGCAGGATGTTCGCTCCTTCCTTCTTGGCGAGATCGTTGTAGCGAAGAATCTTTTCCACGGCGCCGGGGTTGATGACTGGCCCGGTGAAATTGGCGGAGTCGAGCGGATTGCCGATGCGGATGCGCTTGGCCGTCTGCACAAGCTTTTCCGCAAACTTGTCGAAGAGTTTTTCATGTACGAGGATTCGTCCGGCGGAAACGCAGCGCTGGCCGCTGGTCTTGAAGGCACTAATGAGCCCGCAGGTCACAGCGAGATCGAGCCGGGCATCTTCGCAGACGATGACGGCGCTCTTGCTGCCCATCTCACAGGCGACGATGCGGTCGTACATGGACGCCGACAGTTCCTGGATGTGCCGGCCGACATCATAGCTTCCCGTGAACAAGACGACGTTGACGCCGGGATTCTTGACAAGCGCCTCGCCCACTTCCCCCTCGCCATGCACAAGGTTGACGACGCCCGGAGGAAAGCCGGCCTCTTCGAACAACTCGACGAGGCGTTGGCCAATGGCCGGCGTGTCCTCGCTCGGCTTATAGATGGCCGTGTTGCCTTCGAGCAAACTTGGTCCGAGCATCCACAAAGGTACGGCAAAGGGGAAGTTCCACGGCGTGATCACCGCGGCCACCCCCCACGGCTTGCGCCGCATAAAGGCGTCTTTTTCCGGGATTTCCGACGAAAGAACGTCGCCCATCGGCATCCGCCCTGTGCCGAAGACGTACTGGATCATATGCAGCCCTTCGACGACCTCCGCCCGGCACTCGGTAATGACCTTGCCGCACTCGCGGGCCATCAAATGGGCGAGGGCATCGGTCTCGCGCTTGACGATCTGGGCGAGGTTGTCGAATAGTTCGGCGCGGCGGATGCGGCTTTGGCGTCGCCACGCCGGAAAAGCCACGCGAGCCGCGGCGACCGCTTGATCCGCGTCTTCCTTCGTCCCGTGCGGGAAGGCGCCGATCTGCTCCTTGGCGTTGGCCGGGCTGGCACTGGCGAAGGTGCGCGACGCCGGTCCCAGCCAGTGACCCCCGATGAAGTGACGGCCCGTCGAGACGCTCTTTTCAATATTTGCGGTCATGGCATCCTCCCCAACGTAAATGCATTGCTTCGGCTTGACGTGACGTGCGGCAACAAGAACCATGCTTTCAGGATAAGTCATCGAGGAAAAAGAGACCAGAGTCCACACGCACGCGGCAGCCACGCGCCGCCTTACTTTCGCAGCGCCGCCTCCGCCGCCTTGACTGTGCGTTCGATCACTTCGCTGCCTTCGCCCATAGCGTATGTTCGGGCCACAATAGCGCCGTTGTGGTCGATTAGGTACATGGTCGGGTAGCCTTGGATATTCCATTGGGCCTGGATGGGGCCGTCGGTCGAGCCGCCGTCCCAGAAGGAACGCCAGCCGGACTTTTCCTTGGCCAAATACTGCTTGACTTTCTCGCGGTTGGAATCGCTGTTGACGCCGACGATCACGAAGGGTTTGCCTTGGAGCTTTTTCACGAGCGACCGCCCGTGTTCGTGCATGACGAGGCAGGGCCCTCACCACAGTCCCCAAAAATCCAAGAGCACCACCTTGCCGCGAAAGTCGGAGAGTTTCATCGGCTGGCCGTCGATGTCCTCGCCGACGATGTCCGGGGCGAGCTTGCCCGGCTGCAAGTGCCGCATCTCGAACAATTCCCGGCCGGCCAACTGGCCGAGCGTCAGCTTTCCGTCTCCGTAAGGGATGCTTGTCTCGGCGAAGTCTTTGTCCTTCCTGATTCGCTCGAAAAGATCTTCGGCCTCTTTTTCCAAGTCCGCGGCATTTGCACCTTTGAGGTTGACCATGGCGTCCTTGCCGAGCCTCTTTTCCCAATTCGGCAGATCCTTTGGTTCGGACTTCTGAATGCCTCGAACCAAGTCGGCTCGCCCCTGGAGCAGTTTCGCCAACCCCATGGCCGCCTGAGCCTGGGCTTCCTTACTTGGATTGTCGGCCAGCACGCGGCGGAGGATTGCGGCGTTCTCGGCGTTCTCGGATTCATGACGGAGTCTGAGGCAGAGCGGGCCGATCTTCGGAGTCATGAGGTGATCGCGGATGAGGATCGCTTTGGCGCTAGCCCCCAGCTTGCCGCGATTTTCAAACACCCAAACCAAGGCATCGACCGCGGCCGGTTCCTTGGGATTCTTCTCCGCAATTTGCAGGAGCAAGACGGAATAAGGATGTGGATCGGGGAAGAGGCGCTCCAGCTTCGCCTGCTCCTCTTCGCTTTTGGCCGCTTCCCAAAGCACTCGGAAAGCAGCCACGGCCTTTGCGTGCTGCTTGATCAGCGCATCCACTTGCGCGGCAGGAGTGCCAAACGGCAACGTCGGCTTGGGCGGCGGCTTTTGAGCATCACCGGCTTTGGCCTCGGCCTGTCCGTTGTCGCCAGCCGGACACAAGGTGCAAGCCAGCAGAGCGCACGCAAAGGCCGCGACGAGAAGTGAAAGTGGTTTCAAGAGTGACCTCCTTGTCTGTCCGGATCGTTCGGGAGTGGGATTTGTTCGCCTACCGCGTATACGGTTTGGCAGTCACCAATTGCGGCACCATAGCGTAGTGTTTTTCGTTGAACGTGTACAAGGTCGCTTTTCGGCCAACCGCGCAGGCAGCAATAAGGGCGTCGAGCAGTCCCAGGCTGTGTGACAGGTGATAGGCTGTGAAGTCAGCCAAGGCGCGAGCGCAATCGGCCTCTGTTGGCCAGATGATCTGCAGCGGCGCGACGAGCTTGAGCGTCCGCCTGACTTCTCGGGAATTGCGGGCATCCTGAACTAACTCCATAACTACGAAGCCAGGGACCGCGGGAAGGTCTGACAGTCCAGCGAACCACGCGAGCGCCGGCGGATGACCGCGCTGCACATCGATCAGCACGTCGGTATCCACGAGATCCATCGGTTACGGCCGCGCCCTCCTTTGCGCTTGGTCCCGCAGAGCGCGGGCATGCGCTGAACTTTCCGCAATATCCGTACGCGTGCCGACGAGCCCCTCATCATGCCAGTAAGCCAGCAACTGCGCGCCGGTGCGCGGCACCGGACTCGGTCCGCGCCCCGCCGCAAGGAGGCGTAAGACGTATTCGGGGAGTGGGAGGCCGAGCTCGGCGGCCTCGGCTTCGAGCTCGGTTTCCAGTTCGCGGGGCAGTTCAAGCACCAGACTCATAGGTTTCCCTTACTTGATGCCATTGTAGCAGGACTGCAATAGATATCTAAGTGAAGTGGTCGGCCTCGTCATTATTTCAGGCAAGGGGAAAACTGATGAAGCCATTTACGAGCGTCAAATGGCCGGTTCTGACGATTCTGTTCGTACTGGCCGTCCCGACACCTGGGCACAGGCTCAATCCGGCCGCTGCCTGATGAACGGCAATGTGGTTGGCGTGAGGGACAACACTGGGCTCGCCGATGCCACCGTGACGTTGCTCGGCCACCCCGACGACGCGAGGCTCCGTTCCGTCAAACTCACTGCAAAAACGGACGATAAAGGTAAGTATTCACTTAAAGAAATCCCTTAGGGCGATTACAAGCTGCAAGTGTCGGCGCCGGGATACGCCACTTACCAAATCGACCTCTACATGTTCTCCGACACGACGACACAATTGCACATGAGACTGAAGCAACAGAAGGCGCCCGTTAAAGAGAAAGAACAGCGACTTGCTGGATTGCGTCACCCCGCAACTTTGACATAGCGCAGCTCCGACTGCTTGACCAGCTTTCCTTTAGGATCGCCCACGAACGTTTCCCGGCGAAACGAACCGTCCGGCTCGAAATGATAGTTCATTCGCACGAATTCGCGTTTGGGCGCTTCGCCAGCGTGTTCTGGCAACACGCGATCGAAAGTGAGTATACGCAAGGCGCCGTCCCAGGTGCCGGTGAAGAACTGCTGCTCGCCGGTCCATTCGTTGAGCTGCACGGCTTCGTAGGTGTTGGGGGCGCTGCGCGTGATGCTCAGCTCGCCCACGAAGGGCCGCTTGCCGGTACTGATGTTCCAATGTTCGCGGACGACGTTGCCGCCCAGCGCTCGCGACCACTTCGAGGTTCCGGTTTGCGTCTGCGGCGCCTCGCCCGGTTTGGGCCAGGCTTGGCCTTCGATCTTGTAATCGCCAAGGAGCGTGAAAATGGGGGCGCCGGATTCCTCGCCGACGACGCGCGCGAGGTTTTTGCCTTCGCGATCGATGGTGAAGAGCCATAGGTCCCATTTATCGGTCTGGCGCATCGCCATGAGAATGCGGTCTCCCTTGGGAGACCAGGTCGGATAGAAGAACCGCAAGGGCGAGGAATAGAGGCGTTTGCGCTGGGCGCCGTCGGGCCGAACGGTCCAAAGCTCGCAATATTCTTGATTGTTGAGACCATAGAGAATGAGCTTGCCGTCGGGAGACCAGGTTGGATCGATCGGAAAGGATTCCGGTGTACCCTCGACGATGACCTGGCCGTTTTGTCCACGAGCGTCGGCCAGCCACATCTTACGTTGCGACAGATACACGAGCTGATTGCCGTCGGGAGAGAAACTGGAGCTGTGGGAGAACTCCGTTCCGGGCGTCCAACCGACGACGTCGCCCGAGGCATGATCGACAATGACCACCTTAGGCGGGGCGCCCTTCGCCGGCCGGCTGGGGTAAGCGACCCACTTCCCGTCGGCGGACCATTCGATGGGAACGAGTCCGGGCTTGGGCGCTTTTTCGGGAAGGAGCGGCTTGCGGTCGGTGCCATCGGGATTGATCGAAAAGAATTCGAAGCCGTCGCCGGCCTTGGCGACAAAAGCAAGGCGCGAACTATCGGGAAACCATCGAAGGTAGTGCTGGCTCTCCCCGGCCGGCACAAGCTTGCGCGGGTTCGACCCGTCGGCGCTCATCGTCCAGAGGGAACGCTCCTTCCCCTCCGAGACGCCGAAAGCGATCTTCGAGCCGTCGCGCGACCAGTTCGGCTCGGTGCCGTTAGATGGGAGCTTGTCGTCGCCGCCAAGAGTCAGAGCCAGCGACAGTGCGAATGTGAACATGGGAGTGGTCTCCTCTAATTAGCGCGGTTGCGTGGGAAGCGCCCGCATCATACGGGGCCGGCGAATGCAAGTCTTGAACGAATTTGCGGTTGTGGAACGGACAGATGGCGAACGAGGGACTTTCTCATCGAAGTTTGGACATACGGACAATCCCGGGGGTGCCATTATGCAAAACGTGTCGCTCGAGAGAAACGAAATCCTGAACCCATTTATTACCAAGCACTTATGAATTCACCTTCGACGCGCTCGTTTTCTGCTGAGTAGTCGACCACGCTGGCGGGCGCGCGGTGCGTTTCGATTGGATACGCCATCTGAATCATTTAGGTATCACCGTGTCTCTCTTGCGAGACGAGTATAGGACTACCTGAATATCACGCCGTCGCGTTAAGAGCCGCTGTCGTTTCCCTAATCTATTCCCATTCATGATCTTGAGGCTGCATCGCGTAGAACAAAGATCGCGATTGGCGCACCGGCTGCTTTCATGCTTCTCGACGAAAAACGCAATCCTAATTGGTGCAGCCATGAACGACATCTTTGCCCGAAACGAATCCAAGGTACAGTCCTACGCGAGATCCTTTCCGGTGGTCTTCAACCGGGCCCTCGGCACGGAGCTATGGGATGCACAAGGCCGCCGCTACTTGGACTTTCTTGCAGGCGCGGGGTCATTGAATTACGGGCACAACAATCCAGTCCTCAAGAGGGCGCTCATCGATTACATCGAGTCGGACGCGATCACGCATAGCCTCGATCTGCACACCGCCGCCAAGGAAAAGTTCCTCGAAGCATTTCAGGAGATTATTCTGGCGCCGCGCGGTCTCGATTATGTCGTCCAGTTTACGGGGCCGACTGGGACGAACGCGGTCGAAGCGGCGCTGAAGCTCGCCCGCAAGGCCACGGGGCGCACCAACGTCATCTTCTTCACGAACGGCTTTCATGGCGTGTCGTCGGGCGCGCTTGCCGTCACCGGCAATGAGTATTTTCGCCGGGCGGCCGGCATGCCGCTCATGGGCGGGACCTCGATGCCTTACGACGGCTACATGGGCGACGAGATGGACACCATCGCCTATCTCGACCGCATGCTCGCCGATCGTTCGAGCGGCATCGACATGCCCGCGGCGGTGATCGTCGAGACGGTGCAGGGCGAAGGCGGACTCAATGCCGCGCGATGTAAATGGCTCAGGCGCCTTCAGAGTCTTTGCAATGAGCGGGGCATCGTGTTCATCGTGGATGACATCCAGGCGGGTTGCGGCCGCACGGGAACTTTCTTCAGCTTCGAGCCGGCCGGCATCAAGCCGGACATGGTCACGCTGTCGAAGTCCCTATCCGGCTACGGTCTGCCCTTCTCCGTCGTGTTGATCAAGCGCTCGCTCGACATGTGGAAGCCGGCAGAGCATAACGGCACCTTCCGTGGCAACAACCACGCTTTCGTCACCGCGACCGCGGCGCTTGAACATTACTGGCGAACGCCGGACTTCGCCGAGGAAGTGGCCGAAAAGTCGGAACACCTGCGCCATCGGCTGGAGACGATGATCGAGCGCTTCTCTCCCGACCTGATCAAGGTGAAAGGGCGCGGCATGATGCAGGGCATCCTCTGTGCCGACCCCAAGCGTGCGGCGGCGATCACCGCCAATGCGTTCCGGCACGGCCTCATCATCGAGCGCGCCGGCCCTGAAGATGAAGTCATCAAGTGCCTGATGCCACTTACGACGAGCTACGAAATCTTGGACGAAGGACTCGATATCCTTGAGAACGCGCTCGAAGAGGAGTGCGTTCGGAGCGGCGGGAGGTGCGAAGGCAACCGGGCGTCGGCTGCGTAGGACCGGAGAAGTATTAGCTCACGTCTTTCGCTATAATCGCCAATAATGCGAATCTACTTTGACATGTGCTGCTTAAAACGCCCATTCGACGATCAGGCTCAGCCGCGCATTCACCTTGAAAGCGAGGCGATCCTGGCCGTCCTCGGCGCACCGGCCGATCGGGTTGAATTTATGCGGGGCATCGCACTTGATCTGGAGAACGAGCAGAATCCTCTGCCACAACGGGCGTCGAAAGTGCGACAATGGTTGGAGGCCCTTCCGACGCTCGACACGCCGGACGAATTGCTCAGGGCTCGTACTGCCGAGTTGATGACTCTAGGGTTAAAGAACTTCGATGCATTCCATCTTGCGTGCGCTGAGCTTGGGAGCGCCGACGTATTCTGCACTTGCGACGATCGCTTTCTAGCGGTTACAACGCGATTTGCCGCACACTTGAAGGTGCGAATCACGAACCCTACAGACTTGGCCAAGGAGGTATTCCTATGACCGCGATCCTTGCCGACCCCGTGGAATTGCGCCGTCGCGGCTTTGAAGCATTGGTCGCTTCCTTGGGCTGGGTCAATGCGGTTCGCTTTCTTCAGCAGTACGAAACGAGCCGACTGAACTACACTGCCGAACGTGAGCATTTCTTGCCTAATTGGGACGCCGAAACTTTGGTGCGCAAGGCGCGCGAAAAGAAACACTAAGGAAGTTTCTTCGCCAACGAAGCGGTGTAACTCGCGAAGTTCATTGAAGGATTGCGCATTTGTTGAAACTGCCGCCAGAGACACGACAATCCCGATGCTGCTCACCTGCAAGAACGCCGACAACGCGATTCGCTGGAAACCAGGCGAACGGCTCAATCATCTCTTTGAGCAGCGTTGCGACTCGTTCACTGCGAACGGCGACGACGGCCATCTGGCATGCGTCACGGACAATGGCGCCTACACATTCAGGGACCTCGATGATCGCGCCAATCAAGCCGCGCGGTATCTGATTGAGAAGGGACTTGGCGCCGGCGATCGCATTGGTCTTGTGTTCGACAAGTCGTTCGAGACCTACGTCGCCCTTTTGGCCGTCCTCAAGATTAACGCCGCCTACGTGCCCCTCGATGCCGGGTTTCCCGCGGAGCGCTTGGCGTTCATCGTCAAAGATGCGGACGTCAAGACGGTTCTGTCCCTCTCGGCATTTTCGCCCAAGCTCGAGGACTTGGCCGTCTCCAAGCTCTATCTCGATGCCGCAGCGCGCGAGATCGACCGGCACGCAACGGTACGACTAAGTAACAGCGAGAAAGGTCTGCCCGTCGACGAACTCTGCTATGTGATCTATACGTCGGGGACGACCGGCAATCCGAAGGGCGTCGCCATCGAGCATTCGAGCATCTGCAATTTCGTCAAGGTTGCAGGCGAAGTGTATGGCTACCGCCAGGATGATCGCGTTTTCCAAGGCATGACCATTGCCTTCGACTTCTCCGTCGAGGAACTATGGGTCCCGCTCATCGCCGGCGCCACGCTCGTGCCGGGCAAATCGGGCGTCAGCCTCGTCGGCAACGACCTCGCGGATTATCTCGAGGAACGCAATGTCACGGCGCTCTGCTGCGTGCCCACTTTATTGGCCACGATCGAAAGAGACTTGCCCAAACTTCGCTTCCTGCTCGTCTCGGGCGAAGCCTGTCCGCAGAACCTTGTCGAGCGCTGGCATCGTCCGGGGCGCGTGATGTTGAACGCCTACGGTCCCACCGAGGCGACGGTCACCGCAACCCTGACCGAATTGGACCCGCACAAGGCCGTGACCATCGGCGGCCCTCTGCCGACATACACGATCGTCATTATCGACGAGAACAAGGACGAGGCGGTCGAGCGGGGCGGCCAGGGCGAGATCGGCATCGCGGGCATCGCCTTAGCCAAAGGCTATCTGAACCGGCTTGATCTCACGGAGCGGAAATTCATCCCGGATTTCTTGGGTATCCCGAACAACCCATCGCAGCGCATCTATCGCACGGGCGATCTCGGCCGCATCAACGAGCTTGACGAGATCGAGTTTCTAGGCCGCATCGACACGCAGGTCAAGATACGCGGCTATCGCATCGAACTGGGTGAGATCGAGGCGGTGCTCTTGGAACTGCCGCAGATTGGCCAGGCGGTCGTCCACACCTACGAATCCGAGCCGGGCGCGGTCGAGCTGGTCGCATATTACACCTTAAAGCAGGGAACATCCGAGTTGCCGCCCGCCGAAATCTCGGAGGCGCTACGCAAGCGTCTGCCCGCTTACATGGTGCCGGCCTACTTCGAGCTGTTGCCCATCATACCGATGACAACGAGCAACAAGGCGGACCGGAAGAACCTGCCGCCTCCAAAGGGACCGCGCTTCACTGCCGCGCGAACGGAGTTTGTCGCGCCGCGGAACGAGACGGAAGTCGCCATCGCCCAAACGCTTGTTGAGGTCATGAAGGTGGAGCGCGTGTCTGTCCGCGACCATTTCTTCCACGACCTGGGCGCTCATTCCTTGCTGATGGCGCGCTTCTGCTCCGCCATTCGCAAACGCCTCAATGGGACGGCCGTCTCCATGCGCGACGTCTACCTCCATCCAACCATAGAGAGCCTCGCACCGTTTCTGGGTTCCAGCCAAGACGTGAGCGCGGCTGGGCCGGAGCGCAAGCCGCTTCGGATGCCGTCCGCTTTCGAGTACTACGGCTGTGGCGCTCTCCAATTCCTCTTTTATGCGGCTTACGGTCTTGCGACGGTCGGACTGCTGGTAGCCGCTTTCGAGTGGACGTTCACTCCAAATCAGAGCGCGATCGAGCTGTATTTCCGAGTCGCTGCAAGTTCGGCGGCGATCTTCATGGCCCTCAGCGCCATCCCCGTCGCACTCAAGTGGGTCCTCATTGGCCGATGGAAAGCGGAGGCGATACCAATCTGGAGTTTGCGCTACTTCCGTTTCTGGGTCGTCAAGAGCCTCGTGCAAAGCGCGCCAGTCCTCCTATTCAAAGGCACGCCGCTCTACAACGTCTATTTGCGGCTTCTGGGCGCCAAGATCGGCCACAACTCTGTCATCCAAACGCGCGTCCTTCCCGTATGCACCGATCTTATTTCTATCGGAGACAACACGGTTCTCCGGAAGCACTCTTTCGTCCTCGGCTACAAAGCTCAAGCGAACTACATCTACACCGGGCCGATCACGATCGGCAGCGATGCAATCGTCGGCGAGGCGAGCGTGCTCGACATCGATACCGCGATCGGGGACGGCGGCCAGCTAGGCCACGCGTCCTCGCTCCAGAGCGGGCAGCGTGTTCCGCATAGAAAGCGCTACCACGGCTCTCCGGCCCAAGAGACGCAAGCCGACTATCGCCTCGTCAAAGGCATAGAGTGCACGAGGCTGAGGCGAGCGCTCTATTCGGTGTTTCAGCTTGCCGGCGCGTTCCTTATCGCGGCGCCGGCCAGCGCCTTGTTGGCCTCCTTCGGCTTTTCATGGCTGCTTTGGTACGCCGGCCAAAGCCCCCTCAATCCCGAAGCGCCGCCCTACGCAGTGCTGCTACTTTCGGGCCGGATGGCTCTTTCATCGCTTCTTATGATCCTGGGCTTTCTGCTCGTGGGCCTCGTTATCGTCTTGGTCGTTCCGAGAGTTCTCCAACGCTTTCTCGAAGAGAACAAGACCTACGTTCTCTACGGGTTTCATTATTTTGTTTGGAAGACCGTATCGGTTATCAGCAATGCGTCGTTCTTCAACGTCCTGTTCGGCGACAGTTCCTTCATCGTCTACTACCTGAGAGGCATCGGTTATCGTTTGAACCGTGTCATTCAGACGGGCGCGAATTTCGGGATGGACCAGAGACACGACAACCCGTTCCTGTGCGACATCGGCAGCGGCACGATGGTCTCGGATCGACTGTCGATGATCAATGCGCCGACATCCCACTCGTCTTTTCAGCTTCGCAAAGTGAGGATCGGCGACAACAATTACATCGGGAACGATGTCGTTTTCCCGGCCGACGCCAAGACCGGTGCCAACTGTCTCCTCGGAACCAAGGTCATGGTGCCCCTCGACGGTCCCCGGCGCGAGAACACCGGCCTGTTGGGTTCGCCCTGCTTCGAGATTCCGCGTGTCGTCGAAAGGGATAAGCGCGTCAAGGTGATGGACGATAAGCTGCGACGAGCCCTGATCCGAAAGAAGGATCGCAAGAACCTTGGCACGATCGTGATGCTTCTCTTATGCGCTTGGCTCTACACCGCCTGCGTCCTGCTGGTGCTCGGCCTGGCGTTCTTGGATTATCCCACGCACGGCCTCGCTTCCATACTCGCCGGTCTCGTGTTTCTTACAGGCTTCTCGATTTTGTACTTTGTCGTCTTGGAGCGAGCCAGCCTGAGGTTCGGCAGCCTGCGAGCGAGCGAAGAATCGATGTATGACAATTATTTCCTGTTCCATGAGCGGCATTGGAAGTTTTGCAGCTCGCCGCTCAACCGGCTCTTCAAGGGAACGCCGTTCAAGAACGTCATTTCCCGGCTGTTGGGTGTGAAGCTCGGCAGAATGGTCTTCGATGACGGGTGTTTTTTCTTTGATAAGACGCTTATTACGATCGGCGACTACGCCAATCTCAACGAGGTCAGCATGTTCCAAGGACACTCGCTTGAGGAGGGCGTGTTCAAGTCGGACCATATTGTGGTCGGCAACGGCTGCACGCTGGGGTCGGCGGCCTTCGTACACTACGGCGTGAAGATCGGCGACCATGTGGTCATCGATCCGGATTCCTTCGTGATGAAAGGCGAGACCGCCGACGCGAACACGATTTGGCGCGGCAATCCGGCGAAGATGGTTGCGAGCGCCGGGGCGCCAGGGAGGCCAGCGGAGACAGGGCTGTCGAAAGGTGCCGGAGACGAAACGCGAACGTGCCCCGAGCCGGGGATTGCCGTGGACCTGCCGAGATGACGCAGGAATCCAAAAAAAGGAATGCAGGAAGCCAGGAACGCTGGAACCCTTCTTTGCCTTTGCGCCAGTCTCTGCGTTCCGAATTTAGCCGTCCCGCTCCGCCGCGCGGATAAGCTTCTCCAGTGCCGCGTCGATGGCTTTCTCGCCTGGAGGACTACCGACCCATTTATGCCGGATCACGCCTTTGTGGTCGATGACGTAGAACGTCGGCGTGGCGGACAGGTTCCATTTGGTGGTGATGGGGCCCTCGCCCAAGGCGCCTGGGTCCGCGAAAGTCCGCCACGGCAACTTCTCTTTGTCCATCGCGGCTTTGAGCTTTTTGGCGTTGTAGCCGTTGACGTTGATGCCGATAAGCGCGAAAGGTTTGTCTTGTAGCTTCTTGACGAGCGACCGCTCGTGGGGCCATTGGGCTCGTCAAGTGAGTCACTGCTGATGCCAGAAGTCGAGCAGCACCACCTTGCCGCGGTAGTCGCTCAGCTTGAAGCGCTTGCCGTCCTGGTCCTGGCCTTCGATGTCCGGCGCCTCTTTACCGACCGACAAGTGGCGCATCTCAAACAACTCCGCTTTAGCCTTCACACCGACCGTAGCGCTCACGGATGCTTGGACATCGCCATATTTTTCCGCGGCCCGCTCAAACAGACCTTCGGCTTCCTTCTCGGCCTTGGCGCGGTCCTGGCGTTTTAGTTCCTCGAGGTACTCCTTGCCGAACAGGTCTTCGAACTCCTTCGCGAATTGCGGCTGTTCCCTGACCAAGTCCAGTCTTTGCAAGCGATTGCTTAGAAAATGGGCCAACCCCAGGCAGGCCAGCCCTCGGACAGACTTGTGCGGACTCTTGGCCAGGACGGCGCGTAGAAACGTCTCATATTCTTTGGAGAATCCAAAAGACACCCGCTGGCAGACAGAGCCGAGCTTGTCGCTTTGGATATGGTCGCGCTCCAGAAGCGCCAACGCCCGAGCGGCCGCCAAGTCTTTCCCCACAATCTCGGCCGGCCAGGTGTTGTTCACCTGCCAGACCGCCTGGATCAGGGCGTCCACCGCGACCGAGTCCTTGGGGTTTTTCTCAGCCAACTCCAAGAACTTGAGCGCAAACTCATAACGAAGCTTGTAAACACGGCCGACAAATTTCATGCGCTCTTCATCGGTCAGAGCGCCGCCGCTCGACGCAATTTGGAATTGCTTAAGGAGCGCCTTGTACTGCTCGGCTGGCGTGGCGGGCTGTTCTTGGCCTTTGCCATCGGTCGCCGACACGCCAAGGAGCAGAAACAAGATTCCTCTTGCCATGCGTTTCACGGAAGTGACCTCCGTTGAGCACATCATGCATCCGGCGTGTCGAGAATTTGTTTCAATCGTTCCGCCAATTCCCGCGGAAGCTTCGACAGCCACGAAGGATCGATCAGCCCGACGCCTATCATGTCCTGGATGTGAACCTGATCCTTCCGTCGGTTCGACATCAACTTCATGAGTATTAGGGGACGACGTCGAGCAGTTCGTCGCGGACGAAGCCGGCTTTCTCCAGGGCTGTGGTAATGGCGGGTAGATCGATGCGACGCACTAAGAGGTCAACGTCACGCGTATTGCGTATCGCGCCTTCATCGACGGTCGCCACCCATGAGGCCACCGCGTTTCCGCCGACCACGGCGTACGGAACGCCGATCTGATTCAACGCGCCAGTGGCTCGCAACAACCTTTCGCGCACTTTCGCCACAGCTCGCTCCATTCGGTCCAGAATCTCCCAGCTCATGCCGACGGTCTGAGCCGTCCAGCCATGCACCTTCTCCTGAGATTGATGAATCGGCGCGGTCATAAACTTAATGCTATCAGATTAAGAGCGGGCAGCGACTTATTGCTTTCGTCTCGCCAGCGCCCCGGCGATACCGCCAACGAATCCACCGAGAGTGCCCGACGCGGCTGTGAAAATAACCGTCCCCGGCCACCACTCGATTAGGAAGGTAAATATATTTTGACTGCCAAGCACGCCGGAGAAACGAATCGCCAACGCCGCCGCGAGGCCAAGCACGATCCCGATCCAAACCATCGGTTTCCACGGCTTGCTCTCCCGGCGAGCGATCCGACGAACGGCGACTACGAGACCGGAGATCGCTCCACCGATGCCCCCAACCCCAACGCAGCACATTGCGCCGATGGCTTGCCCCCATTCAAGGCTGGGATCAGCGCCGGGCCGGTGCCGCAAAATGGTGAGCACCGCGAGATACGTCAGGCCAAGCGCGCCGGCCGCCGCCCCGAGCGCCGCGGCGCCAATGAGCAGGAAAGCGTTCTGAATGTAGCGCACACGGACCATTCTACTCTTGGCGTGGTTCAAATCCAAAGAACCGGATGTTGGGACCGTGGAGTGCCGGCAGACAGGTTGTTGAAAGGGGTGCGCGCGCGCGGGCAAACAATGCAATCTAATAAGCGCTTTCGCATCAATGGGTTATGGAGAACCGATCATTGCGCTTGGCCAAGGGCTGCAATTCAACAGTGTCCACCCAAGAACGGACCGATTAAGCAAAGGAAGGCAAAAAGGGAGCAAGCGAAAAGATCTGCGTCCCAATACAGTTCGGCACGATTAATGCCTTTAGCGATCTGCCATGGGCGTATTGTGCAGAGTCTCGCGTTGCGTGGCTGGAAGACCGGGGTTGATTTATCGAGAAGGCCGCCAGAGAGAAAGACGTGAAGCCGTCTGATCCA
>JACPZP010000064.1 GCA_016195405.1 Planctomycetota bacterium | reverse complement strand
TCATGCTCACGCGCGTGCAGGAGCATGTGCGCGAGCGTCTTGCGCTCATCGGCAACGCCGCACACACGGTGCATCCGGTCGCCGGGCAGGGTTTCAATCTCGGCCTGCGCGACGTGGCGGTCATGGCGGAAATTCTCACCGATGCCCTGCGCCGTGGTGAGGATATCGGGGGCCTCACGGCACTGCGCCGCTATGCCGACTGGCGTGTGCGTGACAACCGGGTGACGGCCGGTTTCACCAACGGGCTCATCCGGATTTTTTCCAACAATGCCTTCCCGCTCACGTTCGTGCGCAACGCCGGTCTGATCGCCGTGGATCTGTTGCCGGGCGTCAAGCGCCGCTTCGTGCGCGTCACCAGCGGGCTCGCCGGAAAACTCCCGCGCCTCGCGCGCGGCCTGCCGTTGTAAGATAAAAAAATGGGTCTTCGTGAACTCGTGTGGGTAATTTTCGACCATTTTCAGAGCACCGGCAACATGCACGTCAGTATCTTGAGCCGCAGATATTCCTCATCGCGCAGCCCGTACGCCCGCCGCTGGATGACGCGGATCTTGGTATTGAGTCCCTCGACGAAGCCGAGCGAGACCTTGTTCTCGGGCCGGCAATAAGCAGCGATACCCTCCCAATGGCGATCGATCGTCTCGGCAAACTTCTCGTACGGCGCCAGCCGCTGCCACTTGAGGCTGGCGCGCCAGTTCTCGAAGAAGCGTCGCGCCCAGCCCTCGCGCTCGTAACTCCAGAGCTGGCCGAAGGACTCCTTGAGCAGGTAGGCGGTGTTCAATCGTCGGTTCGCGGCCAGCAGCGTCTTCAAGGCCTTCCTCCCGTCCAGGTCCAGGTTCTCGCGGTGCGACAGCAGCGTGTACTTCCGCCCTTCGATGTAGCGGCGTTGCTTGCCGGTGAGCCGCGCGTATTCGCTCTTACGTACCTCATCGAGCGCCTCATTCAGGTGGCGCAGCACATGGAACTTGTCGAACGGGATCGCCGCTTGCGGGGCTCGCTCGTTCGTCGCGTGGCGAAACGGTTTCCACCTGTCCATCGCCGCCAGGCGAAGGCGTTGGACCCTGTTTTTCCCGAGCCAATCGTAGAATTGCGCCATGCTCGCCGCCGAGCGGTCCTGACCCCCGAACCGGATCGGCCGGCCGCGAATCAGGTCGCTGACCGCGATGCGGCAGGTGTGGCCCTTGCGGATCGAGATCTCGTCGATGCCGATGGCCGCAGGTTTGGGTTTGCCGGCGCGGGCCAGCGGCGCCGCCAGGTACGGCTTCTCCAGTGCCTTGACCGTGTGCCAGTCGAGCCGCAGTTCCCGGGCCACGTCCTCGATGGCGGCACTGCGGCAGCGCCGGCCGACATAGAAGGCGAAGCGCTGGGTGTAGAGCGAATTGTCGGCGAGGAAGTCGAGCTGCTCCCGCTTCACCTTGCCGCAACGGCGACAGAAGACGCGCCGCACCTCGAATTCCGGATAGAC
This sequence comes from Planctomycetota bacterium, assembly GCA_016195405.1. Classification (GTDB taxonomy): domain Bacteria; phylum Planctomycetota; class Planctomycetia; order Gemmatales; family Gemmataceae; genus JACPZP01. The sequence continues at coordinate 506 of JACPZP010000064.1, read as the reverse complement.
GCGGGTATCGCCGCACGACAGATCGCGCACCCGACGGCGTTTGCGGTCGTACCAGCCGGAATGCTCTCGCCCACGGCCGTGGCAGGCAGGTTTTTTGAGCGCCGTTTAATGGTAATGACACGCGCCTTCGGATCGCCGAAGACACCGCGCACCGTGGATTCGGGTCGGAAGCCGGGGAACGCATACGTATCCGACAACAAGCGTTTAGGTTTGGGAGTAGGCATGGCAAAATCATGTCAGAACTCCGCTACCCGTCAAAGACGTTTCGTATCGGTAATGACAGGGGCTGGCTGCACTTCAGGTCCTGTTTTTACCCACACGATTACGCGATGAGCCTCTTAAATTATGCGCTATGTAGCAAGTTTATAGTGCGTGATGCGCATTGCACGACTATATATAAGCGTCTCACAAAGAAGCCTGGAATAACTCTACAGCGAGCGCAATCATATAAATTAGGCACGCTCAATCAGGGATATATGCCTTGAGCGGAACACTCGCCTGCCTGG
>JACPZP010000045.1 GCA_016195405.1 Planctomycetota bacterium | reverse complement strand
CTTCTCGAAGCGCAAGGTGTAGCTGGCGTCCTTGCGTTTGAAAGGCGGTATCAGGTCCTGGCGATGATGGCAGCGGCCGCAGCGGTGAAAGGCCGCCGGATAGGACCAGAAACTCGGCTGGCCGCACACGTCCAGGTCGCGCAGCAGCCGCGCCTTGCCCGTGGTTTCCCAGCGCGCCTTCTCCTCGTGCCGGCAGCGCGGGCAGCGCCATTGCTCCGGCCACGGCCAGGTGACTTCAAAGCCATGAGCTTCCTTGAACCGCTCGTAGCTCGTGATCTCCACTCCTTCGGGCAGGTCGATGTCAATGGTAACGCTGGCCATGGCCGTCCCTGGCAATAAAGCTTTGTGTGTCCACCGATCCCTCCGGTGGACGGTCCAGTTCCTCAGCGTAAAAAATCTGCCGTAACCGGGAAATGCCAAATTGCCATTATTCTGCAGTTAAGAACGGAAGAGCCATCGATTCTGTATCCCCGTCGCGGTACTGTTCTGCGCCGTCGGTTTCGTCGCGCTCGGCTGGTCCGGCGCCTTGGCGGGCGACAAGGCGGACCTTGAGAAGGAAGTGAAGAAATTCCAAGGCACCTGGACAATCGAGTCCAGCGTGTCGGGCGGCATGGAAGTACCGGCCGACGCCCTGAAAGGCCTCATCGTCATTTTTGAGGACGATAAGCACACCGTCAAAGCCGGGGACAAGGTAATCCAAGTCGGCACCCAGAAGATCGACCCGTCCAAGTCGCCGAAGGCAATCGATGTGACGATGACCGAGGGCCCGAACAAGGGAGCGGTCATGCTGGGCATCTACGAGTTCGACGGGGACACGCTGAAAGCCTGCTTCGACGCCGAGGGAAAGAAGCGGCCGACGGAGTTCAAGAGCGCCTCCGGTTCGACGAACTTCGTCAACGTCCATAAACGTGTGAAGAAGTGAACGGTTGCGCGCGGGTAACTAGCTGACCCGCCGAACCCGGCGCGGCAGCAGGCGGTGGGGCAAGACGGCGTCTTGAGCCTCGGCGTCTCAGCGGCCCCGCCGTGCCGAGCCTGAGCGTTCGGCCTTTGGAGGACAATGTGGGCGCGTCCTTCCATGTCACGCTTGACTTCATCGGTTCAGAGCCGCAAGGACTGCGGTTCCGAGTCGCCTTTGACTCCAGCCAAGCTCGATGGTTGCTGCCTTACCCCGAAGTTACGGGGTTGCGGTTCGTCCCGCTTGCCGATGGAGACGCGCCGGAGTGGACGACTCGATATCTCGTTACAGAGCCTCAAGATGAGTTTGTGCTGAATCCAGATGACCGCATCGCATTTGACCTCGTGGCACGCGTAAACGCTTCCATCGAGATCTACCGGTGGACTCTCCAGCTAGCTCCAGCCGAATACGATGTGCGGTACATCTATGAAGTCGATTCCGGCAAGGCGCGGTATGACTACTTGGGCAAGGGTTCGCGGTTCGCGGACTTGACGCCTCCGTTGGTTGGGACCGTCGAGTCCAACGCGGTGCGGGTATCGCTCGCAGCAGCAAGCGTCCGAGGCTGAGGCGTCGGGACACGCTGAAAGCCTGCTTCGACCCGAAAGGGAAGATGCGGCCGACGGAGTTCAAGAGCCCGGCCGACTCGCAGATTTTCGTTAACGTCCACAAGCGCGTGAAGAGGTGAATCGGTTGCGGTTGACTGCCGGAGCCGCCGAATCAGGACGTTGCAGCACACCGGCGGGAGCATGTAGACTCTTTCTAGGTTCATAGCTCTTGCAGCTTCCGCCGCCGCAGAGCGTCGTCGTTATTTGGCGAGGTTGTCGATGTCGCTTCAACAGACCGCCTACGTCGTCCGTGCAAAGGTCCCCGACCGCACAGCCCTACAAGCCGCGGTTGATGTCCTGGGCTTTGATTGCAAGATCGATGCGTTCTATGTGCCGTTCCAGTGCTCTGGTTTCCTCCCCTGCGTTTTGGCCGGGAGGAAATCTGGTTGTGAGGTTTACTTTGAGTCTACGGCTGAAGCGCTGTCGGATTTCCCCGACCTGGCAGAAAGCGTCGGTAACCGGGATGTCGCCATTACTTTTCGGTGGGGCGGCGACATGTCGGAGTGCGCTTGTGTCCTGATCGTGTCTGCGGCACTTGCAATCTCATTCGGGGCTATTGTCCATTATCAGGACGACGACATGCTGTACTCAGGCGAGCAGCTCGCCGAGGAAGCGCGTTCAGCGTTGCAAGCTATTTGAATTCGCGGGGCAGCGCCGCATGACTAGTCGCTGCAACAGACCGGGCCGCCATCCTGGTTTTCCGAGCTTCAGCGTTCTTGCAGGCGGCCCCGACAAGTGAGTGGGTCGTTATCCCTCTCCATCATTTGGGCTGCCAAATTTGGAGGCATGTACGATGGCAAAGAATCTGACATCCAAGACGGCGACGAAAACCAAAGCACCGAAGGCAGTAGGGTGGGCGCAGCCTTTGGAGCCCACCACACACAGACGAGATCGATGACGCGGTTCTGCGAGAAATTGCACATGGGTGAGGTCCTTGCACGATCCGCACGCCCTTCGGAGTACCTCAGGGCGTGCCACCCAACGCCGTTAAGAGTGTGAGTAGTCGGTAGGGTGCGTCAAGCGTACTCGCGCCGACGCACCGCTACACAGCGCCGCTACGGATGCACTCTCGCCTCTCGCCGTTGCGGAGCGTACGCTATTGCCAACGCGGATTGGTGGGCCAATTGCTGGCAACGGTGCGTCGGCGCGAGTACGCTTGACGAACCCTACTTTCTAGTATGGACAGATCAACGGCATTACAACGAATCACTCACCCTTGGAGTCTGTCATGAAACGCTCAACTCTCTGGCTCGCCTTTCTCTGGCTCGCCTTTGCTTTCCTAACATCGCTCGGTGGGCTACAGGACGCCCGCGCGGGGGAGAAGTGGCGCATCGACGCCGACGTGATCTATGGCCGGCGCGACGGCATGGTGAAGACCTTTGACGTCATTCGGCCGGCCAAGGCCAACGGCGCCGGCGTTCTGTGGATCGAAAGCGGTGGCTGGTATTCCAACTGGACCGATCCCAAGAACAAGGCGAAGGGCTTCCAGTTCATGCTCGACAAAGGCTACACGATGTTCATCGTTCGCCATGCCAGCGCCCCGAAGTACACCGTGCCCGAGGCAGCCGAGGATGTTCGCCGCTGCGTCCGGGTCATCCGCCAGAAGGCCAAGGACTACGACGTCGATTCGGAACGCTTGGGCGTGATGGGAGCGAGTGCCGGCGGCCACCTGTCGTTGATGCTTGGGACCACCGGCGACGACGGCAATTCCTCCGCTAAGGACGAGGCGCTTCGGCAAAAGAGCCGCGTCGCCGCCGTGGTGGCGATTTTTCCGCCCACCGACCTGCGCGGCTGGACGACCGACCCGCCCGAGGCGATCAAGAAACTGCCCGGCCTGAAACCGCCCTTGACCTTCAAGTCCGAGTTGGAAGCCAGCGTGTCGCCCCTGCTCAAGGTCAGCGGCGAATCGGCCCCCACGCTGTTCATTCATGGCGATAAGGACGAACTGGTGCCCATCGATCACAGCCGTAAGATGCTGTCGGCACTGGAAAGCGCCAAAGTGCCGACGAAGCTAGTGCTTATCGAAGGCGCCGGCCACGGCTTCAGCCCGAAGCAGAACCAGGAGCAGGTCCAGCCCGCGATGGTGGAGTGGTTCGAACGCTACCTGGCGAAATCTAAATCCGAAAACCGAAATCCGAAATCCGAAACAATTCCGAAATCTGAATAGGGAAAACCGAAGAATTCGATGGCCGCAATGCACAACCTCGAAACTAGTCGGTAGGGTCAACCGTACTCGCGCCGACGCACCGCTATACAGCGCCGCTACGGATGCGCTCTCGCCTGTCGCCGTTGCGGATCGTACGCGATTGCCAACGCGGATTGGTGGGATACGTGCTGGCAACTTATCCCTCTCGATCATTGGGCGGCCATACTTTGGCGTTCGGCAGCGATTCTGTTGACAAACGGAGGTTCCATGCGATTCCTTTCTCCCATAATTATCGCTCTGACTTTCCTCGTTGTTTGCATCGGACCTGGCCCGGCCCAGAAAAATGACGACGCCGACAAGAAACAACGGCGCGTGGAGCTCCAGAAAGAGATCCATGAGCTGCAAGAGAAGGTCGCTGAACTATCGGCTGAGCTTGCAAAGCTCTCGACGATTATTGAAATCCCGCGTCCCAACTCGAAAACCTACACAACGGAAGAGGCCAGCGCTCTGTTACCGAAATCCATGGCACGGTCCCGAGCCATCAACTCCCAAAACCCACTCGTCGCAGAGTGGAAAAATCCGACGCACGGGTTCCGAGTCCATGTCAAAGCAAATAACGACATCGAAACCGTCAACTTTTTCGGTGAAAAGCAAGCGGGGATGTCCGGACTTAAATCAGCACTCCAATTGAGTGAGGGAATGCAATTTGGCAATCCTTTAAGCGTCTTATTGACATCTGATAAAGATGGATGGCAGACAGATACAAAACAACAGATCCTCAAAACGTTGTTCCGACCGTCGATCCAACTTTACATCGTGACAGACAAATAAGATGAAGGTAGCTGGAACACGAAGAACAATGGGACATTCAAATTTACGGAGCCGAACCAAACGATGACGTTGTGCCTCGAAAGACCGTATGCAGGCCGGGTCACAACGTCGTTCCAGCCGGCCCGGCAACTTATCTTTGCGTTATCCCTTTCCATCATTTGGGCGGCCATCATTGGCCGAAGCTACCATGACAAGGCAATTGGCATCCAAGACCGCGACGAAAACCAAAGCACCGAAGGCGAAAGCGACGCCCGCTCAGGCCAAGGGCACGACCATCACTCTGGAAGACGCCCTCCGACAACTGGAATCGCTGGGCAACGCGGGTGTGCGTGCGCAAAACGCCAAGAAAAGCGTCTTCGGCGATGGCGCCGGTGACAACCAGTTCGGCGTTGCCCTCGGCGACATCCGGATGGTGGCGAAGAAGATCAAGACGAATCACGCGCTGGCCTTGTCGCTGTGGGACACCGCCAACGTGGACGCCCAATTTCTGGCCACGCTCCTCTTCGAGCCGAAGAAGCTGTCGGCCAAAGAGATGGATCGGCTGGTGCGGTCCATCGCCTATGTGCGCGTGGCGGACTGGCTCATCTCTTACGTCCTCGCGAATTTTCCCGACAAGGAAACGCTTCGCGAGGGCTGGATGGACGATGACGACCGCTGGGCGGCCCGGGCGGGCTGGCAGCTTACCGCCTCGCGGGTCGCGAAGAGTCCGGACGGGCTCGACCTGCCGGCGCTCTTAAGTCGTATCGAGTCGGAAATGGCCGACGCCAAGCCCGAAGTGCAGTGGACGATGAACAACACGCTGGCGAACATCGGCATCCACAACCCCAAACTTCGCAAGCGGGCCATCGACATTGGCGAGAAGTTGGGGATCTATCGGGACTATCCCGTGTCGAAGGGGTGCACCTCACCCTTCGCTCCGATCTGGATCAATTTCATGGTGAGCCGGCAAGGCAAGTGAGCGTGGTCCTTGGCCAAAGGCATTCGACATTCTCCCCATCAGGAGGTGGTCCCAATGAACTACGCCGAAACGATCCTACCCGAGTTCGACCGGGAGATGGCGAACACGCGGAAGGCGCTGGAGCATGTTCCCGAGAAAAAGCTGGATTGGCAAGCCCATCCCAAGTCCCACACGATCGGCTGGAACGCCAACCACCTCGCCGAGATTCTGGGCTGGGTCGAAGGGATGCTCACGGCGCGCTCGTGGGACATCGCCCCCATCGGAGGCGAAGCTTATCAGTCTCCGAAGCTGACGAGCCCTCAGGAGATCCTCGACCTGTTTGATCGAAACGTCGCCGAGGCGCGGAAGGCGATTGCGGTCGTGAAAGATGACCAGTTGACGCAGCCGTGGTCGCTGCTCATGGCGGGAACGCCGATCTTCACCATGCCGCGCGGGATGGTGATTCGGAGTTTCGTCCTCAACCACCTGATCCACCACCGTGCGATCTTGTGCGTCTATCTCCGCCTGAACGACATCCTGGTCCCCGGGATGTATGACCCGCCAGGAGATGAATAGAGGAGAAAGCGCAGCCTACGCCTGGAGTTTATCCATCTGACCAACTAGCAGTTTCTCAAGCCGCGCTATGTCTGTTCGATTCAAGAAAATGAACCTGACCCCTTATCTCACTGTCGCTTGTCGCCTTTCACTGGGAGTTGCCATGAAGAATCTGCTCGCGGATTGGGTCGGCAAGAGGGTTCACGTTACCCTCCGTGCGTCGATGCCGACACCGTTGCAAGGAGTCCTGGCCGACGCTGACGAATCTGGGATCATGCTAGAGATGCCGAAGGGTCGCACCTTCATTCCCGTCACCTCGATTCTCCATGTGAGCATGGTGGAGGAGTCGTGAGTGACCCTGCTGTCGTTGTCGGCTGTTGCAGTCACGCTGTCGGAGAACGGCCTCCACGCTTTTGCTCGTTTATGATGCTGGCTATTGCCTTCTGCTATTTCGCAGCCGTGTGGTATCGCGTCAAGTCGATGGCTGGCGCCGTGACCCTACACGATAGAATTATAGGAGGCTGCGGCGGGTGCTTCGCAAACTGCTCAAGAACGGCTTGAGGTGTTGAAGACCATGACTCTTCTGGAGACCTCGGACCAGGCGTTGGATTTGGCAAAAGAATTGATCCGGGCCGGCGCGCTGCCCACGAAGGCCGCGGCGTGACGTTTAGGAACTTTATGATGAACGAACTCGGGCATGTTTGCGAACTGGTGCGTTATCCCGTCAAGTCGCTGGCTGGCGCCTTGACGGAGTCGGCATTTCTCGGCTGGCACGGTCTGGATGGCGATCGGCGCTTCGCCTTCCGGCGCTTGGGAGATGACAGCGGCTTCCCGTGGCTTAGTGCGAGCCGCGTCGCCGAACTCCTTCTGTACCACCCTTTCGGTCTCGACCTGAGTACCGGCGAGCCCCTGCCGACTCACGTACGCACGCCGGCCGGAACGCACGTGGAGCTTCGCAGCGAAGAGCTACAGAGCGAAATCGCCGAGCGTTTGGGGAGCAGCGTGGAATTGATGAAGCTCAAGCACGGGATCTTCGACGATGCCGCGGTATCGGTGATTAGTCTGGCGACCATTGCCGGCATCAGTCGCGAGGTGGGAATGGATCTCGATCGCAGGCGCTTCCGAGCCAACATTGTGCTTGAGACTCACAACCGCGAGCCGTTTCTCGAGGATGGGTGGATTGGTGGGACGCTGGTGTTCGGCGACACCGAGCCAAGGCCGGCCGTGCGCGTCACGGCGCGCGACGTGCGCTGCATGATGATCAACCTCGATCCGGATACGGGCGCAAAAGACACGCGGGTGATGAAGACCGTCGTCGGGCTGAACCAGAACAACGCGGGGGTCTATGGAACGGTCGTGCAAACCGGTACCATCCGCGTCGGGCAGCCCGTGAGCCTCGTTTTGGACGCGCGGCGGTGAATGCGGACTAAAGGGGACACTCATGTTTATTAATGGCCAGCTTTTTCCTCCGCATTGGACAATGCCGTAATAAACATGGATGTCCCCTTTTTTGGGCGGCTTCGTCATCGCCTACTCGGATCTCTGGAAGGTCGGGGAAACCGCCGAAGGGCTTGAACCATGCGGAAACGATGGTCGTTGACGCTTGCTCTGGTCGCAATCGTTGTGACTGGACTGTATCTTTATGGCCGATTGAGTCAAGCGTCCTTGGGAGAATATTACCAAACCACGCTGATAAACAAGTCTCAGGACGAAATCGAAGAGATCGTCGGCGCGAAACCCAATCGGATCTGGAAAAGAGCGCAACTGCCCGGAGCAGTCTTCGCCTTCGACGCCGCGGCCGAGGCGCTGGGGCACTGGTACACCTGGAAGGGCACGATCTCGGTTGTTTTTGACAAGTCAGGCAAAGCAAAAACCGTGAACTTCGATCCGAGCATGCGCCGCGGAGGGGAGCATGCGGTTCTTGACCACCTTTTTTTCATGATCGGCTGGTGAAGTCAAGCAAGAAGTACTGGTGAATCGAGTGCGGAGACCAAAGATGCGCCTAAGCCAAGCCGAAAAAGCGGAGCGATTCCGGGCTTTGCACGCACGTCCGGGCGCGTTCGTCATTCCGAATCCGTGGGACGCCGGCACCGCGCGTATCTTGGCGAGCCTTGGTTTCGAGGCGCTCACGACGACGAGCGCCGGGCTGGCGTTTGCGCTGGGCCGGCCCGACGGCGCCGGCGTCGTGACCCGCGATGAGGCGCTCGCCAACGCCAAGGCGATCGTGGATGCGACCGATCTGCCGGTCGCGGCCGATCTGGAGAATGGGTATGGCGACACGCCGGAAGCGGCGGCCCAGACGATTCGCCTGGCCGGCGAAGCGGCTGGTCTCGTCGGTGGGTCGATCGAAGACGCGACCGGCGATCCCAAGCGGCCTATTTACGATTTCCAGCATGCGGTCGAGCGCGTGGCGGCCGCGGTGGAGGCTGCCCAGGCATTTCCATTTCCCTTCGTCCTGGTTGGACGAGCGGAGAACTTTCTGCACGGGCGTCCGGACTTGGACGATACGATCCGGCGTCTGCAGGCGTTCGAGGCTGTGGGAGCGGACGCGCTTTATGCGCCCGGGTTGACCAAGGCGGAGGACATCCGGACCGTGTGCGCGGCGGTGAACAAACCGGTCAATGTCATCATGGGTCTGAAGGGCGCTTCGTTCTCAGTAGTCCAGCTCGCGGCCTTGGGGGTGCGGCGGGTCAGCGTGGGGTCGGCGCTTTGTCGCGCGGCGCTCGGGGCCTTCGTCCGGGCGTCGCGCGAGATTCGCGAGCACGGGACGTTTACCTTTGCGGAAGAGGCCATGCCGTATCCCGAGGTGAATGATCTGATGGCCGGGGCTTGAGGCTGCGGAATGCCCCGCAAGAAGATCCACTTCGTGGGTGAAGCCACGCTCCGAAAATCCTAAAGCGGTGATAAATCCCCGCACTCCCAAGACAGAGCTAACGGAAAGCCGCCACGGTTACCGCGACCGCGAAGGCCAACAAAGCGGCAATGACAACAATCCAGGTCAGCGCATTGGGAGCGGGAGCGACGGCTCGCGTGGCGCTTGTGAGCGGGGGATACTCGACGCTGGGAAAGGCCGGACGCCATGGATAGCCGCCGGCATCGGGGCGGTCAACGAGTCGGCTGCGCGTTCTGACAAGCGCCCAGCCCACCGCGGCCAACAAGAGGATTCCGGCGACGTAGACGAGAGGGTGAATCTGCTCGGCGGGAGCATTGAGCGGTTGCAGCACGGGGACGTTCACGGCGAGGACGCTGAGAGAATTGTTGAGCGTGTGCAGCAGCATCGGCACCAAGAGCGAACGCGTGGACAGATAACAAAGATGCAATACGACGCCCATTACCATGACCACCACGGCCTGCCGAGGATCCAAGTGAATCAGGCCAAACAAGAAGGACGTCAGCATGACGCCCGCGAAAACGCCGTAACGGCCCACGAGTCCGCGGCCGAAAAAGCCGCGAAACCACAGTTCTTCGCCGATTCCGGGTCCCAGACCGATTATCAATACGCCCAAGGGCCAGGGCCAAGCGCCGAACATGCGTGTGGTTGAATCCAGATCCATGAAACTCGGCACATGCTTGACCAGGGCATCGATGCCGATATTGGCGAGAAGAAGACCGGGAAATCCTATCAGTGCGAACACGAGATGCGAAGCGCTCGGCATGCGCAGACCAAGGATGCGAGGCCAATCTTTGCCGAGGATTAAGCGGATGGCCAACCAGGCCGTGCCGATCGACAAGGCCTCGGAAACTAAGAACGCCGGCAACATGGCGTCGGCGAATTCGGGCGAATTCATGCGGGCTTCAAGATTCCGCATTCCTCCAGCTTGGAGGTCACCGGCGTTGAGAATGATGAAGAGGATGACGCCGAGAATTCCCGGCATGATTTGCGTGACCAAGATTAACCCCACGCACCACAAGACAGCCCACCAGAAACCCGGATGAGGCCGCGGCGGCATCTCGAGCGCGATGTTCGCGTCGAGCACGTCGGGCACATCGGGTTCACGTTCGAAAGGAGGCGGCATGCGATGCGAATATCGGCCGGAGCTGTCGCCGGGATCGGGAAGGTCCTCGCCGATGGGCTTGAAGTCGCTCATGGGGTTCGCGCCTCGGATACTTGGGGTCTCTCCAGTCTAACGGATGCGCGAACGAAGTCTCGTCAAATTTGCCTCCTTTCTGCTCGTCCCAAGTGACGAGCGTGTTTAGCGTCCGTCTGCTTTCGTCGCCTTGCTCTCGCGTTTCCAAACGAGCAATGTTCCCTGGCTGGAATCGAATGCGGTCGGCCGATCTTTGCCGGGCAGGGCGACGCATAGGGTCTGCGTGTCGCCTTCGAGTTTGTAAATCGCGACCATGGTCTTGCCCTTCATTCCGCCGTCGGTCATGTGGGCATCCAGCCATTTCGGGGATTTGGTTGGGTCGAGCGTTATTTTGCCGCTCAGGGTGTGCTCTCCTTCGCCGTCCTCAAAGGTCACGACATATGTGTCGTCTTTCACCGTGCGCTTGAACGTCTTCACGAATTCGTCAGGCGCTTTCTTGCCATCGCGTTCGCTCGATTGCATCTGCCATTTGCCTTGAAGACCTTGCAAATCCTTCTTGACGGCTTCCTTTCTGGCGTCGCCAAAGAGAAGCACCATGCCGATGCTGAGAATGCTTAATGTTTTGAACAGAGTCATAACGGACCTCCCAGGGTGATTGGTGCGAGTCGAAATGGACGCGACGCATGCGTCAGTTGAGGTTGCTAGACAGGTCTTGTTGAGGCGCTATTCGGACTTTCGAGAGAAATGCATGAAACTTCTGGATTCGTTCCAAATCCTTGGATTTCTTCTACGCCGGTTAGTACAGAATGCTGATGATGTTCGAATAATCGTCGGTCCAGAGGCGCATGCCGGGAGGCAGCCGATAAGTGTGCGTCGGCGTGCTACTGGTGTGGGTGCGCCATTCCAGGCCGGAGCCATGGCCGCGGTTGATGTCGCCGTCAGGAGGCAGGAGTTGGAACTCCTTGCCGTCGGCGAGCTTGATCGTTTCGTAATTCGCGAGCATGACGTGCTGCGAGCCAACCGTTTGGCCCAAATAACGCGCTTGGCCGACAAATTCCATGCCGACACGCCATTTCTTGTTCAAGTGATGGGCGATATCGACGACCGGCTTGACGAGGTCCATGTGGCGATTGGAAGTGTGCACGCAGATGACGCCGTCGTCGGCCAGCTTGCTGAAATACAATTCGAAGGCCTCTTTGGTGATGAGGTGAATCGGAATCGCGTCCGAGCTGAAAGCGTCGACTACGATCACTTTGTAATAGTGTTCACGCTTGGCGAAGACTGGTTTCGCGCAGGCGTGCTTGCTGTAGAGCCGTCTTTCACGCGAGGGCCAAGCATTCCCGGCCGCCGGCATAGCGTAAAGCGCGCTGGCCTCGGGCCGCTCCTGGGCCATCGACAGCCGGGCGTCGCCCATGACCATTTCCAGGTTGCTGCCGCGGCGAACGGCGTCGATCAAGTAAGTGAAATACGGGTCATCGCGATCCGGCAACAGAAAGCGATCATTGGGAGGCAGGGAGAAATGGCGAATGAGATCATCGATTTCGTAAAAGGTCACGTGCTGCAGGCAGCGGCCATAAGAAGCCATGATGCCGGTGCCTAAGCCGATGACGGCGTAGGGCGGCTCGGACCAACACGCGGTGAGCTGTTCGACCGGCAAGTTGGCCGTGCCGAGCGGGACGGCCCCCAGGCCCACGATGGAGGCGGGTAAGCGCAGGTCCGCCCCATAGGTGTTCTGGGGTCCTGGCGCCCAGTTCCAGCGCTCCATCATGGCGCCTACCGGGCCCTTGCGGTGGAAGTAGGTCGTGGCCAGACGGCGCAGCACTTTGGGCTCATGGTAGTTCTTGCCGTGATCGGTGGTGCCGTGAAACAAGTGGGTGTAGAGACCGTTGGGATGGTTGTTGATGTCCTTGTCCCCGATGTTGGCGACGTTGGTAATCTCGGGATCGGACAACTTGAATTCGATTTCTTCATGGACGCGCATCACACCAAAATAACTGCGGCCGGCGTAAACCGGCGCTTGTCCGGCGCCATGTTCCCAACCGCTATCGTTCCGAGTGGCAACGAGCAGCGCCGAGACGCAGAGCCCGAACCGCATTGCCCGTCGAAAGCCGACGGCGGCGCACACGAGAAGCGGGGGGCCCAGCAGTGCCAGCGGAAGAAAGCGGTCTAGCTTCTCCCGGTATTCGACGGCGCCTCTTGGATCGAAAGCCACGCCGAGGGTTCTAAGCATAGACACGAGGCTATTGCGCTGGTGGGGGTCATTGTTGAACCAACCCCAAGCACTGACGGCGTTGTTGCGAATCCACAGAGTCAAAGCGAAGACGCACGAGGCGAAAAGCAGATCGAGCAGCACGTTCAAAAACCAGTGGCTGCCGGGCGGGGGCAGCTCGAAGACTTGGGCGAGCCGGTCGCCGGTGTCGACCGACCATTTTTCCAGCTTCGGGAGAGATTTCATGAGCCGTTGATCGAGCCAGCCGTCTCGTTTGGGAGTGGGCCGGAGGAAACAGGCGGCGGCGATGGCGATGGGATACTCCGCGACGCCGGCGAAAAGCAGCGGTGCGAGCAGGCCGTTGAAGATGCCGCCCAGGGCGCCGCCGACCGACATCCACAGAAAGTAGTCCGTCAAATGCACCGGCGGGGGCCGATCTTTGGCCAGCTCGCCGTGGCAAACGAGCGCCACCAGGAAAAACCCAAGGAAGGAAACCCAGGTGCCGACGAACGGATCGAAGCTGCCGCGAAGAAGGATGAAACAGATGGCCAAAATGCCCGGCACACCCGCCCACACGACGAACTTGTGCGGCCTGCCGATCCACGGCGTCGGCGCCTTGGAAAACACCAGGATGAAGGACAAGAGGTAGAGGGCCAATGGAATGACCCAGAGCAAGGGAAACGGCGACAGGTCGACCGATACGTAGCTGGTCACGCCGAGCATGAGGCTGGACGGAGCGAAGGCCAAAAGCACCCAGCGCAGGCGCCGCCGTCCCGTGACCTTGTCGGTGTTGGGCAAATGCATGGGCGCCCTAGCAATCGCCTTGGATGCGGCTCGCGCGGGCGCGGCCGGCGCGGGCGCGACCGGCGCGACCGGCGCGGCCGGCGCGGCCGGTATCAAATCAGCTTGCAACGAGACGTGTCCGCGCTTGAAGACCGTCAATGCGCAAACCCAGATCAAGAGGCCCAAGACGATATACGCAACGGTCCAAACCCAGGATTGCGTCGGCAATTGCATCATGGGTTCCACGGCGAAAGGGTAGAGCACCAGCGATAGGAGACTGCCCAGATTGCTGGCGCCGTAAAGGAAGTAGGGATCGCCGGCGGCGGGATGGCCGGTGTGTGAAAACCATTTCTGCAGCAACGGAGCGCTGGTGGACACGACCAGAAAAGGCAATCCGACCACCAGAGTCAAAAGGACCAGAGTGGAGGCGATCGGATTGGCGCCGGGCGGCGGCATCCAGCCTTCAATCGACAATGGGTTGTCCTGGGCGATGCCTTTGGGAATCAAGAAAACCAGAGGCGCGATCAGCAGGAGGCAGTGCAGAAGCATCTGTCTGCGTAAGGGCAGCTTCGAAGTCGCGTGCGTATAGAAATAGCCCAGAAGCAACGTCAACTGGAAGAAAAGCATGCACGTGCTCCAGACCTGCGCCGTGCCGCCTAGCCTGGGCAGAATCATCTTGCCAATAAGCGGTTGCACCAGAAACAGCAGAAAGGCGCTGACGAACAAAGTGACGGCGAAGATCAGAAGGACCAAGAGACATCCTCCGACATGATTGAGCGAGCCCCGGCCTCAGCCGAGGGATTAACTAGACACGCGACTTCAGTATCGCACCCGATTGGCGCAGGATCCTTTCTTGAGCGGGATCATATCGAGCGCCGCGCAGGTCGACGAGGTAGAAGTCGACGTCGTCGATGCGGGCGCCGCGAAGGTCGGCGCGGCACAAGTTGGCTTTACGGATTTCTTCCGGAGCTTTAAAGCTTTGCTCGTCGTAGTCGTCGGTGTAGAAGCCGGTGCGGCTGCCTTCGCAGGCAATCGGGCTGCCGACGCGGCCGCTGCGCGAAGAACCAAGATGGAAGGAAACGCCGCGAAGGTCGGCATTGCGCAGGGATGCGTCTTCCCATTCAATCTCGGCCATGCCGGCCTCGCGGAGATCGGCGCCGTCGAAGTTGCCGGATGGGATGACGGTTCCGGTTAGAAGGGCCTTGACAAGACTGGCCTTGGCAAAATTGGCCGAGGGGAGCACCAGATGTTCGAGAATCGCGCCTTCCAGCTCGGCGCCGCTGAGGTTGGCACCGGTCAAGTTAGTTTCGCGGAGATCGAGACCGTTCAGGCACGATTCCGAGAGATCGGCATTTGTGAAGTCGGCATCCGTCACGCCGGCATTCGTGAAGTTTGCGTCGGCGAAGTCGCCCTGTAGCTTGGCTTGATTTAGGTTGGCAGCCTCAAAATTGGCGCTTGTGAAAACGCCGCCGTCGAGATTAGCGTTCTCCAGCTTGGCGCCGCTGAAATTGGAACGGATTGCGCGAGCTTCGGTTAGCTCGGCATCACTAAAGTCCGCTGCCGTGAAGTCGCCATGCTCCAAAGTCGCGCCTTTTAGGACGGCGCCCCGAAAATTCACCTGCACAGCGCGAGCGCGAAAGAGGTTGCCGCTGCGAAGATTGGCACCTGAGAGATCGGCGTCATTAATACTGAGGTTTTGAAGCGACACCTTCGCCCAACAGGCCTTTGCAAGGTACGCGCCTTCGAGACTCCCTTGGAACTTTTTGGGCGGAATCCAGTTGATTCCGGCGGCGTGCAAAAGGCTGGCGGCCATTGCGTGCACCTTTCCATTGCCATCGAGAAGAGCGTGCAGATGGTGCAGGGCCCGCCGATCACCCGCCAATGTCAGTCCGGCCGTATCGACAAGGTCCCAAGGCAAGCGATGGACAAGATACGTACACGGGGCCTTCTGACGCAAGTCGTCGGCGATTTCCTCAGTAGCTAGGAGCCGTTGCACGACAGGATGAGCAAGCGCGCGTGCAATGTCCAAGCCCGGATC
This sequence comes from Planctomycetota bacterium, assembly GCA_016195405.1. GTDB lineage: Bacteria > Planctomycetota > Planctomycetia > Gemmatales > Gemmataceae > JACPZP01. Next base: position 66,397 of record JACPZP010000045.1, on the reverse strand, counting down.
ATCATGCGGCACGATTGTTATCGAGAAGTCCTCGGGCGGTTGACCCAACGCCAAGCGCATAAGGCAACTTTGGCGCAGGCGACGCAGTGACCTTGGTTCGCCGACGCCGCGCTCTACGAATCGGCACAGTGTTCGGTCCGCGCCGACAAGTTTCGGATCAGCGGCGAGCCCGTCGAGGACGATGCGCCACAAGTGCGGCGCGCCGCTCAAGAGCCTGAGATCCTCCTGCGAAATCCGCGCCATGACGGCGGCGCAGCTGTCTTTGTGTTCGGCGAGCAGGTATTCGATCAGCTCGTCCCGTGTCCATGGGGCAAGAAGATGGATTGCGAGATGAGACACTGCAAGCGGCGTGACGGCGCTATATACAACCATTCCATCATGCACGAACTGTTCGACTTGCGATTGATCGGGCTCATCGAGAAGGACAACGCCGGCATTTTCGGGCACGATCGCGGCCAGATGTTGCAGGGCTGTCGTCTTGCCGGCGCCTTCCTTCCCCACAAGAGCGATTGCCCCTCGTTTGCCGGCGGCGATAAGCTCAAGAACCTGCTCTTCGAGGACCAAGGTACCGCCGACGTGCGCGTAGACACGAGGTCGGACGGAAGCTCGGCGGGGCGGAACCATGACGCACCAATGGGATTCGCTTTCGGAATCCATTGTACGCGCGCGAAAACTAACATCCGTTCAGAAACTCAAGGAAAACTGGCGCGCGGGGCCGTCCAGCAGGAGTTTGGATGTTAGCAGCATGTCCAAGCCAATTAGCAAAGAAAGCTCGTTTTGTCACGGGACCTTTTCCGGCCACCCCCCCCGACGAATCTGTTCGCTTCATTCAGTAAGTCTTTGTCGCTTGGTAAGTTAAGGTGCGAGCCATTCCATTGAATTGCGTCGCCAGGGGTGTGTGGGGGGGTGGCGACACAACGAATTCTTGGATGGTGTTACCCTGACTTGAACGATGCCGCAAATCGAGAGAAACGATCGTCGGAACCTATTCATTGAGAAAATCCGGGCCCTTGCATCCGTTGTCTTGCCCAACTCCCGACAAATGGTATTATCGTGGAACGGCCAAAATAAACTCGATTAGGCTGGAATTGGTGTCCAGTATGAAAATCCTCAACACCAACGACATTCGCGCTTGGTACGCCGAAGCCGCCGACCTAGCCGAGTTCACGCGCGGCATCGGGCATCATCATCGGGAGGCGGATGAGTTGGGGCGAACGGTCGATTTGCCGATGCACCTGCAGTTCACCATTGAGAATCTGGCCCGCGGGAAGCCGGGGCCGCTCTCGCCCCGGGTGTTCGATTCGATTCCGTTTTACAGCCTGTGCCGAGGATTGTTCTTGCCGTTATCGGGATTGTCGGGCGAGCGCGCCGGGCAGATCTTCGGCATCGTTTGGCAGCCGGCGGGCGAGCCACTCGAAAACCTGGTGCGCCGGTTCCTCGATAAGGACATCGGCCTGACGCTCCTGCAAAAGATCGCCTGTCTGCTTGGCGATCCGTTTCTGGGCAAACGCAGCACGTTTCGCCGCGACAGCCTGATTCGACTGTTGCGTTCCATCCGCCTCCTGCCGCGCTCGAGCATTCTGGATAGGCTCACGAACGTCGGCGACGCGGCGGTGCTCTTCGCCGAGGCGTTCAAGGAGGTGAAGGGCGAGCCGCCGCTGACAGCGCTCGAAGTGCTGGAATGCCTTCGCTTCCTGCCGGGACAGCGAACGCTTCGTAAGCTCGAAGTTTTGCGTTCGCTACTCGATCGCTGCGGCAAAATGGAGGCGTATTTTCTCGCTAAGCTGCTCATCCGCAATGCCGGCTTCGGGTTCGATTATCAGGGGCCGCTGTTGACCAGGCTTCTTGGCGAGCGCTTTAAGCTGCCGCCCGAACAGGTCGAGCACGCGATGGCCGTCACCGATCCCTTGCATGTGGCCCGCGTCCTCACCGAAGCGGGACCGGAGGGGCTGCGGAAGATACAGCTTCGGCCGCTCTCGCCCGTGCGGCCTGCACTGGCGTCGGGCAGCGTCGAGGATATCAAAAAATATCCGATCTGGGTCGAGCGCAAGTACGACGGCATCCGGCTGCTCCTGCACAAATCGACCGATGCTCGCGGTGCGATCTTGTGCGGCGCCTACACGCGCAATCGCGGGGACTGGTTGGAGATCATTCCCGGCATGAGCCGCACGATACCGTTTTTGCCCGCGAAGACCGTCATCGTCGATGGCGAGCTATACGGCAACGTGGTCGGACTTGAGGGCGCCCGGCCGGCGACGGTGTACGAAGTCTACACGACGCTTCAGGGCGAGCCGGTCCGGCCCGTGCAGCTCCGTTTTGCCGCATTCGATATTCTCTATCTCAACGGCCAGGATTTGACGCGGCTGCCGCTTTCGGCGCGCCGGCAACACCTGACGGCATTGCTCGCTCCGGTTGCGGGCCTGCCGTTGCCGGTGCCGCTTCTTCTGTCCGAAGGGCAGATGGCCGAGACCAAGGAAGATCTCAATCGCCTATTCCATCACTTCCGCGCGCAGGGCTATGAAGGAATCATCGCCAAGGATTTGAACGGCCCCTATCACCTGGCGAGCCGCGACCCCGCCTGGGTGAAGCGCAAGCCGGAGATCACGCTCGACTTGGTGCTACTGGGCGGCGTTTTGGCCGTGACGTCGAAAGAGAACGTCGGTCTGTTTGGCTCCTACGTGATCGGCGCTCGCAACGACAGCGGCGGCTTCGACATCGTCGGCGACGTGGCCGGTGTCGACAAAGCTCGCGACCTGCACATCCAGTCCGAGGTGATGCGCATGGGCCTCTTGACCGGTCGCCGCATTGAAAGGCCCAGCGCCTCCGGAGTGCGTCCCGGCCTGGAATTCCGCCCTGCGATCGTCGTGACAGTCAAGTTTGAAGGCATCGTTCAACATGACAAGGACGGACGGCTAAGCCTGCGCGACCCGAAGGTCGCCGTGCTCCGCTCGGATAAATCGGCGTATGAGGCCGACGAAGTGCAGGCGCTGGAGCGGCTGTATCTGGATCAGCGGATTGGGTAGAATAGCGACGGAAGCGTTGCCGGAACGCTAGGGATCGATGAAACGGGTAATCATGTACGAGATCCACGTTTCCCCTAGGGCGGAGAATCACATCAAGAGCTTGGGAAAGCGGGAGCAGCAAGTAGTGCTCGACGAAGTAGAGAAGCAGTTTAGGCATCAACTCGACAAGCCAACGCGGAACCGCAAACAACTTGAGGAGACTGTGGTGGCGCCATGGGAGTTGCGAGTAGGCGCCCTTCGCGTCTTTTACGACGTGAACAATGATAAGAAGGAAGTGGCGCTCATCGCGGTGGGGAAAAAGGATCACAACATTTTGCGCATTGGAGGCGAGGAGATTTCATTATGAAAGTCGTGGCATTGGAAGAAGCAACCTTGACTTTGCCGCAAGTGGCCAAATTGGCGAAGAGCGGCACTGTAATATTGACACGCAAGGGGAAGCCGCTCGCAGCGGTCAAAGACCTTTCCCGCTCTGACTGGGAGAGAATTGCGTTGGCGAACAATCCGCGTTTTCAAGAACTAATCGAAGATTCGCGCCGTTCCTACCGTGAACATGGCGGAAAGAACTTGGAAGATTTTCGGCGTGCCTTGGGACTGAATTTGAAGCCTAAGGGTCGGCGTCGCGGAAAGAACATTCAACGTTGACTTGGGAGGTTCTTCATGTCCGCCGTTCCTCGGTGCGCTCCGCAGATACCGCCGCTCCAGCCTGGCGATCATTTGACTGTGGAAGAATTCGAGCGCCGCTATCAGGCCATGCCGGAACTGAAAAAGGCGGAACTGATAGAAGGAGTCGTTTACATGCCGTCGCCCGTAACGATCGAAGAGCATGGGAGTCCGCAAGCGAAGTTAATTGGTTGGTTGATTTGGTATGAGGCCTTTACTCCAGGGGTGCAAGTCGGCGACAACTCCACGGTGCGCATGAAGGTAGGGTCGAACCAGCCACAGCCGGACGCACTCTTACGAATTCTGCCCGACTGCAGCGGTCAATCGCAGACGAGCGAAGATGGCTACGTTGTATCCGCGCCGGAGCTCGTTGCGGAGATTTCTGTCAGCACGGCCTCTTACGACTTGCACGAGAAGCTCAAGGCGTATGAGCGCAACAGCGTCTTGGAATATATAATCTGGCGCGTCGCTGATCGTGAAATAGACTGGTTTTTCCTACGTGGCGGCAAGTTTAAGCGATTGACACGGTCCTCGGATGGAGCTTTCAAGAGCAAGTGCTTCCCAGGACTTTGGCTCAATCCCACGGCGCTGATTGAAAACGATCTGGCGACCGTATTGCGCGTGCTACAGCAAGGATTGGCGAGCGAGGAGCACCACGAATTCGTCGAGCGCTTGGCGAAAGAGAGCACGTAAAAGCCGTTTACGTTTCGCGCTCGGCTCGCAACAAACCCGCGAGCGCGAAACGTAAACCGGACCGTTTGGCGTGATCGTTCACTTCTTTCGCGGATCATCCAATGCGTTCACGTAATTAATCTCGAACGGCCCGATGCCGTGGACTTGGACGATGGTTTCGCCCTTGGCCCATGCAAAGTGGCGCATCTCTTTCGGCATGCGTGCGAACGAGCCGGGCGGCAGGGCTTCCGTGCTGTCCTTGCTGAATTTGTCCCCGCGGCCGATGTTGAAAGTGCCCTTGATGACGGTGACGTTTTCGTCCGTGGGGTGCCAGTGCGGCGGAACCTTGAAGCCGTCGGGGAGCTGGACGCGAAGTACATAGGCGGTCGATTTGGTCGGATCGCCCGAGAGGACCGCGACCTTGGCGCCGGACGGCAGCGCGGGCGGCGCCGGTCCCCATTTGATGTCGTCGGGCCGGACCATCACGTGCCCCATGTCGCCGTCGTGCCCGGACGTCTTCTTGTCGCCGCCGGCTTGGGCGCCGGTGAGAAGAGCGAATGCGAGAATGGACACCAGTCCGAATCGCTTCGTGATCGCGAGCATTGTGCATCTCCTAAATGAATTCAAGGTGAGCCGCACCTTGCGGACTCTGTAGTTGGGTTAGGTGATAGCGCGAGAGATGGCAACTGCGGTGGAACTGTTCGGTGGAACATCTCGGTGGAACAGGCGTCTCGCCTGTTCGGACCGGCGGGACGCCGGTCCCACCTAGAACTTGCGGAACACGATCGCGGCACATTGGCCCATCTCGGTGAAGGCGATTTTCAGGAAATGGGGCTTCCGCACCTGCCTGGCCTCGCGCAGTACATTTACCGGACAGGCGGGATCGGGCTCTTCGTAATTCAAGGTTCGCGGCACGACGCCGTGTTTTAGGGCGAGGAGGCTGGCGATCATCTCCACCGCACTGCCGGAGGCGCCAAGGTGGCCCATGTAGCTCTTGCAGGCCAGCACCGGCGAAGCGTCGCGGCCCGTGCCGAACACTTCCGCAATGGCGCGAGCCTCCCATGCATCCGCGTCGCGCGAGCTGTTGCCCTGGGCATTCACGTGATCGATGTCCTTCGGTCCAATGCCCGCTCGCTCCAGAGCTTGCCGGAGCGCGCGGGCCAGGCCTTTGCCGCTGCGGCCCTTGTCAAAGGTGGAAGCGAAGCCGGCGATCTCCGCCAGGATTGGGGCGCCGCGTTTCTCGGCATGTTCGAGGGCTTCCACGACAAGGACGCCGGCCCCCTCGCCCAACACCCAGCCGTCGCGTTTTTTGTCGAAAGGCCGGCACGCTTTGGTCGGCTCCTGATTGCGCCGGGACAATGGCGAGAACAGGCAATGGCGCATGAAGTTGATCGGCGTTAGCGCGCTGTCGCCGCCGCCCGTGAGAAACAAGTCGGCGTCGCCGCGCGCGATGTGCCGGCACGCCTCGCCCAAGGTAAGCGCGCCGGCAACGTCGGACTGCGTGATGGTGTTATTCGGCCCCTGCGCGTTTTGGATGATCGAGACGTGGCAAGCCTGCATGTTCGGGATGTGGCAGAGCATCCACATGGGTGGAATAAGCGGCAGGCCCTGCTTGCCCCATTTTTTCAGATCGACGCGTCGCGTCTGTGGATCGGTGCTGGCAACCGCCGCCAGACCCAATTCGTTTAGTTCGCTGGGAATGGTCGAAGAGCCGAAGACGACGCCGAAGCGCGCCGGATCGATCTTTTCCTTGTCAACTTGGGCGTCCTGCAGGGCGAGCTGGGAAGCGGCGGCGACGAACTGGAAAGTTCGCACCATGATGTTGAGCCGCTTGCGATCTTTCTTGTCGAGATAATTGCGGGGCTCAAAGGCGGTCACTTCGCCGCCGATGTGCACGGGCAGGCCGCTGGTATCGAAACCTTCAAGGCGGCGCACGCCGGACCGGCCTTCGCGGAGCGCGTCCCAGAAGGAACCGAGTTCCAATCCGAGCGGGGAGATCACCCCCAGTCCGGTGATGACGGGGCGTCGCGACGATAGTGCCATGGACGTTGTGTTGGCCGCTTGCGGCTTCGCGTGACCGTCAAATCTTCGGTTGCCCCAATTCGCAAGCGGCCACCACGATTTCGCGGCTCGACTGGCGGCGGCGCAGTTCCTTCTTGCTGACGTCGATATCGGCCAGGATCGGTTCGTACACCTTGGAAATAAATAAGTCTTCGTCGAGAATTCGCATGGTTTTGATCTCGTTCATGCGCAAGGCGCTGTCGGCCAGCATGTGCAGCGCGGGCATTTTGAAGGTGTTGGCCACCACGCGCATCTGTTCGAGTGTGGCATCACGGTCATCTTCAAGGTAAATCTGCACGAGCCGTTTGAAGAAATCATAGTGTGCGCATTCGTCGATGCTGATGAGCTGCAAGACCCGGCTCAGCGCAGGATCGTCATTGCCGACAATCGCGCGCAGGTTTTGATAAGTCAGCCAAGTCGCCCGTTCCTGGAACATGGTGTAGATAACCATGCCCAGCGCATTGTCGTAAGGTAGCTGCCATTCGTGGGAGAAGGTCATCGCCTCCATGTCTGCAAGTTGCTCGTCGGAGCGATGGCCGGAGCGCTCGAGCCAATCGCCGAACGCCATGGAGTGCTTGCACTCCTCGTAGCCCCAGTTGGCGAGCATCCAGGCCCGGCCGCGGTTGGTGCGGACCTGCGGGATCAGCTTGCTCAAATAATCGGGAAGATACAATTCGACCACGCAAAACGTCTCGACCACGTCCGCGATCCTGCGGTCGAGATTGGGATTGCACGCGTTCCAGGGAACGTCTTCCTTTAGGCTCCAGCGCCGTTTCTTCTCCGCCTTGTCGAAGTAATCGCGGAAAAGCCGATAGATTCGGGCCAGGACTTCGGGGCTTTCCTGGCGTGGAGCGCTGGCCATGACATGGATTCCAGGGGAACGTTCATTCGCATCCTGCGTTTGACCAAATCCGCCAATTTCCTTCCTGGAATATTATCCAAGAGTATATGAAGCCGCCTGGAAAAGGCACGGCGGCGACTTCCCTCTATCCAAGGCTCCACCCCTTTCGATACTCGCGGTGAATGTAGCGGTCGGCGGCGGCCAGGTCGGTGGCGCGCAGCCTTTCGCTGTCCCAAACGACGCGTTTGCCGACACGGATGGCGACGTTGCCCAACAGCACCATCTCCGTGAGCGGACCGGAGTGATCCACGAAGTTCGACATCGCCGGCGCACCACCCTTGCACGCCCTGATCCATTCGGCGTGGTGGCCCGGCGAGCGCGGCAGCGTACGCTCCGGCGGCTTGAACGCGCGGAAGTCTTTCTCCGGCAACAGCACATTATTGGCGCCGTAATCGGATTGTGAGAATAGCGTGCCGCGGCTGCCGACCATGAGTGAGCCGCCCGAAGTAACTCGGCGGCCATGGAACAATTCGTTCGGAGGCCGGCGCACCTCATACCATTTCATGCGCACGGCGGGCAACTTGCCGCGCGCCGGGAATTCGTAGGTGACGATGAGGCCATTGGGCGGGCTTTCGTCGTTGACCTGGCCGTCCACCTCCGCCATGACGGAGCTGGGGGCGCCCAGCCGCAGCGCGATGTACGGCAGGTTCATGATGTGGCAGCCCATGTCGCCCAAAGCGCCGGTGCCGAAGTCCCACCAACCGCGCCAGGCGAAGGGATGGTAAGCGTTGTGGTAAGGCCGTTCCGGCGCCGGTCCGAGCCAGAGGTCCCAGCTCAAGGTCTTGGGAACTTCAGGACGTTCCTTGGGACGATTGGCGTGGCCTTGCCGCCAGTAGTTGCCGGGGCGGTCAGTCCAGACGTGAACTTCGCGAACGTCGCCGATCGCGCCGGAGCGAACAATCTCGACCGCCTCGCGCAGGGCGTTGTCACTGGTTCCCTGGTTGCCCATCTGCGTGGCGACCTTCTGCTTGGCGGCCACCTCGCGCATCTGCCGGGCTTCCCAGACACTGTGGGTCAAGGGTTTCTCGCAGTAGCAATGCTTGCCCAGGCGCATGGCGGCGATGCTGGCGAAGGCGTGGGTATGGTCGGCCGTGCTGACGACGACGGCTTCGATGTCCTTCTGCTTTTCGAGCATGACGCGGAAATCGGTGTACTTGGGCGCCTTGGGGTGGGCGTTGAAGGAGTTGCGTGCCCGAGCTTCGTCGATGTCGCAGAGGGCGACGATGTTTTCGGTGCGGGCGACGTTGCCAAGGTTGCCTCCGCCCTGCCCGCCGGCGCCGATGACAGCAACGTTGAGCCGCTCCATGGGCCCGTTTTGCCGCGACGCCCGCGACTCGGTGATGCCGCCCAGAAGCCAGTATCCCGCCCCCGCCGCGGCGCCGGCTTTCAGGAATCGCCGCCGATTCAGTTTCCGTGTCATCACTGCCCCCTTGTGAAATGATCGCGAGTGACGTTGGTCGATTGTCAGGATTCCAGTGTAAGTGGCGATGGGAGGTGGATGCAACAAGAATCCTGGTCACGCTTCCAAGTCGTCGTGCCCCAGTTGTGTCAGCTCTGCAATTAAGCTTCGCATTTCGCTTTCCAGCTCCTCAAGGCGCTCGAAGACGCGGGCGCGCGCTTGACGGGCTGCTTCCAAAAGACGGTGTTCACGTCGATAGGCCACGAGTTGCCGACGATTCAAACGCAGCCTCTCGATGTGGAACGCACCCGTCTCGGTCAAAGCGCGTAATGTGCCTTCATCCTCTTCAATGACATGCGATGCAGTGGCATCCCGAAACGGATGCAAGATGCGCCGAGACGAGTCGGGCTGCCAGAAGTCGCCTTTGAATTCATTACAGGCGTGGCAACAATAAACCTAATTTTCGGGCTCGTGCGAGCCCCCGTGCGAACGAGGCTGAAAATGATCAACGGTCAACTCGGCGCCTGCATCGCTTTCGTGGACGCCGCAGTAGCCGCAGCGGAATTGGAACTGCCGGCGCAGCATTTCGCGCTGGTCCTGACGCATCGGCTACTCTTGCGTATTCGAATTTCGAGTGTCGGCAAGTACGGACGCCAGTTCACTCTCGATCGCGTGCCGTTCGGCCCGTGCTTCGGATAGGACGTTATCCAAACGCTGTACCAAGGCTTGCCTGCGGCGGGCAAGCGCTTCCAGGGAAAGCAATTGCGCTTCCGTGTTCAGGCGCTGGTGGCGCAATCGCTCCGTAGCTCCGCTCAGGTAGGTCAATTCGGCAGTATCCAGTTCATGCACCAAAATAGCTAGTTCAGCCCGCTCGACATCGGTGAGCTCGCTCTCGCGCTCGCGAAGTTGTTGGAATCGCTTTCGCTTTTGCTCGTTCCACATGGGAAATCCTCGTCGACTCAGATCCTTTATTGAGTCCTGTCTGGCTCTGTGCATTCTGAAGTCCTAATCATCATGTAGCGCTACTCATTATGGTACTGGAGAATCCTGAGTCGTGCCAGACTCGCCTCGCGCGCCGCAAGTCCTTTACGTTTTCCGCGCCAGCACCGCATCCAGCGGCGATCCCGTCCTGGCCTCTTCCGCCATTGCGAATCCAACCGTGTTCACAAGCTCCGCGTACTCCGAAAGCGTCCGTTCCTTGCCCTCCGTGCAGATCAACATGTTGAGCGATTGCATCTGAGCGGTCACGGGACCGTCCTTGGCTTCGTTCAAAAGCTTCTCGGCGATCAGGAGGGCGCCGCCTTTCGGCAAGCGGTCATGAATGCGCTGAAGCAGCTTCAGGATTTTCTCTTCGGTCCAGTCGTGCAAGATGCGGCCTACGGCGAAGAGGTCACCTTCGGGCAGTGCGTCGTGGAAAAAGTCCCCGGCCGCTACCGTGATGCGATCGGCGACATCCGACGCTTGCACCATCTCGCGCGCCAGCGGCACGACTTCGGCGAGATCGAAGACCGTGGCTCTCAGGGCTGGATAGCGGCGGCAGGCGGCGATGGCGAGGTGGCCGGTCGCGCCGCCGAGATCGACCAAAGTGCGAAAGCGGCTCAAGTCGAAGGCGGCCACCACCTTGGGCGAGCTGAGAAGTCCGAAACCGTTCATGCCCATCAGAAATTCGCGCTTGGCGTCTTCGGTGCGGAAGAAATGCGCGAAGATGGGGCCGTCCCAGCCGAAGGTCTGTTTCCACCGATGCGTGCCTTCGCGAACGGCGTCCTCGAGATGGTCGAACATCTTCCATAAGGCGGCGTTGGAATAATTGATGTAGCCGGTGAGCCGCTGCGGGCTGCTCTTGCACAAATATGTGGCGGCGACCGACATGTTGCCGTAACCTTCCGGAGCGCGCTGGAGCAAGCCGAGGCCGACGCAGGCATCGAGGAGGCGCTCCAGAGCGTCCGGATTGGCTTTCAATGTCGCGGCCAGATTCGTGAGCGTCTGCGGGCCGGATGCCAACGCGTCGAACACTCCGAGCGACACGGCGGCGAACATGGCCTTCGAACGCCGGAACGCTTCCATGAGGTCGACGACGATGTCGGGACTAGGATTTGCGGGATCGGTAGTCACAATTGGCTTTCTCAGTCTGCCGTTGGCGGCAGCGTGGTTGACGTTGCGTAGACGTGCCGTTCGTATCCGCGGAACTGATCCGTAAAGACGCCGTCCTTGACCCGAATTTTTCGGTTTTCGAAGAGCACGTGGAGTTCCGAGATATTTCGCGCCGACATCGGCAGTTGGAATTTGACGGCATGATGTTTGAGGGCGGCGTTCACCGCCAGAACGTAAAAACTCTTGTCCGCCTGCTTGGTCAAGCACTCAATGCGAATCGGACCTTCAGGAACCTGTTGCAGGAGCGTCATTCTCTCTTCGGGCTTGGCGTCGCGTAAGGCGAAAATCGCCCCGGCCTGCGCTAACTCCTTGAAGACCGGCTTGTGCTGCTCCCAGAAGCGGCGGTTCAGTTGTTGGCATTTCTCGAACTCCATCTGGCGGACCTTCGCATCCTTGGCTTCCGAAGAGAGGCCGGCCGCGGAATTGGGCCGGCTACAGTGGACCTGACCATAATAGTGCAAGCCTTTGGCGCCGTGGATGACCGCTTGATACGCCATGAACCGGCTCTCCACGGGCGTCGGATAGCCGCGCTCGCCATCCTTAAGCGGCTCCCACGCCCAGGCTTGGAGCACGAGAAGGCGCGGGCGATCCTTGTGCGCCTTGCTGAGGGCTTCCAGGTAGTCGCGCATTTGGGTGATGTCGTGATTGGGGAGCCGGCCATATTGGCGCTCGCGCGGAATCGGATACAGGTCGGTGGCGAAGATGTCGCCGATGCCTTTCCAGAGCTCAAATCGGTCTGTGGCGCCGGGCCATTCCACGACCAGCAGCGGGTGGTGTGGATCCTCGCGCTTGACCAACTTATAGCCTTTGCGGGCCCCTTCGATCGAGACTTTATTGAGGATGGGCTCGTCCTGAAACTCCCAGAACAACAGCGCCGGATGATCGCGTGCTTGCCGGACTTGATCGAGGGCAGCCTTTTCGGCCTGCGGGGTGTCGAGGGCAAAGCCGTTCTCGCCGCGAATCCAGACCTTTAAGCCGGCCTGGTTGGCGCGATCCAGCTCCTGTCGCCAATTCGGCTGCCCCCAGCGGTAAAAGCCCAGAGTGTTGAAGCCGTAAGCCCGGAGATCGCGAAGCAGCTTGCCGCTCGTGTCTTCGAATTCCTCGGACGTGTAGTACAGACCGATGGGGAAGAAGGGTTTGCCGTCCACCATGACGGTTTGGTCGTCGCGGAAGGCTACCTTGCTGCCCTGCGCGACCGCGCTTGAAACGGGGATCAAAAGGATCAAGAGCAACAACCAGCGCATACCCATTCCCTGGACCGCGGCCGACGAACACATGATCTCACAGTATGACGAGTTAAAAGTTAGGCCGCTACTCGGATCCAGAGAATTCTGTGCTCCTTTCAGCCTGGAATGCGGAACGCCTGCGGCTGCTCGCCACTGCTCGGCCTGACGATTATACTTAACTTGAGTTCGAGACAGAGCCGATGACCGACGTCACGCGGATATTGACCGCCATCGACCAGGGCGACCCTCGCGCCGCCGCGAAACTTTTGCCTGTGGTCTACGACGAGCTGCGCAAGCTGGCGGCCCAGAAGCTGAGCCAGGAGAATCCGGGGCAGACCCTTGAAGCCACGGCTTTGGTGCACGAGGCGTATCTGCGGCTGGTCGACGGCCCACACTCTCAGGAATGGAACAGCCGCGGACATTTCTTTGCCGCGGCGGCCGAAGCGATGCGGCGAATTCTCGTGGAGCAAGCGCGCCATAAGCGTAGTTTGAAGGCCGGGGGAGGCCGGCTCCGCCAGGAGATGCCCGACATCGAGCCTGCCGTCGACGAGCCGGACATCGATCTATTGGCCCTGAACGAAGCGCTGGCGAAACTCGAAAGCCAAGACAAGCGCCGGGCGGACTTGGTCAAGCTGCGCTTCTTTGCCGGGCTAACCATCGAACAGGCCGCTCAGGCGCTTGGCATCGCCACTTCGACTGCAGATAGCGATTGGGCTTATGCGCGCTGCTGGCTCCGCGTCGAGATGAAGCGTGGCAGCGAATAATTGGGAAATAGTGCAGGCGGTCGGGGATTTCATAATCATTTTTCGCACTGGATATGGGGGGGAATGTGCGCGCGAACTAGCGATTAGCCCCGGTTCGCGAAGCAGGCGAATGCACGGTGCCACGCCCACGCCTGACCCTGGCGCCGACATCGTGCCATGGTGAGCGAGGCGTGGGCGTGCGGAACCTGCAACCGCCGCACGCCCACGCCTGTCTCGCGCTGCTTCCAGTTTCTGCACGGTACGGCGTGGGAGTGGCACACATCGTTGTGGTGAGGAACGCGGGGAGTAAGGGGGTAGGAACGTCATGGCCACGCCAAAGCCGGATGAAGCCGCAATCTTCGACATCGCACGCCAGATGGAATCGCCGGAAGCCCGCCTTTCATACCTTCGGCAGGCGTGCGGCGACGATCAGGAACTTCTGGCTCACATTGAAGCCATGCTGAAAGTGCACGATTCGGAGCGCAGCTTTCTTGAGTCTCCGGCCCAAGGACTTCCAGGCGCGGCCGTGGCCCCGGCCAGCGAGGGCGTCGGCACGCACATCGGTCCCTATAAGCTCATCGAACTTATCGGCGAAGGCGGCTTCGGCGTGGTCTATATGGCCGAGCAGCAGCAGCCCATTCGCCGCAAAGTCGCGCTGAAGGTCCTGAAACCGGGAATGGACACCCGACAGGTGGTGGCCCGCTTCGAAGCTGAACGGCAAGCCCTGGCCCTCATGGAACATGAGAACATCGCCCGCGTCTTGGACGGCGGCGAGACGGCGTCGGGGCGACCCTATTTCGTCATGGAGTTGGTGAAAGGCATCCCAATCACGCGCTACTGCGACGAGCACAAGCTCACGCCGAGAGAACGCCTGACGCTCTTTGTCCCCGTCTGCCAGGCAATTCAGCATGCCCATCAAAAGGGAATCATTCACCGCGATCTGAAGCCGACCAATGTTTTGGTTGCCGCCTACGACGGCAAGCCGGTGCCCAAGGTGATCGACTTCGGCGTCGCCAAGGCGCTCGGCCAGCAGTTGACGGAACGGACGCTGATCACCAGCTTCGGCGGGATTGTCGGCACGCTGGAGTACATGAGCCCCGAACAAGCCGAGTTCAACGCCCTGGACATCGACACGCGTGCCGACATCTACAGTCTGGGCGTGCTTCTCTACGAGCTTCTCACCGGCACGACGCCGCTGACCAAAGAGCGGCTCAAGCAAGCGGCCATGACGGAAGTGTTGCGGCTAATCCGCGAGGAAGATCCGCCCAGGCCGAGCACGCGGCTGAGCGATTCGAAGGACACGCTGGCGTCGGTCTCGGCGCAGCGGCAGTTGGAGCCGGCACGACTTGCCAAGGAGGTGCGCGGCGAGCTGGACTGGATCGTGATGAAGTGCTTGGAAAAGGATCGCAACCGGCGCTACGAGACGGCTAACGGCGTGGTGCGGGACATCGAACGTTATTTGAACGACGAGCCGGTGGAAGCATGTCCGCCTAGCGCCCTTTACCGGTTGCGGAAATTCGTGCGGAAGAACAAGCGGCTGCTGACGACCATGGCCGCCTTTATCGTTCTTTTGATCGTGGGCGCCGCGGTCAGCGCTGGACTGGCCGTCCGAGCGATCGAGGCTGAGCGGAAGGCGGTGGAAGAACGCGACGAGAAAGAATCGGCCCGGCAGGCGGAAGCCGAACAGCGCCGGCAGGCGGTCGCGGAAAAAGTTCGTGCCGATGAAGAGGCGGCCATCGCCAAGGCCGTCAATGAGTTTTTGCAGAAGGATGTGCTGGAGCAAGCGGACATTAGCAATCAGCCGCGCGGCGGCCGAAAACGAGACCTTTCGGTGCGCGAGCTTTTTGATCGGGCCGCTTTAGCGATTGATTCGAAATTCAAGGGCCAGGAAGTGACGGAAGCCGCGATTCGACTCACGCTCGGAAGGGCCTATGGAGTGCTGGGCGAGTATGCCGAAGCGCAGAAGCACTTGGAACGCTCACGGACGCTGCGCGAACAGAAACTCGGGCCCAAGCACCCGGACACTCTCGACGGCATGAGAAACCTCGCGCTGATCTATCAAGAACGGTCCCAATTCGACAAGGCCGAGCGCCTCTACTTGCAAGTGCTGGAGATTAGCGGCGAACATCTGGGACCGGATCACCTAGTCGCGCTCACGACCATGAACAACCTCGCTCGTCTGTATCGGGTTCGCTCCAAGTACGAGAAGTCTGAGTCGCTGTACAAGCAGGCGCTGGAAGGCTTCCGGCGCTCTCTGGGCGCCGAACATCACTACACGCTGGAAACCATGAACAATCTTGGAGTGCTCTACTGGAACAGCAGGCGATTCGATGAGGCCGAACCCCTTTTTCTTCAAGCGCGCGAGGCGAGCCAGCGCAAGCGAGGCCCCGACCATCCCTTTACGCTTCACACCATGAACAACTTGGCGGCGCTTTACACGGACCGCAAGCGCTACGACGAGGCTGAGGCGCTCTACAAGGAAGCGCTGGACACGTGCCGCGCCAAGCTCCCACCGGACCATCCCCAAACTCTAACGATCATGCGCAACTTGGCGTTTCTCTATGAATCTTGCAACCGGCTAGGCGATTCCGCGAGGATCCTAGAAGACGTGGTTGAGGCCATTCGTCGCAAGCCCGGCGTCGATCATCCCGATACGCTTCTCGCTATGAACAACCTGGCGGTGCTGTATTGGAGGATAAAAAAGCTGGATCGCTCTATTCCGTTATTCGAGGAAACGCTGGCCTGGCGGAAGAGAATATTGGGCGCGGACGATCCGGAAACGTTGAACACACTCGGGAGCTTGGGTATCAATTACCGCGATGCCGGCCGATTGGATGACGGGATCCGCTGCCTCGAAGAAGCTCTGGCCGCGGTGCGAAAGCTCACTGGCCCGCAGCGGGAATATTGGGCCCTGCTTCCCGCCGAAGTTGCCGAAGCTTACGAGCGCGCCGACAAACTCGATAAAGCCGAAGCGCTTTTTCTTGAGTCGCTCACGAACGCCCAAAAGCAGTACCCCGCCGGCGACTCACGCACCGTGAAAGTGTTGGCTCAACTTGGCACCAACCTGCTTCGCCAGAAGAAGTACGCCGACGCGGAAAAACACTTGAGCGATTGCCTCGCAATCCGTGAAAGGAAAGAACCCGACGCCTGGACCACGTTCAACTCGAAGTCCGCGCTCGGCGGCGCGCTTCTGGGCCAGAAAAAGTACGCCGAAGCCGAACCGCTTCTGTTGGCAGGCTACGAAGGGATGAAGAAGCGCGAAGCCAAGATCCCTACCATTGCGAGAATCCGCTTAATCGAAGCCTTGGAGCGGCTGGTGGAATTGTACGATGCCTTGGGCGATGCCGACAAAGGTGCCGAATGGCGAGCGAAGTTGGAAACAGAGAAAGCCAGGTTGAAGAACGAGCCGAAAAAGGGCAACTAGCGATCTTTGCCCTTCCCGATCAATCGAGTCACGCCTCCTCGCTAAACCGCCATCGTTCAAATCTTCCGAGTAATTTCAGGATTTGCCGGGGAATTTGCCCGCGCTTTTCGCACTGAAAGAAGGCAACGGTCAGGACGCCCATAACCTCACGCCAAAGCGGCACGACAGCATCGGAGGATTCGCAATGAGAGCGCCTACGGCATTTCGGCACCTCAGCGGCGCGGAGAGGGACATCGCGAAGGAGGCGTTCAAGGACACGATTCGCTACGAAAACGTCTTAGTGACGAATGGGCTCGGGGGCTATGACCGCCCCTTCACCGTCCCGGCCCCTGGTCCCAACTGGGATGATTTGGATTACTGGAAGGACGTGGCCGTGCGCTACGCTTTGGGCCCAGTAGGGGGTGTGGTCGATAACCTCAAGAGACTTTTTGGCTCCAAACCCCCCGCGAAATTTTTATTGAACGTAGGCGATGGCTTCGCCGGAATGGCCGCGAGCAAAAATGACAAGGCAGTGCTCATTCACGAGCTGACACACGTCTGGCAGGGCGAGCACTCGGGGTGGGCATGGTCGTTTGTCTTCAAGTCCGCGTGGCACCAAATGATCAAAGGGGATGATGCCTACTCCTACGCCCTGGACACGCTGCCCGATGGGAAGTGGGGCGACTTCAACGTCGAGCAGCAGGCGGAGATCGTCGAGCATTGGTACATCAATGGTAAGCTGGAGTCCGACCCGCGCTTCCGGTTCATCGTCACGGAAATTTGGGATGAAGACTGGACGAAGTACGACCCCGTGAGGAAGTACGGCATGGTAATCACGCCGGTGCCTGGGGGGCGCCACGATTTTGTCCCTTGGGGGGATGAGGGCCCGCTTCGGTGGCCGGACTCCTATGTGCTGCCAATTCTCCAGCCGCGCTACAACCTAATTCTTCCGGGATCATGGGTGGGACAGATCCAGAAGATGGAGGAGATCTTCCGAGGAATTCGTGCCCGCTCCCGCGCCTCCGACATCCAGGACTTGATTCGCCGGCTGGAGTTTCGCCGGAGCGGCGACAAGCTCTCCGAGTATTTTCACGACAACCTGCATCACGCGGTCCGGGCGCACCTTCTGGATATCCTCAGGGGCAAGGCTTGACCGGCAGCGGACCACCTGCGAAAGCGTCCGCATATCGCGCTTACGCATCTCATTTGCAAAGTCAGTTTTCGGAAAACCCTGCAAATCCGCCGGGGAATTTCCCCGCGTTTTTCGCACTGAGAGCAGGGGACGGGTGAGACTCCTCCCTGGGCATCGCGTCATTTGCCGAAGGAGATGTACCATGGCTGTTGACATGTTTCTGAAGCTTGAAGGCATCAAAGGCGAATCCAAGGATCACAAGCACGGCGCAGAGATTCACATCGAATCTTTCAGCTGGGGCATGAACCAAGCCGGGGTCCACGGCACGGGCGGCGGCGGCGCAGGCAAAGTGCACGTGTTTGACATGTCCGTTACCAAGTACGTGGACAAGTCGACCCCGTCCCTGTTGATCCATTGTGCGGCCGGCAAGCACATCGCCAACGGTCTGCTCACCTTCCGTAAGGCCGGCGACAAGCCGCTGGAATACCTGAAGATCAAGCTGGCCGACATCCTGATTACCGGCGTCCAGGAAACCGGCGGCCACCGCGGCGGCGATTTGATGACCGAGAACGTCGGTATGAATTTCGCCAAATTCTGGGTCGAGTACCAAGAACAGGATGAGAAGGGCGCCGGCAAACCGGGGGGTGAAATGGGCTGGGATATCAAGGCCAACGAGAAGCTGTAGTGCACTTGTCACCAGGATTAACGAAAATGGCTTCAGACGACGCTGAAGCCATTTTTCGGCTGCAAAGGCATATCAGAACAAGAGATGCGAAAATGGTTTCAGCGCGGCGCTGGGACAGATACCATCCGGCACTTCGCTGAAACCATCCGGCCTAGAGCTGAAAGCATTTTCTTAAGATCTTGGTTAGCAAGCACTTAATTCTTTCAGCAGTGACTGGGGGTAAAGCTGCTGTGACCTAGCACCGGCCTGCGAAAAATTCAATAGCTGCCGGGGAATTCACAGCCGCTTTTCGCACTGATTACAAGCGCCAGCCTGAACACGCAATTCACTGGGCCGGCAATTCAAGAAGCCCAGGCTGCGCGCCGAAACGAAGGAGTGGACCATGTCGCTACGAAACTTGCTGAATCGACTGAAGTCGCGTCAGGGCTTAACGAAGTCCAAGAAACGCTCACGCTGGGCCCGGCCGTTTCTGGAGGCACTTGAAGATCGCACGTTGCCGTCCGCTGTCTTGGTCGTGAATTCCGACCGCGACACCGTTGCCCAAGATCATCGCCTCACCCTGCGCGAAGCGATAAAGCTGGTGAACGGCCAGCTTCAGCTCTCCGATTTGGATCAGGATGAAAGAAGCCTAGTGACCGGCACGCCCGGCGCCGGTCAAGTGAATCTGATCGACTTCAGCATCAATGGAGGCGGAGCGCAGATTATCCGCGTTAGCTCGGAACCATTGCCTACCATCTTAAACCCCGTGTTTCTTGACGGCGCTTCGCTCATCTCGTTAGTCCCAGACGACCAGGGACTCGGCGCCAACGGCTTGGTGATCACAGCCGGCGGCAGCACCGTCAAAGGAATGAGAATAAGCGGGTTTTCCTTCGACGGCATCCGGTTGGAGAATGGAGGAGGAAACACCATCATCGGCAATGTGATCGGCGCCGATGCGCCCGGCCATCCCGAGCTTGGCAACGACGACGGCATCATCATTATCAACTCCGCCAACAACAGAATCGGCGGTTTCAATGACGGTGAACGCAACGTCATTTCGGGCAATCGCCGGGATGGCGTCTCGATCGGCAACGCCGCATCAACCAAGAACCAGGTAGTCTTCAACTACATCGGCGTCGATTCCACGGGGAGTCAAGCTGTCGGCAACGGAAGAGCCGGCGTCGCCCTTTCATCTGTCGAAGTGCCCTTCACCGACAACTACGCCACGGAGAATACCGTCCAGGGCAATGTCATTTCCGGCAATACGGAAGACGGCGTTCGAATTTACAGGGGGACGCGCAACACCATCTCGAACAACGTAATCGGCGTTGACATATCCGGCGCCAAGCCGATCCTCAACGGCAGAGACGGCGTACGCATCATTGAAGGTTCCGACAACGTCATCGGCGTCACGCCCGAGTTCGCCGGCAACGTCATCTCGGCCAACAAGGCCAGCGGCATCGACATCCGGGCCGAACAGCGCAGCGCCACGGGCAATAAGATACGAGGCAATTTCATCGGCACAGACTTTTCGGGCGAAAGAAGCGATGCAGACGACGATTCGGGAAGAAAATTGGGAAACACGTTTAGCGGCATCGCCGTCTCAAACTTCAGCGACGATCCGCAGGTCGTGGTGTCCGGCACGGTGATCGGCGGCGCCGACGAGGCCGATTTCAGGAATTTCATTTCCGGCAACATGCAAAACGGCATGATCATTCAAGGTCCGCGCCTCGTGGGAACTATTATCCAGGGCAACTACATCGGCACCAACAAGGAAGGCAACGAACCAATTCCCAATCATGGCCAGGGCATCATACTCAACGCCTTCCGCACCGACGCGATTGATCCTATCAGCGGCCCGATCTTCGCGGGGCCGTCCGGAACCCTCATCGGCGGCACGGTAGCTTTGGCGCGCAATCTTATCTCCGGGAACGAAGACAACGGCATCTACCTCGGCGGTTTCTCGACACACACGTCTGTCTTCGGAAACTGGATCGGCCTGAAGGCCGACGGAATGCAACCGTTGGGCAACGGCAAAAATGGCATCGCCATCCGTTCCTCGGGAAACACCATCGGCGGATCGACCGAGAACTACCGCAACGTGATTTCCGCCGGTCGTGAGGAGGAGGGGAATGGCATTCATATCAAGCCCGAAGACATCACGGAGGACGGGCCCCTTGTTCCTGACCCGGCGACGGGCAACGTCGTCTCCGGCAACTTCATCGGCACCGACAAGACCGGTACGACAAACGATCCGGATGGCAAGCCGGACACGGGCGACGAACTGGGCAACGCCGCCAACGGCATCCTCATCAACAACGCCAGCGACAATCTCCTCGGCGGCTTCCAGGAAGGCGACAGGAACGTCATCGGCGGCAATGTCCTTGACGGCGTCGTCATTATTGGGAGCGGCTCCAAGAACAACCGGCTGCTCAGAAACCTGATCGGCGTCGGGGTACTTGGCAGCAAACTGCCCAACAGGGTCGGCGTCAACATCGTGGGGGACCAGGGGGGGCCTCCCTCCGAAAACTATATCGGCGATGTTTTGAGCATCGGCCTGCTGGAGGTAAACCTCGGCAACACCATCTCCGCCAATCGTGCGGACGGCCTGCAGATCGCAGTGGGGACGACCGGTAATCACATCATTGGCAACTTCATCGGCACCGACTACACCGGCACCGCGGTGTTGGGCAACGGCCGGCACGGTGTGTTCATCAAGGATTCGTCCTCCAACATCATCGGCGGGACCACCGAGGCGCGCGGCAATGTCATCGGCTTCAATGCACGCAACGGCGTTATGATCTCGGGGTCTGGCGCCAAGAACAACGTCGTGCAGGGCAACAAGATCGGCTTCGTGGAAGACGTCGGACCGCGGCCCAACGGGGAGAACGGGGTGCTTATCAACGACGCCCCCGACAATACCGTCGGCGGCAATGTCGCCGGGGCCAGAAATATCATTTCGGGCAATACTTTATCCGGCGTGCGCATTCAGGGCGAGCACGCGTCGGGGAACAAGGTCCTCGGAAACTACATCGGCACCACCACGGACGGCGCCGGTGAGGCCGGCAACGGCGAAGACGGCGTGCACATCTCCGACTCCGCTTCCTTCAACTATGTCGGCGAACCGGGAGAGTTTGGCCGCAACGTGATTTCCGCCAATCTAGTTAACGGCGTCGGCATCATCCACGCCGAGTTCCACAATGTCGTGCAGAGCAACTACATCGGCCTCAAGGCCTCGGGCACGGAGGCGCTGAAGAACAAAGGCGACGGCGTCAAGATTGTCGACTCGCCCGACAGCATCATCGGAGGCGATGAGAATGCGAAGGGCAACGTCATCGCCGGCCACGACGCCGGGCATTCGGGCATCGCCATTGGGGGCCCACAGACGACCGACACGCTGGTCAGGAACAACTACATCGGGACGGACAAGGACGCGGGCACGGGGCTGGGCAATTCCAACGGCATCCTGATCACCGCAACGCAAAATGGCGCGGCCAGCAACACAACCGTCCGTGAAAATGTCATCGCCGGTAACCTAGAGTCGGGTATCACCCTTACTAATGGCGCCAACAACAACCAGGTCTTCGGCAATGTGATCGGCACCAATGACGCAGGAATCGACACGATTGGCAACCGGGGCTCTGGAGTCAGGATCGAAGACTCTCCCGATAACGTGATCGGATCTCCCGAGCCGGACGGCATTGGCAACATCATCGCTTTTACGAAAAAACAGTCCGACAACGATCCCGACGGCGCCAGCGGCCATGGCGTTCTCATCACGGGAGCGGACTCGACGAGAAACTCCGTCAATACCAACCAGATTTTCAACAACGCCGGCGAAGGAGTAAGGATCAGCGAAGGCGCGTCGGAGAACTTAATCGGCGGGTTAAAATCCCACGACGGCAATGGGATCCACGGCAATCGTAACGGAGTCCTCATTACGGGAGCGGGCACAAGCAAGAACGCGCTGACCTCGAATTTCATCGGCGTCACCAGCAGCGGCGCCGCTGAGGGAAACCGCGAAAGCGGCGTTGCCATCCTCGGCGGCGCCTCGAACAACTTCATTGGCTTCGACTTCCCCGATCTTCCCTTTGTTGGCGGCGGCGTCGCGGGCAATCTGATCTCGGCCAACAAGAAGCAGGGAGTCTTCATCTCGGAGCAAGCGAAGGGCAACATAGTCGTCGGGAATCTAATCGGGACCGATAAGACCGGAAGCGTCGACAAGGCCTTCGCCAACGCCGTCAATGGAGTCGTCATCGCGCACGCAAGCCATAACACCATCGGCGGCGAGACGGATGTCGTGGGCGAAGGTCCCGGCAATTCGATCCGCGGCAACGGCGGCGGCATTTCGATCTATGGCGCCGATGCGCAAGATAATACCGTACAAGGAAACGTAATCGCCGAGAGCACGGGCTTCTCCACCTTCGAAGGGACGGAGTTCAAGGGCCATGGAGTGTGGATCGGGCAAGGCGCTTCCCACAATCGCATCGGCGGGCCGAAGGAAACAGATGCCAATCGCATTTCCGACAACGCGGCCGCCGGCGTCTTCGTTGAAGACGGGGACGGGAATTCCATCCTGCACAATCAAATCTCCGACAACGGCGGCCTGGGGATCGACCTCGCACCGGAAAGTCGCAATGAGGTCGAACCCAGCGAAGCCAAGGACGCAGATGTCGGCCCCAATTTGCTGCAAAATTCCCCTGAACTGAACTTCGCCACCGTGCACAATACTGTCATCCAAACTGTCCTCCACAAAACTTACCACGTTGTCGGCACCCTCAAGAGCGCCGCCAATACTATCTACACAATCGAGATTTTCGCGGGCGACAGCTCCGATGAGAACAAGGACGACGCGAAAAAGTTTGTGATGTCAAAGAAGGATGTGAAAACGAATTCGAGCGGGATTGCTTTTTTCGACATTCTTCTGCCCGATGACACCGAGGTTGAGGGAGCGGATATTACGTACCTGATTGCGACGGCGACGGACCCGAGCGGCAATACCTCGGAGTTCTCCAAGCCCGTGCGAATTGTCCTTGATTCGGACGGCGACGGCCTTCCAGATGTCATGGAAGAGGGCATCGGCAACGACCTGCAGGCCGGCGTGGCACAAATTCAAGATGAGCTGAATGACACCCTAATCATCCTCGTCGCGCCCGGGGGACAAGAGTTTCGAAATGTGCGGCCGCTGGAAAATCCTTCCCCAGACGATGCCCCTTCGCTCACGCAATTTGGCCTAGGTTTCGTTGACTTCACCGTTGTCGGCCTCTCGCCCGGCGAGCATGTGGCCATTGATATGCAATTGCCGCTAACAGTTGACACCCCGACCGCATACTGGCGCTACGGCAAGACGCCGGACAAGCAGTTTCCGCACTGGTACAACTGGAGCTACGACCAAGCGACCGACACCGGCGCCAAGATCTTTGGCGATTTTATCACTCTTCATTTCGTCGACGGCGGCCGCGGCGATGATGATTTGACCGCGAACGGCATTATTGAAGACGCCGGCGGCCCCGGCTTCCACGACGCCTTCACCGTCCTCAACACGCTCGATAGCGGCCCCGGCTCGCTCCGCCAGGCCATCCTCAACGCCAACGACAATCCGGGCACGGACATCATCTCCTTTGACATTCCTGGCCCGGGACCGTTCACAATCCAGCCGCTTTCCGCGTTGCCGGCAATTGCCGACGTCGCCATTGTTGATGGCACAACGCAGCCTGGCTTCAACGGATTGCCGTTGATCGAGTTGGATGGCAGTCTGGCCGGAGCGGGAGTGGACGGCCTGACCATCGCCGCGGGAAGCTCCACGATTCAGGGGCTGGCCATCAATCGCTTCTCCGGCGACGGCATCCACGTCGAGTTTGGCGGCGCCGACCAGATCGTCGGCAACTTCATCGGCACCGACGTCACCGGCACGATCGCGCTCGGCAACGGCCGTTTCGGCGTTGAGATAGACGATTCGTTCGGCCACATCATCGGGGCTTCCAATGCCGGTGGCCGCAACGTCATCTCCGGCAATGCGGCCGGCGGCATCTTCATGCACGGCCAGTCGGGACTCCTAAATTCCGTGATCGGCAACTATGTCGGCACCCAAGCCGACGGCGTCAGCCCGCTCGGCAATCAAGGCCCCGGCATTTTGCTAGACGACAACGCCAACATCAATAACATCGGCGACGGCACCGCGGCCGCGAGCAACACGATCGCCTTCAACGCCGGCGCAGGCATCGACATCAGAAATAGCCTAGCCAACCCGATCCAAATGAACTCGATCTTCGCCAATGCAGGGCTAGGCATCGACCTGGGCGGCGACGGCGTGACTCCAAACGATGCCGGCGATGGCGACGGCGGCCCCAACGACTTGCAGAATTTCCCGGTCCTTACCAGCGTCGTCAGCTACGGCGGACAGACGCATATCACGGGAACGTTCAACAGTAAGCCGAATTCGAATTTCAACTTCGAGTTCTACGTTTCCGACGCAGCCAATGCGTCTGGCTTCGGCGAAGGCCAGTCGTTCCTGCGCGCGAGCACCGTGCACACAGACGCCGCCGGCCTGGCAACGTTCGACCTAAGCTTCGCGCGCGCAAGCGCCGCCGGCGCTTTCATCACTGCGACGGCCACGTATCAAAATGCGGCGGAACAGAACTTCCCCACCTCGGAGTTTTCGCAAGCGTTAGTGGTGCCGCCAGTGCCGTCAACGCTCGTCTTCACGGTCAATACCACCGATGACGTGAACGACGGCGTCGCCGACGAGACGCACACATCGCTGCGGGAAGCGATCCTGGCTGCCAACGCTCATCCCGGGCCGGACATCATCCGGTTCAACATCCCCGGTCCGAATCGGACGATTTCGCCCTTGAGTGAGCTGCCCGTCATCACCGATCCCGTAACCATCGACGCCGCCACGCAGCCGGGCTACAGGGGCTTGCCACTCGTTGAGCTGGAAGGTTCCAAGTTGGCGACCGGCGGCAATGGACTCACGATCACCGGCGGCGGCAGCATTGTTCGCGGCCTGGTCATCAATCGCTTTAGTGTTGACCAAAACCGCGACGACCGCTCCGGCGCCGGCATCATGATCAAGGGATTCGGCGTCAATCGCATCGAGGCGAATTTCCTCGACACCGACGTCACCGGCACCAACGCGCTGCCCAACCAGATTGCGGGCTTGTTCGTGGAGAATTCGAGCGACAACACCATCGGCGGCACTACATCCGAGGCGCGAAACGTCATTATTAGGCTTACGGTCGACGGCTTCGATCCCGCCACCAGCAGCATCCTCGATCACGCCAACCGCAACCGAATCCAGGGCAACTACATCGGCACCGACGTGACCGGCACGGTGTCCCTGATCGTCCCCGGCATCGGCTTCGGCGGCGGCATCCTTCTCGACGCGGCTTCTTCCAATTTCATCGGCGGCGTCGAGCCGGGCGCCGGCAACCTCATCGTGGGCGAACTCGGCATGGTCCTGTCGAATAACAACGTCGTGAAAGGCAACTTGATTGGCACGGACCTCACGGGCACGAAATACTTGTCAGGCGCCGTCTCAATTCTTGGCAACGGCAATCTCATCGGCGGCACCACAGCCGCGGCACGAAACCTTATCGTTGGACGCCCGAGCTTCTTCTTTCCCACTTCTTATAGTGTGGGCATCCAGATCCGCGGCGGCGACCACAACCTCGTTCAAGGGAACTTCATCGGCACCGACATCACGGGCACCCTGGCGCTTGGCGTAGGCTCCGGCGTCATCATTGACCACGCCAACTTCAATATTGTCGGCGGGACGACGCCTGGAGCGGGAAACCTGATTTCGGGCAATCCGCTCGCTGGGGTTGCCGTCGGCGGCTTCCAGAATGTCGTGCAAGGCAACTGGATCGGCACCGACGTGACCCATACCAAAGCCCTGGGCAACGGCACCGGCGTCGGCGTCGGCACCTTAGTCGGTGTCAACACCATCGGCGGTTTGACGCCTGGCGCCGGCAACCTCATCTCAGGCAATGGCCTGGGCCTATCCGCGGGACCGGGCGCCAGAGTGCAGGGCAACCTGATCGGCACGGATCCCACCGGAACCGTGGCCCTGGGCAATGGCATTGGCGTGGACGCACAAGGCGGCGCTGTGATTGGCGGCGCCGAGCCGGGCGCGGGCAATGTAATTTCCGGCAACACTCTGGGAGGCATGAGAATCTTCAAGAACGGAAACGTTGTCCAAGGCAACTACCTCGGCACGGATGTCACGGGAACGGCGCGCCTCGGCAACGGCGGCGACGGCATTCGAATCTTTACTTTCAACGCTCCCAGCCAAGACAACCTCATCGGCGGCGCTTCGCCCGGCGAGGGCAACGTCATCTCCGCCAACGGCGGCGCGGGAGTAGATATCGTCACTTCCGCAGGGGAATTCTATCAGGGTTACATGGCGACCGGGAACAGCGTGCAAGGGAACAAGATCGGCACCGACGTGACCGGAACCGTTGATCTTGGAAACGCGGGCGATGGCGTCGCGATCATCGCGTCCAGTTACATCGCCGGCAACAATCTTATCGGAAGCCCGAATTCAGGCGCGGGCATTCCCGACGGCGGCAACGTGATTGCCTTTAATGGCGGTCACGGCGTTTACGATCTCTTCAGTACCGGCAACGCCGTACCGGGCAATGTGATCTTCAGTAATGGGAAAACCGGCATCGTCGTGGGCATCAACGACGTCCTGTCAAGCTATGCGGAAGATCGCAGCCTCGGCTTTTTGGATGGCATTCCAGTCCTGAGGTCGGCCGTGTTCGACAGCAAAGGAACCATTCTCTTTGGATCGTTCAAAGGCGCACCACTTACCCCGTATGTACTTGACTTCTTCGCCAACGATGCGTTTCAACCGAGCGGCTTCGGCGGAGGACAACACGTCCTGGAATCAACCTTGGTCATTACGGATGCCACGGGTTTGGCTGCGTTCCGCCAGAGACTTGAATTTGCCGTTGGCGTTGGACAATGGATTACAGCGACTGCAACCGACGAAGCAGGGAATACTTCACAATCCTCCAGGGCTGTTCCCGTGGTGGCCGTCGCGCCGGCGGCCGATTCGGTCCAATTCACGGCGCCCGCCTATGTAGTGACCGAGAACGGCGCCGCCGCGATCATTGTCGTGACGCGGACCGGTTCAGCCGCGGGCACCGTTACGGTCGATTATGCGACCAGCGACGGCACTGCGGTGTTGGGCCCCGATTACACCGGAGCGTTCGGCACGCTCACTTTCAACGACGGCGAAACGAGCAAGACTCTGACCATTCCGATTCAGGATGATTCGCTCGCGGAAGGAGACGAGACCTTTACGATTCGTTTGATGAATCCCGGCGGCGTGAGTCTCGGAAGCCTCACTGAGGCCGTCGTCACGATCGCTGACAACGACTCAGCCGGCCAAGTCCAATTCAGCCGCGGCGCTTACACCACCAGAGAGAACCTTGACTTTAAGCCCTTTGTTATTCAGGTCACGCGCACGGGCGGCAGCGAGGGCAGGATTACCGTCGATTACCGTGTTTCCGGCGGCACAGCGACGCCAATAGTTACTTTTGCCACGCACGGTGACTATCTCGATTTCTTTGGCACGCTCGTCTTTGAGGACGGCCAAACGACGGCGGAAATCCCTGTCGATATTGCGAGCGATGAAAACAACTCGGTATTCGAAGGCCCGGAAACGATTGAAGTAACGCTGGGCAATCCCACCGGCGGAGCCACGCTGGGCCCGATTACCAACACCGTTTTGACTATCACGGATGAGGAAGATCGCAACGGGTCGTTCGGCTTCCGCTTTGCCACGGCTGGGGGAAATGAACGCTTCGACACATTTCCTCTCGAAGTGATTCGCCGCGGCCCCCTTGATAGCACGTTGTCGGTGGACTTCAGCACCCGCGACGGCACGGCGACACCGGGGGCCGATTATGAAGCCGCCGCCGGAACGCTGACTTTTTTGCCGGGTGAGAATCGCAAGATCATTTCGATTCACGTTCTCCACGATTCGCTCTTGGAGGGCCCGGAAACGTTCCAGCTTGTCTTGAGCAATCCGACTGGCGGCGCATTCCTCGAACCGGGGTTAGATCTAGTCGAGGTAACGATTCTTGACGATGACAGCTTTTTGCCAGGCCAGTTTGTCCTCAACGCTGGCGCGGCCAACGAAAACAGCGGCTTCGTCGGGTTTAGCGTCGAACGTCAACATGGCACGAGCGGCGTGGTCACCGTCGATTACGCCACCAGCGACGGCACAGCCACGGCGGGCGCTGACTATACCGCCGCCTCGGGAACCATCACCTTTGCCGACGGCGAGAACCTCAAATTTGTGCAGATTCCGATCCAACGCGATTCTCTCGTAGAGGGCGACGAGACGTTTTTCGTCACCTTGAGCAACCCCACCGGCGGCGCGACCATCTCAGGCCTCGATACGAAAGCGGCGACGATCTTCGAAAAGGCGGGCAAGTTCCAGTTCACCGTCACGAACTATCGCGTCGCCGAGGCCAACGCCGGATTCACCGTCACCGTCGAGCTGATCGGCACTCCGCCTGCTAACACAGCCAGACCCGACGCTCCGTATACGGTGGATTACACGATTCACGACGGCACGGCACACGCCGGCGCCGACTACACTGCTCTCTCCGGAACGCTGACGATCAATGCATTCGCGCCCCGGCAAACGATTACCATTCCGATTTTCAACGACGCCTTGGTCGAAGCCGACGAAACTATTGTCTTGACGCTGTCGAATCCCACTGAAGGCACGATTCTCGACGAAAACAGCACGGCGACTCTCACGATTCTGGACGATGAAGTAGGCACACAGTCGGACCAGATCAGCGCCGGCGGCCCGTATTCGATGCTCGAAGGCGAGCCGCTCCAACTTGCGGCCTCCATCATCAGCGGCAATCCGACCGATTTCTCCTGGGACATCAACGGCGACGGCGTCTTCGACGACGCCGTCGGGCAGAATCCCACACTCACCCGGGCCCAGCTCAACGCGCTCGGCATCGTCGATGGACCGAGCACCTTCCAAGTGCGCCTACGTGCCAAGGACAGCCAGGGCCAAGACATCTTTTCCGAAGCCACGTCGCTGACAGTTCAGAATGTCAATCCGACGGCTGATTTCGCAAATGGCGGCGACATGCACGAGGGAAGCACCGGCAGCGTGGCCTTCACGAACCAATTCGATCCATCCTCCTGCGATTTGGAAGCCGGATTCCGCTACAGCTACGACTTTGACCATGACGGCACGTTCGAGATCGTTGACAGCCAGTCCGCGTCGGCCACGGTGCCGGCGAGCTTCCTCGCCGACGGCCCCGGCAGCCGTACCGTGCGAGCGCGCATCACCGACAAGGACGGCGGCTTCACCGACCACACGACCACGATCGGGATAAACAACGTCGCTCCGACCGCCGACTTTGCCAATGGCGGCGAGGTTTTGGAGGGAACATCGGGCAGCGTGGCCTTCACCAACCCATTCGATCCGTCTTCTGCGGACACGGCCGCGGGATTCCGCTACAGCTACGACTTCGACAACGACGGCACGTTCGAGATCATTGACAGCACCTCGGCGTCGGCCATCGTGCCGGCTAGTTTCCTCGCCGATGGGCCCGGCAGCCGTACTGTGCGAGCGCGGATCACGGACAAGGACGGCGGCTTCACCGACTATACGACGGCCATCGCGATCACCAATGTCGCCCCGACGATGGCCCTGACCGCGGCCGCGACCACCGATGAAGGCTCGACCTACACGCTCGGACTATCCGCTAGCGACCCCGGCCAAGACGCGATCGTAAACTGGCGGATTAATTGGGGCGACGGCACGGTCGATACGCTTACCGGCAACCCGTCGGCGGTGGTGCACAACTACGCCGATGGCCCCAAAAGCTACACCATCCTGGCGACGGCGACCGATGAGGACGGCTCGTGGAACGCTGAGCCGTTCGCCGTGGCCGTGCGTAACGTGGCGCCGGCCAATCTCGCCTTTTCCCTGAGCGCGACGACAATCCAAGTGGGCGATACGATTGAGCTGAGAGGCACGTTCACTGACCCCGGCTTGCTCGACACGCACCGTGTAGTAATTGACTGGGGCGACGGCGCCGTCCAGACCATCGACCTTAATGCCGGCGTGCTGGCCTTCAGCGGCATCCAGCACCAATACTTGAGTATCCCTCCTACTCCATCCGCCGCCTTCACCGTTCGAGTATCCATCACGGACAAGGACAGCGACAGTGCAACCGCCAGCGCCGATGTCACGGTGACCAGCTCTTCCGCAATGACGCTTGGCCCGCTCAGCGGTCCTCCCAAGGGCGTTCGCGGCCAGGTTCTGAGTTTCGCTGCCCCGTTCGCCGATCCCGGTCACGACGGGCACGCCGCGGTGTTTGACTGGGGAGACCACCATAGCTCGGCCTGCGAGATCGTCGAGGCCGGAGGCTCCGGCGCCGTCTCGGGCAGCCACGTCTACACGACGACCGGCACATATACCGTCGCATTGACTTTGACCAACAGCGCCGGCGCCCGTCTCACGGTCACCACGCAGGTTGCGGTTGTCGTGGCCGCCGTGCTTCCCGACCCGTGCAATCCCGGCCAAAACGCCCTGTTCGTCGGCGGCACCGAGCGCGACGACGAAATCGAAATCGAAAGGGAATGCCGTTCAGGGGTCTTCAAGGTCGAGATTGAGCAAGAGGGCCACGATGGCCATTCCCATTCCAGGTGGGAGCAGTCTTTCCATGGCCCCGTGAGCCGCATCGTTGTCTTCGGCCAGGCAGGAAACGACGACATCGAAGTGGCCGGCAACATCACCGTGCCGGCTTGGCTCTACGGCGACGCCGGCAACGATCATCTCAAAGGCGGCGCCGGCAACGACGTGCTCCTGGGCGGCGACGGCTGCGACACGCTCATCGGAGGCGCCGGCCGGGACCTGCTCATCGGCGGCAGAGGCAGCGATCGGCTCGTGGGCGGCCCCGACGACGACATCCTGATCGGCGGCACCACGGCCTACGACATCAACGACGCCGCGCTCTGCGCCATCATGAAGGAGTGGACCAGCGCCGGCTGCTATAACTCCCGTGTCGCCAATCTCGTGAACGGCGCCGGCCTGACCGGCGGCTTCCGCCTCGACGGCAACCACGGCGCCACCCAGACGGTGTTCGATGACAACGACGCCGACAAACTGACCGGCAGCCAGGGTCTTGACCTGTTCTGGGCCAACCAAGTCGCCGACAACGGCGGCGCACTCGACACCGTCACCGACCGAGCCGCAATCGAATTCTGGAACGACACGGATTCTTAAGTCCGTCGAAGGCGCTCCGCCCAAGTGGACAAGTTCCCTAAAGGCGGTTTCAAAACGGGGTCAGGACCTGACACTATTCCTCCACGAATAGGAGTCGTCGGTGTAGGTCGAGAGCCCCACCTGTCCGCCATCACCGCCACGCACTTTGGCGGGCAGCTCTTCGACATAACCCGTTCAAGATCAAACTGTTATGGCTGAGTTTTTGTCAGGGACCCACAGTACCAAACTCACATACCCTTGAGGCTGTGGCTTATGGTTTTTGGCGAATTCCGTCAATTACCCGAGTACGGACATAGCAATCGCTCCTTGCAGTATGGTGCTATGGAAGGATGAGGGGGGCAGATGCACGGATCGCTCCTGCCTGATCCTTCAAAGAGGAGAAAAGATGTCAGGACCATTCTATATAAGCCGTATCACCTATTAAAAAGGGTCCTGACACCTTTTCATTTTCCCGCCATTTTCGCGTTCCCTGATCAGTGGGCCTTCCGTGGCAATCGCCAGAGCTCGAAGGGCAGCGCCAGTCCAAATGCTCCGCCCAAAGCGGGTAACACGGTTGCCCACGGACCCGAGTCGCCGCCGATGAAGCTGGCCAGCACGGTCCCGAGGCCAATTCCTAGCGCGGTCGGTATCATCCACAGGCTCAGTAGCATCACGCCGACCAGCAGGAACAGGCCATGCCGGACCATGGCGGGCGCTGGCATCGGTTTCGCTCCAGGGCGCCACGGTGCCGTGGCCTCGTAATGGCGCCTTCCCCAGCGCACCAAAAACCAACCGGCTAGCATCAGCATTGGGAAGACAACACGGCCGATAGCGGCGCCCAGGCCAACGCCAGCACCCGTGCCAGCTTGCAAGTTGCCCGCGATCGCTCCACTCGCGAAGCCAATGACGTAGCCGGCACACCAACCGAGCACGTGGCCAAGCAGCACTGCGCCGGCCAGCGCCGCCAGCACCGCCACGACCAGGCCAACTCGGCTGCGGCGTGATGCGACCGGCACGTTGGACTCAGTTGGTTTGGCCGGCTCCGCTGACTTTTGCTCGACAACGTCGTGCTGGAACGCGGGCGTGGAACCGACTGCCTGGCGAGTCGCCGCCTCTCGCACCGGGCGCTCAATGGCATCGATGGCGGTCTCAGCCGTGCGGATTTGCTCGTCGGCTTCAGGCAATCCCAATGCCTTGGCCAGCTTGCCGCGCACCAGAGCGATTGGGCATGCTCGTATTTCGCCTTTTGGGCCTCGGCGACGGCGCAGCTCTTGTCGGCGCACTTCAGGGCCTGTTTCGTCTTGCCACAGGCAGAGAGGATCAGCGCCCGCTCGCGAAGCGCCAGGGGGTAGGCCGCGGGAAATAACCAAGTGAAACGCGTGGCCCACTTCGCGACCGGCAGCGCACGCGCTCGGAGCTGTCCGGCTTTTTGCGAATCCGTGTTCTCAATCGCATCGGCGTGGAGACGCAGACCGGAGGCCAGCATCGGCATCACCAGAATCGTGTGGGAATTCACGCACAGCGACTTCCGGACCATGCCGGCGGCGCGTTCATAAACCCCGAGCGCCTCCTCGGTGCGGCCGTGGAAGGTGTGCCAAAGACCCTCCGCCAGGAGGGCATGCACCGTCGACATAATGTCATCCGGACGGCATGGAATGCAACTCTTCAATTCTCCGAAGGGGAAGTTGCCGCGCGTGGCCCGCGCCCAGAGCCAACTGGAGCACATTGTCCGCGAGTCCCCCAGGCGGGCGCTAGAAGCAAACGTCCAGCGTGCTTCCGCAACCGCATCGGCAAGCTCTCCCAGACCGAAATGGCAGCAGCCCTTGTGGAAATGGGCGAAGCCGAATCCCACCTGTGCCCACGGCCGTCCCGGCGTCGTGGCCGGGTCGGGCAGCATGAAAAACTCGTCGCTTTCGCGACCGCTGTGGGCGTCGGCTCCAAGACGATCTTCCGGGCGCGCCGTCGCCTTTCCGCTGCAACAAAACAGCCGCATGATTCCCGGTCTGCTCCTTAACCACGGACTAAACAGGGAAGGCCAGCAGCGCCTTCCAACTCGTTTCGCCAACCCGAGCCAATCGCGTTGCCCGCGGCCAGGTGATCCTGGTAGATGAGGCGGCGATGATGGGGACGAAGGAGACCGCTGCCGTTCTGAAGTTAGCCGATCAACTCAATGCTCGATTGTGGCTCGTCGGCGACGACAAACAGCACAAGATTCCTTCCCGTGGTTCGCCGTTTGAACTTTTGAAGACGGATGCCGGGATCGCTCCGGCACGGGTGGCGAAGATCTTGCGGCAGCGTGGGGCATACAAGAAAACGGTGCTCCTGGCTCGCGACAAGCCGGCGGAAGCCCTGAGCCAATCGCAAGCAATGGGCTGGGTGCGAGAGGTCGCCGACTGCGAACGCTATCAACTCCTCGCGGCGGATTATCTGGAAGCGGTCAAGCCGGAGCGGAAGAGGGGGAAGCTCACCGAGCCGACTGCCCTCGTGATCGCACCCACGCATGCGGAAGGGGCCAAGGTGCAGGCCGCCATTCGAGAGGGTTTGAAAGCGCAAGGTCGCCTGGGCGAGGAGCGCGAGTTCCTTCAGCTCACCAACCGGCACTTGACCGAAGCGGAACGGAGCGACCGGTACAGCTACGTGGCCGGAGACGTGGTGCAATTCACACAGAACGCGAAGGGGCATCGCCGCGGCGAACGCCTGGCGATCATTGAAGGGCAGGAGCCTCCTGCACAACTGGCCCCACGGTTCCAGGTCTACCGTCCTAGAACGGTGAAGATCGCGGTCGGGGACCGGCTGCGGCTCACCGCGAATGGCTCCACGAAGGCTGGCCGCCGGCTGAACAATGGCGAGCTACTTACCGTTGCCGGCTTTACCAAAGCGGGAGACGTAGTGGACCATCGCGGTTGGGTGCTGCCCAAGGATTGGGGCCATTGGCAGCTGGGTTATGTGACAACCAGCGTGTCGGCGCAAAGCCGCACGGTGGACCGCGTGCTGATTGCGATGGGGCAAGATTCGCTGCCGGCGATCAACCGCGAGCAAATGTACGTCTCTCTCAGCCGCGGGAAGGAGTGGGCACGCCTTTACACGGGGGACACCAAGGCGCTTCTGCATGGCGTGCAGAAGGCGGACGTGCATGTCTCGGCCACGGAACTGGCACGTCTGCGGGAGGCGCAGACGAAGCGGCAGAGCCGGTTGATGAATCATGTTTGGCGTACGCGCCGACACGAGCAAATGGCACGGCCACCGATGGATATCGGTCCGCAAATTGACAGGTCGCGGCAACCGGCGCTAGAGAGGAGCATGGTCGTTTATGAACGATAGGGCGAGTGCATTGCAACGCTTAACGCGGGACGCGGCCGCGGTGGCATCCGCTACAGCTAGTTCGTTGCCCGACGAAACGGCAAGCGAGGACGTTCACCCCTCGAAGGCTTACGGCGGCTTGTGGAGTCGGCGGGATATTGCCCACACGGTTGAGTTCCGACCGTTGGAGCCAACCGCCGTCGCCGAGGCGATGGAGTACGGATACCTAGCGAGGGTGCAGTGGAACGCTGCGGCGGGGGTGATCACGCTGCGGTATCAGCCGCTCGGCGTGACGGTCACGATTCAGGGCATCGGCCTCTTCGACCTAAAAGAAAGGCTCCGGCAGCACCTGGTGACGTGGATTCAGGAGCAGGGTGGCGACCCGATCCAGATACAAGCCGGACGGCAGGGGCTCGGCCGCGAGTTCATCTGGGTGCAGCGAATCCGCGTGGAGGAGCAGCCGGCCACCGAGTGATCGAAAGGCGTATCTTCGGCGTGGGTCATGCAGCCTCGCTTCGTGCGAGAGGCTGCGTATCGAACAGGAACTCCGTGAAGTTGTCCCAGTGTATCAAGTTGTCCTCGGCCTCACTGATAAGTGGGTCCATCTTGGCCCAGAGCCCGGTTTTGGACTCGGTCACGGTCCCAGTTGAGCCCGCCTGTGCAATGAAGTCCGGGAAGCGGTCAACATTGTGCCGGAGCTTGAAGCGGTAGCCGGGTTCAATGTCTGGGCTGCCCCCTCGGTACAAGGCATTGCTAACCACCCATTCCAAGATGGCGGATTCGGCAGCAAGTTGTAGTCGCATCGTTTGCCCTGGCGATAAGTCGCCCGACGTGGCCTGTGGGAAATGCTTGACGATGACTTCCCAAAAGGCTTCGAGGGCTTCGTCGGCGAGGTGGGCGATGTTCATACTGTCCTCTCGCGAGTTCTGGTGATGGCGGCGTTGGACCTTTGCATGGCGAGTTGAATGTAGCCTTTCTCGACGCTGCTCCGGTAGTCGTGCATGATGTTGAAGAAAAAATCCAGCGTGTCAACCAACTCTTTCACGATGCCTTGCTCCAGTGCCTCGGTGGGGATGCCGCGGCAGGCATTCAATGCGGCAACGATGTGGCGGGCCTGAGCCTCCGTCTCTGCGGCTTCGTTGGTGTCCGGCTCATCCCAGAATCGGATGCATGCGAACCATCGGTCTTCACTGGGGGCGTAGATGCTCCAGAGGTCGAAGCAGCCGTCTGTGTCGCGGGAGTAGGTGTAGCGGGCTTGCGCATTCGTCATAGCGATTCCTTTCTGGAAGGGGCGGCCCGAAGACGGCCCCGGTTGAGCCATTACCTACGCGGCCTCCTTCTTGGCCTTTCGGTCTGCCGCCACCTGGTGCATGATCCAGGTGTGGGCGAGGTCGAGCAGCTTGGCCATCGGCAACAGGTCTTCATGACCAAGGCTGTCGGTCTCGCGCCAGGCGTCGTCGTCCGCCTTGTAGCTGCGGCTGCACTGGACGCTGTACCAAGTGCCTTTGTCGCTGGCGTTCCGCCAAATGACGGCCTGGAGGTTGCCGATACGAATCTTGTGTGCTGGACTTGTCATAAACATCTCCTCTTTGTTTCAGGCCCGACCATCGGGCCTTTCGTGGGTTCAGCTGGAACCGTCACGAGCATGGACGCGAGCGAAGCGACAAGCGAAAGGCCGAAGGCTTCCTTTAGGAAAGCGGCCTTGGCAGCTTTTGCGGCCATGCGGACGGTTCAGAACCCACCTAGAGAAAGGCAGCCGTGGCGGGCAGGCGGGAAGGTGCGGATATGCTCGTCTTTGGTCGGAATGGCGTAGCTGTTGCCCTGAAGGCCGGTGCCGCGGCCGTATATCGCGCTGCGGTGCTGAAGCGCATACTGGGCAGCACCTTTGCCGTGGCGGCCGGCGAGATTCGAGCCAAAGACGAAGACTTGCGTCATCGCTCGGCCCCCTGCTTGGGTCCTCGTCGGCTTTTGTGTAATTCTCTCAGGGCTAACTTAACGTCCTTGACGCTGATGCCGAGTTCCTCCGCAGCTTCATCGACGGTCTTGTATCCGGCTTGTTTCAACTCGCGGAGTTTATCCTGTACCGCTTTCCAATAACGGACCATTTCTGCGTTAAGGATTAGTCGTCCCTCGTGAAGTGACTTCAGCTCGCTTCCGGGGACAATGGGCAAGGATTCTGGTGTTTGTGGTGATAAGCCTATAATGGCACCAGAACGGTGAATGCGCTGGAGGCTGGCCAACGTCGGTCCCATGTTCGTGTATTGGGCGTCTTTCCGGATTCTGCTTGCCCGCCGTTTGACTTCGGCTTCGGTGATCCCGGCGAATGTGGCTGCGTCTTGAATGGAAAGCCAACCTTCGGGCACGGACATGCGGATACTCCTCATTTCTTCGTCTGGCTCCATTCTACGTTGCTTCAGCAACGTCTTCGCCGCACTTTGCGGGAAAGCGAGTTTCCCGGATTAGCGATCAGCGGCATCGTCCTCTCGCCAACTCGGCAACGCTGTGGCAAATGTCCTCCTGGCTCAGCTCCCAGCGATCGTGCGGAAGGCGGGCGACGACCTTAAACTTGAAGTCCTGGTAGTGGCGCTGGGCCTTCTCGTCGTCGCCCAACGCGTCGGCTAGCAAGGCGAGAGCGAGTTGCGCCGGGCCGGAGCCGCTATAGCCCCACTCGTATCCGGTGGGGCTGTGATTCCGCAAGTCTTGGCGGGGATCGAGCGCGTAGCCGCCGCCGTTCGGGTTGCCGGCGTCGATGACATCGACCTCACAGCTTTCTGGCGTGCATTCGCCGTGGTAGAACTTCATCGCACCTCTCTTTCAGCGTCGCGCCGTGCAGGCGATGGGCGGCGGCGAGAAGGCGCGGCAGGAATGCGACGGGCTGATCGCCAACCTGATGACGAAGGTGATCTGCGCCAACAGTTGCAATTTCACAAATACTTTTTACTCAGAAATGCTGGGCTCGTCAAAACACCTGTTCATGAATGGGTCCAGTAGCTTCGGGGATTATGACTTGGTGGATGACCTCATGGGCAGCGGCGGGTCGCGCGCGAGCGGGGGATTCAGCGAGCAGTGGCATCCGGACGTTCCTCCAGGCGCGTTCACGAAGCTGCGGAAGGGTGGCCGTGAAAATGGGTTTAGAGTCGAGGCTTTTTGCTTCCAGGGCGGGCGCAAATACCAGCAGAACAAAAGCCGAACGTGGGTAAAAGTCGAATTTCCACAACACATTCAATGAGGTGCAACATGCAAGATCACGATCAGCAACACGAGTGGGGCGGGCCGGTCCAGGATATGAAGGACAACGTCAACGTTGCCATCGGGCTGTCACAGGGGATCGCGGCGCCGATCGAGGCGCTGCTGTGCAAGCCGCCATTCGGGGAGCGGTACTTCGGCGGGAAGGCCGTTATCGGCCTGCTGGCGCCTCTGCTGATCGCCTTCGGCGGCGGCAAGCACGATGGAGAGATTGCCATGGGCGCGGCCATGGTGGCCTGCTGTGCCTTTGGCTGGCAGAACGCAGAGCGGAAGAGGCTGGAAAAGCTGGGAATGCAGATTCACAGCAAGCAGCGGGGCACCCCGCGGTTCAAGGGCGCTGCTGGGCTGGTGTTCTTCGCTGGGCTGCTATGCTCGCCGTTTAGCCACGCTTTAGCCGTGTACCTGTGTGTTGCATCGGCGGCCTACGCGATTTCACTCTCGGCCATGCGCATGGAGTGGGCCGGACGCAAGAGAAATCTACAGGATGCAATGCTGGAGCAGCGAGTTTTGATGGGGGAGATGGAGCGGGAAGAGGAATAAGCAAGGGCTCCTGCGAGGAGCCCCTGTACCTGCCGCGCGCGAACAGGCGGGTAAGAATCACCATTACCACTTTTTCTAGGAGGTGTCAAATGCCACGTGAACAGGTCCAAACACCGACGGCGCTGCAGAAGTTCGTCGAGGCAGCCAAACAGAGGGTCATGGACACGGTTGACCCAGCGAAGGGGCCGATGGTGCAGGACGCGCCAATAGGAGCTGGTGCTCTGGCCGCATTCGTAAGGCAAGGATTCAAGGAACTTGGGGCAGTCCTTGGCAAAGCAACGCCGGAATCTGTGCAGATTGATGAACCGGGCACCTTGGCAAATTTAACCCCACAGGAGGTTTTCGCCACGAAAAAGGGGCTTGAGCCGGGCAAGTCCATGGATTTTGAGATGGATCGCTAGAGAGTGGGCTGCGGGGCCGCTGGGCGTGCCATGCGGGATGTAAGTTGATCGCCGCAGCCCGACTGATCTTTATCATTCCTCAACAAAAGGAGCAAGAAAATGTTATTCGCAGAGACCGACTGGTTTGCAGCCGCGCTATTCGTTGGGCTCGCACTGGCCGCACTGGTGTACCACGGTTACATGCTGGTCTGCAGGCCGGAAATCTTCCGTGAACGGCAGCAGCAAAAGCATGAGCGCGAAATACAGAAACGGCAACGGAGCGACAAGCTCATGGGTCTCGGCGGGAGTCTGCTGGGAATGTGGCTCAAGAAGAAGTGAACCGGATCAGGGGCAGGATGCCCACATTTTTCCGAAGGGGATTATGTCATGTAGAAGGTACGTGAGTGGTTCCGGGATCATGGAGAGTTTCTCTCCGGCTGCTACATCGGGCTGTTATTTACCGCCGTGACAACATTGATGGTGTACCAAACGAATCTCATGGCCGAACTCGTGGGCCACTGGTTCTTTTGCGCGGTGCTGCTTCATGTATTGTTCTTCGTCATGCTCCTGCTGGAAGGGCGCTACGAAGCCCACCTGAAGGTCGAGCACGAAGTCAAGGAACTTTATGAGAAACTTTGGCAAGTGCGGAGTGCCTTGATAGAAGCCACGGGGAGAGATTATGAGCTTGTTCCTACTCGGCCTGCTGATAGGGATGTTGGTCCCTATATCGGCGACGATCCTATTGGCATGGCTGCTCCTGCGAGGCGGGAATAGGCATGCGGCGGGAAAGCTACTGCATGGGCTGGCGCTATTGCTGGCCGAAAAGCCGCCGGCACCAGAGCTGTCGCCAGACGGGAATCCAGAGGAATCGGTGAAATGAACAATATTAGGCTCACTCATGACACCGCGCATGCCCTAGATCTCCACTTGGTCGATATTGACCGTTAAGGAGTGGGCTGCGGCCCGACTGAATCGCTACCACTTTTCAATGAAAGGATCAACAAATGTTGTTCGCAGATTGGACGCCGGGAACAATTCTGTTTCTGGTCATCATGCTGGGCATCGCCGTGGTCTACGGTCTCGTCCAGTGGTGGTTGTTGACGAACCATCCTGAGGCTTGGCGCATATTGAACCAACAGGCGCACGAGCGCCGGATGGCATGGCAGCAACGCCAGCGAGAACGTGAGGCCGACAGGCGGGCCATGAAACACAAAGCGCTGGGCGCGGCTGGCGGACTACTTCGGCTGTTCTTGGGCAGAAGGTGAGCTGGAATCAGGGGCACGGATCCCCGCAACCGGAGGGAAGAATATGGACTCTTATTGGCTGCTCTTTGGCGGCATCTTCGTTGTGTGGTTTATGCTCGCTTGGCGAATGGACCGAGACGGCGACAAGCTAAGGGACGCGCGGCAGAGACGAGTTGCATGCGGCGCGGAAGAAATTGTGACAATGTACGCCCCGCAGTTGAAGGGAGAGGAACGCGCCAAGGCTGTTGAAATGATCAGAGAAGCATTAACGGCGGGGATGAAGAGGCTGTTTTTGCCGTGGGGAGACAGGGGGGTGGAAATGAACTTCAACTACATGACCGAGACGGCCGCCCACTTACAGGATATGCAGGATGTCGCTACCGGTACTCCGGGGCCGCTGTTCGACGTGAATTCACGGGAAGAAGTAAGGCCATCAAGAAACTGAGGCACCCATGAAACCGAACGAAAAGACAATCGAGAATCCTGAGTCCCGCACGCGGCGGCTGGTGTCGGACTATGCCGCCAATGGTTCGGCGATGCTGGGAAAGCTGGGAGCGGCGGAGATACTTCTGCTGCTCTCCGCGAAGCAATTGCATCTTGCGCGGGTCGCGGACCGCTGCGAGCTGGGTGAGGGCCTGCATGTGAATGTGCCCCTGAAGCGTCTGCTGGAGCGGGACGTTAAGGAAATCGGCGGGGCGCTGCCGCACAGAGAAATGCTTGACGAGCTGGTGAAGGAACTCGCGCAGGTCACGGAAGGCCGCTACCGCGATGATGCCGATGAGTACGATTCCTACTTCGTGCCATCGGAAGACGGCAGGGGAGTATCATTCGCCGATATTCCTACGAAGCATTAGACCAGCATTTTAGTTGAACGAATTGACTGGGGTGGCTTTGCCGAGCGAGGGCTGATGTGGCAGCAGGAGGCGAGGATCGTTCAGAACGTCCTCGAAGGATTCCCGCGCGCGCGATGGCTGGAGGGAGTCGAGGATGCGGTGAAGATTGCAGAAACTATAGCGCGCAAGATGGATATGAACATGGAGCGTTGACGATGGATGAAGTAACCCGAAGTCTGGCGAGGACCTGGGTAAGGCTTGCCTTGACGTATGCGGCCTGCCAGGAAACGGTCGGCTGCACCGCTGCAAATTTCAACGAGTATAAGGCGCGTCTCGAAAAAGAATGGGGCATCGAGAAGATGGACGACAACCGGTTGCTAGGTCTGTGCCCGTTCTTGCAGGATGAGGGCATAAAGCCTGACGGGGAGTTGTAATGGACTGGGATTCTCTTGACTGGTTTGCCCTACTCGGCGGAGCCCTGCCAGGTGGGCATAGTGCTGGCTGACCATGCTGGTATCCACGTGTCCCAGCAGCTCGGCGACGTGGGCGATGCCCACGCCGTTCACAAGGGCCTGGGTGGCGAACGAATGCCGCATGGTGTAACTGATGACCCCGGCCAGGTGTGGCAGCTTCTCGCGGAGAATACGGAACCGGCAGCGGACGCCATTGCGGCTGAATCCCTGCTTGCTCCGGGGGCCGCGGAACAGCGGGCCTTCCGGATACTTCTCGACGAGGCGGCGAGTCAGTTCCAGCAACGCCGGCGTGAGGTAGATGATCCGGGGCTTGCCGGTCCGTTTGGCGGTCTTGTGGTCTTTGAAA
This sequence comes from Planctomycetota bacterium, assembly GCA_016195405.1. Lineage (GTDB taxonomy): Bacteria > Planctomycetota > Planctomycetia > Gemmatales > Gemmataceae > JACPZP01. Next base: position 24,745 of record JACPZP010000045.1, on the reverse strand, counting down.
ATCCACAGGCCGAGGTCGAGGTTGACATGGGCGGCCGTCACGTTACGGACCTCGCCGGGCCGGGCGCCGGTCTCCTCCATGGCGAACACGAAGTCGCGGAAGGACTGGTCCTTGATGGACGCATGGATTTCCTTTCGCTCCTCCGGCGTCAGCACCCGGTCACGATGGCGCTGGGGCGGCTTCTTCACCGCCTTGATCGGGTTCGGCTGCAGCACGCCCTCGGCGTCGGCCCAGTTGAACACCCGCTTGACGGCGACGATTGCATTGCGGCGGGAGCCGTTCCAGCCGGGGTGTGCATCGAGCCAGCGGCTGACGTGCAGAGGCTTCAGGTCCCTGGCGAGCAAGGTGCCGTACTTCTCGCAGAAGTCCTGGAGGAAGTCCTGGTAGCCGTGGAAGGTATCGGGGATGTGGTGCTTCTCAGAGAAGTCGAGGAACAGGTCGCACACGACGGCCACGCGCAGGTGACTGGCTTTCGGCAGGTTCGCCGGGTCGGCGGCCATCAGTCGGTGGTAGGCGGTCTCGATCTCCTGCGGCGGCCGAAGCGGCGGATCGCCCCGCTTGCGTTTGCGGGGCAGTGGCGTGTTCTCGGGATGCCTGCCGAGCAGTTCCTGCTGGCCGGCGATCTCGACGTACCAGGAATTGGTGGCGGAACGATACCAGGGATGATGCGGACGCATGAGCTGAAGCCTCCCGTTTTGAAAGCCACGGGTAAGCCGAGAGGCTTGCTCAAGCCGGCCCTGCCCGACACGAACGGGTGGGGCCGGTGCGTTTCCTGCAGAGTTTCCTGCATCCATTCTACCGGAGAAAGTCAAGGGCCATCAGAACTCGTGGTTCTGACAGCCCTTGCGATGTCGGGGCGACTCGCGTTGGGCCTTTGTGAACGAAATCACGGGTTTGCCGCTAGTGATTTCTCTTTTTCCACAAGGCCTTGCATTCCTTGGGGATGAGGTGTTGCGACTTGTCGAGCCAGGCCTGTACGCAAAGGGCAGGGTTCGAGAGAACCGCACGTCTCGAAAGGGAACCTAAAAGTAATCTGCCTTCTCGTTGGCGAGATTGTCTATGTTGCCCCGAGAAAGGTCTCATTTTCCATGTCCCTGCAGCCGCCGCTCACGCCGCGCATCGGTCAGAAACTGCATGTCCTGGCGATCACACGCATCAGCACCGAGCATCAGGACAAAAGGAGCCTCGAAGATCAAAAAGCCAAGATCCAGGAGTTCATCACCGCCAATTATAGCGGACCGGTGAATTGGCACATCATCGCCAGCCGGGGAAGTGGTGAGAACTTGGAGCGCAAAGAACTCCATGAAGCGGAAGATCTCATTGAAAGCAATGCCATTGACCTCGTCCTTGCTGAGGACTTGGCGCGCATTTGTCGACGGAATCGTGCTTTCAACTTCTGTGAAATGTGCGTCGATCACGAAACGCGATTGATCGCGTTAAATGATCGGATTGATACTGGCGAAGAAGGATGGCAGGATAGCGCCTTCATTGCCACCTGGCATCACGAGCGATCCAATCGCGACACCTCCCAACGTATTCGCCGCAGCCTGCGCCACCGATTTACTAAGGGAGGCATTATTCAGTATGTCATCTACGGCTATATCAAGCCCCCAGGCGCGGAATCGGATGCGGAGCTGGCCAAGAGACTTGGGGCCGATCAAGTCTACAAGGAATGGTTCCGCCGCTTGGAGAATGGAGCGACCTACGCCGAGATAGCGGACTGGCTTAACGCAATAGGCGAATCCCCAGGCCCTTTTTCCCGTACCAAGAACTGGAGCGGGCCGATGGTGGCCCGCATCACCCACAACCCGATTCTAAAAGGGGTGCGCACACGCAATAAGATGATAAGCCGCCGGGTGAACAAGACCGGCCGGCGTCGGAGCGTGAAGGCCCCGCCCCAGGACCTATTGCAGCGTACATGCCCTCATCTCGCTTTTTTCCCAGCGGACTACTACGATCGCATTATTCGCCTGGTGGACGCACGCAATTCCCAATTCCGCCGCCGCGATGACCAGGGCCAGGATTGCCGCTTGGGGGTTTCCAGGATGCGGACTATCTGGCCCGGTCAGCACCTGCGCTGTGGCATATGCGGGCGTTTGTGTTACTGGTCCGGGAGGAAGCAAAACAAGTTGATGCGATGCTCGGGAAACCAGAACTATAAATGCTGGAATGGGGTCGAGGTGAACGGGGCTATGGTCGGCTGCAAGCTGGCCGAGGCCATCTTGGCCAAGATCGAGGCGCTCCCGGGCTTCGACCAGACTTTAATAGAGGATGTCAAAGTCGAGTGGCGCGCTCAGGAGAATGACCGGGGCAGCCGCCTCAAGGAGTTGCTCGCGCGGAAGCTGGATCTGGACCAGCAAATCGATCGCACCACCGACGCCATCGCACGCTTGCATGACAGCCAGGCCCTTCTAGAAAAGCTTCAGCAATTAGAAACGCGCAGAGGCGAGGTGGTTGACCAGGTTGCGATGATGGAACAAGCTCAGGCATCCGAACCGATCCTACCCTCGCTGGATGAGATCAAGGCTATGGCGCGGGAACTGTTCACTGGCCTTGCCACTAGCGACCCAGAAGTAGGGCGAATTCTGAAGGTTGTCCTACGTGACTTGAAAGCATACCCGTATCAACTCTGTGGTGGGGGCGCAGTGGTATGGCGGGCCCATTTCACGCTTGATTTGGCTGGGCTTTCGTCCCAGATAACATCTTGCAGCGCTTCGCCTCAAGCGCTCCAGCACGAGATGATTGTTGACCTGTTCGATCTGCCGCAGAGAGTGAATCACCGGGCTGAAGTCATCGCCCGAAGGGCCAACGGCGAAACGGAAAAACAGGTGGCCCAGGCCCTAGGGATAACCAAGACCGCAGTGCAAAATGCCGCAGCATTGCACCGCCTCATGGAAAAACTTGGCATTCAAGACCCGTACCAGCCGCTTAACGAGCCTCCTGCCAAAGGTTTTCGCCGGCACTTGCATCCCCGTTATCGGTTTGATCCCCTGCCCCCTGAAGGCGCCGCCTGACACCCTAATCCGGTCACTCGATCGTTTCCAGTTGATAATCGGCACCATCGCCGACAACGAATCCAGGGCCTGACACCCTAATCCGGTCACTCGATCGTTTCCAGACGCCTCCTCAACTCACGAGGAGGCGTCTACGTTTCCACGACTTACACAGGAGACTCCATGGACCAAGAGTACCAGTTAGATCCCAACGAAACCGCTCTCCATGAAGCTTTGAACCGGCTGTTGAAGATTCTGGCCAAGAAAATCGTTTCCGAACTGCGAAAAAGACGAGTGCGCGGGAGCGACCATAAGCACGAGCCTGAGACGAATCTTGGAACTGATGCCAAATCGGCAGCGAATAGAAAAGGATCACTTTGAGTTCGCGTGGCCCCAGTGCGGTCTATCGGCCAGGGCGAAAGCGGCGTGTCCACCAGGCTCTTTGGCACACTTTAATCCCGGCCGTTCGATCACGAACGCGACGTTTTTTTCATCGGCAAGTCCAACGACATCGCCGAGCTGCCGCCGGAGTTCGTCTTCACCGAGCGCTTCGACGCCGTCTTTTTTGTCGACATTTTGGCGATCTGGTCTCTCTACCTCAGTCACCTCCGCATTCCCGAAAGCCAGATCCGGCCTAAGGACGATTCCTAGACCGGCGCCGAGATCAAGCCTGCTGCCCGCTTGCAACACTTCTCGACGTGCCCCTGACCCAGGCGGCTATCAGCAAGGTTGAGTTCACTTTTCCATCCTAGAGTCTTGAAATCGCCAGATCGGAACGCTTTCTCGCAGCTACCTCAATGCTACACTCTCCAAACGCACATGACCCAAGCGCAACTGGAGCGCGCCGTCTTCCGCGCCACCGGGGATTCCAGGGACGTTGTGCGTCGCCTGGGATTCCAATTCGTCAAGGCACCTAAGCCCCAGTCGGCTCGACAGAATTTCTTGTCCTGCGGCGCCGCGGCCTCGTCTCTGGCCTTATCGCGTCAACCGCCAGCCGGTCTCCGCCAACCAAGCCCTTCAGGAAGGCGATCGCATCAGCATCACGCCCACCAAAATCGAAGGTGCAAGCGCCGTCAGGTGCGTCGTCTTGGAATGATCTCACAGTCCCATCTCATTCCTTGCCGATCAAAGGAGCGGCAAGGACTGTCTTTGTCGGGAGGCTCTTATGCCCTCGCTCCGTCTTGCAGGCCAAACAACGCCTCCGCACCCTCAAGTGAACCTTGGCCGCATGGCCTAGCTCTCAATAGTGGGCCTAATCCTTTGATTGTGTCCATCTCTTAACTCAACAATGACTTCCTCGCCGTTCTGAAGTCTGCGCAGCTGTTCATGGGTCAGTGGAATTTCGGTTTCCGTTTCGGCTCCGTTCAACAAGCCTCGGACGATGGCAACCAGGTTCTCGGCGAGGACAAGCACCGAAAGAATCCTGTCCCAAGGCAAGCTGATAACCAAGGCAGCCGCTTGGCAGCCGGGCAAAAGCCCGAAGAGAAAGCTGGCAACGACGGTGAGTGCAGTACGCCTTGTAGGTTGCTGGTGCATCAAAGTGCTCCTTGAGTCAAATTCCAGGAACAGAGCGGAATGTCACTTATAGTCGATACACGCATAGTCTACACGCGGCTACCGTGGCCGCAATGAAAAAAAAGAGAAATCCGCCGGACATTCGGGAACGATTCGGTTACGCGGTCAAATCAAGAAGGGAAGAGTTGGGCCTGACGCAGGAAGACTTAGCGGAACTGGCCAAGATCCACCGCACCTACCTCAGCGACATCGAGCGGGGCAGCCGGAATCTCAGCCTCATCAACATTGAACGTATAGCCCACTCCTTACGGCAGTCCATCTCCGAACTGTTCAAGGCCGTGGAGCGAACTTGAATGTTGCAACCGACGTAGTTGGAGGTCGGTCAATCAGCGTCGAACGAGGAAGTTCTTCATTTCAACTTTTCACCAACGGAGGCGAATGCAGCGAACTCACCGTCATGCCCCGACTATGGGTATTCGCCAGCGTCTTCGGGCCTCAACGCGAATCGAATTCTCTGATGACGGAGCCTGCGGAGGCCGGATACTTGTCGAGCAGGCGAAAGCGGACCAAGTCGGCGACCGTGCGGGCTTCCATCTTTTCAAGGACATTACTGCGGTGGATGTCCAAGGTCTTGCGGCTGATGCCCAGGTGTTTCGCAATATCAATGTTGGTGCGGCCGCCCACCATCAGATCCAAGACCTGAAGTTCTCGGGGACTCAAGTGCTCCAACCGCTCCCTAATCTTGGCGCGGTCCGCCTCAATGGGTTTCCACATCCTGCCGACCGTGCAGGCCTGCTGGATGCGCTCAAGAAGCGGTCCCTCCTTCAAGGGCTTTTCGATGACATCGAATGCCCCTTGCTTCATGGACTGAACGGCCGAGGCGACGTCGCCGCGGTCAGCTAGGACGATGATTGGAATGGGAGTCTTCTTGTGCGCGAGGATCTCAAGAAGCTCCAATCCGGTCATGCCAGGCAGACGCAAACTCAACAAGATGCAGCGCGTCTGGCGCGGCTCGAAGCCCGCGAGGAATTGCGCGGCGCTGTTGAAGACGGTTAGACGTGTGCCCTCTGCCTTCAAAAGCGAGCGCAGAGCTTGGCACACGCCAGCGTCAGCATCCACCAGACAAACGGACGGATTTGAAGATTTGCTGGCTCTGCCCATGCAATTCACCTTTAGTTTGTTTGCCGCTTTGTAGAAGGCCAAACAGGCGTCGATTACGCAGAAGAATTTCCTGCCGCATGCTGCGCCGGTTCTCGACATCAGGGCGCCAACCAACAACGAGATGCTATGGGGCTAGACACAGCTTGCAAGCAGCAATTCCCGATTCTTGGCGGGTGTTTTTGGTCACGAATGCCGCAGGTGGCAATTGAACCGCGAACGACGATGTTAGCACCCTGCTAAAGCGCCTACATTGTCTCCCAGCGGGAGCGTAATGGAAAATCAACCAGAAGCAATCGTAAGGGCCGCGCGGACAACAAGTTGTTGATTGCCAGTCAGCACCAGCCGGCCGATGGCCCATTTATGGCTCTGCTCCAGGACCTGCGTCAGCACGCCATAAGCCCGCTGGGCCGCCAAGCCGTCGGGCAGCCGTGCATATTCGGCCCACTCGCCGGCGCGTTCGAGCCGCAGGAATTCCTTCCATTGCGGTCTGGCCTCGCGATGCCCTGAGATCGACTCCAAAGGATCTGCTAGATTTTAGTGGGCGTCCGCATGAACGGGCTGAACTTGGAGGGCTTGGCGGTATGCGGCGACCGCCTCTTTCGAGTCGCCCGATTCCATAAGCACGATTCCGAGGTGTTCCATGCGTCAGCAAATTCATGCTCCAATTCCACATCTTGTCTGAATCGCTCCACAGCTTGGCCGAACTCGTCCGAAGCGTGAAGCACGTTCGCCAGGTTGAACAGACGTCCGGAAACGCGAATCCAGAAGTCAAAGGGGGCAAGGTTGAAATGATACAGAAAAAGACGTGACCTTCGCTTCGATATAGGTTATCTTCGTAGGTTCCAGCGAATCCATGTAAGTTCCTCCGAAATGGCCGGCATTTTTCAACTTACGGAGTGGCCCCTCCCGGCCACATTCCTTTATCAACAGTACGCCGATACCCTGTCGGCGACTCTGAGAAGGCGATTTTCACGAACGGACTCCCAGAACATCTATGATGCGGTGCTTGCCGGCATTCTCGACATAAGTCTCAAACTTGATCGACTTGAAAACCCTGAGGACCTAGGCGGTCTCCTCTACGTAGCGGCCTTGAGAAAACTCCAGGGTATCATACGCTCCGATGATACACGCCATTGTCGTGAGCGAGAAAAAGGGAACGAATCTGTCGCCAAAGAGCGGGATGAAGCAAGAGAACAAGGGACGGATATCGGCCAAGCCGATCTGCTCGATCGTGTTTTCAGAGAAATCCCGAAGACCGACGAGGAACGCATCGTGTTACAACACTGGGGAGCCAACACTGAGGAATTAGCTCAAGGCCTTGGTATTCAAGAGCTTCCGCACGATCAGCAACGGAGTATTATTAAGCCAATTCGTGATCGCCTCGCGAAGCGACTCGAGCGCTTCTTGGACGAAAGGGACTGATTCCAATGACGCCCGAACAACAAACCGGCTTGCACGCCGCGGTGTTCCGCCTGACTGCCTCAGATCCTACGTGGTTGGGCTACTGGTTGAAGCGGCATCAGGACCACGAGAAACTTGACCAAGCGAAACTCGCAAAAAAGCTTGGGCTTTCAATGGAGAACTTCGTCCTTCTATGGCTTTGCCGAACACCGCGGCCGGACCATTTTCCCAACGATGTGAGAGCCATCTGCCAACGAACTGGAGTCCACGAAATTGACTTGATCAGTCTCTTACGCCAGGAGCAGAACGTCGAAAAGCTTCAACAGGCCGGCCCCACGACCGCGCGCGGATGGCTCATGGCCGCTTCCGATCGGCCCGCAGAGTCCGGTGAACCGCCCCCTTCTTCGGAGGAGGGGCATGATTAGCGATAGGATCGAAACCCTGGCAGCCAAATTTTGGGAGGAAGCGGGTACTGAGGAGCCTTTTCCGCGCAACCTTGAAGTTGCAATCCACAAAGCAAAGCCCTCGGTTGCCATCGTCTCATTGGAGCGTCTCTGTCCGCAGGCGGTCCGTGTTTGGCTTGCGGTTCGAGACCACCAGGTTTGGCTTGTGACGAAAGATCGCTGGGTTGATGGATGCCTGTACGCGTGCAAGGGTATCGTTTTTCTGTTTGTCGAACAAACCCTAGGACCGGACCATCGCCGTGTTACCATCGCACACGAGTTCGGCCACTTTCTCGCGGACTACGAAGAACCACGGCGACGGGCCGATCGACGCTTGGGCCCGTCGCTCCTTTCTGTCTTCGATGGTGACCGGCCGCCGACCGCCCCGGAACAACTGTCAGCATGCCTTGCCGACGTTTCCGTCGAGCCGCACGTTCATTTCATGGATCGAATGGCCGATGGTTCCTTCGTTCAGCCGGTCAGTCAAGTTGAACGAACCGCCAACGAATTGGCCTTTGAGCTCTTGGCGCCATGGCGAATCGTATTCGGCACCATGCGAACGGCGCGACCGTGGCCGGGCGCGGCGATCGAGTGGCGACAGCATCTTGAAGAGCAATTCGGCTTGCCCCGCAATTGGGCAGGCCATTATGCGGAAGACCTTAGGCGCCTGGCACGCGCCCGACGTTCCTTTACGGAGGCGTTGGGGATGTAAGGAACGAGCCCCCACCGCCCGGTGACTCCCATGATCTCCTTTGACGGAAACGGTGTCCCCCAAACCGCAGATCGATGCAATGATGATCGGATGGACGACCCGTCCCGGCACGCGCAAACGCCACCGTTCGACGATAATTCCATCGTTACGGATGTGGAACTCCAGCGCGCGCTTGGTCAGTCGTTGCGAAAAGCGCTCGATTTTGGATCGTGGGATGAAAATGCCGATTTGGAAAAAATGACGGCTTCGGTCCATCGCTTCGTTTCGTCATCCGTGGCAGTCGAACAGCGCTGGCGTGAGATTATCCAAGCGGAGGTTTTCCCGAAGCTGCCTGAGTTCACCGACGCACCAGAGCAAGCCGGCGTCTATACAGTTCGCCCCGCACATCTGCGCGATGCCTACCGCAATAGTTTGTTGTGTGGTGATGTCACAGCAGTAAACGGGAGCAGCGCGGGACATGACGGTGCCGCCGCCGCTTTGGTCGCCATCGGTATTTGCCTCGTCCGATATGACGGCAACTTGCAGTCATGGCGGACGACGTTTCTTCGACGCGACCAGGCGATAGCTGGTGGCAATCTCGTTGACGAAATCCGAAGTGTATTGGACAGCCGTGGACGGCGCAGCCCTGTAGGATCCGGCCCTGGCGCTGGCCGGGATCGCGTCACCTATTTGCTCAGGCGGGGAGTAATGGCCGCCGCCGAACGCAAGGCACTTCTTGAAAAGACCCAGACCCGCTGGCGCCTCGGCCATGGCATGCCAGCACCACTGGAACTTCTGACGGGTTCGGGTTCGATGGCACTGATTGACGAGACACTCCCGATCCTCGAGCAACTATTGATCGACTATCGGCGCTGGATCTTCCTGCTCAGTCCGGGAAGCCACTACGCATTCGCAACACTGGCAAACGCCCTGGAAAAACAGCAGATTGCCATTTTTCAGAAGGGCAAGGCCGCACTCGACGACATCTTGGAAAGCGGCCATTTCGTCCATGGCTATCGCCGTAAAGTGGAAGATTTCGCACGCCGCCTCGGCGAGGCGATGGTCGTTGGGGGCCTGCGCGCCACCGAGCACGCTCCTGGCCAAGTCTTTGTTGCTCACGCCGATCATGCCCTGCCTGCGGCCGTTCTAGCGATGGCCGATGCCGCGTTGCAACCCCATCGCGGCTTTCCGCTGTCCCTTGACCTGGCCGCCGTCAGCAGCAAGGTACTCCTGGGCATGGAGGCATTTCAAGGCTTAGTAGAAGCGGCATACGCCAAGGCCGGTGTGCCCCATCTCTTCGCAACTTAACGCTGGACTTCGCCGAAGGGAGCATGAACCATGAACGACTCGAAACCGGGCGGCGACGCATTTGACACGGTTCTTGACGACGCTCTCGGTGAACTGAGTGTACCACCGGAACGCAACGGTCCCTGGAAGCCCGACGACGGTGATGGACGGACCCTCTTCGACACATCCGGCAGTGAGGATCGCTCTGTTCTCGTCGTGTTCCCGCAGGACCGCTTTGAGAAATGGCGCTCGCAGGCATTAGCGCGAATCGAAAGCAGAGACGACGGCCGTATTTATCTGGGCCAAGTCACACGAGGGCCTTATGCGGCGCCCAATGGCCTTCCTGCAACATCGCCTATGCTCGTCGCCACGCAGATCGAGGGAAGCGTTTTCACGCCGCCGTACCATGGTTGGGTTGCATTGGACATCCTTGGCGAAATGAAAGAAGGGCAAGTAAGTACGCCTCTCAGTCGTCCGCGCCCCAATAGTCGCGTGTGTCTGCTGACCCCCGATGAAACCAAAAAAGCCCTTAACTGTGACGGGGACATTCGTCTTGGACCCGCGGTGGGTTATCCGGAGATTGTGGTGGGATTGCGAAGCGCTGAGAAACATCATGTTCCGCGTCATACGCTCGTCGTCGGCACCACAGGCTCCGGCAAATCCACACTCGTAGCCAGCTTAATCGAAAAGCTCTCCGCCGCCGGGTTCTGTGTGCTCTTGATAGATGTCGAGGGCGAATACACGATGATCGATCAAGCCGCAGAATCCCAGAAGATCGTGCCAACCCTTCACGCTCTAGGTTTGAAGCCTGCGGGGATCGAAAACACTTTTCTCCTTGTGCCCACCGATGCACCCACGACGAATCCTGATCATTCACATATCCGCCGGTTCTGCCTTGATTTCCCGGCGATCTCACCGCACATTGCCGTCGAGATCTTGCGTGGAAACGAAGCGCAATCCGATCGCTTCATGGCGTCCTACGATGCCGCGTGTGAACTTCTCACGCAACTCGGCTTGGTCGAGGATAAGGAGCTTCACCGCAAAGCCTTGGCCGCGTGGGACGATCAAGAAACCGGATACCCGGACTTGAGATTGGCTCATGTACTTGACATGGCTGAGGCTGTCGCCGCTGTCGTGGCCGGCGAGGATTCTATCGACGATCGTTACCTGCACGACGATGGCTTTCGAGGACATGCCAGAGAACTGATGACGAAGGCTGGACCCGTCAAGAAACGTCACGGGAACATTGCTTCCTGGCGGAAGACCGTTGGCTTAGTCGCCGGATTGTATCGTACTGGTTTGTTTGACCGCTCCGGCCGGACTGGGCCCGATGATCGGCCCATTACCAGTCTCAAATACCCTGACATGCTCGCCCCCGGACGCGTGTTGATCTTCGATATGCAAGGTGTGGATTCGCCACAGCATCGGAATCTTGCGATTTCTGATTTGTTGCGCGGCGTCACTGAAGCCCAAGAGCAGGTGTATGCCAAGGCGCCTGCGGACAAGAAGCCCAAAACGGTGATTATTATCGAGGAAGCGCATGAGTTTGTGTCGCTGGAGCGCAGCAAGCAGATGCCCACCGTGTTTGAGCAAATTCAACGCATCGCCCGTCGTGGCCGCAAACGATGGCTCGGCCTCATGTTTGCAACGCAGTTTCCCCAGCATTTGCCTGGCGAGCTCTTCACTCTGTGTAACAACCGCATCCTTCTTCGGCTCAGTGATGAACCAACGATCTCGCGTCTCAAGAATTCGGTCGGCGGCGTTTCGGATAGCCTGTGGACGCGACTCAAGCATTTGCCAACGGGCCAGGCGATCATCTCCGCACAGGGCATCGATCCGGCGATGCTGGTGGCTCTGGAACCGGGCCGATGCAAATTGCAGATGGTCGATTAGGCGACTTTCGCGAATCACGTTCCCATTTTGCGTCGACAAGATGCAATCGGCGCATTTGTCTGATCGCTTCTGAAAGCATCTCACTTTTTTGTCGTCACCAAGCTTTCGGCTGCAAGAAGTAAGGGACGCAAGTGCTTCGAATCTCCTCGGGGTGCCGTCCCATTTTCTTAGAGGAACTACCCATGGCTGACACAATCCGATGTCCCAACTGCAATGTTGAAATTGAGGTCTCCGCGGTTTTGTCTGCTCAGCTTCGCGCCCAGCTCCAAAAGGAGGTCGAAGCGCAAGCACGGCGGAAGGACGAGGAAATTGCGAAACGCGAAGAAAATCTTGGTCAACGCGAGCAAGTGCTGGATGCTTCTCGCCGAACGCTGGACCAGCAGGTAGCCGAACGTGTGGCCCAGGAACAACCGCGCCTGTTGCTTGAAGCGGAGAAAAAGGCACAAGAAGCAGTCGCGCTTGAAGTGCACGATTTGACCGACCAGCTCAACCTGGCGAAGAACAAACTCGGAGAAGCACAACGCTCCGAACTGCAACTGCGCCAAGAACGTCGCGATCTTGAAGCGCAAAGGCACGAACTGGAATTGACAGTCACTAGAACCATCGACGTGGAACGAGCGGCGATCCGCGAGGAAGCAAAACGGGAGGCAGAGGAACAGAACCGTTTGAATGTAGCCGACAAGGAGAAGCTCATCACAGATCTGCGCGGCCAGATCGATGACCTCAAGCGCATCGCCGAAAAGGGATCGCCGCAAGCCCGTGGCGAAGTGATGGAGTTAGAGCTGGAAGAACTTCTCCGTGATCTTTTCCCCCACGACACCATCGACGCGGTTCCGGTCGGCGCCCACGGCGGCGACATTCTCCAGCGCGTGCATGACAACACTGGACTCGACTGCGGGGTCATCCTTTGGGAGGCGAAACGCACCAAGAATTGGAGCGACGGTTGGCTGCCGAAGCTGCGCAACGACCAACGCGCAGCCAAAGCGCATGTGGCGGTCCTGACCAGTGAGGAATTGCCGAAGGGACTTGAGACCTTCGGGTGCATCGATGGCGTGTGGGTGACGAGCCGTCACTGCCTCACGGGACTGGCGGCCGCACTGCGCCACGGCATGATCGAAGCCGCTCGCACCCGGCGATCTCTAGAAGGCCGGCGGAACAAGGTCGAACTCCTTTACACCTATCTTGCCGGCTCGGAATTCCGCCAGCGCATTGAAGGCATCGTCGAAGCCTTCATGACGTTGAAAGACGATCTCGAATCCGAAAAGCGATCGATGCACCGACTCTGGGCGAAGCGGGAAAAACAACTCGAACGCGCCGCCCTTAATACCGCGGGTCTGTATGGAGACCTTGGCGGGATTCTCGGTTCGAGCCTGCCGCAGATCGCCAACCTTGAGCTGGCCATGATCGCCCTGGAAACTGAGCCTCCCGCCCTCGAACCTGTTGGCGCCAGCGATGAAGATTCGCGGTTTTAGGCGTGGGATGACGCTGTTTACCCTAACGGAGTCATCTCCCTTGTTAATGCCCGCTCCGTCTTTCAGGAAAAGGAAGAACCATGAACGGCTTAAGCGACCTCATCCCTCTTCGCGCCCTAAACCAGGTGACGTACTGCCAGCGGCTCTATTACCTCGAATATGTCGAGTCCGTCATGCCGATCAATGAGCACGTCGAGGACGGGCTCTTCCAGCATCGCCGCGTCGACGACCCGACCCTGCAGCATCGCCCGCGCAAGGATGGCGCCGTTCTCCACACGCGCAGCGTGCAGATCAGTTCCACGAGCCTCGGTCTCTCAGGGAAGCTTGACCTCGTCGAAGAAAAAGACGGCGAGGTCTACCCGGTGGAATACAAACGCGGCAGCGGCCCCTCGGGCGACAACGGTCAGCCGCCATTCTGGGATAACGACGCCGTTCAGGTCTGCGCTCAGGCGATGCTGTTGGAGGAGGAATTGGGGACCAAAATCCAGAAGGGCATCCTCTATTACATCGGCAGCAAGACGCGCGTCGAGGTGCCACTTGACGATGACCTACGCCAAAAGACGCTCCAAGCCATCCAAACAATTCACGAATTGGAACTGCGCGATTCTCCTCCTGAACCGCTACCGGCCGAACTTCGCCACCGATGCTTCGGCTGTTCACTCGCACCCATCTGCCAGCCTGAGGAAACCCTGTACTGCCTGAGCCATCAACGACTGACGCCGGCCGAGGAAACCGCCGCCGGCATCACGCGGGTGTTGCCGCAGATCGATGAGGGCGCTGTTCTCTATCTCCAGGAGCCCGGTTCCCACGTCGGCAAACGCAGCGAACATCTTGTGGTGCGTAAGGATGGTCAGGAGATTCAACGCGTCCCGATCGCGGCCATTCGCCAGGTCGTCATCTTTGGCAACGTGCAGGTTTCGACTCAGGCCCTGGAGTGCCTCGCGACGCTCGACGTGCCCGTCGTCTACATGACCGGGTACGGCCGATTCATCGCCGCTCTGCAGCCGGCGCCGACCAAGAACATTCACCTGCGAACCAACCAATTCCGTCTTTTCGCAGATCCGGAGCGCGCACTGTCCTTAGCCAAGGCCGTGGTCAAGGCCAAGATCACGAACCAGCGCACGCTGCTTATGCGCTGTCTGCGATCCCGTTCGCCCGACGATCCCGTAAACGGCAATGGGCATGCACCAAGTCCTGACAACGGCATCCGTGGCAGTGACGAGCCGGCGGCCCGTGAGATGGCGGAGCTGCTGACCCGGCTCGACAGAATCTCCGATCCGGCCGTATTACTCGGCACTGAGGGGCAGGCCGCGGCGCTGTATTTCAGTCAGTTCAGCCGAATGATCAAGCTGCCTGTGCCAACGAAAAGCGGGCAGACCGGTTTCGATTTCAAGTCCCGCAACCGCCGCCCGCCACGCGACCCGGTGAACGCCCTGCTTTCCTTCTCCTACGCGCTCCTGCTGAAGGATTGCTTTTCGGCCCTCTGCGCCGTCGGTTTTGATCCGTACTGCGGCTTCTTTCACGTGGGCCGGCACGGCAAGCCCTCGCTGGCCCTCGACGTAATGGAAGAATTCCGGGCCATCATCGCCGACTCGGTGGTCCTGACCCTCATCAACACCGGCGGCCTGGCGCCGCAGGATTTTCTAGTCTGGCGCGACAGCTGCCATCTCACCGAAGACGGGCGAAAGCGGTTCTTCCAAGCCTACGAGCAGCGGAAGGCGACAGTCGTGACCCATCCCGTCTTCGGCTACAAGATGAGCTACGGCCGGATGCTGGAAGTCCAAGCCCGCATGCTCGCCGCCTATGTCCGCGGGGATATTCCCAATTACACGGGCTTCACCGTACGATGATCTTTTGTTTTCCCTCCTCGCCCCTCAGGGGAGAGGGTCAGGGGTGAGGGGTCCTATGGATTCGTACTTGGTTGCCTATGATATCTGCGACCCGAAGCGTCTCCGAAAGGTCGCCCAGACGTGCGAGGACTTCGGCTTCCGCCGGCAATACTCCGTATTTCTCTGCCGTCTGACCGCACACGATCTCGTGCGCCTCAAGAGCCGGCTTTACGACATCATCAAATTAGATGAAGACCAGGTGTTGTTCGTGCCTTTGTGCAACCGCTGCATCGAGCAAATCGAAGCCCTGGGCTTGCCCATCGAGGCGCACGATGCGAACGATGTGGTGATTGTGAGTTGAAGTAGGAGGTTAACGAAATGAAACGGTACATCTGCGCGCATGGTTCAATCCGGCAAAACGATGTTGCCGGGATTTACATCCTCGACATAAATGCCGAGCCCCTCCAGATGCCGCAAGATTGCCTCGACTCTCGGCCAAGCCGACCCAAACTGCTCATGCTTATCCTTGCGCCAGTCCGCCCAGACCTCGTCCGAAAAATCCAGCGGCCTATCAAGGTGGGCGCCGCCGAAATCCAAGACGAACGGCCGCTTCACCACGGTCATCGCGAGAATCCACAATTCGTCATCGTAATCGACCAATTCCGGAACATTGCATCGGTGAATATTGGTAATCGCAAGATTTTGCAAGCGAAGGTAGACGTCTCGCTCTCGGCAATAGGCAGCCCCTTGGTTATGAACCTTGATCGCAAGCCGGCCCTCTTCGGCTTGGATTTTCGCGCTGAAAACGATACCTTGAACACCAGAACCAAGCTGATCTCCGAGCGTCAACCCTTCTCGCGTGGCAAACGTATCGGCTCGTTGAGAAAGGTCCGGTATGTCCACGAATGCCGCCAACAAAAGTGCCCATGCTCATTCCGCTATCGTAAGCATGGAACTGCACGTGAACGGCCGCGTCTTGCCGATCGCTCAGCTGGGTCCCAACTTCCTGGTCCTGGAAAATCCTATCGATTACCCTCCAACCGACGCCGAAATCACCATGTCCATCGACGGCCACGAAGACCGCTGGCCGGTGCAATTGGTCGATGGTATCCAAGCCGGACAACGCAAAACAAGCATCTCCCGCCGCAGCTGAAGGCATGGGTCCACGGTCCGTTGACCGTGGTGTTGGGCGGTCGAAAAAGACCGACACTCTCAAAAGACAAACTTCAATGTTGCCACGCATCGGTTTGCGTGGATCTCATCTAATGATATCGTTGACTTTGAAAGCGACAAGTATATTATTGTCCTTTGACAGTGTAATAACAACAACAACTGGAGGCTTCGGGATGGCTACATCAACCGTGAATTCCTTGACCTACGATCTCCTGCGTAAGGCGGTTGTCGGTGATGCCGCGGCCATTCGTCTGGTCATGCGGCTAGAACCTGCCGGAGGGCCGCAGGACAAGGTTTTTCCTCCCACGTACGCCGGCGCGGTCTACGCCAGCGAACGACGACGGGTCAACGGAACAGAAGTCGACGCCGTGTTGCTCGACTCCGTTCAGTCCCAAGCCAACCGACTGGAACTTGCCCTGCTTGAGGCTTACGACTCGAACGAATTCAAGTTTCCACTGATTTCCGTTTCCTTTGACCCAACCCTCCTCCCAGGTGGACGAATCACCGCCCTGGAAGCCCCTCACCGGATCGCCGATGCGATCTTTCGCGATAGCGTGACCGCCCAGGGGCTGCCCTTCCGGGCCCAGCCGAAGGCGGGTGGTGCCAAGGATAAGTCAAAGACCTCAAAGGAGGGGGAGCGCTTCGCTACCGCAAGCGTTCGCAACGCCTCGCCACTTTTTGAACTGTGCCCAACTGCCCTCATTTTCGGCGTCTGGGACTCGACGGGTGCTGCGGGCGGTCTTGGCAACAAGTTTGCCCGCAGCATCGTTTCAGAGATTGTCGCAATTAACGCGGTCCCGGGGATTCGAACTAGCAGCCGAATTGATCCGCTCGGCATTGAGAAGTGCGATCTCTACGAGGACGAAAAAGGAGACTGGACCAGCAACCCCAGTCTGGCGAAGCGCCAAAAAGACGACAAGGGTGTTGTCCTGAAGGACAAGGATGGCAATGAACTGCTGGTCCCCTTCAGGCGCAAGAAGGCAGACAAGGGGAAGCCTTCCGAGATCAATCACGGAAATGTGACTCCAGACCTGGCACGATACCAGGACAACGCGGCAACCCCTGACTTGATGAGGCGAGAGGAAATCTCATTCAACTATGCTGTTGGCATGCGGGACCGGGATGTCAGTGGGAGAAGCTTCATCAAGACTGAAGCGCCGACGGTTCGAAAGGGTGAAATCGCGTCTGGGGGAGTGACCATGTCTCACGCCATTCAGACCACCGTTCTCTCCTTGGCCGGGTTGCGCAGGCTGCGCTTTCCAGAGGAAGGTAAGCCAGCTGACTTCGAGAAGGACCAGGCCCGAAACAACGCTGCAAGGACCGTGCTCGCTGCTTTGGCCTTGGCCGCTGTGGTCTACCAGAAAAAGCAGCAGGGTTACGACCTCCGCTCCCGCTGTGTCTTGGTGCCGGCCGACAACGCACCTTTCGAAATCATCACCACTTCAACCGACACAACGAAGTTCTCTCTAACGACTGACGAGGCCAAAGCAATCTTCGACGAGGCCGTCAAGGCGGCTGTGGCCGCCGGATTCGCATGGGAAACCAAGCCTCTCGAACTTACACCCAAGCCCGCTTTGGTCGAGCTAGTCAAGCGCAGCCGTGATCTTGTTGAAGTCGAGGAGAATCAGTGATGTTTGCCCTTGAAGTCGAGTACCTCACCGGCAGGGCGGTCGCCTCAAGGCGACACGACCGTGAGGCGGCCGAATGGCCACCTCACCCGGGCCGGCTGTTTTCGGCGTTGGTTGCCACGCTCAAGGAATGCGAGTTGGGCGAAGCCGAACGCGAAGCACTGTTCTGGCTGGAACGGCAGCCCCCGCCTTCCTTGAGCGTTGGCGAGGCAACGGCGCGGGACGTGGTCCGAGTCTTCGTTCCGGTCAACGACACCTCTGCCCCGGATAAAGTTCCGCCAAAGGGGTTTTCTGCAACCCAGATCAGTGAAGGTATCAAGGTTCTTCCCGATCGGCGCTCGCGGCAGCAAAGGGCATTCCCTTCGGTCACCCTTGCGCATCCCGTTGTCCATTTCATTTGGGCTGCGTCTGTACCAGAGGAAGTTAACCAGCACTACCAGGCGCTGGATCGTCTGGCCCGACATGTGACCTACCTCGGCCATTCATCGTCTCTGGTGCGGATCAGCGTCTGTCATGAACCGCCGCCGCCAACGCTCGTGCCGACGGAAGCTGGTGAAGAAGTCCTGCGCGTACCCACACAAGGCCGGCTGGTTGAACTGGAGGAGACATATCAGCGCGGTGCCCCGATTTCGCCGGGAATCTTCCGCGCCTATGCGAGGATCGGCAAGCGTCTGGAAGACCCGGCGGATACGGTCTTCGGCGACATGATCGTTTTTCGCCGGGTCGGTGGGCCCCGCTTGCCCTTGCATGCCAGCCCGAACCTCACCTCAACGGTGCGACGTGCCTTGATGGCACTAGCCGGCCCACACCCCGGAGAAATCATCAGCGGGCATGCTCCGGACGGAAGTCCGAGCCAGCAGCCGCACGTGGCCATCATTCCCCTGGCCTACGTAGCTCACACCTACGCGGACGGGAATATCATGGGCTTCGCCGTTGTGCTGCCCCGACGGCTGGGTCGGTTTGACCCCACTCGACGGCAGATTGCCCAAGCCCTCGTTCGGTTGGAAAGCTTGGAGATGGGGCGAGCCGGGGTCTGGAAAGTTGAGCGGGTGACCGGCGAATCGGTCCCGCGATCATTGCAAGTCGATCCCTATACCGGCCTCGCCCGCCTTTGGGCCACCGTCACCCCAATGCTCTTGGACTACATTCCGAAGGACAAGCCCGGAAAAGACCAGAAAGCCATTGTTGCCACCGCCTGCGAGCGCATCGGGTTACCCCGGCCGGTCGAGATCGAGATTGGCCCGGTATCGCCGTTCCGCGGCGTGCCCCCCAGCGGCCATTTTGCCCGGCTGCGAAACGGTAAGCAGCCGCATCTCCATCGCACGCACATAGTCGCCGAATTTGACCGGCCCGTGCGCGGACCGGTCATCCTTGGGGCCGGGCGTTACCTGGGAATGGGGCTCTGCCGTCGTCTTGGTCGTCCCTCGGAAGGGGGTGATTCATGAGTCCCGAGGAATTCGATCTGTTCTTTCAGGCCCTCTACGGCTTTGCACCGTTCCCCTGGCAAGCACGTCTTGCCCGCCAAGTAATCGTCGAAGAACGCTGGCCGGAAGTCTTGAGCCTGCCCACCAGCGCAGGGAAGACGGCGGCCATCGACATTGCCGTTTTCGCACTGGCGATGCAAGTCGGACTCGAAAATAAAAAGCGCACCGCCCCTTTGCGGACCTTCTTCGTGATCGACCGACGGATCGTCGTCGACGAGGCATCTGACCGAGCACGGAAAATAGCTGCCAAGCTGCGCGACCCCAGCTCGGACCCGTCCGGGATTCTCACGAAGGTAGCCGACCGCCTGAAATCTCTCACGGGAAACCCACTGCACGTTGTCGCCTTGCGGGGCGGGATGTATCGCGATGGCAGCTGGGCCAAGTCGCCAATTCAACCGGCCGTTTGCGTCTCGACAGTCGATCAGGTCGGTTCGCGCCTCCTGTTCCGTGGCTATGGCGTTAGCGAGCAGCAAAGGGCGATCCACGCCGGCCTGGTAGGCAACGACAGTCTGATTATTATTGATGAAGCTCACCTGTCTCAGCCCTTCATCGAGACGCTTGAGGGCGTGAATCGTTATCGGGGGGAACGCTGGGCGGAGCTTCCGCCGTCCACGCCCTTCCATGTCGTGCAGATGTCGGCCACTCCGCCCCCGGGGGTGGAACCCTTCAAGATCCAGAATGAAGACTTGGAAAATCCGGAATTGGGCCGCCGCATCAATGCCCACAAATTGGCCCGGCTCGTCGATGTGACCACGGATTCCGAAGACGAAGATGCAAACAGGAAAAAGCTCTGCCAGAAGGCAGCAGAAGAGGCAATAACCCTGGCCGGGATTGGTTCACCCACTGAAGCACCAAGCAAGAAACGGGCCAAAACGCCAGCCGACGAACCAGCTGCCCCGGTTGGCGTCGTCGGCATTGTCGTCAACCGCGTCGCCTCGGCACGCTTGATCTTCGAGATACTCAACGCCGATCCATCCAGCTGCCACGCAATTCTGCTAACAGGCCGCATCCGGCCCTATGACCGGGATGAACTTCTTTATCGTAAGCCAATCAATGGCCAGCTGGGATGGTTCCCATTCATGGAGGCGAATAGGGAAAGGCCGAAGCTTGATTTGCCCCTATTCGTGGTGGCCACGCAAACTGTCGAGGTTGGTGCCAACCTGTCGTTCGATGCGCTGGTCACGGAGATTGCTCCCCTGGACGCCTTGCGCCAACGGTTCGGCCGGCTCGATCGGCTAGGTTTGCGTTGCACGTCCAAGGCGGTCATCGTTGCTCGCAAGGACTCCGTCAGTTCCAAGGATGACCCAGTCTACGGAGCGGCCATCGCCGAGACATGGAAATGGCTCAAGAAGCAGCAAACTGGCAAGGGGCAGCAGAAGGTCATCGATTTTGGGATTGGCGCATTCAAGGCTCCAGAAGATCAGGACACGATCAACCTCGTTTGCTCACCCAGGAAATCGGCCCCCGTCATGCTGCCGGCCCACATTGACACGTGGGTTCAGACGAGTCCCACTCCAGCCCCCGACCCGGACCCGAGCCTTTTCTTGCACGGGCCGCAAAGCGGCCCCGCCGACGTCCAAATTGTCTGGCGAGCCGATTTGCCACCAGAACTTCTCGACAGGAAAAGCGATGATTACGTGACCACGGTCGCAATCGTGCCACCCACCAGTATGGAAGCGCTGCCCGTCCCGATCTATGCGGCCCGAGCCTGGCTGACCGGTTCGGCAGCAGTTGATGTTAGCGATGTCGAAGGGGAATCTTCTGCCGACGCCGAGGCCGACCCGTCGCCCCTCAACTGCATCCGTTGGCGCGGACCCGATCACAGCGAATTGATCGATCCCGGCCAAGTCCGGCCGGGTGATACTATTGTAATCTCATCCGCTCGCGGCGGGGCCGACGACTATGGCTGGGCACCAGAAAGCAAAACGCCGGTGCGCGACGTAGCCGACCACTGCTCCAGCCTGGCACGACTGCTGCCGGTCCTCCGCTTATATCCCGACATGATTCAGCAATGGGAGGCACCCCCACGAGGTGGCCGGCCTTCACTTTCGCAGACAATCCGTGAAGTGCTTCAGACGGACGACCAGGACGAACCGCCGGATTGGTCACTCTTGTTGCGATCTATTCGCGAATGGCCGGGAATTCCGGATTGGGTGACGAAAGCAACCGCATGGCTGGCTGACAAACCGCACAAACTTATCCCCTATCCTCCAGCTACTCGCCCAGGTATTGCTTTGGTGAGTCGTAAGCGTACCAAACCTCCCACGGACTTGCTGCGCGAGGCCGAAACGGACCAGGGTGACTTCACGAATGAAGACGACACGGCCTCCCTAACCGATAGGAAAAGCCTAACCGTCCATTGTCGGGAAGTGCAAGAGTTGGCCAGGCACTTCGCCCATCTGGCTGGTTTCCCCTCAGTAGTTTTCGAGGATCTTGCCTTGGCCGGCTGGTTTCACGATGTTGGCAAAGCAGACCCACGGTTCCAAGCGTGGTTGCACGGGGGCGATGAAATCGCCGCTGTAGCCGCTCCTGAACTCTTAGCAAAATCAGACGACGACATGAGCCCACGCAATCGCGCGGCAATCCGGTGGGCTCGCGTGCGAGCCGCCTATCCTGCTGGCGGCAGGCATGAAGTCTTGTCAGTGGCCTTGCTGGCCCGCAGCAACGGCGCACTGGCCAAAGCCAGCGACCGTGATCTGGTGCTGCATCTGATTGGAACTCACCACGGATGGGGCCGCCCGTTCGTCCCGGTCGTTCCCGATCCGGACGAGTTCCCGATTTCGTTGCAACACGGTGACACCACCCTTCGAGCAAGCAACCGTCACGGGCTCGAACGATTGGATTCCGGCTGGACGGATCGATTCTGGACCATGGTTCGCCGGTATGGGTATTGGGGGCTCGCCTATCTGGAAGCGATTCTTCAGCTCGCCGACCACCGATGTTCGGAAGATGCACAAGAAACGGAAAAGAAGAAATGAGAATTCCACTCGTTGGTCTGAACGGTGAAAACCCATTGGCATTTCTAGCATCCGTGGGGGTGCTGCGCATTCTCTCGCAATCGTGGCCTGACTGTCACGTTCGTATGACTTGGGAGGCAACCACGAGCTGGAAGCCAATTCTGATCGTCGAAAAGGAGTGCAGCTCAGAAGAAGTGGTGGATGCCTTGACCAAGTCGCTAGAAGGTAGGAAAGATGCTTTTGAGTTCAATCGGCTCGGCAAGGATTTGCCAGTCCCATGCAGCGCCTTCGTGGAAGTTGCACGCTCGGCAATTGTCCAGGTGTCTCAACGCCATCGAACGACCGCGGATTTCTTGGCGGCTTTTGGAAGCGAGGGGTGTCCGGTCGATGATCTAATTCAGGAAACTGCCTTGCGCACTATGAGCGGAGCCGGGCACCAACACTTCCTAGGCTCCATGCAAGAAATCGCAGGATGCACTACTGCCGAGCATTGTCGCTCGGCACTCTTTGAAGCGTGGTCTTACAGGGACTCTCGCCCCTCCATGCGCTGGGACCCTCAGGATGATCGCCGTTACGCCTTACGTGCCTCTGATCCAGGAAACTCGAACCAGTCTCCGATTCAGACAATGCGCGGAGCGAATTGGTTGGCAATTGAAGCACTTCCTTGTTTTCCGACCATCCCGACTGATCACGGGGCAAAGACGCGTGCTCTTTATGGGACGGGTGTCTCGACGATTTTGTGTTGGCCTATTTGGAAGGTGCCCATTTCAATTCAGGCATTGGGTTCACTGCTCGCTCATGTAGAAATCCAAGCCGAGAAGCCTCGCCGAGAACATCTTCAGCCCCTGGGTGTTTGTGAGGTTTTCCACTCACGAAGACTCACAGTAGGACGGTTTCGGAGTTTCACAATGGGCGTGCCCTGCTGGGGTAGTTTGCTTTAGTCTCTCACAGAAGCATCGGAGTTTCTTCTCATGACAAGAACTGATTTCATGACTGGTTCAACCGCGGTAACCACGACCTACAAAGAGACTTCTTCCGTTGTACGGTGCTGCCAATCCGCCGCTCGCCACACTTCGACTCCGCATTTTACCGTCGCCCGCTTCGCCTTCGACGCCCCCGCACTCCCCCTGGTCGGCGATACCCTTCCCTTAGCCGAATCCATGCGCTTCGCGCTCATGGGACACTATCAACGGCTGCTTCATTTCAACACTTACGGCACCGCCGAAAGGCCGTTTCAGGAACGCTTCTACTCGCCGACCTTTGCCGGCAAGGACGCGGAGAGGCAACCATTGCAGGGGCATCGGCATGCCTTCTATCTTCCAGCCGATGAGGACGACGACGGCCGGCTCGATCATATCACCGTCGTGGCGGAGCAAGGATTCACGGCCGAGGAGGTACGGGTCCTCGATCGTCTCCGCGACGTGCGGCTCGGCGAAGGCGACCCCCTACGGTTGCTGCTTGTCGGCTTGGGCAGGGCGGACAATCTGCGGGCGCCGGTGTTGGCATCCTCCAAGACGTGGGTATCGGCGACGCCGTTTGTGGCCACTCGTTATCCCAAGCTGCGCGGCCAAAAACGTGACCGTCCCGAAGACCTGGCCACGCCGCAAGCGTTTGTCCGGCGCGTTCTTCATCAGGAATTGGAACGACTCCGCCAGCGCCGGCCCGATCTGCCCGCGGTCGTGGACATTTTGCCGGCGGGCGGAATCAGCTCGCGTCTTCTGCGGCCGATCCAATTCCAACGCTTTCGCCGCAAATACGACGATGACGGCGGCCGACGCCCGAGCGGCGCTTTCCGCATTACCTTCGCCGAGCCGGTGCCGGGACCGATTTGCTTGGGACATTCCTGCCACTTCGGTCTGGGGCTATTCGTCCCCGGAAATGAAAAGGAGGCCGCCATGCCCTGATTCTTTTCGCTTTTTCACCCGCGAGAGCCGAGGTGATGAATTCGCCCCTGAGCTTCCCTGAAGCCGAAAGCTCTTTGACAACCCGAAGTTATCCTTCGTGCTGATGGCCAAGTGCTTCTCGCAGATTCCAAGGCCAACGGCGTACCGGAGTTACGCAATGAATGAATCTCAGCGCGTCGTGCGCGATCGTCCCATAACCACGGTTATCCGACCGTGGACCCATTGAAGCCGTCCGCCTTGCTCAACACGTCCTTTGCGGAGGTCATCATAACCACGGTTATCCGACCGTGGACCCATTGAAGCATGGCGTCCAGCGTGATCCGAACGCGCCTATTGCCATAACCACGGTTATCCGACCGTGGACCCATTGAAGCGTCGAACCCGGAAACGCACGGGAGTAGGTTTGCGACCATAACCACGGTTATCCGACCGTGGACCCATTGAAGCCGAGGCGGTCCAGTTCGGTGCGGCTGAGAGCTTTCACATAACCACGGTTATCCGACCGTGGACCCATTGAAGCCCGTCCAAGGCGACCTTGAGGCCGCAGCCCGTGTAGCATAACCACGGTTATCCGACCGTGGACCCATTGAAGCTGGACTCCGCAGGCCGAGCAATGGAAGTCCGTCCGCCATAACCACGGTTATCCGACCGTGGACCCATTGAAGCACGCGATCAACCACCGGCCTCCCAGGAACGTGGCGGGAGCATAACCACGGTTATCCGACCGTGGACCCATTGAAGCTTCTCTGGCTCTTTGAACTGCAAACCGTCGCCACGCCATAACCACGGTTATCCGACCGTGGACCCATTGAAGCCTATTAACTGAGGGCCACAATGATCTACCCAAACGGCCATAACCACGGTTATCCGACCGTGGACCCATTGAAGCGTGATGAGCTGGCTGGTCTTGGTCT
>JACPZP010000062.1 GCA_016195405.1 Planctomycetota bacterium | reverse complement strand
GCCTTCGCGGCTATCGAGGCGCATTTTCGCTTTTCGTTCGTTCGCATCGGGACCGTGGCAGCGGAAGCAGTTGTCGGAGAGGATGGGGCGAATTTGCCGGCTGAAGTCGATGCTTGCGGAGCTTTCCGATTTCGTCTGTGCTCCAACCTGAGTCAGCGGGAGTAGTCCGACGAGAAAGCAAATCCAACACAGTCCTGTATGTCTCATCCGTTCGCGCCCTCTTGCGTGTGCGGGCTTTTATGGAACGCGGATTAACGCTGATAAGTCGGATTCGCGCCGATCAGTCAATCCGCGAAGATCCGCACAATCGGCGTTCATCCGCGTTCTATTCTCGCCCGAGCCGCATCCCGTAGCAATAGCCCTCGACTTTTTCGATTTTTGCCAAAATGTCTATCCGGCGCCGGCGAATGAGTGTGTGGACGTTCCGGTGCATGATCCCCCTGAGGTGCGAGGGAGGCGGGCCGGTCGCCCACGAATTTTCGTTTTTCTCCAATGAAAAGGGGTGTCATGATGCGCAAACTGATTGGAACCGTGGTAATCGTGGGCATTTGCCTCTTCGTCGCCAAGAAGGTCAACTTCTTCAGCTACGCCGGCACGCTCTGGTCGCAAGCCAAGAAGGAAGCCCGCCTCGTTGTGCCGACGCGCTTCGAAATCGAACGCATCCGGCACGAAATCGCCGCCCTCGACGGCGACATCAACCGCATGATTCGGCCCGTCGCCGAGAACGTCGCCGCCATCAAGCGCCTTAAAGTCGACATCGAAAAGGGCCAGGCCCGCATTGAAGAACAACGGGGCGACCTCTTGACCATGACGCGTGACTTGGAAAATAACGCCACCCAGATCGTTTACGGCGGCCAAACTTACAGTGCCGAACGCGTCAAAGCCAAGCTCGACCGCGATCTTGCCAGCTTCAAACGTCTTGAAGCCAACCTCCAGAGCCAGACGAAGCTCCTGGACGCCAAAGAGAAGGAACTCAGCGCCACGCAAGAGCAGCTGTCGACGGTCATCGCCAAGAAGCGTGAATTCGAGGTACAGCTCGCTCAGCTTGAAGCCGAGGCGGAAACCCTGCAGATCTCCAAGATCGGCTCGAAGCCGAACATCGACGACAGCCGGGCCACGCACATTGCGGCCTCGCTTTCCGACCTGCGAAACCGCTTGGACGTTGAAACGACGGAAATTGAGCTGGCAAATGGCACCGTCGTCAGCGACAACATTCCGGTCAACCAACGCAGTCAACCGAAAATGGACCTGAACGCCATCCGGGCGTACCTGGAAGGCAAAGCGACCACCGCGTCGAACGGCAAGTAAGCGCGTTAAGCCGCGAGCCAGCGGCGAGCGCGGGCGAGGCGCCAAGGGTTGTCGCTCCGTCCGCGCTCGCCGCTGGCTCGCGGCTAAACATTAACCTGAGTTAGCAAAATCTCGCCGGCTCGCTGTAGAATAACACTTTGGGATGCTAATGAACCCGGCGCTTAAGGAAACATGGAAGCAAGAGCCGCCGTCGCAATTCCTCTTATGGGTCGACGGCGTGGGCGGCTTCCTTATCTGTCTGGAAAACCGCGTGACCCTCGGTCAGGCCGGCGGCGAAAAATCCGACATCGGCATCTTGGCCGACATCTCGCGGCACCATGCGACCATCCAGCGCGACCCGGAAGGTTATTTCCTGGAGGCGGTTCGCAAGGTGACGATCAACGGCCAGCCAGTCGAGAAAGGATTCCTGCACTCAGGGGATCGGCTTACGCTGGGGCCATCGTGCCAGTTCCTCTTCACGCAGCCGGTGCCGATCAGTGCTTCGGCGCGATTGGAGCCGGTGAGTGGACATCGCTTCGTGCAACCGGTTGGGGCCGTGATCATGATGGCGGATTCGCTGGTGATTGGACCTGAGCCGGCGCACGTTGTCATGGAGGACTTGCCGAAGCCGATTATTCTATTTCGCAATCCCGGCGGCCTCGGCATCCGCCACGACAGGCCCATGACCATCAATGGCCACGCGTTTAAGGACCGCGGCCCACTCGAACCCGGCGCCAAAGTGAAAACCGAGGGACTCGCCCTCGCCCTAGAAATCCCCCAAGCCCGCAGATGAGCGGATGCGCGGCGAGCGCAGCGAATCTGCGGGGCACTTGGCGGGGTATATGTAAGCATCCCGCAGGCTCGGAGACTCGACTCTTCGAAGACTCGCCTGCGGGCTTGGAGGGTGGGATGCTTATGAAGTTCACCTACTCTTGCGGACAGAAACCCCTGGATGGTTACGAAGTCAAGCGCGGCGTCGGCCGCGGCGGCTTCGGCGAGGTCTACTTCGGCCTGAGCGAAGGCGGCAAGGAAGTGGCCCTCAAGGTCATCCAGAGCCACCTCGAAATCGAGCTGCGCGGCATCCAGCAGTGCCTGAACCTTAAGCACGCCAACCTCGTGCACCTTTACGACATCCGTACCGATGCCAAAGGCGACCGTTGGCTGGTCATGGAATACGTCGCCGGTGAATCGCTCAACACTATTCTCGCCCGCCATCCCAACGGAGTCGCGCCAGAGCTTGCCTGCCAATGGTTTCAGGGGTTGGCCGCGGCGATCCATTACCTCCACGACCACGGCATCGTTCACCGCGATCTCAAGCCGGCCAACATCTTCCTTGAGGCCGGCTCCGTCAAAGTCGGCGACTACGGCCTGTGCAAGTTCATCGGCGGCAGCCAACGTCTGGGCCAAACGCAGAGCGTCGGCACGGTCCATTACATGGCTCCGGAAATCTCGACGGGCAACTACAACCGCCAGATCGACGTCTATGCCGCCGGCGTCATTCTCTATGAAATGCTGTCGGGGCACGTCCCGTTCGAAGGCGAGACCGCCGGCGAAATCCTTATGAAGCACCTGACCAGCCCGCCCGACCTCACGAAGGTGCCCGGGGAGTTCCGGCCCGTACTCGACACCGCCCTGGCCAAGAACCCCGCCCAACGCTTCCAGACGATTGCCGAAATGGGCCGTCGAGTGGCCGCGGTCGTCGCCAAGAAAGCCGAGCCGATCGAGATTCCGATTCGCGTTCTCGACGCGGCGCCGTCGCTCAATGGCAAGGCGGACGTGCTTGAAGGAATCCCGATCGGCCACCCGCCGCGGCCTCGCCTCCTGGAGCTGTCGAATTCGCTGCTCTTGGCGATCATTCTGTCGGGTGTGTTCGCTTTCGCTTGGACAATTTTGACCCAGAGAGGCGATTGGCGGACGTTGCGTCAAGCAACGGGCACCACGTTCTTCATCACGTTGCTTTCAAGCGCGGCGGTGCTTGTGGCTGCGAAAGTCTGGTCTGCTCGGCAATCGGATGAATCCTGGCATCGGCGCATCACACTCATGTGCCTTGGTTTTTGCGTCGGCATCGTCGCCCTGTGGTTCGACGGCTTCCAACTTCCATGGCCCATGACGGAAGATCCCAATCCGGATGCGCTTCGGTCCGTCGCCAACGTGGGCGCCCAGGCTGGACGCGGGCCTTCGTTCTTGGGCGGATATCGCGACAATCAAACTCTGCCACCGATGGCGGCGTATTTGAGCTATTTCGGACTGATGTTTCTCGTCCTGCGCTGGTGGAAGATGGCCGAGCTTTACCGGCCCGCCCGCTTCCGTGTGGGTTCGCTGATCGCGGCGGTTTTTTGGGCATTTGTTCTTTCCCACCTGCTGTTGGAATCGACCAATGGGCCCGAAGCATTCGGCATTATGATCCTGACGGCGGCGGTGGTGCAGCTCGCGAGTCCCTGGCAGGAGCGGCCGGTGCAACGCAGCAAACGTCTGCGCTTGAAGTTGGCGTAGTGTCGCAAGGACCTTCTCATGATGCGCATGATCATGGCAATTTGGTGGACGCTGGCCATCTTCTGGCTATCGACTCACCCGCTGGAGGCGCAGTCGAAATCGAAGAAGGCCGCCAGGCTTGAAGATTGGCCGACCGAGGTCAAAGGGTTCGGCCTTACGGAAGAGGCGGCAAAGAGGGATGCGGTCACGCGTCTGCGCGAGGAGACCATCCTATACCTGCGCTCCAAAGAAACCGCACCACTGGTGTGGGAACCCACGTCGGAATACGTGAAACGCAATCTGATCGACGGCACAGGCAAGCGCGGTGACGACGAGGAGATTCCCGCACTGGGCCTCGCCAAGACCTGGGTCTTCCCCCTCAAACAACTCGACCTTGCCAAGATCGCGCAGCTTGACGAACAGGCTCAACGGCAGGCGCGCGTCGAAGACCGTCTCTCCCTCGGCGGCTACTTCGTAGGCGCCGCTATCGTCTGCCTGGGAGGAACTTCCGTTCTGTTGTCGGCGAAGGAATGGCTCAAGAAAAGAAAGCTGGCGAGCGTCGCTCGCTAAGGCGAGCCCAGTGCTAGGGCGAGCCGGGAGCGTGAGCGACCGGAGAAACCGACAACTCACTCCGGTCGCTGACGCCGCTGACGCTCCCGGCTCGCCCAAAAGCCTATCGCAGTAAAAACCACCAAACCAGCGTCGCGACGACGAATACGCCGCCGCCAATGCCAACATAAATCCACGGAAACGACTGGGAACTCGGTTCGACTTTCACTTCTTGCTTCTTGATCGACTTGTTTTTCGGCGGCGGCGTAGCAGTGAGAGGAGAGAGCGAGCTTGGCGAGCGCGTGCCTCGCCCCGATCGAGTGGCCGGCGAGGGCGTGGCCCGGCCGGCGTCACGCTGAGCTTTGTCAGTGTCCTTGACCCAGTCTTTGAGCGCCTTGATCTGATCATCCGTGGTCGGCTCGGCGACCGGCACGCGCACGCCCTCGCCGCAGTTCGGGCAGCGGATTTTCTTGCCGGCCTTCGAGTTCTTGACCTTCATGTGCCGGCCGCAATGGCATTTGATGGGAATGGACATTACCGCGCCCTCCGTCGTCAATCCGAAGGCTGGTCCGGCTCGGCTCGCCGGTCCTACTTGTCCTGCGATGGTCCGGCTCGGCTCGCCGGAGCTACTTTGAAGACTGATTCCTGGCCAGGTGCGCTACGACCAACCGAATCTCATCGTAGGGAACCTTCTCTCCGAGGGCGACGAAGATCGGCTTGAGCCTCTCGGTTCCGACCTGTTTCGCCGCTTCGGCCACCTTTTGGTAGGTCTCGGCGGCGATCCAGGGGCTGACGTCGTCAACGTTGTCGCGGGCAATGAAATCCGCGAGGTAATCGACAATCGTGGATCGCGAGCGCTGCGTTTGGTGGATCACGTCTTCGATCGCGGCGCGGTCGCGGAACAGATCGAATGCCAGTGCGCGAAAGCCCGACGGCGGGCTGGACTTAGCGGCAGATAAAATTGATGGCTCTCGGCGGGCGCCCGGCGGGGCCGCGACATCCATATCTAACCCATTATCTTTACAGTAGTTTCGCACTTTCTGCAATATCACGTCGCCGAATTCGCGCACCTTCAACTCGCCGATTCCATAGATCAGGCGAAGGTTTTGGACGGTCGAGGGCCGCTCGCGCGCAAGCTCACGCAGCGTCGTGTCGCTAAAGATGACGTACGGCGGCACCGCTCTTAACCCCGCGACTTCGCGCCGCCAAAGCCGCAATTCCTCGAACAAATCGCGGTCGACCCCTTCCCACGAGACGCGATCCGCCTTCGAGCTATTCGTTTTTTGTCCTTCCACCTTTCGCAGTGGTTGCAGAAGTCTTACCACGCGTTCCTTACGCATCACTTCCCACGACGCCTCGTTAAGTTTGAGGATCGGATACTCGCCGCCCTCCTGCCGCAAGGCGCCCTGGCCGACGAGTTGATAAACCCAGTCGCGCAGAATTGTCTTCGGATGCTCCCTCAACAGACCGAACGTGCTCAACTTATCGTGCCCCAGGCTGCGGATTTTTTCGAGGTTCTCGCCGCGCAACACGCTGACGACATGGGCGACGCCGAAGCGCTCTTGCACCCGCGCCACGCACGATAGGATTTTCTGCGCGATGACAAGACCCTCGGGAACCGCCTCCGTGTCGCCCAGACAAATGTCGCAGGCGGCACAGTTCGTGGCCTCGTAGCGCTGGCCGAAGTAATTCACGAGCGCCTTGTGCCGGCAGACCGCTCCCTGGCAATAGCGGTCCATGTCGTTGAGATGGCGCAGCGAGCTGGCCAGAAACTCCGGGTCGGCATTATTCTCCCTTGCCGACTTCTCCATGATCGAGCGCCACGTCGCTGTGTCCGCGCCGGAATAGAGCATCACGCACTCCGCCTCCAACCCGTCGCGCCCGGCCCGGCCGGTCTCTTGCTGGTAATGCTCGATCGTCTTCGGCATCGCAGCGTGCAGGACAAATCGGATGTTCGAGCGGTCGATGCCCATCCCGAACGCCACCGTGGCAACAATCAGATCGCATTTTTCCTGGGCGAACGCTTCTTGAGCGAGTCGGCGCTCATCGGTCGTCAGCCCGGCGTGATATGGCATGCATTTGACGCCCTGGCTCTGCAACATCAGGTTAACGTCATCAACGTCCTTCCGCCGCAAGCAGTAAATGATACCTGCCTCGCTCTTGTGCCGTTTCAGCACCTCGTCGATCTGGCCGTAGAGGTCCGCCCGCGGCCAGATGCGATAGCTGAGATTGGGCCGATCGAAGTTACCGACTAAAACTAAAGGATCGGCCAGCTTGAGCTGCGTGCAGATGTCGCTCCGGACTTGCTCCGTAGCCGTCGCCGTGTAGCCGTGGACCGTGCAACCTGGGTACTGCTCCTTTAACATGCCAAGCTGGCGATAATCCGGTCGAAAATCATGACCCCAATGGCTGATGCAGTGCGCCTCGTCGATGGCGAACGTCTTGACCTGGGCCCGGCGAAGCAGACTGCGAAAGTCGTTGCTCGCCAGACGTTCCGGTGAGACGAAAAGTAATCGCACCTCTCCCTGCAGCAGATCTATTTCATAGGCGCTACGTTCCACCGGCGTAAGGCTGCTGTCGATCTGAACCGCCGCGACACCGCAGGAACGCAGGCCGTCGACTTGGTCCTTCATGAGCGATATCAAAGGTGAGATGACGACGGTGGTGCCGCCGCGAACAATAGCCGGCGCCTGGTAGCAAAGCGATTTGCCGCCGCCTGTGGGCAAGACGACCAGCGAGTCGCGGCCATGCATCACCGCTGTCATCGCATCTTCCTGAAGTGGCCGAAAGGTGCGATAACCCCAATGGCGCGCAACGGCGGCGCGAACTTGATCGAGAAAAGGCGAAGCGGGGTTCATGGGCCTATTTTGACGGGCGCGGATGGAAAAAGCAATCGGGAGGCTTTGAGTCTCCCGCCGCTCCGATAGATTGAGGGTATCCAAGCCCGCAGATGAGCGCAGCGAATCTGCGGGGTGCCTGATTACCCCGCAGATTCGCTGCGCTCATCTGCGGGCTTGAAATTGTGGGTGCATGCCGAAAATCTCCATCGCCAGTCCTCAAGAGGTTGTGCCGCTGGATCGTGGCCGGCTGCGCGACCTCGTCCGTACGGTCCTTGCCGGAGAGCATATCGCCGACTTCGAGATTAGCCTCGCGTTCGTCGATAACGTCACCATCCACCGGCTGAACAAGCGATTTCTCGATCACGACGAACCCACCGACGTCCTCACATTCCCGCTGAGCGACGCGCATGCGAAGCGTTTGGCAGGTGAACTGGTCATTGGCGCCGAAGTCGCGCTCGCAGAAGCGCAGGCGCGCGGCCACGACGTTCAGACGGAGTTGGCGCTTTACGTCATCCACGGTCTTCTTCATCTCTGCGGGTACAACGATAAATCGGCGAACGACGCCGCAGCCATGCGTGAGCGCGAACGATATTATTTGGCGCAACTGGGTCTGCCAATCATCGCGGTATGATCCCGGCTTGCGGGATTCCAAATGCCTCTCGAAAAAGCGACTGCCCTGGTCATCCGCAACACCGATTGGTCCGAAACCAGCCGCATCTCCACCTTGTGGACGCGCGAGTTGGGCAAAGTTCGCTGTTTGGCCAAAGGAGGCCGGCGGCTCAAATCCAACTTCGAATCTGCACTTGACCTGCTTACCGCGTGCAGTATAGTCCTCCTCCGCAAAACTAGCGGCAGTCTCGACCTGCTCACCGAAGCGCAGGTCCTCGAACGGTTCACGCAATTGCGGAATGATCTGTCCGCGCTCTACGCGGCCTACTACGTGGCCGAGCTTTTGGGCGATTGGACGGAGGATTACGATCCGCACCCGGCTCTGTTCGACGAGGCGTTGGCGACGTTGCGGACTTTAGGGCAGCCCGGAGTGGCGTGCGGCCCTCGCCTGGCGCGCTTTGAGCTTGTGCTTTTGCGCGAGCTTGGCTATGCACCGGCACTTGCTCAGTGTGCATCATGCGAGAGACCCGTCGCCGGTTCGAGTCCGCCGGGCCACGGCTTGGCATTCAGCGCTGCCGGCGGCGGCGTGATTTGCTCCGCATGCCAGGGACAGCATGGCGATCGCCGGCCCTTGACGCACGAGGCTTGGCAAGCACTGCAAACACTGAACGAAGCCGGGGACGGTTGGAAGAGCATCGAGGACCCGGCTGTTCGAGCGACGGTTCGCCAGGTTCTGAATGATTATGTGACCTATTCCATGGGGCGCCGGCCGCGTCTACTGCCTTATTTGGGGAGTTAAGGTCGTGACCAAGCCAACGACGATTCAGCCGATGATGCGTCAAGCACTCACGCTTGTTTGCGGGGCGCTGGCCTGTTTCGTCAGCTCCGGCTGCATCGCCTTGCCGTGGTCGGGCCCACGTGACAAGACGGCCAACAACCTGGTCGGCCCCGTCGACAGCATGGTGCTGCGCGGCGAAGGACTGGAGCGGGACAAGATCCTGCTCGACGACGCCATGCGGCAAGAACTCGAAGGCGCCCGCCGCCTCTTCCAAGACAAGGAATACACCAAGGCCGAGCCGATGTTCGCCAAGGTTGGAAAAAATAAGAAGACGCCGATCCCGATACTCGAAGAAGCAATCTTCTATGAAGGCGAGTGCCAATTTCTTCAGGACAATTACCGCGACGCCAGCGCCACTTACAAGAAGCTGATCCGCAACTACGTTCACGGCCAGCACACTCGCCAGGCCAACGAGCGGCTCATGTTCATCGCCGACCTCTGGCTCGAAGACACGCGCAAGCAAATCGAAGAATTCATGGAGAAAAAGGACGGCAAACGCTATTTCGTGATGCCGGCCTCGTATTTCCATCTCAGCAAGGATCGCCCATTCTACGATCAAGAAGGCAACGCTTTGGTAATCCTCGACGACATCTGGCTCAGCGACATGGGCGGACCGCTCGGCGAAAAGGCCCTGTTTAAGATCGCCACGGTCAAATTCTTCCGTGAAGATTACAAAGACGCCGACTTCTATTATTCCAAGGTCTACGAAACGTATCCCAACGGCACGCTCGCCCCGAAGGCGATCAAGCAGTCGATCATTTGCAAGCAGATCATGAACGGCGGCACGGCATACGATGGCCGGCCGGTGGAGGAATCGCGTAAGCTCATCGACACCGCCACGCGCGCCTATCCGCAGATCGCCAACAAGGATCAGGAATGGCTGCAAAGACAACTTGCGAGCGTCAACTTCCAGAACGCCGACCGCGACTTCCGCATCGCCGAATTCTACCGACGCACCGGCCACCCCGGCTCGGCGTACTTCTACTATGAGCTGGTGCGGCGCCGCTATCCGGGCACCGACTACGCCGAAAAGGCGGTGGCCCGCATGTCGGAAGTTCGCGGCGCCGTGGAGCGCGAACAGCAATCGGGCGACGGCGTTTTATCGCTGACGCCGCTGCAACGCCTGTTCAACCCGCGCCCCAACCAGCAAGATTTCGTCCCGCAGCCGTTGCCGATAGAGATGAATCAAGTGCAACCGGTGCAGCATAAGTAGGGACCCGCTTGCGGGCCGCAAGGAGGCGTTCGCATGGCAACCAGGTCTCCCCGCCTCTGTGTTCTTGGCGTTCTCGCGCTCGCTTTGGTCACCGGGTGCACCCAAGACGGTCACATTTCGATACTAGGCTACACGACCGAACCCAACTACGACCCCTGCATCCGCACCGTTTACGTGCCGATATTTCAGAACATCACGATGCGGCGCGGCATCGAGTTCGACATGACCCGAGCGGTCATACGCGACATCGAACTCAATACGCCGTTTAAGGTGGTGTCGAATCGCGATCGCGCCGACACGGAACTGCTCGGCAAGATCATCGGTTGGCGCAAGAACATCATCAACATGAATCAAATCGGCGAGGTGCGTGAAGCGGAAACAGGCTTGACCGTGGAGGTCGTTTGGCGCGACTTGCGGCCGGGCCACTGCGGCGAAATCCTGTCGGCGCCCAAACCGAAAGTCGATCCGCTGGCGCCGCCCGGTCCGGCGCCCAAGGACCCGCCGCCGGCCGTCATCACACCGCAAGGCTTCTTCATCCCCGAGCTTGGCGGCTCACTCGTCTCCGCCGAATGGCAGATGGTCAACCAGCTCGCACGCCAGGTCACGCATCTCATGGAACGGCCTTGGTAAGATAGTGGCTAGTGGGTAGTGGGTAGCGAAAATACAATGCCTCCGGTTAACCACTACCCACTACCCACTTCCTAGTACCTCATGCGCTGGCAGCTACGAAATCGCACTTGGACGTTTCGCAACCATCTCATCGTGATGGGCATCGTAAATGTTACTCCGGATAGCTTTTCGGACGGTGGTCGGTTTCCGTCGCCGCGCGCTGCCGTTGACCATGCTTTGAAGCTGGTCGATGAGGGCGCTCATATTATCGACATTGGCGGCGAATCGACGCGGCCGGGCGCAACTCACATTGCTGCCGAAGAAGAATTGCGGCGCGTGTTGCCGGTTGTGAAGCTCCTGGTCCGCGAGACTGACGAAGCGATTTCAATTGATACGTCCAAGGCGGAAGTGGCCCGCATCTGCGTAATGGAAGGCGCGCATATTGTGAACGACGTAACCGCACTTGCCGGCGATCCGGAAATGCCGGAGGTTGCTCGCATGGGCTGCGGCGTGATCCTCATGCACATGCAGGGCACGCCGGCGACGATGCAAGTCGCGCCGCATTACGACAATGTCATCGAAGATATTTGCACTTATCTGCAAGAGCGCATGGAGTTTGCCGTCGCGAGCGGGATCAGTCTGGAGCAAATCGCTCTGGACCCAGGAGTCGGTTTCGGCAAAACTTACGCACACAACATGGAAATGTTGGCGCGCCTAAACGAGTTCCAACGCTTCGGCCGGCCGATCTGCCTCGGCGCTTCACGCAAGGGGTTTCTCGGCAAGATCACCGGACAGGAATTGGAACGCCGCATCACCGCCTCGCTCGCCGTCGCCTGCCATGCCGCGATGCACGGCAGCGCTCAGATTATCCGAGTTCACGATGTCCAGCAAACGCGAGATGCGATCGATGTCATCGAGGCGCTAGGTAGTCAGTCGTCCGTGGTCAGTAGTCCGTCGCCAACGGACCACGGACCACTGACAACGGACCACTGACAAAAAACGCTATGCTAACGCGCATCATTCAACTTTATGAATCGCTCGGCACGCGCGACTTGGTTCAGATTCTGATTCTGGCCGTCGTGCTCTTTGGCGTCTTGCGCTTTCTGGGCCGAACATGGGGCAGCGGGAGCAGCATCGCCCGGGGACTCGGCCTCGTAATTCTCTTCGTATTCCTGCTGGTTCAAGTGGTGATCGCCAGCCTCGACCTGACCGAGCTGGGCACGGTCTTCGATTTCTTGCTGACATCCGTCGTCATCGGACTCTTGGTTATTTTTCAGCCCGAGCTGCGCCGTGGACTCATGCGGCTGGGGCGAACTTCACTATGGCAAGGTTGGGCGCCGACGCGCCATGCCTTGGCTGATCCGCTCGCCAACGCCGCCGAGGCCCTATCCCGCGACGGCGTCGGCGCTTTGATCGCCATCCAACGCCAAGTCAATCTTGATGCCTACGCGGAGACCGGCGAACGCATCGACGGCCGAATCTCCGTGCCGCTCATTCGCAATCTCTTCATGCCGAGGAGCCCGCTGCACGACGGGGCGATCATCCTGGTAGGAGGCCGCATCATTGCCGCCGGCTGCCAGTTGCCGATGCGCTCGCACGATCAGATCAACGAATCGTCCACTCGGATGCACATGGGCATGCGCCATCGGGCGGCCTTGTGCTTCAGCGAGGAGACCGACGCCATCGTCATCGTGGTGAGCGAGGAGACGGGCCGCGTGTCGTTGGCGCTTGGCGGGCGCTTCGAGGCGGTGGCACGCGAGAACTTGGCGAGGCGTCTGGCGGACCTGTTGAGTCAGCCCGCGAGCCGACGAGCGGCCTAGGTCTTAGCTCTAACCCTGCCAATTTGGTTTGCGCTGCGCTCCGGGGTGAGGAGCCGCGCAAACCATTTTTGGCCGATTTGGACACAAGTCGTTGCAAATACGGCACATAATGGTTTGCGCAGGAGCACTGCAAAACAATGAGACTTCCAATGGGAAAGTCGCTGGTCCTATTCTTGCCGTTTGTTGTCGGCTGCGGGGTGACGAGCATTCGTTTGTGGCACGCCCCGCCAACCCCTTCCGGCGACATGCTTGCCGTTGCGGCAAAGCCTGATGTGCTCTACGTCACTGCAAAAAGGGAGTCCGCAACTTCGCGGCATCGCCTCGATCTTTATCTTCCCAAGGACAAGAAGGATTTTCCGGTCGTAGTTCTGTTTCACGGCGGCGCGTGGATGGTGGGCGACAATCGCTGCTGCGGGCTTTACCCCTCGGTGGCCGAGTATCTTGCCAGTCAAGGCATCGGCGTGGCCATCCCCAACTATCGCTTGTCGCCGACGGTGAAGCATCCGGAGCACGTCAAGGATGCCGCGCGCGCGGTTGCCTGGGTCAAGGCGCACATCGCAGAGCATGGCGGCAACGCCGACAAGATATTCCTCGCGGGCCATTCCGCGGGTGGGCATCTGGTAGCGCTATTGGCCACAGACGAAAAGTACCTGAAGACGGAAGGCCTTCAAACGACCGACATCCGCGGCGTGGTCGCGCTTTGCGGCGTTTACGAAATTCCGCCCGGCGACGTGGAAGCGACTCTGGGCGGTGACTCGCCCAAAACTCTCCGTATGAACGCCATGCTGCCCCTGCGCGGCGAAGCCCAAAAGGAAACAAACTCGACCGGCGTCGCCATTCCGATCAAGATCAACATGTTCGGCCCAGTCTTCGGCAACGATCCCAAGGTCCGTGCCGATGCGTCGCCGATCAATCATGTCCGCAGCGGACTGCCGTCGTTCTTAATCTTCTCGGCAGAATTCGATCTGCCGCTGTTGCCCGAGATGGCGACGAAATTTCACGAAGCGCTCAAGCGCGAGAAGTGCGACGCACGCTTAATTCGCATCGAGAAGCGCAATCACAACTCCATCATGTTTCAGGCGATTGAGGTGAATGACCCGGTGGCGCGGGCGATTGTCGAGCTTGTCACCGGGAGAGGAGTTGAAGACAAATGAAGCCGTTTCTACCAAGTGGAGCGGGCTGAAGAGTGCGAGCTGACGAGGATGGTGATATGCTGCTGTACCAATGGAGTTGCTACGATTGGGGTGAGGGCGAGTCGTTTGAGTTTAATATCACGCGACAATTCATGCGTGCCTCAGGGGACGACGAGGACGTCCGTCAGCTTTCGCTCACATTCAAATTCGATCCGACCGCGGTTCTTCGAGAGCTTGCCACTGGCACCCGTTGGTGTCATAGACCAGAATCGCTTGACGAATTCCTTTCCCTCGTTCAGGCCTCGGCCCCGTTTCAAGCGCTTGCCAACGCGAAGCCGCGAGATGTTGCGTTTGATCTTCAGGTCGCGGGCTAGCGGAGAGTCTCCCCTCCTTCCGCTTGCAAAGCTCACTCAAATCCTCCCCGTCCAAATCACTACCATATCACCTGACGCGTTATATTTACACTGCCGAGGACGCTCCATGGCCCCGTTCGATCTCAACTCCCATGGCATCACCGTCGACGACGTTCGCCGCAACTTGACGCCGTCGCGGCTTTATGAAGAAGGAATCCGCTTCGACGCCGGCACGCGCATTGCCGATTCCGGGGCGCTCGTGGCCTATTCGGGTCTGAAGACGGGACGGTCACCCAAAGACAAGCGCGTGGTTCGCCGGCCGGAATCCGAAAAGGACGTGTGGTGGGGGCCCATCAACGTGCCACTAGAGCCCAGCGTCTTCACCATCAACCGCCAACGAGCCGTCGATTATCTCAACACGCGCGACCATCTTTATTGCTTCGATGGATTCGCCGGCTGGGACCCGGCGCATCGCATCAAGGTGCGCGTCATCTGCGCCCGGCCGTATCACGCGCTCTTCATGCACACGATGCTGATCCGGCCGACACGCGAAGAACTGCATCAATTCGGCAAGCCGGACTACACGATCCTCAACGCCGGCCAATTTCCCGCGAATCGCCACACGCCCGGCATGACTTCGAAAACCAGCATCGACCTCAGTTTTGAAGACGGCGAGGTCGTCATCCTCGGCACCGAATACGCCGGCGAGATGAAGAAAGGCGTCTTCACGATCATGAATTACTTGATGCCGAAACGCGGCATCCTGTCGATGCATTGCTCCGCGACTTCGGACAAGCACACTGGCCGATCATCCGTGCTGTTCGGATTGTCGGGCACCGGCAAGACGACGCTTTCCGCCGATCCCAAGCGCAATTTGATTGGCGACGACGAGCATTGCTGGAGTGATCAGGGCATCTTCAACATCGAAGGGGGCTGCTACGCCAAAGCGATCGATCTGACGCCCGAGTCGGAGCCGGAAATCTTTCAGGCGCTGCGTTTTGGGGCCGTCCTTGAGAACGTTGTCGTCAATGAAGAGGACCGTCACGTCGATTTCAGCGACTCCCGCATCACCCAAAACACGCGCGGCGCCTACCCGATCGAGTTCATCCGCAACGCCCGGATTCCGTGCATCGCCGGCCATCCGACGGACGTGATCTTCCTGACGTGCGACGCGTTCGGCGTGTTGCCGCCGGTGAGCCGGCTCAGCCCAGCGCATGCCATGTACCATTTCATCAGCGGCTACACCGCGAAAGTCGCCGGAACGGAGGTGGGCGTGAGCGAGCCGGAGGCCACGTTTTCGCCTTGTTTCGGCGGCCCCTTCCTCGTGTGGCATCCGGGCAAGTACGCGGAACTCTTAGCCGCGAAGATGAAGCAGCACCATGCGAATGTCTGGCTAGTGAACACCGGCTGGAGCGGCGGCGCGTATGGCGTCGGCAAGCGCATGAAGCTCGCCTTCACGCGGGCTATACTTGACGCGATTCATGCCGGGCAATTGGCGGACGCGCCGACGAAGCGCGATCCGGTGTTCGGCTTCGAGGTCATCACCGCTTGTCCGAACGTACCGGGGGAGATCCTGCAACCGCGCTCGACTTGGAGAGACACCGCCGCCTTTGACGCGACGGCGAAGAGACTGGCCGGCTTGTTCCGCGACAACTTCAAGACCTATGAAGCGGGCGTCACTCAAGACGTGCGCGACGCCGGGCCGCATTATTAATCTTACGTGACCGTTGAATTCTCGTTTAGCCGCGAGCCTTCGGCGAGCGCGGACGGGATGCCGCCGCCGACAGCTTCCTGCCCGCGCTCGCCGCTGGCTCGCGGCTAAACTTGATCCATCGATCTTATGCCAATATTCGCCGCCGCTTTGGATTTGCCGGTTTGGAGCATCGCACCTTTCGCGCTGCTCCTCTTGGCCATCGCGATCCTACCGCTCTTCGCCGAGGATTGGTGGCACAAGAACTTCAACAAGGCCATTGTCACCCTTCAACTCGTCTTGCCGACCGTCGTCTTTCTTGGCTACATCCAGTTCGTGGAACAGCAACCCGCGTTCGTGGCGCTAACGCATGAAATGGCGGAGTATGTTTCGTTCATCCTGCTTCTGGGTTCGCTCTTCGTGGTGTCGGGCGGAATTGTGATTTCGGGCGACGTCAAGGCAACACCGCTGACCAACACGTGCATCCTTGCCGTCGGCGCCGTGCTGGCAAACTTCATCGGCACCACCGGCGCCAGCGTCCTGCTCATTCGGCCGATTCTCCGCATTAACAAACAACGCCGAAACACCCGCCACATTCCGATCTTTTTCATCTTCGTCGTTAGCAATCTGGGCGGGCTGCTCACGCCGCTGGGCGATCCGCCGCTTTTTCTCGGCTATCTAAAGAACGTGCCGTTTTTCTGGACGCTTCATTTGTGGAAGGAATGGCTGTTCGTCAACGGCATCGTCCTGTCGGTTTTCTTCGTTTGGGATACGCTCGCATATCGCGGGGAGACTACCGAGTCACGCTTGGACGGCAACGCTGGAAAGCTCTCCCTCCGCGTGAAGGGCTTGCTCAACGTGCCATTGCTTGCCGGCGTGATCGGCGGGGTGTTGCTTCAAGGAAGTTTGGAGGAGCCGTGGGGCAAGATTGTAGGCGGCGCCCTCATGCTGGTCATGGGTATTCTCTCCCTCGTGCTCACGCCGCGCTTGCTTCGCGCTGCCAACGAGTTTGACTGGCACCCCATCGCAGAAGTGGCGATTCTGTTTTTTGGAATCTTCATCACCATGGTGCCGGCGCTGGCGATCCTCTCGGCGAACCGCGACGCCTTCGCCATCAGCGAGCCATGGCAGTATTTCTGGCTCACGGGCGCGCTTTCGGGATTCCTCGACAACGCACCGACCTACCTCACCTTCGCCACTATGGCGTCCGGCTCGCAGGATTTCCTCTTGCTCGTTCACGACCAGGTTCCGGGCATTCACGATGGCCCGTTGGTTCTCCAAGCCATCAGCTGCGGCGCCGTCTTCATGGGCGCCATGACCTACATCGGCAACGGCCCCAACTTCATGGTCAAAGCCATCGCCCAACATGCGGGCTACGAGACGCCGTCGTTCTTTGGGTACCTCGGTTATTCGTGCGCGATCCTAGCGCCGATATTCATTTTGGTTACGATCGTTTTTTTTGTCCAACTTGCGGGTTAGCGCGACCGTGGCGTTTTCGGGCACGCTAACCCACGAGCGGGGACCGTTACTCCGCGCTCGCTTTCGTAATGAACTCCAAGTACTCTTGCTCCGCGGCGTTGAGCGCGGCGCTCACCTCGCGGATGTCCCTCTGCAGGTTTTCAATCTGGCTCTCCTGCGAGACAAACTTCTCCAGGAATTTCTTATAGTGCTCCGACGACTGCGGAATGATCTTCAAGTTCTCGCGCAGCCGGGCCTGATCTTTGCTCGAGGCCTCGAGTTGTTTTTCCAGGCCGTCTAGTTTCTTGCGACTTTCTTGGACCTTGCCGGCGAGGCCCAGCGCCTTGTTCAGTGCGGCCTTGACGTCGGATGAGGGAACGGGATTGGCCAGCCACTCGCGCAGCTTCGCCTCGGAGAACTCCTTCAGAACCTTGCCCTTGTCCGTTTGGATGTGCTCTTCGATAACCTGCTGGTCGCCGGTCTTGCCCTTGGCGACCTTGAGCACGAAGCGATGGACCGCCGGGCCGCGTTGATTGTCTCCTTCCTGAGCGAGGCGAGTCCAATCCGGGCGGACGATGTGGTCGACCGTAAAGTTCCGGTCTTGCTCCGACAGGTTCTGGACAAAGTAGGTCTTGGATTCGCGAATCTTGTGGCTCGCCACCACCACGCCTTTGTTGATCCTCAAGCCTGTGAGCTTCGGTTCGTCGACGTTGATGACCGGCTTGACCGTGATGCCCAGACCGATCGCGTAGAGCGGGAACGGAGCGCCGCCGAGGGCCACTTGGTCGAGCCGGGCTTGCTCCTCGACCACATCCTGCTTCACCGTCTGGCCGGCGGGAACAGGGACCGTGAAGCGATAGACGTTGCGGCTCTTTTCGGCGGGC
Organism: Planctomycetota bacterium; assembly: GCA_016195405.1. Lineage (GTDB taxonomy): Bacteria > Planctomycetota > Planctomycetia > Gemmatales > Gemmataceae > JACPZP01. The sequence goes on along the minus strand of JACPZP010000062.1, from coordinate 17,100 downwards.
TTGGCGGGGCTCAGCAGATTCCAGCTTTCGCGAATGGGATGCTCGAGAATGACCGTGCGGTCGTGCGTCGAGCGGTTCTTGATGGTGTAGGTCTTGGTCTGCTGAAGTTTGTAGCGGGCCGCGAGCTGGGCCTGGTCGATCTTAAAGTTCAGGTCCGGGCTGGGCGTTTCCTTGACATCGGTCTTGATCTCCGTGGTCTGGTCGAGCGCGTAACTTAGAAGCCTCTCTTCGCCCGGTTGCAGATCGAGGATACGGGTGTCGCCGGCATAGGTGCCGCCGTCGTAGACCGTGATCGGACCTTGGGTGAGCGACTGGCCCGACGTGTTTTTCAGACGCAGACCCAGGAGTGGAAACTTCGCCTGGATCGACTCGTTGTAAATGCTGACCTTAGCGCCATCGATGGTTTGATCGAGAATAGGCAGCATCGCGGACTTCTGCCGCGGAAGGGTGATCTTTTGGTCGAGGACGTACTGGAAATAATCGCCGATGTCTTCCGCGCTGGCGACGGATTGGATGCCTTCCTTGAAATTCAAACCGGCGATGAAACCGCCTACTTTCTTGGCGTCTTTGCCTTTTTCTTGTTGTTGCCGTCGGCGCTCTTGGAGTTCCTCATAGGTAAGCTTGCTTTGGATGTTTGGAAGGTTTGAGGCCGGGCTTTGCGCTGCCAGGTTTTGCTCGCGCCTTTGCATTGCGTCCTGCAAGGCTTTTCCGCCGCTGCCCTGTGGCGCTTCGAGAGCTTTCTTGTCCGCTTTTTCAGCTCTGTCCATCTCCATCGCGCCGCTGTAAACCGGCGGCCGCAGCGACGCGAACAACTCCGGCTCGACGAATGGCCGCGGGATGTAGAGCGGCTCGTACAGATTCATCTGGTAGGAGATCGGTTTGCCGGAGACGAGCACCATGCGGACGTCGTTCCAATCGTCGTCGGAGGTGTTGTCCACGAGTGCCCAGCCTTGGATGGACAGCTTGCCGCCCTGGTCCAGGCGCAGACGATAGCTGGTTTTCCAGATGGGGCGTTCGACGACGTAGCCGACGCGGACGGCGCGATTGCCGTTGCCATTGAAGCCGAGGCTGACGGTTTTCTTCATCGAATCGTGCGTGCCGGCGAGCACCTTAAGGGCTCGTTGGAATTCACTGTCTAAGGTCGGGTTGAGAAACTTGACGCCGACGACTTCGTCGAGCGGAAGCGCTTGCAGGCCGTTGGGACCTGACAAATTGAGGATCTCGACATTGACGACAGCCCCCTTGTCGGTCGCTTTCTGATGGGTCTCCATGCCGACGATGGTGCCGGTGATTTTGGCCGGCTGTGCGTCCTTCTTCTCGACGCGGAACACGTCGATTTTCTCGCCGCGAGCCTGGTTGAGGATTTGGCTGAAAGTGGGATTGTTGTTGAGATCGAGCGCGAAGCTGTGCAAAATGCGATCGATGGGATCGTGGCTGTCGTAGTTGACGGTGCTGATCTTGCCGCCGCCCAGATCCTGCAAAACGAGACTCTTCAACAGATCGTTGATTTCGGCCGACGGGAAGGTGAGGTCCACGCGGGCATTGCCGAGCACGTCGCCCTCGCGTTGGAAGTAGCCGACGCCGCTGTTGAACAGGACGACCTGGCGAATCGGCAACGGATCGACCGCCTTGGCGCCGTTGCCCTTATCGAGGTTTTGCCCGGAAACGAGACCCATTTGCCAAAGCACCGTGCCGCCGAGCACGACGGCGACGGTGAGAGCCAGAAGCTGCCATTTGCGACGCATGACGCCATACCTCCCAGGAAAAGAGGAAGAAAGTCGAGGTGGGAATCTCAACGGTGAACAGTAGTAAGACGAGAGACACTGCCTGCTCGGATTGTAGCGACTTGCGGATGGGCTAAGTATCGAGTAAGTTGGGCGGAGTCAATTCGTGGGATTCTACGAGCGCGAAACGTAAACGGGGCACATCTCCATGAACTTGCGACGCAATCGGCGGCAATTCCTCAAAGGTGCGGCGGCGGCAACTCTCTTGGCAGCGCCCTTGCCGGCGCCAATACAAGCTGGCGAAAGTCGGGCGCAGCAGGAAAACGCGGCGCCAACGCCGGCCGAGGCGCTGACGGCGCTTGCCCGCGCCCGCTTCGGCAGGCACATGACCGAAGAACAGCTGAAAAGCGTCCAGCGCGGCATCACGCAATCACTTTCCAGTGCGGACACGATCAAACGCACGCGCTTGGAGAATAGCGACGAGCCGGATTTCGTCTTCTTCGCCGACGGACCATGATCCTTGCAGGCACAATTTCACGTTAATCCGCAAGCGGGTGCAACGATGCCACAAGACACCATCCGTGAAGATGTACTGTTTTCCTCCGTGCGCGAGTTGGGCACGCGCTTGCGGCAACGCAAGATTTCACCGATCGCTTTGACCGAGGCGTACCTCGAACGACTGCAAAAACTCGGGCCTAGGCTCAACGCCGTCGTCACCGTCACGCGCGAGCTGGCGCTCAAGGAGGCGCGGGCGGCGGACGACGAAATCCGCGCCGGCAAGATTCGCGGCCCGCTCCACGGCGTGCCCTACGGCGTGAAAGACTTGGCGGCGACGCGCGGCATTCCGACGACCTGGGGCGCCGAGCCATATCGCAAGCAAGTCTTCGATTTCGATGCCACCATCGTACGCAAGCTGCGCGACGCCGGCGCCATTCTCGTCGCCAAGCTGGCCATGGTTGAATTGGCCGGCTGCTTCGGCTACAGCAACGCCGACGCCTCCTTCAGCGGACCGTGCCGCAATCCATGGAACACCGAGTACTGGGCCGGCGGCTCGTCTTCGGGACCCGGGGCAGCCGTAGCTGCGGGACTGGTGCCGTTCGCCATCGGCTCGGAAACTTCCGGTTCGATCATCACGCCGGCGGCTTACTCCGGCGTTTCCGGATTGCGTCCCACCTATGGCCGAGTGAGCCGGCACGGCGCAATGGCCCTCTCCTGGACGCTCGACAAGCTCGGCCCCATGTGCCGGACCGCGGAGGACTGCGGCCTGGTGCTAGCCGCTATCGCAGGCCGCGATCGGCTCGATCCCACCAGCGTCGCCCGGCCTTTCACCTTTCCTGAAGAAAAGAAAGGCAAATTCCGCATCGGCATCATCAAAAATGCGACCCAGGGCATACAGCCCCAGGTGCGCGAGAATTTTGAGCAGTCGTTGAAAGTGCTCGCCAAGTTCGCCGACATTAGCGAAGCAGTCGCATTTCCGTCGATGCCGTTCGGCCCCGTGGTCGGCACGATCGTCAATGCCGAGGGGGCGAGCGCGTTCCGCGACTTGATCGAGCGCGGCGGGATGCAGGAATTGCGAAACACGCAATTGCGCCATGCCGGCTATACGGCATCGACGGTGTTGGCCGTCGATTACTTGCAGGCGATGCGTGTGCGCACGAAGATGAAACGAACGCTGGATGAGTTGTACACGAAGTTCGACGCGCTGGTGGCGCCCTCGCGAGGCACGGTGGCGTATCCCATCGATCAAGATTTCAGCCGAGCGTACGCCCAATTCCGCGGCGGGCCGCCGATCATTCCAGCGGGCAACATTGCGGGGCAGCCGGCCGTTTCCGTGCCCAACGGTTTCGGACCGAACAATCTACCGACGGGCATTCAGTTCACCGGCAGGGCATGGAGCGAAAGCCGGCTTCTCGCAATTGCTCATGCGTATCAGCAGGCGACTGACTGGCACACACGGCGGCCCAAGCTGCGCGCTGAATAGTGAGTAGTGAGTAGTGAGTAGTGAGTAGTGAGTAGTGAGTAGTGAGTAGTGAGTAGTGAGTAGTTAGTAGTTAGTAGTGAGTAGTGAGTAGTGAGTAGTTAGTAGTTAGTAGTGGTGAGCGGTGCGGTCTTAGCACAAACCACTAACCACTAACCACTGACTACTCACTCCTGGTTGTCCTGCACATATTTCGAAAACTTCTTCACATCGTCGCTAAAGGCTTTGATGAAGTATTGGATAATGCTTTCCGTCACGCCGCCGACACAATCGAGATTGCTTTCCAGCGCAACGTGCTGGCTGTTGTCGGTCTTGTAGTGCACGGCCCGAATGAACTTGTTGTCGGTGTTGTATTTATTGAGTTTATCCAGAGGGATGACCTTGAAGGCGGCGTCGATCATCAGGTCTTTCGTGCCGAAATTCGTCAGACGCAACATGTGATTTTGCGATTGGAAGTCGTAATTGGTGACGCCCTTGCCGGTGTTCTTCTTGTACTTGAGGTTCAAGCCGTCGAGGATCTTCTCGAGCATCTCGTCAGAGACCTGGGTAACGATCTTCTCGTCCTTCGCGGGCGGCTGCGCGCTGCCGCCCGTCACATAACGGTCGAAGCCTTTCAACTCGTCGTCGAACGTCTTGAAGAACTGCTCGATCGTACCCTGCGTGACGCCGCCGATGAAATCCAGATTCGATTCCAGGGCCGTGAATGGACCCTTGTCGTCTTTATGAAGCGTGGCTCGGCTAAACTTGGCCCGCTTGTTCCAGCCGTTGAGCTTGTCAAGTGGGTAATCCTTGAACAGGGCGTCAAGCATGATGTCCTTGCCGCCGAAGAAGTGCAGGCGAACTTTGTACCGGTTGCGCTCGAAGTCGTAGTAATAGTTGTTTGGTTGATCGGGCTTGGCTTCGATTTTCTTGTAGTCGATGTTGAAGTCCTTGAGAATGCTTTCGATTTGATCGGTGGTCAGTTGCTTCAGGATCTTGTCCGGCTGAGCGTGTGCGGGGCCGGAGTTAAAAGCCAGGACGAACGCCGCAGTGCCGGCGACAAGGGCCAATCGAACGTGCATGGAAACCTCCGCGAATGCTAGGTTAGTTGGCTATTGCTTAATTCGCTATTGCTTACTGAGGAATTTCACGAAGTTCTTGAGCTCGCCGTCGAAGCGGTTGATGAACTGCCGGATCATGCCGTCGGTGACACCGCCCGCGCAATCCATCTGTGACTCCAACGAGATGGTTTCCTTACCCTCGGGGTTCTTGAGAAGAACGGCACGGGAGAACTTGGCTTGCACGTTCCATTGGTTGACCTGTTCCAGGCTGGTCTTGTCGTTGAACAGGGCATCGATCCACAGGTCCTTGCCGTCGTAGTTGTGCAGGCGGATCTTGTAGTTGTTGCGGTCGTAATCGAAAAACGTCACGCCATCTTTCTTGCCCGGCACCTTCTTAAAGGTAATGTCCATGGCGTTCAGGATCGATTCGACCTTTTCATTGCTCACCTTGGTGATTACCTTGTCCTGGGCGACGCCGGCCCCAGCCAGCAGCCACAGGCCTAGGCACATGACGCCAAGTGTTAACCCGCATCGCGTGAATTCACGTGTCCGTTCACGTGTCCGTTCACGTTTCAGCCCGAATCGCCTCATGGTCGTCCTCCTCCAAGAATCTGATAGGAGCGCCTCTTGCAAATTCATGTGGATATAGTTTTTCCGAGATGCTTCGGCGTGTCAAATGAATTTGGTGCGACGTTCCTCGCCCTGTCATTCTTTGTACTCACGGGCGGATTGCAGGCCCAGGAGTTGAAGGCAGGGGCGGCCAAGATCGCAATCACGCCGCCGACCGGATTCCCCCTTTGGGGTTACTCCGCTCGCCGCGACTCGCCCAGCACGGGCGTGCACGACCCGCTTTTTGCACGTAGCGTTGTTCTTGCGGTCGGCAAGGAGAAACTCGCGCTGGTGAGCCTGGACCTAGGCCGGCCTCCGACGAGGGAGCGGACGGCCAGCATCCGCAAACGCTTGAAGGAAGCCGGCGTCGATCATGTTTTTCTCGCCGCGTCACACACGCATCATGGCCCGGTCCTCGAACTCGACAATTGGCCAGACCCGAAGAAACCCTATGTGCGCACGCTGGAAGATCGGATCATCCAGGCCACTCTTGAGGCACTAAAGGAACTGCGGCCGGTCCGGCTCGGCATTGCACGTGAAGAAGGCGACTGGAATCGCAATCGCCATGCCAAACGCAACGATAGGCCGCTGGACAAAGAGTTGCTTGTCGTCCGCATCGAAGATTCGCAAAAGCAGGCGCTGGCTCACCTCGTCAATCTGGCCGCACATGCGACCATGCGCGATTCGAAGCTGCGCGATTTCTCGGCCGACTTCCCCGGTGCATTGGCGCGCAAAGTGGAAAAGGAGGCGGGCGGCGTGTGCTTATTCCTGCAAGGCGCTGCCGGCGATCTATCTCCCAATCCCAAACCGGGCGACGGCGCCGACGAGTTCGGTGAAGCGCTTGCAGACCGGGTGCTGAATTGGACCAAAGACATGCGCTGCGAACTCATGGAACCCAAGAGCCTCAAAGTCCGCGAGCACGATTTCACTTTCGGCAAGCGCTTCGACATCGGCCAACCCCTGGTTCGTGCCGCGTTTTCGATGGTCTTCTTCAAGGACCTGATCGATTTCTACGAGCGCGAATACCGAGACGGCATCCGGCCGCACTTGACGACGGCGCTCTTGGATGAGCGGATCGGCATCGTCGGCGTCTCCGGTGAATTCTTTTGCGGTCATGCCCTAAACTTGAAGAAACGCGCCCGGCTCGAGCATCTGCTGTTCGTAGGCTACTGCAACGATTACCAGCAATATTTTCCGACCATCGAAGCCGTGGCGGAGGGCGGCTACGGCGCGGAGGCGACGGTGTCTCCCGTTGAAATCGGCGCCGGCGAACGCATCATGGATCAGGCGCTGATCGACCTTTTGGAAATGCGAGGCAAGATTCGCAAGGAGGAACTTCCGAAACGCTAGCCCAAGCGCCAACAGCCCGACCACTTCGTGCGGTCGGGCTGGAAGCGACGGATTCGGATCTCAAGGCATTAACGACCGCCGTACCAGTAAGAGGGCGCCGGCGTCGGTGGATACATCGGGTAGGGATTGTAATTCACCGGGTAGTTGGCCTGGGGGGAGTAGCCAGGGTAATAACCCGTGGGCTGCACACCATAGGGCTGTTGACCCATGGTGGTGGTGGTGTTGATGACGGGAAGCGGCGCGTAGCCGGAGTTGTCCGGCACAATGATCGGAGCGCCGGCCATCCCCGTGGGGAACCCGGGCGCGCCTATTCCGAGGCCGCAGCTTTGGGAAACGGGTCCGCAGCCGCCGCAGCAATCGCCCCAATTATGGTGACCGTGACGACGGTGAGGAGCGTCGCAGCAGCCGCAGACGACGTCGCCACAGCAGAACGGCGAAAAGGCGTTGTATTGCGTGCAGCAGACCTTCGTGCAGCACTTGTTGCGATGGCCGAAGAGGCCGGCCTGGGCGTCGGCGGCGCTCCACGCCATCGCGACCAGGCTCAAGATTCCGACACCAAGAAGTTTGGTTCTCATGGTTGTGACCCGATGACAAGGTTGGAGTCGAGCGTAGCCGGGCGCCCTCCGGACGGTCCCGCGCCCTCCTCCATTTCATCGGAATCGAGCCGGCAGTTCATCGACACGGACCAAATCGACTCAAGCTTTTCGCTCAAGTGCAGGACAAGAAAAACGCACAACGGCTAGAACAGGAGCGATTCGTGCCCAAGGAACGAGCCGCAATAGAATTCACATGCGAACGCGAATTTCGTTAAAGTCTAGCCGCGAGCCAACGGCGAGCGCGGGGGGCGAGTGCGCCGGCGTCCTATCGGTAAGTCGGAATCGCATCGAGATCGAGAGACGCCCACTCGCCGTGCCGCCTTTTCTCGATGGCGACCGCGGCCATGGCGGCGTTGTCGGTGCACAGACTCAGCGGCGGAATGAAGAGCTCCGCGTTTTCTTGCTTGACCATGTTTTCAAGAGCTTGGCGCAAGTGGCGGTTGGCTGCCACGCCGCCGCCGACCGCGAGCCGCTTAATGCCCGTGCGCTGGAGCGCTTGCCGTGACTTCCCGACCAAAACGTCGACCACTGCCTCTTGAAAGCTCGCCGCCAAGTCTGCTCGTTGCTGCCCCGGCGGAGGAGGCGGCCCGTGCGCGACGCCGACGCCATGGACCGCGTAAAGAACCGCGGTCTTTAGTCCGCTGAAACTGAAATCGAGACGGTCTTGATGCAGGAACGACCGAGGGAATGCATACGCTCTTGAATTACCCGCCTGGGCATCCCGTTCGACCGCCGGTCCGCCGGGAAAGCCAAGACCAAGAATGCTCGCGACCTTGTCGAACGCTTCTCCGGCGGCATCATCAGTCGTCGCTCCCAAGAGATCGAACCGAAGCGCGGTACGACAATGAAACAGGCTGGTATGTCCGCCGCTGACCACCAAGCCGACGCAGGGGAAGATATCGCGCCCCGCGCCTAAGCGAGCGGCATAAATGTGGGCTTCAATGTGATTGGCGGCAATCAGCGGCACATCCAAGGCGAGAGCCAGCATCTTGGCGGCGCTGACCACGACCAGCAACGCGCCGACCAAACCCGGCGTGTTCAAGACGGCGATGCAACCGATGTCGCGCAAAGAGAGCTTCGCCTGTCGAAGCGCTTCCTCCAAAGTCGGCAAGAGTCGTTGCAAATGGGCGCGGGCGGCGATTTCGGGAACTACGCCGCCAAAGCGCGAATGCAAGTCGGTCTGCGAGGCGACGACGTTGGCGAGGATTTTCAATTCATCCGTGAAGACGGCGACCGCGGTTTCGTCGCAGGAAGTCTCAATTGCGAGAAAGTTCATGAATGAATTCTACCCGCTTGCGGGTAGCGCGACGCGGGGTAGGGCGGCGCGCTAAACCGCAAGCGGCTTGCCACGTCGCCGAGAAGTTTCTTTTTCCGCGCCAGGCCAATCTTGCCAGCGAGCGCATTGCCGCCAGAAAGTGAGCGGGTTTTCGTAAACGATCCTGCGAATGGAACTCTCCGAATGGCCGCGGCGTTTCATTTCCTGGATCATCTCCGGCACGGCGAGCGGATCGGACTTGCCCCAATCGCCCGCCGAGTTGGCCATGATGCGGTCTGTGCCCACCATCTCCAAGATGTCGACGGCCCGCTGCGGCGAGCACTTGGTGGTCGGATACAAGGTCATGGCACACCAGAAGCCGCCGTCCAAAGCCAAGCGCACCGTGTGTTCCTCGACGTGATCGATCAGGACGCGCTCCGGCTTGACGCGCTTGTCGTTCTTGAGCATGTCGATGATCATCCGCGTTCCCATGTACTTGTCTTCCAAGTGAGGCGTGTGGATAAGGATCAACTCGTTCGTTTTCATTGCCAGGTCGACGTGCTCCTGAAAGACGGTGGCTTCATTGCGGGTGTTTTTGTTGAGGCCGATCTCGCCGATGCCCAAGACGTTGGGGTTCTGGAGATACTCGGGGATGACGGCGATGACCTCACGCGACAGCTTCACGTTCTCGGCTTCCTTGGCGTTGATGCACAGCCAGGAGTAATGGCGGATATTGAACTGAGCCGCACGCTTCGGCTCGACTTCGGTGAGGTGATGGAAATAGTCGCGAAAACCCTCGGCGCTGCCGCGGTCGAATCCTGCCCAGAACGCCGGCTCGCTCAGCGCGACACAGCCGCTGTACGCCATGCGCTGATAGTCGTCGGTGACGCGCGAGATCATGTGGATGTGGGGGTCGATGTAGTTCATGATGAAATCCTCCAAGTTTAGCCACGGCTCGAAGAGCCGCGCGGTTCTACGAATCGCGGCTAAACGAAATGTTCATCAGCGCGGCTGGGGCCGTTCCCATTTTGAATCATACTCGCGCGAGAAAATCTGCTGGATCCGTTCCGCCCGGCCGCCGCTTTGATCGTGGAGCACTTCCAAAGCCTTGCGGATTCTTTCCAAGCGCGGGTCATCGCCGGTTCCACCAGCATCCTTGCCGCGGCCGATGCGATCGAGGATGGCCGCCACATCGAGCAGCTTCGCGCGGGCTTCAAGGAAGAAACTATCCAGGGCCTTGGGTGCGGGTAGGGGGTTCATGGCTGGCGAATTCCTCGTTGGGGGCTAGCGCGAAAAGTCGTTTGTCTTCAAGGCTAACGAGCGCGTTCAAGCTACCGGATCGTAAGCCTTCAAGGTCTAAAGTGACGAACTTGAACCCGAGACGCTTCAGTTCCTCAACTAATTGCGTGCGAGCCTCAAGTTCGGCGAGGCGATGAATGTCAGCAAGTGGAACTTCGATGCGGGCCAATTCCCCTTCGTGAAGACGCACCCGGCAATCACGCATGCCCAGACTTTTCAAGATTATCTCCGCGCACTCCACGCGCGCCGTCCGCTCAGGCGTGGCTTCAACCCCGGGCGCGAGCCGGCTCGAAAGGCACGGCGACGCCGGCTTGTCCCAAGTCGGCAGTTCCCAGTGGCGGGCGAGTTCGCGAACATCCGCCTTCGTGAAGCCCGCCTCCTGCAACGGATGGCGAATGCGATGCTCCCCGGCGGCGGTCAAGCCTGGACGATAGTCGCCCAGGTCATCCAGGTTGGCGCCGCTGCAAATCATATTGACGCCCAACTGGGGCAGCATTTCTTCGATCCGGCTATAGAGTTCACTCTTGCAATAGTAACAGCGAGTCCCATCGTTACGGACGTAGTCGGGATCGGCGAATTCCTGAGTCTTCACTAAACGATGGACGATGCCGATGATTCGGGCTAACTCTTGCGCCTCGGCGATTTCAGCGCGCGGAACGCTCGGGCTGTCGGCGGTGACGGCGATCGCCTTGTCGCCCAGAGCAAGCGCAGCCGCCTTGGCAACGACGGTGCTGTCGATGCCGCCGCTGAATGCGACCGCGACTCGGCCCATGCCGCGCAGGATTTCCAACAAACGCTCGCGCTTGGCGGAGAGGGCGGGAGCTAACTTCAACTCAGTCATGTCTCCATCATAAATCAACGCGCGGGCAACCTCAAGTCGCGCATCAAACCATCACGCGCTGCAGGAAAGCACGCAGCCGTTCGCTACGCGGATTGTCGAGAACCTCTGCGGGCGAGCCGTCTTCCAGGATGCGGCCATCGCACAACACCACGACTCGGTCCGTCGCGCGCCGCGCGAAACCGATCTCGTGCGTTACCAATATCAATGTCAATCCTTGCCCCTTTAGCTCCTGCAGATCGTTGAGCACCTCGCTTTTCAGTTCCGGATCGAGCGCGCTGGTGATTTCGTCGCACAGAAGGCCGCGCGGCTCCATCGCCAAAGCGCGCGCGATGGCGACGCGCTGCTTCTGACCGCCCGAAAGCTGTTGTGGCATGGAATGCAGATGCCTTGCCAGCCCGACTCCTGTTAGCAAGCGAACGCCGCGCTCGACAGCTATGTTCCGGTGCAATCGCAAGACCCGGGTCGGGGCCTCGATCACGTTCTGCAGTGCGCTAAGATGCGGGAACAGCTGAAAATCCTGGAAGATCATGCCGAATAGTCGGCGCACACTCGCCACTGCGGCACGGTTGCCGTTCTTGCCAGGCCGGAGCACATGAGGGCCGACCTGGATTTCTCCGGCATCGAAAGAGTTAAGACCATTAATGCAGCGCAAGAGCGTCGATTTGCCACCGCCGCTCGGACCGAGCAGGGCGACCGTTTCACCGGGTCGAAACTCTAAGCTGATGTCATCCAGCACCAAGCGTTCGCCAAACCGCTTGGTCAGGCCGCTTATGCGGACATGAAGTTCGCCAATCGCCATCTCGTAACACTCCAATAGTTTCCGTGTTTCATCCGTGTTTCATCCGTGGCTCCAGCGCGATTCCAAATAGCGCGACAGGAAGCCTAGCGGGACCGACATCAGCAGATAAAGCGTTGCGGTGGCCAGCGAGATCGCTACGAGATGCCGGCTGTCGGACTTTGTCAGGATCATGTATTGCTTGCTCAACTCCACCACGGCGATGAGGCTGACCACGGCCGAGTCCTTAAACAGGGCCACGAGATCGTTGGTCATCGGCGGCAAGATGACGCGAATTGCTTGCGGCAAAATGATGCGGCGAAATGTCAGGGCCTTCGACATGCCAAGCGAGTCGGCTGCCTCCCATTGGCCGTCGGGAATGGAGCCGATCCCCGCCCGGTAGATTTCCGCCTCGTATGCCGCGTAGCTAATGCCCAGGCCGACCACGGCCGCGGTGAACGCGTCCAGCTTTAGGCTGACTCCGAGGTCGTAGGCCGCCGCGATCTCCGGCAGCCCGTAGTAAAGGAAGATGAGCACCAGGATCACCGGAATGCCGCGGAAAAACTCGATGTAGCCGGTCGCTAGCCAGCGAATGGGGCCCGGGCCGTACATGCGGCACAACGAAATCGGCAGAGCGAGGAGTACGGCAAGCGCGAAGCTGGCGAAAGTGATTTTTACCGTCATCCAGGCGCCTTGGAGAAGCAGGCCGAAATAGCCGCCGGTGCTCGTCGGTGCGTCGTCGTCGGCCCTCTGATCGTGTTCGAGAAACGTGCCGGAAGGCAGAAACTCCTCTTGGCCGTCTGTCCAGAGATTCCATTTTTGGTAAATCTCGCGCAGCTTCCCCGATTCAAATAATCGCGTCAGGGCTGCGTCGAACTCTTGCTTCAAATCGTCATTGCCCTTCTTGAAGGCGATGGCGTAGTAGCCGCGGCCGATGATCGGGTCGGCAAATCTTAACGGCGGATCTTCCGGCGTGACCTGACTTTTCTTGGCGTAGTACTGGGCGATCGGTTGGTCCAGCAAGACGCCGTCAACGACTCCTTGCGCAAGCTCCTTATAGGGTTCGACCTGGCCGGAATAGGTCTTCATCTTGATGCCGCGCTTTTCCAAATAGCGCGAAGCCGCGGTGTTGGCGAGAGTGCCGACCGTGCCGCCTGCGTCCTTAAGTCCTTGCAGCGAGGTGAACCGGTCCTCGTTCTTTCCCTGCACGAGCTGCAAGCGAAAAGCGTAGTACGGCTTGCTGAAAAGAACCTGCTCGGCGCGATCGGGAGTGATTTCCAGGCCGTTGAGGGCGAAGTCGATGTCGCCGCGCTGGACGCCGTCGGTGAGCTTTTCGAATTCATATTGTTCAAAAACGATGGGCCGGCCCAGCTCTTTTTCGAGTGCCTTGACCAGGTCAACTTCGAAGCCGATGTCACGATTGGGGTCGCGCGGGTCGGGGAAGATGTAAGGCGCGCCGCCCTCTCGGTCGGCGCCCCACTTAAGTGGTTTTGAGTCCTGAGCGATTAGGCGGTCGGCAGACAACAAGAGCACGGCCGCGAAGGCAAGGATTTGCAATCTGAAAATGCGTGCGATGAGAAGTCTTGCCATTCCGAGAGCCACTCCAGCGGCAAAGATGCCAAAACTGATTGCTTCCCATTTTGTAAATCAGGCAGACGCCCGCTGCAAGACTGATTCTAAGATTGGTTGGATTCGCCTGGCGCGATAGGGCGTTGAATCAGCCGGCTGAGAATTACCGTCAGCGCAAGCAAACTGCCCGAAAGGTAGAACGCTCCGTCCAAGCTGCCCGTCATGTCCTTGATGTAGCCGGCGATTTGCGGAATGAAAAAGGCGATGCCCCAACCGAGAAAAACCAGGCCATAGTTGAAGCCGAGGTTCTTCGAGCCGAAAAAGTCCGCCGTGAAGGCGGGCAAAAGCGCTAGCCCGCCGCCGTATTGCCAAAAGGCGACGCCGACTACCAGAAAGAGGAGCCAGACGTTGCCGGAGCGCATGATCGTCGGCGTGAGGAAAAGGCAAGCCGCGGCCAGGGCGCCGTTTATCAGGTAGGCACGGGCGCGACCGATTCGGTCGGAGTAAAGACCGGTGCCGACGCGACCCAACGCATTGACGATGCCGCCAAACGACGACAGTATCCAGGCGTTGGCAGCGAGGAAGGCGACGGCCGTTGCGGTGCTGCCCAGCATCGACTTGGCATTGGCGATGACCAGCAGTCCCGATTGTGCCGAGCCGATGAAGAGAAACACCAGAGCGTAGAACTGCCAGGTTTTGACCATGCTCGGCGCCGACCAATCGACGCGAGTCATGGCAGTTGGTCCGCGGAGCGCATCCGCCTTCGCTGGCGGAGGAGCGGGAGGCGTGTAGCCGGGGGGAGGCCACGCAAGCACTTGTCCGGCCCCAATGATCACGATCCCGAAAATGAGGCCCAGCGCGATGAAGCTGCCCGACACGCCATATTGATTCATGAAGAACTCGGCGAGCGGCGAGATGTAGATGGCCGCGCCTCCATATCCGCCCACGACCAGGCCGACAATCAGCCCGCGCTGGTGCGGCCCGAACCACTTCACTGCCGCGGGCGTCGCTGCCGCGTAACCAAGACCCATGCCGATGCCGCCCAGGATGCCAAAACCAACGATCAAGCCCAGGTAACTTTTCATTAACCCCGCAAGAATGCAGCCACTAGCCAAAAACAGCCCACTTGCGGTGGCGCCGACTCGGGGGCCGAATTTATCTTGAATGCGGCCGCCAGGAATCATGCACAGTGCGAAAACGAAGCCGCACATGGCGTAGGCCCACGTGCCCTGAGCGTCGGTGAGATAGCTCCAACCATCGTTCAGGCCGGTCATAGGTGATCCGGCCGGATGCTCGGGCGTGCCCACAAGGTTGGCCTTCCAGATGTTCCAGGCATAGAGAACACCGAGGCAGAGATTGACCGCTGTTCCCGCAAAGGTCACCGCCCAGGCTCGCGTCGGGGCCCGTTGACTGGAAGAGTTCACGGAGATTCCTCTGGCTATTTCGTAGAAGCGATTTCAAAAGGGGGTCAGGACCTGTGATTTTAGAGGTCCTGACCCCGTTTTGAAACCGCTCGCCAATAGAATATGAGCAAATCCACTTCTGGACTTATTGGGGGACATCATCATGCGACATTTGCTGGGGGCAGCCGTGATTCTCGTAGCGGCGGCCTTGCCTGCTTGGACGGGCGAAAAAACCGTACGCATCGTGCTGATTGCCAAGGAACGCGACCATGCGACAAGCACGCATGAATACATCTCCGACTGCACCATCCTCGCGAAGTGCCTGAACCAGACGCCCGGCGTGAAGGCCGAAGTCGTCAACGGCTGGCCCAAAGACCCGGATAAACTGAAGGACGCCAAGGCGATTGTGCTCAACACGCGCTTTGGAGGCAACGTGCTCCTAGATCCGCTTCATAAGGCCGAAGCGGATGCGCTGCTCAAGCGTGGCGTCGGCGTGACGGCAATCCATTGGGGGACCGGCGCGGAGCCGAAATTCGGCCGGGATTGGCTCGAGGTGATGGGCGCATGGTTTTTCGGCGACAGCTTTTCTTCTTATTTGGTGCGGAAGACGAAACTCCGGCAGGTGTCCGCCGATCATCCGATCTGCCGCGGCTGGGAGGACTACGACCTTCGCGACGAATACTACTTCAAGCTCATTTTTAAGGAGAAAGCAAAACCGATTCTGAAAGCCGAGATTGACAAGGAGGACTACACGATCGCCTGGACCTACGACCGTCCCGACGGCGGGCGGTCTTTCGGCACCGTTCTCGGGCATTTCCACGACAACTACGCCGAAAAGGCGTTTCGCCAGCACATTGTCAACGGCATCCTGTGGACCGCCGGCGTCGAAGTGCCGCCCGAAGGCGCCCCCGTGGCGATCACCGACAAGGACATGGAACTGCCGCCAGACTCGCGAAAGAAGAAGTAGCTTGGCACGCGTTGTTCCAGCCGAGCACAGGAAGAGAATGATTGCGATGAAGAGTAAGACTACGAAGAGGAGTAGGAGCAAGATTAAGAGAAGGAGCAGGATGCGCTCTTCCTACTCGTACTCTTCTTCCTATTCGCAATCTTTATCTTACTCTTTCTCTTTGGCGGCCAAATGCCGAAGGATGGTCATGATGCGAATTTCAGTCCTTATCGCATTCTTGACAATGATTAATGCCGGGGCTGCGGGCGAAAGCAAGGAGCCCGCGCCGCCGCGGTTTCTTCTCGAATGGGGCAAGCAGGGCGCCGAACCCGGCGAGTTGCATTTTCCCATCGGCATCGCCATCAACCCGCGCGACGAGGTCTTTGTCGCCGACTTCTACAACGACCGCGTGCAGCGCTTCAACACCGACGGCAAGTTTCTAAGTTCATTTCCGACACTTACGCATCCAGGCGCGATCGCTCTCGATGGCGACGGCAACATCCTGATTTCACACTTCGGCATCGCCAAACAGAACGAGGAACGCAAGCCGGACCGTGTCACGGTTTACAGCCCCGATTGCAAGCTGCTGCGCACCTGGGGCAAGAGCGGCACGGGCGACGGCGAATTCGATATGCCCGGAGGCATCGCGATCAGCAAGCAAGGAAAAATCTATGTCGCCGACCAAACCAACCGGCGCGTCCAGGTCTTCGATTCACAGGGCAAGCTGCTCTTAAAGTGGGGCGAATACGGCGTCAAGCCCGGTCAGTTCGGCGGCAACGTGAGCCCTAAATCGCGCACCGGCGGTCCTCAATTCGTGGCACTCGACAGCAAGGGAAATGTCTACACGACGGAAGGTTCTTTGGGCCGCATCCAGAAATTCACGGCGGACGGAAAATTCCTGCTCGCTTGGGGCGACAACGAAACGAAACCCGGAAGCTTCGGCGGCGCCTTCTCCGGCTTCAAGGACCGCAAAGCAGTGCTTCAAGGCCCGATCGCCATACTCATCGACAAAGAGGATCGCGTCTGGGTGAGCGCCGTCAGCGGACGCATTCAACATTTTTCGTCGGAAGGCAAATATCTTCGCGGCTTCGGCGAGCCGGGAACGAAGCCGGGGCAGTTCTATGCGCCCCACGCGATGGCGCTGGACAGCCACGGCAACTTATTTGTCGTGGACGCCTACAACCACCGCGTGCAAAAGTTCGCGCCGTGAGCCGTTAAACAAAATCCCACAATAACGCGTCTCCAAAGCCAGAGATTGCAATAGTCGCTAAATGCCATTACACTTTAATTGAGCTAGCAAGTGAGGGCGCGACATATGAAAACCGTAACTCGCAAACATAACATGCTGGCTCTGTTCCTCGTTCTGGCAGCTGGTCTTGCCTACGGCGCTTTCACGCTGGACTTGTTTGGCATTCATCGTCGACAATTTTCGTCGGAAGAATGGCTTGCTGGTGGCTCCTGGACTCGTGGCCAAATGGCGAACGACCTGGTTTCCTCAAAAACCCTAGTCGGCAAGAACCGAGGCACTGTGGTAGAGGCGTTGGGAACGCCAGACGGAGTGACGTACTCGTATCCTACTGACAGCTGCACTCAAAAGTAAAGTTTTGTCGCCGCTAGAATAGGAGGATGACTCGACGACATTTTCACGATTGGCGAGAATGGCGACGATTTCAGGCCCTGCGTTTGGCACGACGGCGTTGGAAACACCGTGATAT
>JACPZP010000060.1 GCA_016195405.1 Planctomycetota bacterium | reverse complement strand
TCGCCACAATCTTCACGTCGGCGAGGTTCAAGGAGTTTGACCGGCGTGATAGGCGTTGCAGCTTCATCGTCAAACCGCAGGCGCAGCGCGTGAGCGGCAAACGCATTGGCTTCCTCGGTTGTCAGGACGCGCGACCGGAACGTCTCCACGTTGGCCGTAATGGTAGGAACCTGGTCGAGGATGCGGAAGCTCGCCTCGGTGACTTCCTCCGGCGTGAAACCGCTGTGCCGGATGGTGACACGCTCGAACGTCGTATCGGCGACGATCATCCCGTTGCCACACACGAAACGGAACAGACCGGCGTGAAGCTGATACGCACTGCTGCGGTCGTGCGAGTTGACCAGCACGAGTTCCGGGGTGTATTCGCCTCGGGCCGGAACCACGTCGGCGCGTTGGAAGCGGAGCAGGTGCTTCTGGAAACCGCGCCGCTCGTCGAGGCGGACGCGCTGCTCGAAGGCAGTGACCGGAATCCAGCCCGCGCCGCGCAAGCGGGAGACAATCTGCGCGGTCGGAACAAACGAGTAACGATCACTCACGCCCGGCAACGGAGACGCGGCGAACACCGACGGGGCGAGCCGACGAAGCGCGTCCTCGGACAGACCGGGGCGCTGGTTGATGAATGTGGGAGCATTGATTTGCGGGAACATACTTGGCCTTTCGTTTATTGTTTTAGTTTCAGGTCGCGCAGCGACAGGTGTGCGCGATGAAAACCTAGAAGCGAGGGCCTTGGCGGGGACGGAAAGCTCAAGGAGGAACGGAAGCGGCGAGCGTGTGTCGAGCCGACCCGTAGTATCCTTGAACTTTCCGACACCGCCATACAATCGCCCTCGGATTTCATCGCTGAGGACGCGACGGCGGACCTGCCGCATAGGCCGACGGAATCCCGTGCCAGATGGCAACCGACTTCAGAGACGGGCTGGCACTAGGCCGGAAGATTCGGCATTATTTCGGCGTGGTAGTTCGTTCAACGAATGAGAATTGCATCTGGTGCGGCAGGCGCCTGGTCCACAGCAGCTATCAAGTGGATTGCGAGGACGGATTCGGTCCGAGACCAAGAAGTGACGAACACATCATCCCGCAGATGGTGTTCGGCAAAATTATCACCACCGACCTCTGCCGCTGTTGTAACAGTCGTTTTGGCGCAGTGTGTGATCGCGCGCTCGCGAACGACCAGCGGATCGTTGACGCGGCGCAGCGGGTTGGGATTTCAGCAAAAGACCTCTGGTCGCACTTTGACGGCGTTCAGCATACGCCTGACGGGAAACCGGTGAGAACGGTGGTCAGGGATGGCGTATTCAAACCGCAGGCAGAACTGAAGTCTCTCGATGCTCTGACTATCGCATCAACCAACGGGCAGATTTGCGAACGTGATCTGCCCCATCTTCGCGCCCGGCTAATCACCAAGGTTCGAGCGAAGGCGCTTGGGTTGCCGGAAGAACGAATCGTTTCAGAAGTCGATGCTTTGCTGAAGCAATTGCGCGATGCGCCCGGAGAAGTGCATTACAATCCAGTGATCGGGGAAGGCTTTCGTTCAAGCCCACTGGATTCGCGCGTGGTTGTTACCCGCGAGACCCGGCCTTGGGAAACGGATTGGGCATTGGCGAAGATTGTTTACGAGCTTTCACGGACTGTAGTCAGCAAGGAGTTTCAAGCGTATTTCAGGGAACCTATCGCGATTGTCAGGCGTTTCCTTGAACGACGCGATTGCAGCGCCGATGGCAAGCAGGGCATCGGCATCTTTGCGTTCACAGAATTGCCCTCCGCGCAGTCAGCCAAGTGCCACACGATAGAGGGCCGAATCAACTCGCACGTCTTCGAGTGGCGTTTGACGTTTTTCGGCACAGCGCGCTGGAGCTTTCGTGTGGAAGTGACACCGATTCGGTCCCCTGCATTTGGCCAACTGATCCTGATCGAGAACCCTATAGACGCGGATGCAACGGTCTCGGTGCAACAGCTTGATGAAAATCAGGATTGAGACTTTGACCGCTTCGGTTGGGATGTTGGCGAAGGAGACGACGCGATTCCGCAGGAGGGCAGCCGGGGCCGGAGGAAGTAGCGGAGCGACCGAGCCAAGCTCCCAACGGAAGCGCCGCGCAACCGCACGATTCCCTCAGCCGTGACGAGCGCGCGTGAAGGAAGGCAAAGCGGGCCGGAGCGAAATCAGCGCAGGCCCCGTCGCCGACCGGAACGCGCGTTGGTCACGGAGATTTCAGGCAGGTGTTGTCGCCGCCCATATCGCTATTCCAAAAGCCAAGAGTTTCCATCGCGCTGCGCATTCTGTAGTCCTTATTGTCATGTCGGACCAGCAAAACCCCACGCGCAGCCGCTGGCTCAACCGCACCGTGCTTGGCATCGGACTGGCATCGTTGTTCAGCGATTGGTCACACGAGATCGCCACGACGGTCATGCCTGCGTTTCTTGCCACAATGGGCGTGGCTGCGGCGTGGCTCGGACTCATCGAAGGCGTTTCCGATGGGCTTTCGAGCTTTGCGAAAATGGCGTCGGGTTACTACACCGACCGGCTGCACCGACGGAAGCCCGTTGCGGTGGCGGGATACGTCGTGACGGCGCTCGGCACGGCGGCGTTCGGGCTGGCCACGAGCGCGTGGCATGTGCTGATGGCCCGGTCATTCGCCTGGCTGGGGCGCGGGGTGCGGACACCGGTTCGCAAGGCGCTGCTGGCCGGTTCGGTCACAAAGGAGACCTATGGCCGCGCCTTCGGCTTCGAGCGCATGATGGACACACTCGGGGCCATCGTCGGGCCGGCAACGGCGTTCCTTTTGCTGCCCGTCGTGAATCACCATTATCCGACGCTGTTCGCGCTCACGCTCATTCCGGGACCCCTGGCCACGGCGCTGATTGCCTTTGTCGTAAAGGAAAAGGAGCGGAAGCCCGTGTCGCACGTTTCATTTGGCGAAAGCCTGCGGGCGTTACCGCCGCGTTTCCGCAAATTCCTTGTCGCCGTCGGGTTGTTTGGCGCGGGCGACTTCGCGCACACGATGCTCATTCTGCTGGCCGGACAAAAGCTCACGCCGACGCTTGGCACAGTGAAAGCCGCCAGCGTAGCGACCGGACTTTACGTTCTGCACAACATGCTTTACGCGACGTTCTCCATGATTGCGGGTTGGCTGGCCGACCGTTTCAACAAAGGGCGGTTGCTGGCCTCTGGTTACTTCCTCGCCGCACTGATGGCGCTTGGTGTCATCCTGCTCCCGATAACCATCTGGACACTGGCGGCCATCTTCACTGTGGGCGGTATCTATGTGGCAATAGAGGAAACGCTCGAAGATTCCCTCTGCGCCGAACTCGTCGGAGAGGAACATCATGGCATGGCGTTCGGAACGCTCGCCACGGTCAATGGCATCGGCGATTTCGCATCGAGCCTGATTGTGGGGCTGCTCTGGACGGGTTTTGGAACATCGGTCGCGTTCGGATACAGTGCTATTCTGTTTATTGCGGGCGGGTTGCTGGTCTTGCGTTCGTCGCGCCCGGTCTGAAGATTCAATCGGACAAGGGCAGCGTTACCGTAATGGTTGTCAGGTTGCCGGTGTCAGAAGTGACGGCGACGGTCCCACCGTGAGCGTGGACAATCCACTGCGCGATGCTCAGACCCAAGCCGCAGCCGTCGCGCTTGGCGCGTTGAGCTTCAGTGCCACGGAAGAACGGGTCGAAGACCAACGGGAGTTGGTCGGGGGCGATGCCGGAGCCGGTGTTCTCGAACTCCACCTGTGTCCCATCGGCGACTCGCCGCAAACTCACGGTGACACGCCCGCTCGGCTCGTTGTGTTTCACGGCATTGTCCGCGAGGTTCAAGAATAGTTGCCGCAGACGATGGCGGTCGCCGGTCACAGTGACGGCATCACATGCGACGAGTTCAATGGTGATGCCCTGACGTTCGCCGAGGATGCGGGCGTCTTCGCAGGCTTCGCGCACGAGTTCATCCAAACGCACCGGTTCACAAACCAGCGGCGCTTGTCCAGCACCAGCCTTGGTGAGCAGCGCAAGGTCGTCCACGATGCGGGCCATGCGTTGCATTTCGTCCAACATTCCTTCAAGCGCCTCGTGATGGTCTGGGTGGGTCTTCGCGTCGCGCAGGAGCGTTTCCATTTCACCACGGAGAATGGTTAGCGGTGTCTTCAATTCGTGTGAGGCATGAAGAGTAAACGAACGGATGCGGCGGAAGGATTCGTCCAAGCGGCCCAGCATGTCGTTGAAGACGCCGGTCAGGCGGTCGAGTTCGTCTTGATTCCCGGAGCGCGTGAGACGGTGGCGCAGGTTCTCCGCGTGGACGCGCTCGGCGGCATCGGTCAGCGCCGTGACCGGCGCGAGCGTGCGACGCATGAGAAACCAGCCGCCCACGAGCAGCAGAATCAGTGTGGGCGCTCCGTAGAGAAAGATGATGTCCGCCATCTGCTTCGGCGTCTGCTCGCGCTGCTGCGCGGGCACTTCGGCCCGGTGCTCATAGACCAGTTCGTAATAAAGCACCGCGCTCATCAACAGGAGCGACGCGACCAGCATCCCGGAATACCAGAAGGTGAGGCGGGTGCGGATGGTCATTGCGCCTCCTTGAGCACGTAACCCACGCCGCGCACGGTATGGAGCATCTTGGATGCTTTGCCTTCATCAATTTTATCGCGCAACCGCGAGACGTAAACCTCCACGACGTTCGTTCCGGGGTCGAAGCCGTAGTCCCAGACTTTTTCCAGAATCATCATCCGGCTGCACACGCGGCCCGGTGTTCGCATCAGGAGTTCGAGCAGGCGAAATTCCCGTGCGGACAATTCGATGAGCCTGCCGCTGCGCCGCGCCGTCCGGCTCACCGTGTCGAGGGTCAAGTCGGCCACGCGCAAAACTGAAGACGCCTGTTCACCGCCACGTCGGCCGAGTGCGCGGAGCCGGGCGAACAGTTCTTCGAGCACGAAAGGCTTGGGCAGGTAGTCGTCCGCGCCCGCGTTCAACCCTTCCACGCGCTCGTTGGTCTCACCGCGAGCAGATAGCAACAGCACTGGCGTCGAGATGCGTCGCTCCCGCAGCAAGCGCAGCACGCTGAGTCCGTCGCGTCCCGGCAGCATGATGTCGAGCACGATGGCGTCAAAGGTCGTCGCGCCGGTCAGTTCCAGCGCCGTCTCGCCGTCTTCGGCCACATCGACGGCGAAACCTTCGGCGAGCAGCGCCTTGCGAATAAACGAGGCGGTTCTCTTCTGGTCTTCAACTACCAGCACGCGCATACATCGGATGCTAGTCATGCGCTCTCCGTCAAGCGACTCTCAATCACCGATGAAACCTTAAAAAGCTGTAATGTTCGGTTAAGGTTCACCGGCCTGCGGCCCACTACGCTCGCAGGGTGCGAAGCACTCATCTTCCCTTCAAGCTGCCGCCGACGCTCTCCGCGATGCTCGCGGTCGTGGCGCTGTTCGGGTGGGGCTGTGCTCATTTCGACCCAAAGCCGCTGGCCCCCGCGGAGACCGCTGCTTCGCTCGAAGCCCGCACGATCGATGCCCCGGCGCTCAAGCGATTCCTTGAACTCAATCTTGGCCGTGCGCTCGCCGAGTGGCCGCTGAAATCATGGGATTTGGAAACCCTGACGCTGGTTGCGCTCCATTTCCATCCTGACCTAGAAGTCGCCCGCACCCATTGGCGCGTCAGCGAGGCCGAGATTGTCACTGCGGGTGGGCGGCCCAATCCGACCCTCGCGGTTACACCGGGCTACAACTTCAGTGCCGTAAACGGAGTCTCGCCGTGGATGCCGGCGATGACAATTGACTGGCCGGTTGAAACCGCCGGCAAACGCAGTCATCGCATCGCCCGTGCGCAACATCTGGCTTCTTCCGCCCAACTCAACATCGCCGCTACTTTCTGGCGGGTGCGCAGCAGTCTCCGCACGGCACTCATCGAATTCCATGACTCGGCGCGACGGCAGGAGTTGCTTCGCCAACAAGCGCAAGCCCAGGAGCGACTACTCACTTCACTTCAACAGCGCGCCGATGCCGGGACCATCGCCGCCCTTGAAGTCGCGCCCGCACGCATCGGGTTGCAGAAGTTGCAGGCCGACTCTCTGGAAATCGATCGCCGTGCAGCCGAAGCCGGCGCGCAAGTCGCGACGGCGCTGGGCGTGCCTGAAGCTGCGCTTGCGAAAGCCGTATTCCGGTTTGATGGAGAGTTTTCGTCGCCCGATGAGTTGACCTCCAGCGAAGTGCGACAGCGCGCGTTGACCAGCCGTGCGGACATCGGTGCCGCGCTTATGGAATACGAAGCCGCGCAGTCCTCGTTACAACTCGAAATCGCCAGGCAATATCCCGACATTCACCTCGGCACCGGCTATCAATGGGATCAAGGTGAAAGCAAATGGCAACTTGGCCTCACCGCCGAGATTCCCGTCATCAACCAGAATCAAGGCCCCATCGCCACGGCTTCAGCCCGTCGCGCGGAGGCGGCGGCACGGTTCGTCGCGTTGCAGGCGAAGGCAATGGGCGAGATTGACCGCGCGCTCGCCGGTTTTCGCGCGTCCGCCGCACGCGGCAAGGCGCTGGGCGAATTGGTCGCGTCACTGCGCCAACAACGTGAAGCCATTGCCGGGAAGGTGAACGTCGGCGTGAGCGACCGCATCGATTTGCTTGCCGCCGACGTGGAATTCGCCGCCGCTGAACTTCAACAATGGGATGGCGAGTTGAAAACGATTCAAGCCGTCGGCGCGCTGGAAGATGCGGTTCAGCGTCCGCTCAATCCCGTGTGGCAACAAAGCATCGAAAGCCGGTCGCCGACGGAGAAGGAACAACCGTGAAACGAAGAATTTTCAATATCATCTTACCCGTGCTTATCGCCGTCGCCGTGGTTGGCAGTTTGATTTTCACTTACCGCGAAATGAGCGCAGAGAAGGCTAAGGAACGCGAACGCGAAAAACCCGTCTTGGCCGAGTCGCGCGTGAAGCGTTCGCCTGCTGGCGACGCCATCGTCACGCTGGACGAAGCGACACACGCGCGCATCGGGCTGGCAGTTGAACCGATGAGGGTGGCAGAGTTGAAGCCGGAGGCCAAAGGCTATGGGCGTGTGCTCGATGTGGCGCCGCTGGTGGTGCTGGTCACTGAACTGGCCGCCGCGCAAACGGCGGCGGACGCCTCGCGCCAGGAGTTTGAACGTTTGAGAGTCTTGCAGACGCAAAACAACACTTCGGCCCGCGCGTTGCAGGCCGCCGAGGCAACGGCCCGGCGCGACGAGATCCAAATCGAATCGGTGCGCCTCCGGCTCGTGGCCGGCTGGGGGCCGGTGCTAGCGGAACGCAAGGATTTGCTGGAATTCGCCCGCGCGTTGACGGCGAGAGAGTCGGCGCTCGTGCGGGTTGATTTGCCAGCAGGCGAAACGGTGGATGGCACGCCAACCGGCGCGAGGCTGGTCACACTTTCCAGCGCCGAGCGGTCCATCACGGCACAGTTCGTGAGCGCGACTCCGGCGGTGGACTCGCAAACGCAGGGCGTTGGATTTCTGTTCCTCGTCAAGCCCAACGCTGCGCGCCTTTCGCCCGGCGCGGCGGTGACGGCTTACTTGCCTTCGATGGGCGCGACGCGAACGGGAGTGCTTGTGCCGCATCGTGCGATCGTGCGCGCCGACGGAAAGGCATGGGCGTATGTGCAGATAGGTGACGGACAATTCACTCGCAAAGAAGTGCCGCTGACTCAATCGCTGGAGGGCGGTTGGTTCGCATCCACAGCTTTCGCACCGACCGACCGCGTCGTGGTGAGCGGTGCGCAAACGCTGCTCTCCGAGGAACTCAAGGCGGGAATTCGGATGAGAGAATAAATGCTCAACGCCATTGTCCAATTCTCCCTCCGCTTCCGTGGCGTCGTCATCGCGCTGGCCTGCCTTGTCGTCGGCTACGGCTTGTTCATCGCCAGCCGCTCGAAGATTGATGTCTTCCCGGAATTCGCGCCGCCGCAGGTGGTGATTCAGACGGAAGCGCCCGGTCTGTCGCCGGAGCAAGTCGAGCAACTTGTCACGCGGCACATTGAGCAGGCACTCAACGGCGCGCCTGCGCTCGCCTCCATTCGCTCGGCGTCCATCCAGGGTCTCTCCGCCATCGTGCTCGTCTTTCGCGAGAACGCCGATGTTTACCGCGCCCGCCAGATGGTCGCCGAGCGGTTGAATGAGGTTGGCGGCAGGCTCCCGCAAGGCGTCAAGTCGCCGAAGATGGGGCCGCTCACTTCCACGACAAGCCTTTTCCTGGCCGTCGGTCTCACCTCGACGAATCGCACGCCTATGGAACTGCGCACGTTCGCGGATTGGACAGCGCGCCCGCGACTTCTCGGTGTGCCGGGTGTGGCCAAGGTGGACATCTTCGGCGGCGAAGTGCGGCAGTTTCAAATTCGGGTGAAGCCCGATCTCCTCATCGCCTACGGCCTCGCGGTTGACGACGTGCTCGTGGCGGCGAAAAAATCCACCGCCGTGCGGGGCGCGGGTTTCGTGGACAACCCCAACCAGCGCGTCGTTCTGCGCACCGAAGGTCAGGCGCTCACTCCAGCGGAACTCGGCGACGTGGTGCTCTCGCATCACAATGGTGTCAGCGTGCGGCTCAAGGACGTGGCCGACGTGGTGGGCGGCGCGGAGCCGAAGTTCGGCGACGCGCAAATTCTCGGCACCAACGGGGTGATTCTCCTGCTATCGAGCCAGTATGGGGCAAACACGATGGACGTAACCCGCGCCGCCGAAAGCGCATTGCAGGAGATGGCGTCGGCCTTTGCTGTCGAGCAAATCAGCGTTCACGAGCGGCTGTTCCGGCCCGCGACATTCATCGAGGCATCGTTACGCAACATCAATTTCTCGCTGCTCCTTGGCGGCGTGCTGGTCGTCGTGGTGCTGTTCCTCTTCCTGCTCGATTTGCGCACGGCGTTCATTTCATTCACCTCGATTCCACTCTCCCTTCTCGCGGCGGTGATGGTGCTCGACCGCTTCGGCGTCACACTCAACACCCTTACGCTCGGCGGCTTCGCCATCGCCATCGGCGTGGTGGTGGACGACGCCATCATCGACGTGGAAAACATCCTGCGGCGACTGCGGGAAAGCCAGAGCCGCGGCCTGGGCCGATCTCTGTTCTCCGTCGTGTTGAATGCGTCCCTTGAAGTGCGCAGCGCGGTGGTTTACGCCACCTTCATCGTCGCGCTGGTGTTCCTGCCGGTGCTCACGATGAGCGGAGTGCAGGGCAAGCTGTTCGCGCCGCTGGCTACCGCGTTCATCCTCGCCACGATGGCATCGCTGGTGGTGGCGCTGACCGTCACGCCGGCACTTTGCTACGCGCTGCTCTCACGCGTGAAACCACACACAGAACCGAAGTGGGTGACGTGGCTGAAGACTTGGCACCGCCGCCGGCTGGAGGCAGTGAGCCGCCATCCGCGCAAGGTCATTACCCTCGTGGCGGTGTTATGCGTTGGAGCGGCGGCGACGTTGCCGTTCTTCGGTGGTGAATTCCTGCCGGAGTTCCGCGAAGGTCATTTTATCGTCCACATGGCGGCGTTTCCCGGCACATCCCTGGACGAGAGTTTGCGCCTCGGCAAACAGGTAACAGCAGAGTTGCTCAAGAACCCGCACATCCGCTCCGTTTCTCAGCAGGCCGGTCGCGCGGAGAACGGTGAAGACACTTGGGGCACGCACTACAGCGAGTTCCATGTGGACTTGAATCCGCTCGGCGGCGAGGAGGCGGAATTCGTGATGGCGGAAATCCGCGAGGCGCTCATCAAGTTCCCCGGTGTGTCGTTTAAGGTGATGCCCTTCCTCGCAGAACGAATTGAGGAGACGATTTCCGGCGTCACGGCTCAGGTGGTGGTGAACATTTTCGGCGACGATCTTGACGTAATTGACCGCCAGGCGGCCCTGGTGCGTGAGGTGCTAACCCAAGTGCCCGGCTCGACCGACGTGGAATTGCCTTACCAGCCGGGCGCGCCCGAAGTCGTGGTGCGACTGCGCGCGGAACGGCTGCGGCAGTTCGGCTTCATGCCGGTCGAGGTGCTCGAAGCGGTGGAGACGGCATATCAGGGCGCGGAGGCGGCGCAGCATTACGAGGGCAACCGCGTGATTGACGTGGTGGTGCTGCTGGAGCCGGGCGCGCGGCGGGACGCGGAGGGCATCGGCGGCCTGATGCTCCGCAACACCCAGGGTCTTCGCCTGCCTCTGCGCGAGCTGGCGGAGATTCTCCCGTCCACCGGCCGCAGCATTGTCGAGCACGACGGTGCGCAACGCCGCCAACAAGTCACCTGCAACGTGCAGGGACGGGACATTGTGTCTTTCGTTAACGACGCCAAACGGCAGATCGCCGACAGGGTTCCGTTTCCACAAGGAGTCTATCCCGTCTTCAGCGGCTCGGCGGAAGCGCAAGGCGCGGCACGGACGGAACTCCTGCTTCACTCACTGCTGGCGGCGGCGGGCATCATCATGCTGCTGGCCGTTGTGTTCCGCAGCGGACGCAATCTTTTGCTCGTCCTGGCCAATGTTCCCTTCGCGCTCGTAGGCGGCGTGCTGGCGGCGTTTGCCAGCGGTGGCTCGATTTCAATTGGCACACTCGTTGGTTTCGTGACGCTGTTCGGCATCACCACGCGGAACTCCATCATGATGATTTCACACTTCGATCATCTCGTGCGGGAAGAAGACTGCGAGTGGAACCTGGAGACGGCGTTACGCGGCGCATCAGAACGCCTCGTGCCCATCCTGATGACGGCGCTCGTGACCGCGCTCGGCCTGCTGCCGCTAGCCCTCGGCAGCGGCGAGGCGGGGCGCGAAATCGAAGGGCCAATGGCCATCGTGATTCTCGCCGGTCTGGTGACTTCGACCGCGCTCAATCTGCTTGTGCTGCCGACCCTGGCGTTGCGTTACGGGCGCTTTACCAAGCTCCCTGAAGAATGACTGAGCCACACTTTTCGCAAACTTCGCAGTCGCGCCGAACGCTGCCCGCCGTTCTCCACTATCTTGTGACGTTGGTTTTCGCCGTCTGGCTCGGCGGCTTCACGTTCTACGCGCTCGTCGTCGTGCCGACCGGGCATCAAGTGCTGAAAAGCAAAATGCGGCAGGGTTTCATCACGCAGCAAGTGACGAACCAACTCAATGTTCTCGGCGTAGCCGCGCTTAGTTTGTTGCTATGGCAAATGCTGGCCGTCCGGCAAAGGGCCGGGTCGCGCGGTGGTTCTCGCACGGCATGGCTTTCGTGGACCGTGCTCGCGCTGACGCTCGCGGCGCTATTCTGGATTCACCCGCGCCTTGATACGATGCTTGACCCGGTCAGCCGCAGTGTCGCCGACGACGACCGATTCTACGAATGGCACCGCTGGTATCTCGTCGTGGCCACGATGCAATGGATGGCTGCGGTAGTGCATCTGGCGACGCTGATAGGAAAACAAGGCGAAAGTCCACCGACGGCAGTTCGCTCCCCATGACGCGATTCCGCAGTGCAGCACATAGCGGAACGGAGGAAGTAGCGGAGCGACCGAGCCAAGCTCCCAACGGAAGCACCGCGCGACTGCGCGAATGACTCAGCCGTGACGAGTGCGCGCGGAGGAAGGCAGAACGGGCAGGAGCGAAGTGAGCGCAGGCCCCCTCGCCGAGCGGAACGCGCGTTGGTCACGGCGGTTTAGTGCGGTTCGCTGCCGAAGTGTTCCTGTTGCCATTCTTCCCAAGTGCTAAAGCTTTTTTCGCCCCGTGAGTTCTTGATCCGCCCAAGCTTGGAATTGAGAATACGCTTCTGGATGAAAGCAATCACACGGAAGAATTGAGACTCGGGAACCAAGTCCCACTTGGCGCCGAACTCCTTCTTTATGGCTCTGCCGAGCACGATGTATTTGCCGACACCGGACTTGGACGCATCCCATTTTTGGAAATCGTTGTAGCGTTCCATCAGGTGGAGCGTGTAGTTGCGTTTGGCGAGATTGTGTCCGATTGCGCCTTGGGTCGGAAGCACCGACGGAGCTTTGCGCTTTGTCGTTTTGATTACGACCTGCTGCGCCTGAATCGCGCCGGGACTGGCGACCATCACTTGAGCATTGTCGGAGGCTTGAATCGAAACGTGGCTCGCTGCGTAAAGTCTCTGCGCCATCCGTGCGGCGTCCACGGAAAGTTCGATGTCGCCGTTCCGTTCGTGCATCTCCTTTAGCTCCCTCAACAATTCGACCGTGTGGATGTCGGGGCGGTCGTCCACGATTCGGTGACACACCTTGCACAGCAAAAGAAGGTTCTCGAACGCGTGTCGTTCCTCCTCGGTCTGATTTGGGTCGTAACGCGGTCCTCCTGAGTTGTGCGCTTTGATGTGGCAGATGTCGCCGATAATGGTGTCGGTCTTTGGATTGACGATTGGCGTCTCGCATTTGGGGTAAGCACAGCGGTTCCGCGAGAGAGCGAATAAACGCTTCACTGTCCGTTCAGTTGGGCCAGCCATGCGGAGAGTTTATCGCCCCTCACGAAGCGCTGGCAACAAGTGCGTGAGGTCGAGGCAAACGGCCAAGAGGCGTCAACCGAATGGACGTGGAGCGATTCCAGATTCAGAATGCGTGCGATGCAGGATGACAAAATTTCAGCGGAAGGCCAGGTGGCGGGGAAAAAGATTGGCGAGTTCCACGAACGGGTGCGAACGATGGGGCGTTTTTTAGAGAAGCCGTTCCTCGGCTGTCTGTTTGGAGTGGAGGATTGCGCAGGAAATCCCATTCGCTCCCACACGCTTTCGGAATCGTGGTTGAGGCGCCTGGCGGATGACGGCGGTCATGTTCTCCAGTTCGTTTTGGCTGTTGAAGATGCCGGCAAGCGACCCGTTGGCTTCAAGCCGAAGGTGGTCGGTGTGGGTGAGGCAACCACGTTTCCGGGTTTCTGTCAGGAGCATGACGACTCACTGTTCGCGTGCGTGGAGAAGGAAGCGTTCGTCGCGAGTCCACGCCAGCTCGCCTGTCTGGTTTATCGCTCCGTCTGTCAGGAAATTTGCGTTAAGCACCAAATGCTGAAATGCAATCTGCCCGCAAATTCGCCCGATTTCTTCGCAGAAAAGGCGACCGGCCAATTCCGGCTCTTTTTGGAACTCATGAAACGAAAACTCCGGATCGAGGAGATGCTCCGCTTGGACAAATACGCGCTCGAAAGCTACGTGGTGGAGTTCGAGCGAACTCCGACCTTCTTGGTCGCGACAACCTTTCTTCCCTACGTCACGTTTACGGGGCGTGAGTTGGAGCGGCGGATGGATTGGGTCACGTTGACAATCTTGCCAGGTTCCAAGGGCGGGTTCGTCGTGTTCTCTTGGGACAAGGCGTCGCCGAAAAACGGTTCACTTCTGCTCAAGTCGCTCAAGGCTTTGCCAAACCAACTTGTCACGAGTGGCATCCTCCATCTGGCGCTCGAAGTGTCCGAGAATCTCGTCGTCTCTCAGAAGTGGTGGGATTCGTTGCCCGAAGTCGAGCAGAGCCGGATGCTGATTCGCTTTGGCCGAAGCCTGATTGCGGACGTTCCGCCACCGCCTGACACCGTCCGCCCCGCACCCAAGCCAACATTGGATTGGAGACCCATCCGCATGGGCTTTGTGTAGGCGCGCCTACGCTGCTGTGTTTCCCCTGACACTTCGGTCTGGCTCGCGGCGCGCGGGAGTGGAGCGACGGGAGGAAACGCTTGTGTGGTGCGATGACGACCAGAGCGAAACGTCGCGCGTTGTGGGACAGACGGAAGCCCGCGTGTGTGCGCGCCGATTCAGCCGAGACGAGCGCGTGGGGAGGAAGGCAAAGAGGGCCGGAGCGAAGTGAGCGCAGGCCCCGTCGCCGACCGGAGCGCGCGTTGGTCACGGCGAATTCGTTAGGAGTGGTGGAGTGTTGGAAAGCGCTTGTCACGCAGAGGCGATGATTTGGCCATCTTTCAAAGCGATGATACGGCCCGCTTTTGCCGCCAGTTCCGCGTTGTGTGTGACCATCAGGATGGTTAGACCGGCCGCATTCAAGTGCCGCAAAGTGGCCAAGATGATGTCTGCGTTCGCGGAATCCAGACTGCCTGTCGGTTCATCAGCGAGCAGCAGCTTCGGTTCATTGATAAGGGCGCGAGCGATGGACACACGCTGCATTTCGCCGCCGGAAAGTTGCGATGGCAGATGATAGCCGCGGCTGCTGAGGCCGACGCGGTCAAGAAGCTCGGTGGCACGGGCCGAGCGATCGCCGTTACGCAAGAAAACGGCGGGTAACTGAACATTCTCCAACGCGGTCAAGGTCGGCAGCAGAAAGAATTGCTGGAAGACGAAACCGATTTTGCGAGCGCGGATGCGGGTCAGACCCGCTTCGTCCAAATCGTTCGTTGCTTCACCTTCAATCTTCACGATGCCGCTATCCGGTTTGTCCACGCAGCCGATAAGATTGAGCAGCGTCGTCTTTCCCGAACCGGACGGGCCGACGATGGCCACAAACTCCCCTGGCGCGACGCTAAACGTAACCTCGTTGACCGCGCGGATGCGTTCGCAGCCGCGGTGGTAGCTGCGCGTCACGGTGCTCAGTTCAATCATATTATTCATTGTGGATGGCCTCCATCGGTGAAGCGTGCGACGCCTTCCAACTTGGATACAAACCCGCCAGCGCACCGATGCCCACGGTGACAACGAGCGTCAGCACGAGCATCGTAGCGTCGAACACGACCATCTTGCCCGCTGGCGCGTAAGGCAGCACTTGACGGATGAGTTGGTCGGCGACGGATGAACCGAGCGCGCCCACGATGACGCCCAACGCGCCGCCGAGAAGGCAGAGTGTCACCGTTTCGGTAAGCACGATTTTGAAAATGTCCAGCGGCGACGCGCCGACGCACCGCATGTAGCCAAACTCGCGAAGCTTCTCCATGACGGACATCAGCACCGTGTTGAGGACACCAAGCACCGCAATGGCGAGCGCGATGCCGAGCACGGCGAACATTAGCGTCTTGCTCGACCCGATGAGTTTCAGGATTTGTTCCATCATCTGCTGCGCGGTCACGACGTAGGCATCGGGGATTTGTTCGAGCGCTTCCTTGGTTTGCTGGATTCGCTCGACGTTCGCGACGTTGACGCCGACGCCGGTGAGCTTGCCTTCCTTCTTGAACAGTCGTTGCGCCGTCTTCAGAGGGATGTAAAACCAGCCGTCGTCCTCGCTGCCCGTGCGCTCCAATACACCAGACACGGTGAACTCAGCCTCAAGCTCCGGGAAGAAAACCTTGTCGCCCACGGTGCGTTTCTCGACGCGCGCGGCCTCTGCTCCGAGCACGATGGATTGCTCATTGGTGAACCAACTCCCTTGCAGCTTCCAATGCGGCTTGAGCTTCGGAAACTCGTCGTCCGCGCCATAGAACAAATCCACACGCTTGCCTTCACCCGGCACGGAGAAAATCAAGATGCTGGTCGCGGCGCGGACGTTGGGCGCGGCACGAATCGCGGGCACGCGCTCTTCTGGCAGGAATTTTGGAATCTCGCCGCCGTGCAGCGACAGCGACGCCGCTTCCATCGGGCAGCCTTCAGTCGAAACGAACATGTGGATGCCCGAATCGCTCATTTCCTTCTGCAAAGCCAGCCGGTAGCCGCTGTTGAAGGAGAGCAGGCTAAAGAGCGTTGCCGCCGCGAGCGCCACGCCCGCCACGGTCAACGCGGAGCGCGTGCGACGGCGGCGAAGGTCTTTCAGACTGAGGGTGAGCAAATTCATTTCTTCACTTCCTCAAAGTTCTTTACGGCAATCGCGACCTCCTTCTTCTGCCCTTCGCCCTTCACCGTCACTGTGCCCGTGACGTTGAGCGTCGCACCGACGTTCGGTGTTTTCTTGAAGCCCTCCGTCGGCGGCTTTCCTTCGATCACATCGAACTTGTCTTTGAGCGTCAGACAGCCATCGGCAGCGCAAACGTCGGCCAGCCGTGCTTTCACGGTGACTTGCTTGCCCGCATAGGCGCCGGGCTTCGCGAGCAGTTCAGCGATGGTGATTTTGGCCGGTGCTGCGTTCGTGTCAGTGGCTTTCTGGTCGGCGGCAAACGAGTTGCCCGCAAAGGCAAGCAGCAAGGCGAGCATCGCCGCAGTCCCACCACGCCTCGCTTTGAGCGCCGTGAATCCAACTGCTCCGATGAGGAACGCGCCCATCAAAGCAGGCCAAGCAGACGCGACCGAATTGCCGACCGCGTGACACGCCGGGCAATCCGGTGAATCACACACGCCCGCTGCTGAGGCAGTGGCCGCAATAGCGAGACTTCCGATAATGAATCCAGGTATTTTCATGGTTTGTTTTCTCCGCTGGTTAGCACGTCATGGAAGACGAGCATCTTTTTGACGACGAACGCGACAACACGCGAAGCATTCTCCGCGTCGGCACTTGCGGGCTTGATGTCTTTGCCAACGTCGAATCCGTCGTTCTTGGTTTTGCCCGCAAATTGATTGAGGAACTCCGGCGATTGAAGCGTCTTGCTGACCCGCTCGCGCGTGCGCTGAATGTAAGCGCCAACGAGTTTGCCGCCGCTGTTCACGCCGATGACCACTTCGATAGTGCCGTATTCGCCTTTGCCCGCGAGCGCCAGCACTATGCCGAGCTTTTGCGGCTTGCCGGCCACCGAGCCGGTGATTTCGTAAAGGTCGAACTCTTTGCGCTCGCTGTCCTCAAGCGGCACGCCGATGGCCTTCTCAATCGCGGTCATGCGTTCGGGCGTCATCTTCACCGTCCGCGTCTTGTAGTCGCGGGCCTGCGGAAAAATCTTTTGCATGGTGCGCTCTGGGTCGCGCCACACGCACACGTCGGCGCGCAGCGGCATGGCGGACAGCCATAGCGCGAGCGCGACAGGCAGCGGCAGGCTAAAACCGATGGCTGAACTCGAAATAGATTTGAGTCGTGAACGCATTTTTCTCTCGTTTGCCGAATTCGTAATTGTCTGCGACGCGCAGGAACAACCCGCGCCAGACGTTGTAGGAAACACCGAGGCCGATGCTCTGACTGTCGCCGTCGCGATGCCAGTAGGCGTAGCGCGTGTTGAGATCGAGCTTCGGCAGCAGGGCGTAATCCGCGAGGACTACACCGCCCCACACGCCCCGAGCACTCTCCGTCCCGCCCGATGCCTCTGCCCGCAGCGTTAGCGGCCCGAATGATTTTGTGGCGTCGAGCGCGAGGCGTCTTTCCTGCGTAAATCGCGCGGAGCTTTCTTCCCCTCCAACCAGCGGCTCGAATCGTGCCCACGGCCGCCCGATCAGCATGGACAATCCGACCTGCCAGTCGTCCTTCACATAAGCCAGCCGCGCGCTGAGAACGGGATTCGCGCGCGAATCAACAAAGCGGATGTTGCTCAAACCATCGGTGACGGATAGCGCGTAGTCCCAATCGCCGAAATGCCCAAAGACCTGCGCACCGACATCCTGCCGGATGCCCAAGCTGGTGTTTTCAATCCCGGTGAGCAGCAGGCGTTCGGTGTCGTAGGTCGCGAGCAACCCGAACGGCAGCAGGTAAAGCCCCGCCCGTGCGTTCCACTTTCCGAGTGGCCCTTTGTATTGCAAGTAAAGTTGGTAGGGCGCGATGCTCTCAAAGTTGTGGTCGAAATCCACCTGAGCCACGCCAATCCAGCGGTCGCCCGTTTCGTCGGCCCACACCTGGCGCAGATTCAGGAACAGCCCGTTCAACTCGACTTCATCGCTTTGCGGGTGATTCTCGTGCGTGAAGCGGCCGTCCACTCCGCCGGAAAGCTGCAAGCCCTCCGCGCTGGTGAGAGTTGGAAGCAAGGCGGTGGCGAGCATGGCGGAGGCGCGAAGGTTCACGGTTTGCGGCTGAGAAGGTGGATTTTCCGAACCCCCGACAGACACTTGCCCCCTTCACGCAGCTTGAGGCGGTGGGCCAGCTCGCGCTGATCCTTGGCGAGTGTCTTCTCGGGCAACGCGGCAATCGCTTGCAGCAAGAATCGCTGGAAGTCATCCGCTGCCGGCGGTAACGCGTAATAGACCCACTTGCCTTCGGGACGCTCCACCAGCAGCCCAGCCGCCTGAAGGATCTTAAGGCTGCGGGAAATGTGATATTGCGGTTCCTCCAAGGCGTCCACGAATTCGCAGACACACAGTTCCTTTTGCGCTCGCAACAGCAGCGCCACGATGCGCAACCGCGTTGGCTCGGCCAGAGCCTTGAAGATGCCCGTGTAACTTTTAATGTATGCAGATTACTGCATACACTGGCGCGTGCAAGGGAAATGTATGCAGTGTTCTGCATACACTCTTAGTTGGCACAAAATGTCCGTGGTTGTCGGTGGGACGCAGTGTTCGGATGATTTCGCAGGGACGCTTCGGTCTGGCTATCGGCGTGCGGGAGTGGAGCGGCGGGAAGGAAACGCGCGTGTGGTGCGAGGACGACCAGAGCGAAACGTCGCGCGACGCGGGCCAGACGGAAGGGGGCGCAAGTGCGTTCCCAGATTGCGCGCTCGTGACGAGCGCGCGTTCCGTGGGGCGAGGCGCGACCGGAATCAGGGAGCGACCGCCCCACGGAACGCGCGTTGGTCACGGCGGCTGCATTTGAGGATGTCCGACTCGATGTTCTGGCACAAGCCGCCGGATAGCGCATTCTTTGGTTGAGAAAGCGATAGCCCGCGAATCAAATGTTCTTCCCTTCCTCATACCTTGACGCCGTGATGTCGTCGGCGAGTCGGCTTTTGAACTGGCTTCGTCTCCGCTGGCGCGACGGTTTCACCCACCTCCAGTTTCTCGGTGTTATCCTCGCCCGCAGCCGCTTCGAGTTGGTTGGGAGCTTGGTTTTTGTTGAGGTCGAGTTTGCCGAGGATTTCCTGCTGGCGTTTCTGCAAGGAGGCAAGCTGCCCGGTATATTCAAATGAAGCGCCAATCTTCGGCTCCAAATCGCGGAGTCGCTTCTCCGAGTCCTTGATGGTCTGACCAAGATGGCTGGCGGTTTCCTCGAAGGTCTGGACGGTGTGTTCCAACGAACGAATCGTGCCATGCGCGGAGTCGGTTACATTGGCCTGGTGGGTGGCGGCTCCTTTCACGAGCAAGGTTGCGCGTTGCAATCCCCATCCAATCCAGAGATCGAAACCAGCGAAACGGCCGACTCGTTCATCCACGCCGGTGCGACGCACACGCTCGGCACGACGAATGAGAAGCTCACCGGCGATGCCACGGTCGCGGATTTCCTGTCCCTCGATTTCGAGGATGAAGGCGTCGCCTTGAGTGTTCTGTCGAGCGGCGATGTCGGTCTGAACCGCGGCGAGGCGCTTCTGGTAAATGGGTATCTCCTCCGACGTGCGGCGTAAATTTGAGCGAAGGCGATATTGTGTGTCGTTGTGTTGCGATTGGAGCCGGGTGAGGCGGAGAACGTCGGCATCCACCTTGGCCTTCTCCATGACGAGCGGATTGCCGGAGGCGATGGCCTTGACCTCGGCGTAGGTCAGCGCGGCTGAGTCAATGTCCTCGATGCGGCGCACGCTGGTATCGCCGGACATGACCTGGTGGATGAACTTCGCCTTGGTCTCCAGCGTTTGCCACATATAGGCGTCGAAGCTGCCCTCAGTGACGTAGCGGAAAATCTGCACGGTCCCGTTGGTGTTGCCTTGACGAAGGATTCTTCCTTCGCGCTGTTCCACGTCGGCGGGGCGCCACGGGGCATCGAGGTGATGCAGAGCGATGAGGCGCTCCTGCACGTTGGTGCCCGAACCCATCTTCTGCGTGCTGCCAAAGAGCACGCGGACTTTTCCCGCGCGCACGTCCTTGAAGAGCGCGAGCTTCCCGGCGTCACTGTCGTAATCCTGAATGAAGGCGATTTCGTTGGTGGGGATTCCTTTTACGACAAGTTTGTCCCGCATGTCGTTATAGACCGAGAAGCCGCGTTCCTTGGGCGTCGAGAGGTCGCAGAAGACAAGTTGCGCCGAACGCTTCTCCGCTGAATCAAGCCAGGTTTCGTAAACCTGCGAGACGGCCAGATTGACTTTGCCGTCCGGATGGTCGCGGGCCGACGGGGCAACCAGCCGCAGGTCGAGCGCGGCTTTGCGGCCCTCCGAGGTGATCTTCAGCATGTTGTCTTCGCGTGGGTCCACGCGGCCTTTCTTCAACGCCTCGGCTCGACGCGCAAGACTCGCAACCAACTCCTTCAACTCTGGTGTCGCGGGTGCGCTGATAATGGTTGCGCGCTCGTTCTCAAGTGCCGGCACGGGCAGCTTCAGCATTTTAGCCGTCTGGATGTCTGCGACCTGGCGGAACTGCTGCATCAATTCCGGCACGTTGATGAACCGCGCAAAGCGCGTGTTCAGCCGGTAGCCTGCGCCGTCGGGCGAAAGCTCCAGCGCCGTCACCGGTTCGCCGAAAGTCGCGGCCCATGAATCGAAGTGATGCAGCCGCTGAGTCCGCAGCGCGCTCATCTGAAGATACCGTTGCATTGTGAACATTTCGGCCATGCTGTTCGCGATGGGCGTGCCGGTGGCGAACACCACTCCCCCGCCGCCGTTGACGCGCTGGACGTGACCGACCTTGAGGAACATATCGAAAGCACGCTCGGACGCCGTCTGCGGCAGACCTGCGATGCGCGTCATCTTGGAGATGTAGAAGAGATTCTTGAAATAGTGCGCTTCGTCCACGAACAAGCGGTCAACGCCAAGCTCCTCGAAGGTCAGGGTATTGTCCTTCTTCTCGTCGGCGGTGAGCAGCTTGAGCCGGGTCTCCAAACGCTTTTTCGCACGTTCCAGGTCTTTCACGAGGCGGCGATTGCTCTTGTCCGCGTGTTGGCGGATGGCGAGTTCCAGTTCGTGCAATTGCTCGTTGTAGAAATCACGCTTCGTTCGCTCGGCGAGCGGAATCTTCTCGAAGCCCGAATGCGTCACGATGACGGCATCCCAATTGCCGGTCGCGATGCGGCTCATCAATTCGCGGCGCTTGCTCGACTCGAAATCCTCCTTGCCGGCGACCAAAATGTTCGCGCCGGGATACAGTGTGAGCAGCTCGGATGAGAACTGGCCCAGCATGTGATTGGGCACCGTGAACATGGGCTTGCTCGCCAAACCAAGCCGCTTCAATTCCATCGCGGCGGCAACCATCGTGTAGGTCTTGCCGGCGCCGACGACATGGCCGAGCAGCGTGTTTGGCGTTTGCAGGGTGCGCCAGACGCCCGCCATTTGGTGCGCACGCAGCGTCACCGCCTGACTCGCGCCCGGCAGGGTGAGATGGTCGCCGTTGAAGGTGCGGAGCCGGACGTTGTTGAACTCATCGTTGTATTGGCGGACGAGACGTTCGCGCCGCTCATCATCCGACCAGATCCATGTCTTGAACCGTTCCTTGATTTTCTCCTGCTTGTCGCGCGCGGCCTCGGTCGCCTGCGGATTGACGTAGAGTTTTTCGGTTTGTGGGTCTTTGTCGTAGATGGTCGGCGTCTTGAGGTTCAACGTGTCTTGGATGATTTCGATGGCGGTGGCGCGGTCGGTGCCCCACTCGGCGGTGTTCGACACCTGACTTTTCGCATGATAGTCGGCAGTAACGAACCACGCGCCGAGCGCGGGTGAATGGCTGACACCGATGCCCGATGACACTTGAAGCAACTCATGCACGAACTTCTGGATGTCCTGCTCTGGAACCCAACACGCGCCCAAACGCACGTCAATTTCGCTGGCCGGCAAATCCTCCGGCTGAACCGCCTTCAGCGCTTCGACGTTCTCTTTGAAACGCACGTCGGTGATGCAGGCCGCGTCGGCGACAGAGAGCTTGGCGCGAACGTTCCCGGATAGATACTCGTCGTCGGTTTCCCACTCGTTGGTCTGAGGGTTGAGGAAAATGGCGCCCTTGAGTTCGGGGAGAAACTCAGTCTCCGGCTTGCCGAGCAACGCGCCTATATGGTCAAAGTCAACTCGCCCCTTCTCGTTCAGCGATACGAGCAGCGCTTCCTTCGCGGTCTCGACGGAATGGACGGGCTGCTTGTATTGGATTGTTCGCTCACGAAAAATGGCGGCCTTGGCCGCCTTCTTGGTTTCTTCGTCGTAATGCTCCAGCGAAAGCAGCAGTGGCAAATCGGGGTCGCTCGCAAACGCCTTCGCATTCGTGCGATCGGAAATCGGACCGAACCGCCACAGAAACGAGTCATACGCTTCGTTGAGGCGCGACCGAGCCTGTGTGATGGCTTCCTCGGCACTGCCGTCAACCTGGGTGCGAAGACATTCGCGAACGGAATCACGCACCTGGATGAGTCCACGAATCCGCTGGCGCATCTGGCTCGGAAGTTCGGGCAGTTTGCGGAGTATGTCGCCGTCACGAATGGCAACCTCGCCATCCGCGAGCGCGTAGGCGTTCGGCTTCACGTAGTCCGGCGCGGGAATCGTCTGCTCGGGCGTTGGTTCTGCGACAGCTTGCTTGCGTGAACGGTAGATGGCTTCCGGCAGTGAACGAACCGCTTCCGAGAGCGCTTCCTCCAAAGCGCGTCCGTCACTCGCGAGCGTCGGCTCATTGTCGCGATACATGCGACCAGCGAGCCGCATCTCGCCCAGCATCATGCGCGGGTTCGCAGCGAAGTATTCGTTGATGTCAATGGCTTCCCCGAGCGAATTGGTGAATTCGGCAGTGTTCGTCCACGATGAACCCGTCGGGGCTTCGCCCGGACGCAATCTGCGAAGCATGACGATGTCGGTCGTGACTTCGGTGTTAGCGTTCTTCTTGAAGGCGTCATTGGGGAGACGAATCGCTCCGAGCAGTTCGGCGCGCTGCGCGAGGTATTCGCGAAGCGTCGAGTTCACCTTGTCCATCGTGCCTTTGGTGGTGATGAAAAGGACAAGCCCGCCGGGACGCACTTTTTCCAACGTGGCGGCGAAGAAGTAGTCGTGGATCGGGAAGCGATAGTCGTTGAAGCGCGAGTCGAACGGTTGGTAGTCACCGAACGGGACGTTGGAAATCGCGACGTCGTAGTAGCCGTCGGCGAGCTTGGCTTCCTCAAACGGCTGCTGCCGGATGTCGGCGTCAGGATAAACCGCCTTCGCGAGTCGAGCCGTCAGGGAGTCAATCTCGATGCCGGTGATGAGAGAATGTCGGTGCATCTCCTCCGGCATCAATCCGATGAAATGCCCAATGCCGCACGCGGGTTCGAGGATGCGTCCGCGCTTGAAACCAAATCTCTCCAACGCGACATACATGCCCGCGATTATCGTGGGCGCGGTGTAGTGGGCATTCAGCGTCGTGGCGCGGGCGGAACGATGCTCTTCGTCCGTCAACAGTTCTGAGAGTTCGACTTGTTCCTTGCGCCACTCGCGATTGCCCCCGTCGAACACCTGCGGCAGTCCGCCCCACCCCGAGTATTTGACGAGGATGGCTTTCTCATCCGGCGTGGCCGGTCGTTGCTGCGCCTCCATTGCGCGCAGCAGTTGAATCGCTGCGATGTTCTGCCGGAACTTCTGCTTCAGCGAACCTTCGCCGAGACGGTCGCTCGCGGTGATGCGGTAGTTCGCCTCGTTGCGCTGCGGCTCTAGTCGTTCTCGGCGGGGAGGAGGATGTATTTTTCTCGAACCATCTCCCACGCCTGGTCGTGGGCTTGTTGCGCCGTCAATCCCTGCTGCATCAATTGGCGGCGAAGGGTGTCCATTTCGTCCTCCGTCTTCACCTGCGCCTCCAATAGCAATTCGTGGAGGCGGCCTACCGCTTCCAGTTCTTGAATCATTTTGGGGCGGTGTTCCCGCCAATGTTTCTCCGCCATCAGGCCGTATCGGGTGAGGGGCATCATAAGCTTTTGGCGGCGACGCAAAAAGGTCGAGCTGCTGGTCGTCACTGTGATTGGACCTGCGCGTAGCCATTTAAGTATGGGGCTGGATGTCGGTTTCGGCAATCCCTCAACGATGAGAGTGCTCAGTTAATGGTGATGATGAGGTCGCGAATTCCCGTTTCCTTGAAAGCGATGAAGTTCCGCTGATGAAGAGCCATGAAAAAGTTCGTCAAATGAACACTTCAAAACTTTCGCGAGCTTGGTGATTTGCTGGTCATTGACGCTGGTGCGGCGGGCTTCGATGTTGGCAACGACTTGACGGGTTATCTCGGCTCCGCCGATTTGGAGCTTCGCGGCCAATTGGTCCTGCGTCAGCTTCCGGCGGTTGCGGAGCTTAGCGACGTTCGGGCCGATGTCGTTGGCCTTCGTCTTCATGGTCGCCGTTACCTCTAGTTCTTCGCAGCGGACGCCCCCATTTCGTTCACGTCGGGAAGGATCGCGAGTCTCCGTTGTCGTCCCGGCTTCCACAGTCGTCGCGCGGGCCGCCGAATGGCGGTGGTTCCTCCTCTCTTGTGTGCGACGGTTTCGGGCTGCGCATGAAATCGAAAATGCCCGTGAGAGGAACCACCGTTATTGGCCCGCTGGGTTTGTCAGGTGGCCGGCGACGCAGGAGACGCCAGATGAGAAAGGCGAGCGAGAGGAAAACCAGAACGAGGAACAGGTAGTCGAGGTGCTCCTTCAAGAAGGCATCAAGCCGGTTCAGGAACTCCATGAACCGATACTCAAGCCGCACGTTGTCGTTAGCCGCTATCACATACGCCTCATCGAAGCGACGCTGCGGCCGGCTCGTGAAACATCGCTGATGATGTTACGCGGGAATGAACACCCGCGTCCTCCATCGCGCTGACAACGAGAAAACGCAAAACTTCTGCGTCCGACCGCAGCCACCGCTCCGGTGGGCGGATAGTGTGCGGCTATCCAAACCACCAGATTGCGTTTAACGTGCTGCGATCCCTCTATTTGTCAAGCAGCCTCGTGGTGTTCCACCCGGTCCAAACGAGCCAAGCCGTGCGCGAGGTTTATCAAGTTTGCGACGTCATGCGCTGGCTGCGGGCAATGGCCCGTTTCGCCTGGCTGGCGACTTGCGTCATCACCATGTCGCGCATGTTCTCCGGCACGCCCTTGAGGAGCGTTTCGTAAGCCTGTTTCATCTCCGGGTTGCGGTTGATCTCTTTCATCAACCCGTCGCGGATGCGTTGCTGCCGGTCGAGCTTCTGGACCTCGTTCAACACCAGCGAGCGTTCGAGACGGTCGCGGGGCATGGCCTGAATGTATTCCCAATACTTGGGGTTCTCTTTGATGTAGGCGTCAATCTTGGCATCCACTTCGGGATTGCTGCGATACTCGCGGGGTTCACCGGGGGCGGCGGAATTGCCGCCGTTGGAGCCGCCAGTCGGCGGGGTCTTCGTTTTGCTCATAATGAGGTTTGTTGTGTTGGTTTGTTTAAGACGCGGGGCGGCACGATTGGTTCGGCCGGTTGCCCGCAATGCTGGCTGAAGCGGTGCTGAACTCAGTTCAACTGGGCCGTTTCAAGACAAGCCAGCAAAGTGTGTTTTGCTTTCATGGTGTTGCGCGACCGCGGCTCACGGTTCCTGTGCCGGGGTCGTGTTCGGTTGGGATTTGCGCCGCAACTCGGTTTCGAGCGCCTCAATGCGCTTCTCTGCATTTGTCACCTGGTCGCGAAGACGCTGGTTCTGTTGTGCCACACTGCGCGTTGCGGTGAGGGCATCGCTGAACTGTTTGAGGGAATCGTTCAAGGTCTGCGCCTGGCGCGTCACAGCTTGTGTGACCTCACGCTGCCGGTTCAGTTCGGCAATCGCTTCGTCGCTCAATCGGGGCGGAACAAATGCGGAATTCGTCAGGTGAGAGATTGCAACCGCCCCAGTCTCGCACTGCGGCGGCGAATGAAAGTTCCAAGCCGCGAGTGATTCGACACGATAGACACGGTGGCCCTCGTGCATCACAAGCCGGTTGTGCGGGTCCACGTAGCGGCCGACGTGATAGCCTTTGAGCAGTTCGCGATACCGCACTGTGTCGGCGATGTCCTCGCCCACAGGAAGAGTTGCTCGCGGAGTCACCGTCACTTGGCCGGACTTGGGCGCGGCGCAACCGGCGAGAAGAATTAGTGCGAGCAAAAGTTGGATTTTCATGGAGTGATTTGCGGTTGAGTGAGTCGAGGGCCGGAGGCTTGGTTGACGGCAGGGGGAACCAGCGACTCTGCATTCGTGATTTCGTTGGTTTGCACGAACGGAACGCCTGAGCCGCCGATCCGCGCTTCGGCACGGTCAATGGTTTGGAGGACGTAGAGATAAAACTGCTTTCCTGACGGAACGCGGACGTAAAACCCATCGCGCTGAATGCTCTCGAAGATGCGCTGGGCATAAACGCTGAGGACTTTGTCTGCTCCTTTGAACGGGGCGTTGTTTAGCGAACGGCTGTCGATGGAGCCGAAAATGGTCTGCTCCTTCTCAGTAAGCGCGCCGGCTGCGCCGGTGAGGAAAGTGGCGGCAAAAAGTTTGATCTCTGCAAGGTCGTCGGACTTGATGAGCCGCCCGCGAAGGCCAGCGCTTCCATCGGTGATGCCCCAGCCTCCTTGATTTGTGCTCGAAGCGAACTCGCGGTCGAGAGCGATGCCACGCAGTTGCATCTCCTCGCCGGTCTGCCAGACGAGCGTCCAGGATGTGCCGCTTGCGAGACGCTCGCGCGTGCGGTCGCTCTGCGCAGTGCCGTGAACTTCCGTGCCCGCCGGAATGACCAATCGTCCGGCGTGATAGATGTCCTCGGTGATGAGGCCGATGATGGGTGTGCGAATCGAAGCCGAATCCACCGTGATGACGGTCTCGCACGGAATCAGCCGACCGAAAGGTGCGTAGTCCGAACTCAATTTTTTGGCCTCAATCTCCGGGCGCGTGCTGTCGGCGAACAAGCTGATGGGTGGCGGGAGAACCGGCGGTTCCGGCGCGGGTTTTGGCGGTGCGACTGCCACAGGCGCGTTAGTCACGACGGGCACAGGCTTCGGTTCTGCTTTTGGCGGCGGCGGGCGGAACACCTCCATCCCCCGCTGCACGGTCTGCACAAGTTGCGGGTGATTTGTGCCCTTGTCCGGCGCGAGCGGTCGGACAGGCGGCGCGTCCGCCTCTGCGACGGACTTCTTCCGCGCCTCGCCGAACAGGAGCAGTCCGGCGGCAAGAATCAGACCGAACAAAAGGAGCTTGCCGGTCCGGGTCTTGAGGAAATTGAGAAGTGAGCGCGGATTCATGGAGCGCCGGGAGGTTGGTTGGTGATGGCGGGCGACGTTGGTGCTGCTGGGCGACTGCTGCTGGCGGCGGGTTTGCCACGCGTTCCACCAACACACTGAAAGTGTTCTTCAACGACAGTTCATTGCGTCCACCGTCCGGTGTGCCCGTGACGGCGAAGTAGGCGCTGACTTCTTGCTTGGCCGGGATCAGCCCGGCTGCATCGCTGATGGATTGTTGGTAAAGCCGATTGCCGACACAGAGCGCGAAACTGTCCGGGCGGTAATG
This sequence comes from Planctomycetota bacterium, assembly GCA_016195405.1. Lineage (GTDB taxonomy): Bacteria > Planctomycetota > Planctomycetia > Gemmatales > Gemmataceae > JACPZP01. The sequence goes on along the minus strand of JACPZP010000060.1, from coordinate 29,693 downwards.
AATCGCGGTTTCGGTCTTGTTCTTGAGTTGGAGTTGAAGGACCAGTGTGTCCTCCGGGTTGAAGCGGAACACTTCTTCAATGCGGATTTCATAGTCATTGAAGTCAGTGACATTCGGCGGATCGGTGAAAGTCGCGAAATCCACCTGGGCGACGGCTTCGGGCTGCTGCTGTTTGAGCAGAGGAAACGCCTTCGCCTTGTCGAGCAATGCGAGCAATCGCGTCGGACTGACGACGGGGGCGGGTTGAACTCCTGCGCTGGACGGTTTGGTTTCCAAGATGAACGACAGCACCGGCCTCGGACTCTCGGCGAGTTCGAGGACGTAAGTGTGCTTGCCCCAGCGGATGTTTACATTCGCCGCCGCTCTCGGCGCGAGCGCGCGGACGGAGAGAAATGAGGAGCCGCGCGTGTGGGCGAGTTGGAACTGCCCCGGAATCTTCGGATCGGTGGTCACACCCGCCGCGTCTATCCCCGCGATCGGGCCGGGAAAGCTGATGGTGGTGACGCGATTGGTTGCGACCGGAATACCATAGACCACGCGCTCATCAAGCAACGCGGATTGAATTGCGCTCGTGTCCGCCGCGAGCGCGGAGGTGAATGGCAACAGGAAAAAGCAGCGACAAAGGTTATTGAGGGATTTCATATTTGAAGTCGGCAACGGCGGTGGGAAAGCGTCCGTTCAAGGCCATGTTCGGATTGCGGAGCAGTTTCAATTTGAGCGAAAAGGGAAATGCTTCCGTGAACGCCTTGTCCTGGAAGATGCCGGAACGAATGACCTGGCCGGTGACGTGGACGAGCACTTCGTTTTCGCGCGTGGCAAGAATGTCGAGCTTCGCAATCTCCGGTTTCTGGTGAAGTTGCTTGGCCTTGAACTCCGCCACTTCGCGACCGCGATGGTCCTGAGCCTTGGCGAGGGCCGGCTTGAGAAACATTTGCTTCAGCAGATCCAAATGGTCGAAGTCCTTCGGATTGCGTTCGAGGAAAGCCAGCGTTGCGAGCGTCGCTTGCTGGGCGTGCAGTTCCTTTGCTTCCTCGAAGGCCAGCAGTGGGCTGAGGTAATATGTCCCGGCGGGATCAATGATGACGACCCGCTCGCGCTGCTTGAAGGTGTTGACCAAGTGATAGCGGTCAAAAACCGAGAGGAGAATCACGGCAACGGCGAGTCCAAACCAAACCCACGGCAGGCGGTCGCGCTGCGCAAAGAGGCGGGTCGGGTCGAAGGACTTTCGCGGCGCTGGCACCGAGGCGGGGCCGTTGCGCGTTGAAGTGGGGCGCGGTTGTTCAGTGGTGGCGGTCATAGGTTATCGAAGTTGGTTCCGGGACGCCGCGATGAGTTCGCGGACGGCTTGGTCACCGGTAATGTCGTCGCCCGGACGGCCACGCGCGCTGCGGGGCGGCAGTCCGCTCCCTGCGATAATGATTGCTCCGGCACTGCCCATGCCGGCGCCGAGCGATGCGGTGCTGAGGACAGCGGCCAGACCAGCAGCGGCAGCGGTGACAGCCGGTCGGCCAACGGGAGCGGCCACGGCGGCGGCACCTGCGGTGGTGGCGGCTGTTTGCAGGAAGGTTCCGACAGCGCCGCCGAGAAGTTGGCTTCCGGCTTCCGCCCCGTGGGTCAAAACTTTTTGGATGATGATGGGCGCAGCGAAGGTGCTGAACACTGTCCAGAAACTGAGGATGGCGAGGCCAAGCAAATTCTGTAGCGCGTAGAGATTCGAGGTCGGGTCAATCGTGAGAAACGATTGGTCGGTCATGAAATCGAGAATGCCCTGGGAGATGAGAGCGGCGGCACCCCATCCCAGCGGCCAAAGCAGCACGCCCATCAGATTGAGCAAGTAGCGATTTCCAACGCCGCTCAATGCCGGCACGGCGATAAAACCGATGAGAATTGGCGACAGAGCATAGCCGATGTTGAGGATGATTTTCTGGAAAATGTAGGCCCAGAAAACGAGCAGTGAGGCGACAAATGCCAGCAGCCAAAGCGCGCCGCTGATGATGGCGTTGACGAGTGACGAAGTGCCGCCCGCGATGATGTCCCAGAGTCCGCTTGGCTCGGTTTCCGAATGTTTGATTTTCAGCGTGTCTTGGTAGGCCGTGAAGATTTGGTCGGGGTTGGCCTTGAGTGTGTCCGTCACCGTGTTGGCCACGATACCCTGAACCTGGTCGCCCCACTGCGGAAGGAACACGAGCAGCGACATCACCACGATGACGCGAACAAAGTGGCGCGTCCACGCGCGCGGCGACGGCCTCCTCATCGCCGTCATGATGATGCCGACGATGACGAGCATGTAGGCAACGACCAGCAGCACGATGCGCAGGTCGGCGCACCGTTGCAGGAAGGTCGGGAACAATGAGTCGAAGGAGGCCATACGCCGGGCGAATGGGTGTTTCGGTTAGGGCTTAGGGAACGTCGTCGGAGCGTCCAGCAATCTGAAGGTCTTGCCGTAATTCCCCATCGCTTCGCTGAACGCGGCGGACTGTTGTTCCTTGATGGCGCGGGTTTGTTTACGCTCGTCATTGCGGTTCTCAATGTCTTGCACGAGTGCGTTGGCGAGCGCCTCGCTGGTTTCCTGCTCGGTGCCCGTGAGCGCGGCGGAGAGTCCGGTCAACGTGGCGCTGAGTTTCTGGACCTCGGCGTCGGACTGAGCAGTGCGAAGCTGCTCGATGGTCGCGGCAATGTCTGTTTTCAACTGCACTCGTCGTGCCGCGGCATTGGTTGAAACGGCCTGATAATTTGCAGTCGCCGCGTTTATGGCGGCAAAGGGACGGAAGTCGTTTGTGTTCCGCCCGACGGTGACACCTCTCGGTGTTTGGAAGGTCGCGCCGATTCTGCTGTAGAGACCGCCCGCGTCGTAGAGCAGCGCGTCGGCTCCGTCGGCCGCCTGGATGATGGCGCCGAGTGATTCGCCAAGCTCCGTTCGCCGCAGTTCGTTCAACAAAGGGGCGGCTGTGGAAATGACGATGGTCTTGGGGTCGCCGAAGAGCTTCTCGTAATTCTTGAATTCGTTGAGCTGGTCGGTGAGTTGCTGGATTTGCTTCACCTGATTGTCAATTTGCGTGATCATCTGGGCGACCTCCTGGGCCGTGTTCAGGATGGATTGCACTTGCGCGGTGGGGTCGAAGACAATCCACTGCGCACGCGCCGGTAGCGCCAGCAGCAGGCCGAGTCCGGTGATGCAGAGTAGTTTTTTCATGGTGGTGGTTTTCGTTGAGCTGGTTTTCATGTTGGTGTCCTTTCTATTCTTCGATGCGGAGGTATTTGGTTGAGGGTTTGAAGATCACGCCGTCGATGCGTTGTTCGGGAAGCTGGATTTCGTAAAGGCGCACGTTGTCCACGCGGTTGCGCGGCTTCTGCATGTCCACGTAAAGCCAATACTGCTGCTTCACCGCGTCGCTGCGGCCCTTTTCGTAGCCCGTCGCGAATGCCTTCTCGGATTGCTTCCGGGCGGCGTAATGGAGGCTTTCACTGAGAATTACACCGCCGGCGGCTCCCGCCGCGGTTGCAATGGGGTTGCCGTCCGAAAGCTCGTGGGCGAGAGCTGCGCCGCCAGCGCCGAGGCCAACATCGCTGATGGTTCGGGTGGCGGCGCAGCCGGTGAGGAGGGCTGTGACTGCGAGTGGAAAAAGGAAGTATGTCAGTTTCATAATGTGGTGGCTGGTTTGGGTTCAGTGCGCGAAGCGTCGCGGCGTGCGTGAGTGATGATGCCCTCCACGATATTGCGGCTGGCGCGGAGTTCGCGGGCGCGTTTGTCGAAGTGTTCGCCGCTCGAACTGGAGCAGTAGAGCATCTCTGGAGACGCGACGTTGTGGGCGGTTCCGCAAAGGTTCCGCACGGAGTCCGTGTGGAAGTAGGTAAAGGGAGCATATTTCTCGGCGGGCTGATGGTCGGGCAGCGCGTAGTTCATGATCGCGTGCTGTGTGACCTCCGGCAGCGCGATGTCCTTGCCCATGTCGTCCAGGTCGGCCCGGTCGTTCTGCCGCATGATGTAGAACTGGCGGCTGTTGCCGAAAACGGCCGAACGAATCCGGCTCTGCTTGAATCGCGCATACTGCTGCACGATGGAGATGTTCCAACAATTGAACTTCCGAAGCTGGGCGTAGGACTCCTGCACGATTTCCTGGCCGCCGGGAATGTCGAGGAAGCGGGCGACTTCCTCATACACGTTCCGCTTACGCAACGCGCGCGGCAGGGTGATGATGTGTTTGCGCGCGTGATTCGTGATGAGGAAGCCGGCGGCGGACTTCAGTTCCTTTGCGCTTTCCGGGATGTAACCCAATTCAAAGTGCGCAATCTTGCCGGTCAACGACAGGTTGCTGGTTCCATCGAAGAGGCAGCCGTAATTGCCGTCGCGGCACCACGGCAGCAGCAGCGTGGCAATCTCCATGATTTGGTCGCGCTCCGTGCCCATCGGGTCGAGCATCATCAACTCTTGGAGCATCCGATGCGTCGGGAAGTCCTCCGGTGCGAAGTAGGCGAAAGCGAGGTTGCGGACTTCCTTACTGGTCTTGGGTTCTTTGAGGAACCGGAGCACCTCGGCCTCGTCGAACGTGGCGAGATACTCGCTTGCCTCGTTGAGGTGGCTGGCCTTCCAGTCTCGGAAGTCCGCAAAAGTTTCGAGCGTCGTCGCTCCCGGCGGCATTCGCTCGGCGCGGAATTTCTGCAACGCGAGCGCGTGACGCGCGATGTCCATCAACTCGGCGTGCCGCTTCTTGCACCAATCCTGGAACGAGTCCTCGTAAAGAAGGCTGATGTATTTGGCGATTTGCGCCTGTCGAAGCATCTGCTTGTCCTCCTGGGCCGACGTTCCAATCATCCGGGCGACCAGCGCGGTAGCGGCGGAAAGATGGTCGGGCGTCAGCGGAAGACCTTTCGTGTCGAGGTAGTTGATGGTCAGGTCGCCGTCGGGATGAATGATGATGGGCCGCGCCCCTTCCTCCACGGTCGCCGTGTAGATGCCGTAGCTGAGACCTTCCTCGATGATGACGGTGTAGGCGAAGTAGCCTTCGGTCTGTGAAAGCAAGTCGCACATCGTCACCGACTTGCCTGCGCCCGACATGCCGAGCAACACGGCGTGCTGGGGTGACTTGTTGTCCTCGGAGCCGGAGAACGTCTCGACGCCGATGAGATTGTGCGCCGGGCCGTCGTAAATGGCTTCAGCGGTCGCGAGATGGCCGGTGAAGGTGCTCGTCAGCGGCAGCATGTCGGCGAGGTAGCGATGCTCTGCATAGAGCTTGCGATGTTCGTAGCGGCCCCATGTCCAGCCGGGCCAAGTCTGGAAGAAGAGATTCTTCGAGGTCGTCGGCAAAGTGCTCTCGAAGTATTGCGCGGCGTTCATCGAGTGGATGGCGTTCTTGAGCGCGGCAGCCTTCGCATTCAGCCCCTCCTTGTTTTTGTCCCAAACGCGGATGATAAAACTCGCGTTGAACGGGATGGTTTGCCCCTGCATCAACGCGGAGATCTTGCGCTGCTTCTTCTCCATCACGGTCAGCAACGAAATTTTCTTCTCGCTCGCGTAGTCACCGGCCACGCGGTCGTGCGCCTTTTCCTCCTTGTTGATTTCCTTCGCGACCGGCAGCGGGTCCACGTTGACCGTGATGGTGTAGTCGAGCAGCCGAAGGTTTGTGAGCCGCTGGATGATTCCCGGAAAGGTGGTGCGCGGCCAGCGAGTCAGGACGACTACGGAGTGGTAGTTACCGTCGAGAAAGAATCCGAACTCTGTTTGTCCGTTGCCTTCCGAGTGCCAGCAGTTTTCTTGGAGAGAGAGTTCCGAATCGAAACCGTCGAACGGATCAAAATCGAAACGGTCGTTGAACGATGGATTGAGGAAACGCGCGTAATGACGGAAGTGGTCGGCATCGCCCATCGGCATGACGCGCGTGCCCGTGTTCGAGAAGATTTCGAGCAACAGCCGGTGAACGTGGTCGTATTCCGTCACGAGCTGGTCGAGGAGCGTTTCATAGTAGTCACGCCGGCCTTTGCCGCTTTGCGCGAGCTTCGGCGTGTTTTCCAGAGCGCGGGTGACGTAAAGAATGACGCGCTGACGGCGGAGCCTTCGCTCCATCATCGCCTGCCAGAAGCGTGCGAAGCGTTCGTTCCGTGTTCGCTTCGTCCACGGATTCGACATTTTCTCGGTCTCCTGCTGGTAGCGGAGCAACTCCGCCTTGTAGTCCGAATCGCAGAAGTATTGGACCTGAAGACGCTGGTTCTCGTGGAGAGAAGCCAGCAGCAGGCAAATCTGGTCCTGGAAATCGTTGAGGTCGGCGATGGGACTGTTCGTCAAGTCGGGCGCTTCGAGAACGAAGCCCTTGGCGACGTAACCGCCGCGGCGGAGATGATTGAAGACAATCAAGTCGCGAACGAGATAACCGTTGGGTGGGCGCTCAAACATGGTCAGACCCGAACTTTGAAGGTCACGACGCTTGGGCTTTCGCGGTGACGCACCTTTGTGAGCAAGCTCTCGACCTTCTCCAAGTCGCCGACCAATCGCTGGACGGAACGCGCTTTGCCAATCTCGTTCGTGGCGATGTATGCCTCCCGGACATGGTTCAAAGCGCGTTCCATGTGATCGCGCGCCGTGGGGTCGAGATCGTGACGATGCAGATTCTCGCGCAAAGCGGAGTCGGCGTCGTTCAGCAGACTGAGGATGTGACGACTCATGGATTCAGTGCTTGTTGAACGGGTGTTTGAGCGGAGAGGGTCCGGCATGGGGCGAGAATCCATTGCCGGAGAGCAGGCGTTCAAAAACGTCGCGATCGTAGCCAGGGGGCTTGCCTTGTCTCAGTCCGCAGATGTAACCGACCGTCAGAAGCAATGGCACTGCTGCGAGAACCGAAGATAGAAGGAGGCCAGCTTTTACGACGACGATGAGAACAAAGAACGTCGTGATGCCAGCCCCCAACCCTCCGACCAGATACCAGAAAAGATTGCCTTCGAGTCCCCAGGTCTTGCCTTGGGAATCAGAAGCGGCATTCGTGTCAGTGAGTCGGAGGTCTGTCTTCATAGGACTGGTCCGATGAGCGTGTGAGCCAGGATGGGCGTGAGCGGGAAACCAAGTTTGCAGAGCAGCCAAACGAGGAGCGCGGCGAGAAGCGTGATGGCGATGAGCCAGAGCATCAGCCGCTTCTCCCCGCTTGGACTGTTCTGCTCGGCGCGCATTAGAAATTGCCGACGCCAACCGTGGAGTTGGTGTCGAGGCCGAAGATTTTGAAGAACGCAAAGGCGATGGCCGGCGCGGCGGCGATCACCGCGCCGCCGATGATGGACAGCTTGCCGGTGTCCACGTCCCCGCGCCGGATAGCGAAGCCGCCAGCGATGACGGCAGCGATGCCAAGCACGAAGCCAAACAGCATGATGACTGCGAGGCTGTTGCTAATGCCCGTCTTGAGTTCAGTTGAGCCGAATGCCTGAGCGAAGGCACTGGTGGTGTTGAGAGCGACAAGGGCGGCGAGCAGCAGCGTGCCGCGAAGCCGTGGATTGATGTTGAAGGCCACAGCGAGGCTGTGGCCTGTCGTTCGGAGTGTGTTGCCAAGTTTTTTCATTTTTTGCGCGTTAAGTTTTTCTTTTCTCTTCGGAAGCACCGTGCTTCCGAAGTGTCGCGTGTGTTGTAGCAATGAGCGGAGGGGGTGTTGTGCGCATTGGGCACAATCTGTGCGCGGTGTTCCGCTAACAATCTCTGCGATGAAAACACTGTCCATCGCTGAACAATTGAAATCCCTCTCCGCTCTCGAAGCCGAAATGCCGCGCGAGATTCGCGGCCAGGCTCATGTGCTGCCGCGAATGCTCTCCGTGTTGCGTCGCGGGCAACTTGGCTTGAAGAAACCGGGACGGCCGCGCGGAACATTCCTACTGCTCGGCCCGACCGGCACCGGGAAAACGGAATCAACGCTCGTCTTCACGCGCCGCCTGTTCGGAGACGAGGCGTTGATTCGGCTGGATATGTCCGAGTATCAAACGCAAGGGAGCCTCGGTGTGTTGATTGGTTCGCAGCCCGGCGAGTGTGGTTATCTCGGCATGGAACGGCAGCGCCTCACGGAAGGCACACTGCTGCTCGATGAAATCGAAAAGGCACACCCGCGTGTGCTCGACATCTGCCTGCAACTGCTGGACGCCGCGCGAGTGACGCTGGCGAACGGGAAGACGTTGGATTTCTCGCCGTTCTACGTCGCGCTCACATCGAACCTCGGTTCGGCGGAGATTCTCGGCCTGCAACATTCCAGCGCCGCCACGTTGGAACGACACGTCCTCAGTCGGGCGCAACAAGCGTTGCGGCCGGAAATGTTCGCCCGCATCGATGAAACTCTCGTGTTCCATCCATTGAACTACGAAGTGCAATTGGAGATTGCCGAGAAGTTTCTGTGCGCTGAACTCGCCTTCCTGCGCGACCGCGGACACGCTTTGGAGGCCGGCGAAGCTGTCTTGCCGTTTCTGGTGCGGAAGGGATTTCACCCGAAGCTCGGTGCGCGTCCCATGCGGAATGCGGTCGAAAAGCTCGTGGGCGATGCTGTCGCGAAAAACCTGCTGGGCGGATGCGATGGTTCAGGCACGCTCGCAGTCGTCGAGGAGCGGGAAGAACTTGCAGTCGTGCTCGAATCGACGGCGCTTCACTCCAGCGCGATATAGAGATGGCTCTCTCCGCAATCGCGCTCCGGCATCACGGGGGGACGGACGGTCTTCGGCAATCCAGCGAACGCCTTTCTTACGCTTGGGCGGGCCTTCTTTTCTTTCGGTAGTTCGACCAACATCGCCTCGGCGAACTGTTCACCGCGTTTCGATTCTGAAATGAAAAGTGCCCAAACATTTCTGGCACCGGCCTGGTAGAGATGCTCGACGCAGTTCGTCGCCTGCCGGTGGCTAAAGCGGCCTAGCGAACGGCTCTTTGCGCTGCTCTCACTCAACCATTCGTTCGCTTCTCGGCGATCTGGCCGCGACAGCAGCCAGGCAGCGTGCAACTCGAACTCCCGCTTCTCGACTTTGGATCGCGGCAGGACTCTGGCGCCATCGGCTTTGAAATCGGGATACTCGGAATGTTGCTTTGCGGCAGCGCGATATTTTTGGCGGGTGATTTCGCGATTCTCGACGGTCCACCGTTCGACAACGAGCGTCCCGTCTCTGAGCCACACCCGCGTGCGACCCGTGAACTTGCCATTCACCGTGGAGATTTCCATGTGGAGCCGGCCATCATCGAACCATTCCCGTTGGATGCCCGTGCCGTGGTTCATCCGGAACTTGCCCAGCAAGCGGCCATCTTCCGCCCACTGCGCACATTCTCCATGCAACAAGTCGTGTTCGTAAAACTCTTCCGATGCCAGCACGCCGTTGCGATGCCACGTCCGGCGCGCGCCGTGCCGTTCGCCCCCAAGGTAAGACTCCTCCTGTCGCAACTGCCCGTTGCGGTAGAACAGCCGTTCCGTTCCTGGCTTTGTGGGCACTCTTCGCATCCGTTGCTTTGGCACAATTGGCCATTTGCCATCCATACGAGCAGGGCGCTGCTTTCTTGGACGCCGACCGGCTCACCCCAATTGAAACGAAAACAAAAAGTAGGGGCGCGAACCCAACGCGCTCCCGCGAGAGGCACCGCGAAGCGCCTGGGGAAGGAGGCACGCCGAGCCGCGCCCGATTGGGCGCGTGCTGCGGCGGCTCTTTCCCCTGATTAAAATCGCGGTTTTCTCGCGGGACCGAACCGATGCGACGCAAAATGAGTTTCAGTTTCTACATAAGCGATCTGCCGATCAGCGTATGATTACCCGCTTTTCTCCGTGCGCCAAGTGCAAAGGCCGAAGAATCCGCGGTTTCGCTGCCCGACGCTGGCGTGAAGCCAATTCGGGTCGCGTTTCGTCATGAACTTGACGCTCCCGAGAAGGCGCGAGGTCCATTCTCGCCAAGGTCGGCGGGACCAATGTATCGTCAAAATGAATGGCCGTTCAGAAACGAATGAACCCACACTCAAAACGCACGAGAGGAACCGGGCACGCTGAAAGGTAAATATGAAGCGCGCCCCTCTTGAACTCGCGCCCTGCGACTTCGCTCCGGTATGCCACGGCTTTCGCTGGAAGGTGATGGACGAGGAAAGTCTTGCGCGACTCGTTGCGTGGGTGGCAGTCGGACGCTTCAATCATGCTCACAAGGTGCTCACCAGCTTGAAACGTCCGCCGAAAGCTACAGCCAAGGAGAACGCGAAACGTCAAGCCATTCGTCGCTTGACCGTTGCCGGTTCCGTCATGCAAGAGCATCGCGACGGCTGGGTTTTTCAGATCATCTCGTGGATTGCAGCGTGCATTGAGTCCGGTGGAAAAGTAGCGACGTCGGTTCCTCACCAGCAATTGGCCGGCAAGGGGTTTGACGGACTGCTCGTGCCGCTGACCGCTCAGGGCAAATCTTTCGAGACACTCACCATCTGTGAGGACAAGGCCACGACCAATCCCCGCAACACGATTACGCAATCGGTTTGGCCCGAACTTGCGGATGTCGAGGCTGGTGAACGTGACGCCGAGCTTCAGAGTGAACTCACGGCCATCCTGCAACGCCATCAAGTGCCCGATGTGGAACGTTTGCTGGAATCGGTTCAGTGGGAGGAGAACAAGCGCTACCGGGTGAGCATCACCGTGTCCCCGGAAGAATCCGCAGACGACCGGAGAGCGAAACTTTTCAAGGGTTACGACGAGGCCATTGCCGGACCCGAAATCGCCAAGCGCAGAGCCGAGACATTCAGTTTGGACGACCTTCGTGCCTGGATGAACGGGTTCTGCAAGCGGGTCATAAAAATTGTCGAAACTCTCTGACAAGTCATGTTCGATCCGCTGACAACCCAACTCATTCGCAGTGCGCCGCCCCTGAGCCAACTCGACTTGGAACGGCTGCCCCAAGCACTGACGCAGGCGTTCACGGCGATTGTCGGGTTCCGGGTTCAGATGGGCCAAGCTGGCGGCCCGTTGCCCGATGCGCTTCGCAACCAGCTCGACCAGTTTCGCCGTTTGGCCAACACGTTTGAGTCGTTGGTCATCCTGCTGCCAAACCGCGAGAATCGCGCGGCGGCGGCATACGTGGCGGGGCAGGCTCACCACCTTCTCCACATGGCGCGGCAGTTAGAGCCGTCCGATCAAAACGCGCAGCCGCATCTCCGTGCTGAAGCGATTTCACCGGTAGTTTCTGCTTTATTGCTGTTCCTCGTGGCCGATCAGCCCTCGGATGCGATGGAATTGGCAAAATCGCTGCGCGCCGCTGGCCCGGCAGGAAGCACAGTCGAGCAGCGGTTGGTCGAAGCCCTCGCTCTGCTGGCGGAAGGCAGGCCGCAATCCATCCTTGAGTTGGCGGCTCCCGATTCGCCCCAACAGGAGGATGTCGAAACGGAAGCAGTTCAGGCGCTGTTCTTCCGCCTCTGGGAGGGCTTGCGCATCCTCTCAGGCAGGTTGTCCAACGGCACCGAAGCGGCGGTCAGCGGAGAAAATCCCGAAGGCATCTTCCGGCAAGTGCAGGAACTTGCGGTTGGTGAAATCGAACAGTTGCCAGAATCCGCTCTTGCTGATTACGCCGGCTTTCGGGCGCTTGCGACTTACGCTGGACCGCATCACCTTGCCGCGCTGCTGATCCCCGCAGCCGCGCGCTTGCAAGAGTGTGCGACGGTAAATGTGCCGATGCCGCCGGGAACTGATGCGGCGCGCTGGGCAACTCTGCGCGGCGAGGTCGTGCGGCAACGCCCGTTCCTTTGGCGCAATCATCGCGATGCCGTCACGCAGGGCTTTCTTGAGCCGGGCACTTCCGCAGTCGTTAGTTTCCCCACTGGTGCTGGCAAGACGACGCTGTCCGAATTGAAAATCGCCTCAACGCTGGCTGCCGGCGGCGCGGTGCTCTACCTGGCTCCGACCCACGCTCTCGTGTCGCAGGTGAAGCGCAGTCTTCAGCAGACTTTTAGCGGCGTGGTCGTTGGCGATTCGCTGGTGGCCGAAGATTTTTACGTCGAAGTCGGCGAAGATTCGCTGGCGGAAATTGCGGTGATGACGCCGGAGCGATGTCTGGCACTTCTGAGCATCACACCGCAGATGTTTCAGCGCGTCCGGTTGGTCATTTTCGACGAGTGCCACCTGCTACATCCGCAGAGTCCGGGCCGGACTCGTCGGAGCGTTGACGCGATGCTGGCGGTGTTGCACTTGGCGCGGGTCGCTCCGCAAACCGACTGGCTCTTGTTGTCCGCCATGATGTCCAACGCTGACGAGCTGGCCGGCTGGCTTGGACAGCTTACCGGACGCCGGTGCCTGGCGCTGAAGCTCGACTGGAAGCCGACCCGGCAAGCACGCGGCTGCCTCGTGTTTGAGCAGAATGAACTCGACCGGCTGCAAAAGTTGGTTGAAGTGGAGCAAACCAAGGCTGCGAATGAAAACGCCGGAAAAGTTCCGAATCCACCCAAGAGCGTGCAATCTCTTTTTCAGGCCAAGCCATTCGGCTTTTTCTGTCTGGAGCAGACATGGCAGAGCACCATGCTTCGCGACTACACGCTGCAACCTTTGTTGGACGAATTGGTATCCTTCACCGTTGCCAAGCCTCAAAACAAAAGCCGCTGGCACTTAAACCCGAACAAGTCTGAAATGGCCGCTCAACTCGCAGCTCGCTGTGCCGAACGCGGCTTGCGAGTTCTCCTTTTCGGACAAACCATCGACACGACTGCGAAACTTGCGCATCTCATCGAACAGCGCCTTCTCTCACGGATCAAAGCCGACCAGCTCGCGGCGGGTGAGGAGAAACTGCGACAATGGGCATGTCTCGAAGTCGGGTCCGCAGAGGCCCAATATCTCCCGGTGCATCAACTCGCCGGCTGCCATCACGGTGACATGCTGCCCGTGGAGCGTACGCCACTGACAAGAAGAGCAAAATGCTCGATGCGCACGAGTTGCTAAACGCAGCGGGGCGGGCGGGACGCGCTGGACAGGTGGCGCAAGGTTTGGTGGTTGTTCTTCCGAACTACACTGTCGGCTTTGATCCGAAGCGAGGGATCGGCAACTGGTGGAAGGATCTCCGCCAAGGTATTTTCTCCAAACCAGATCAGTGTCTTCGTATCCAAGACCCGGTGCAGGCGATGCTGGATTTGCTTCAAGATTCGAGTCAGCAGGGCAATCCGGAGCTTGTCTATTTCCTGCGCCGGCTGCCCATTCCGACGCCAACGGATGCGGATGCGCCGGCAAGGTTTCTACGCTCATCGTTAGCGGCGTATCATGCCCGGCAAGCCAAGACCGAGGCTGCGTTCGAGACAAAATTGCAGACCGCCCTTGCAAGGCGAGATGCGGCAGTGACGGCAAGCGACGGCGCCACTTGGCAGGCGGAACTTGCTTCTCGCATCGGCGTGAACTCTGAGGTCATTGAACAGCTTGACAGCGACTTGCAGGGCCTCACGACCAATCGACCGGTTGATACGGAAGGGTGGCTCCGCTGGTTCTGCGGGTGGCTGGGCCAATCTCCAGCCAGACGAAAGGCTCTATTGCGCCATCGAATGAACGCCGCGGAGGAAGACTCCAAGCAACTCGACCTTTTCGGCGACCGGTTGTTTGAAGTCACCTGGGCATGGATGTCGGGTGAGCCGTTGCAGTCCCTCGCCATTCGTTTGGGCGCGAATTCCAAGAAGCTTGGCAAATGTTCTGTTGCCCGCGATTTTGTGCTCCGACGCATCCCGGAGATTGCTTACGCCATCGGCCTCGTGACGCAAGTGTATCGCGAACAGCTTGACCGAGAGATTGCAGTCGGAAAGATGCCGGTCGCATTGGCGACCGTGAGCCTGTGCGTCAGGATGGGGCAGAGAACCCCTCAAGAATTGGCCCTTCGCCTTGAATTGAAAACCCCTCACATCGCCCGCCTGAGCGTCCGAGAGATTTCGGAGCAGTGTTCGGCGCACATTGAGCCGGGTTCGGCTGATGAGCCATTTGCCAGAACTCGTGCTCGCGTCGCCGCCGCGTTGACGATCTTGCGCGAATCCGGCCGAGCAGGCGCGAAGAAAAACCCCGCGAACAAGTCTGCACCCAAGGCAGAACAATCTGACAATGGGGGACTGACTGCCTCCTGCTAAAGCTGGGAGCCGGATGTCTGGCATTCATCAGGAAATGCGACCGAGATTTTGAGGCACTAAAGCAGTTTGCGCCACCACGGAAACCATTTCGCGACTGTTCCGTCTGGCTCCATTGGTGGCAGCGTCACTCGACGAAAACCTCGCTCGCAGTGGACGAGGACGCATTCATGGTCGCGCAGGTTGCGAAGCAGGTGGGGCTTGATTTTGTGTTCCTCGGTTTCGGAATAGTTCACGTTGCGTCGGCCGGCACTGTAACCCCATGAGCGTTTCACGAGACGTTTTTTGCCAAGGAAATCAGCGCTCTGCACGGCGTCCTGTTCGTCGGCGGCACGGAAAATCATCCGGTTTCGGAGATTGAGCGTAAGCACCTTGGCTTTGTCATGGCCCAGTGGCGGAACCAGCGACGTGGTGGATTGCGCGGCGGCGATGATGGTGGCGCCGGCCTCGCGGATCACGTCCACGACATTGTAGTCACTCGTGCCGTCTTCGCTCGCCGTCATGAAGCGTTGAGCTTCGTCAGCCCACAGGATGATCAGATTGTCGTCAGCGCGCTCGGCCTTGGGTTTGTCGAAACGACGAAGCGCGTGGTTGTAGAACAAGAGCTTCAGAAAGGTGTTCACGTAGCGGCGTTCCGTCTGAAACTTCTGCGGCATGGTCACACAGATGATTTTGCCCGTGTCCACGTCCCCGATGTCGAAGGTGCTCTCGCGGCTGCAAAACACTTCGGCCACTTCGGGCGACAGGAAGTATTGGAGATAGTTGCCGACGGTTTCACGCACGCCGCCAAGCTGCTCGTCCGGCTGATTCAGGAAGCGGTTGTTGAAGTGTTCCTGCAACGCTTGGCGCGCGGGCATGGGGAAAAGCTCGCCAACGTCTTCCACGGCCTCCTCCAGTTTCTCACGGTTCGACAGAAGTTCGTAGCAATTCACGAGCGTCACGGGCCTGCCCAACTCATGGAGCAATTCGAGCGCGTGGGCGATGTGGGTTTGCGCCTGACTTTTGAAGAATCCTTTGTCGCCGCCCTGGCCGAGACTCGTGGCGGTATCCACCACGAATTTGGCGTAGGTGTTGAAAGGAATCGCGCGATTGCCGGTGAGATTGAAACGATGCACGGGCATCCAGCCGGCATCGGCACCGTCGGGACGAATCTGGACATGAACGAGGTCCGGCGTGCGACCGTAATGGGCAGCCATCGCTTTGAGCGTTTCCCAATAGACGCCCTTTTCATCAATACACAGACCGCCCCAGCCCGGCTCGTTGCGAAAGACCTTGCGCGCCGTTCGGGCACGAGCAGTGCAAACAATCCGACCGCCAGTAACGCCGCCGCAATTGCCCAGCGATAAGGAGAGTTCAGCCAGCGAACCGCCCCACCCGCGGCTGCCAAGCTCGCGCTGAAAAGGAAAACGCCGAAGAAGTTCATACTTCAGAGAAGTAACTTGCCGATGAGCACACCAGTCACGGCGGCAAAGATTGCCGTGAGCACCAGACCAGCGACGCTCGGTGCGATGAGCTTGGACGCGCTCTTGTAGCGTCGTAGTTCCTCCGTCAGCGCGGTGGCCTGTCGCTGGATTGCAGCAGCGTGTTGGTGTAGGTGCAGCAGCGACTCCCGGAATTCCGAGAACGACGGGAGTTCCTGCCGCCGAATCGCATCCCAATGCGCCTGATGGATGCGAAAGAGTTCGACGCAGAACAGCAGCGGGTCGCCTTCGCGGAGCTGATGCTTCTTCTTCCACTCGACGATGGCTCGCTCGAAGTCCTCAGAGTAGTTATCCGGCGGCATTGGCAGGAGTGGGATTGGTGGTGGCTTTGCCCGGCAGCAACAAGTCGGCGGCAGATTCAATCTGCTCGTAAAGCCAGCGCTGCCACGTCAGCAATCGTTGGCGGTCGAGCAGATAAAAACTCTCGTGCTGGCTGGCGGCGGTGATCGTGAGATTCACGCGATTGAGTCCTTCCACGAGCCACTCCTCCATGCGTGGCATGACGATTTCCTTCGCGCCGAGTTTCTTCAACAACTTTACACGGACGGAGGATTGGTCGTAGAGCGCGAACGACTCTCCGTGGACTTGGTTGCGGATGACGACGAAACGGGCGCGTTCACCCATCGCTTCCACCACGCGCTGAACCTGGTCGAGACTGTCGGCTTCGTGGTTCACCGGCATCAGCAGCGTCATGCGGACATCGAGTAGCCGCAGCACCGCCGGAACATCAATCGCGGCGAAGTATTTCAGGAAGACATCGGTGGACGCGGCGCGGCAATCCACAACCGCGAGGTCGCTGCGCTCCAACGCGCGGAACATCTCATCGAGCGAGCGCGGCTGGGCGAGGTTGATGAATTCTGCTTCTGGGTGGAACCGCTTGAGTGTCGAATTTTCATTGTCGCTATCGCACGCGACGAAAGGAATTGGCTTGTCCTTGAGAAACTGGACGAAGTTGACGGCAAAGAAACTCTTACCGACACCGCCCTTGCCGTTGAGGATGAGGTTGAGTTGTTTTTTCATAGCTCTCCGGGTTTGGCGAATTCGATGCGGGCGATCCGAGGGCCTCCGTCAACGAAAGGCTTACCCAGTGGGGTTGGTGGGGCTGCACTGAGCAGGTCATCGAGCAACATCGTTTGCGCGGCCTCATTCAGCGGAGTTGGCGGCGCAGCGTGGCCGTTGGCAGCGGCCCTCGGTTTAGGCGCGCCGGAGGTCTTGCGCCTTGAGTTGCGGACGGGCTTCTCACCGAGTTCGCGCTGGCAGAAGCGCATCACGCACGTATCCGACGCCGCGATGCCGCTCTGCGCGAGCAGTTCACTGATACTGCGATACGAAGCTCCCTTTTTCCGCAACGCGGCGATGTCGTCTTTGACGGCGAGCAATCGCGAAGCGCGCGGGGAAGCATCGCGCGCAAACTTGGTCGCAGCGGCTCGAAAGCGAGCGAGAGCATCATCGGGGATGGCGACTTTGTTCATAAGTGCGGCAGCGCGGTTGATGCGTTGCGCGCAGCACGCGGGAAGCGAATCGTCGCAGAGTGGAATCGCGAACGGTTCGATTCGGATGCGGATGTGCGCCTAGCGAACGTGGCATCGGCGGCGGTGGCGTGAATGTCGCCCGCCACGCCGGATTCGCGCAGATGTGCGCGCAGACGTGCATCGCACGAAAGCCTTACGAATGTAAGGGGTAGGGCGTGCCCAAAGTTAAACTCTCCTGGAAACATGCTGTCTCAATAACTGGTTGAGTTCCTCGCGCCAGGTCTCCAACTGCGCAATGACTGCTTCAATGCGCGCCGTTTGCTCAAGGGTCTGAGATTCGATTTGGGCCGCGTGTTGATCGCCCATCCGGGAATCTGGCAGCTTGGTCACGCGATTCGCCGCCGCCTCGTCAATCCGCTGACGAAGCAAAGTCAACACGCTGACGGCCCGCTGAATGTCTGATGGAGAGGGGTTCTTCATGGTCAGACTCGAACTCCACGGCTTGGCTTGTGGGCGAGTTCCTGCCGATGGCCGGGACGCCGCACGGGCAGCCACTGCGCCCGAATGACTTGCTCCTGCTTCACCGGATGCGCCCACGGCTCACTGAAGCCGAGACGCGCGGCCGTTTCCTCAGCGGCTATTTTCGTTGGCGCCTCGACTATGGTGCGGATCGGATCGCCAAGCATTCGCGCATACTCCCGGTCGGTGTGATAAATGCCCCAAAGCTGGTTGCCGGGCTTCGGTGTCGTATTCATGCCGGCCAGTGAACACGAAACTGCGCGGGTGATTGTGCGCGTTAGGCACAATCTGCTGCGGGGTGTGCGACTGGCAGAGCTGCCGGGATTGCTGCGAGAAAACAGCGAGGGAACCGAGCGGCAAAAAGGACGGCGAAATTTACGCAACAACGACGGCGGGCGGCCAGTGTGTTGGTCGGGAAACACTCCGGTCAGCTCGCGCTTGATCCGCGTAACCGATAGTCCTGCGGCAGGAGCAGTCCAAGTTGGCCACATTCTCGACCGGAGCCACTCCGAGTTTTGTCCAACCAACATCAAACTGGAAGCGCGGGTGGGGCATCTTCGCCGTGCCAGTGAGCAAGTTCTCCGCATATCCCGCCATCATGCTGCCAGCCAGGGAAGTCAGGTAACCCACCGTGATTTCTGGCGGAGGCTCACCACCCCAATACTGTGCGCCGTCAAGACCCTCGCCCTTGGCACGCTCCGCCGCTTCCAGCCGCCACTGTCGCTCTTCAACTGTCATCAATTCGTAACTCAAAGCTCTTTGGTCAATTCTTCCAAGGCAATGCGGGCATGGGAGGCCGGCGCGATTGAGGCAGACTTCAATCAATTGCACCGCCAGTTTTGCCTGCTTCGCTCGCATGGCGACTCCTACGTCGATGGATGGAAGCAAGTAGTGCGATGCAAAGTCGCCCAGAACAGCACGGGCATGTTGGGTGTCAGTGCAACCGAGGAGCAGATCGCATTCGAGCAGCGCATCGAGGACAATCTCGTCGAGGAGGTTTCCTACAATGCAGGTTACCTTGGCGTCGGGGTTGATCTCATGGATGAGCCTCGCGACAATACTGACCTTGGCCGGCGGAGGACTTCCGAGCGCATCGGCAAAACGGCTGCCGTGCAATCGTTCGAGGTTCGATGGCGAGAAATGCTGCGGGTCAACGAGGATGAATCTCTGAACACCAGCGCGTGCCAGGACATGTGCTGCGGGCGAACCGGTGCCACTACAGCCGATAACGCCCATACAGGCTTGAGAGAGGCGCTTGGATGCCGTTTTGCCAAGTAGTGTTTCCAAACGACCAGTCGCGCTCTCGGTTTGCGGTGACGGTGGCGGGCTGAAATCTGCCGCCCGCCAGTCATCGGACGCGGCTAGTTCGCGTTCGAGTTCCTCGCCGACCGTGAGCAGTTCAGTCACTGGATACCATTCGCCTTGGTCGAACACTCGCCCAGTGAACTGAAAAGTTCCGTCTTCATTTCGAGCGAAAATTAGGCTCAGGTAAGGTTTCCCGCGGCCGTAACGGCTCAACTCCTCCCCGAAGTAATCGTCCATCTTGTCGTCGAGCTTGCTAGGGAAGACATGGACACCTTGCGGGTGCGAGTGGATGACACCGGCAGCCAGAGGCCCGTCTTCGACGATGTGATGAGCGCGAAGGATGTATCTGGATCGAAACACCACAATCGGACTGGCACGGTCCAGATCACCTGGCTTCGGCCGTTCTTCACTCACGAGGCACGCTGCAAGTCCCCAAGCCGTTCGCCGGAAGCCAAATCGAAAGAAGGTTCCCCACTCCTTCGCGGGATAGCGTTGGTAGATGAACTGTTCCAGTTTGTCGCGGTCCGACTTTCGGATGCGGAACAAGCAGTGTTTTTGGTGTGCCTCCATGTGCGTTCTTACTGATTAGCTCGATGCACCCACGTCAGCAGTTCGTCAACGTAGGTGTGGAATCCGTGCTTGTCCTTGTTCCACGGCGGCGCTCCGCCCCCGGCATGAGGATGGTAACTGACCAGTTGCCACGTGCGGTTCAGTGCTTGAATGGTGTTGCCTTGGGGGGAGCCGACGACTTTGCCGAGCAACGGCGAGCCTTGCGGCAGATAGGCACCGTCCAAAGCTTGGCCGGGATAGCCGCCGGGCACCGTTACCAGCACGTCCGTTGATTGCAGATGTGGGTAGCCTTTCCTCGCCGGGATGTCGTGGAAGACAACGGCGGGAACCTCGGGCACGAAGGTGACTTTCGCCCCGCCTTGTCTCAGCGTGTCGAGTTCACGGTCGATGCGCGTAATTTCGTAGCCGCCGGCGACCGTCTTTCGGATGGCCTTGAATTTGTCGCAATCCTTCACTTTAACGGTTTGGTCGAGGCCGATTTGGTCCTCGCTCGGCAGCGCAAACAGGTCGTAGTTTTCCGGGTCATCGAAAACCAGCTTGGCGATGTCGCGCCCGCTCATTTCGTGCTTCACGCCGTCAGCTTCCGTAAATGGCTTGTCGTTCACGGCGATGGTCAGTTTGGCGTGTTTGCGGCGGGTGTAGAACACCGGGCCGTCGCCAAAGTTCACCGGCCCATCGAGACCGATGGGCTGGTCGTGCGGCGATTCGTAGTCACGGAAGAGCCGAACTTCCGGCGTGAATCCAAACAGCTCTCGCAGCGTGGTTCCGTTCTGGTCGGCACGGAAGGTAACTTCTGGACGGTCGTCCACGAAGAAGGCCAGCTTCGGGGTCGCGTGGCAGGCGGGCGGGTTCGGCGCCTCGCACGCGGGGACCGCGTAAAAAACGTTGCCTTGGGCGAGGTCAATGACCTGCTCGTCGTCGAGAGGAACGTCGTGGTCGCCACCGTGGTCGCGAACGAGGATGTTTTCCGACGCGATGTTCGCCTGGTCTTTCAGAACCTTCACCTTCACGGTGCGCTGGGGCGCAGGAACGTGTTGGTCCTCGATTTGCGCGGCCCACTTGGGTTGCGGGCCGCAGGTTTGATGTTCAGCCAAGGCAGTTGCCTGGTCCGTTCGTTGATTTGGTTTTGTATCCATAGCTATTTCTGACGGGTGCCTTCGCGGTTCCTCATCCGAGGACGCCTTGAAGGCCCGTCAGGATGTCTGCTGGCCAGCGTGGCGCGTTTTGGAAAAAAACTTCCTCCGGCGCATTTTTTCTCCAAAATCGCTTGGTTGAATCAGCATAAGAAAATGGGGCACGACTGCATGGTCGAAAACCATTTAGAGTCATTGAAGAACGATGAACGCCGCTGGGAGGTGGCGTTGAAGCTCTTTGACTTCACGCGGAATTACTTGCGGGTCCGGCGTGGCTGGCAGGAGGACATGATGCTGCCAGGCGGGCAAGACCCGGAGGGCATTGTTTACGGACTGATTGAGAAGGTTCTGGCGGGTGACCGTCCTTTGAACGACGGCGAAGACCTCATGTTCCAGTTGAAGGGAATGATTCGCAGCGAGGTTTCAAACCTGTTCGCCTCGTCTGATGCGAAAGGGGTTTCGTTCAAACCAGCCGGGGATGAGGGGCCGAGCCACGAGCCGGTTGATGGCGCCGCCGCCGATGAGATTGTCGGGTCGATGGATTTCTGCCGGCGACTTTTTGAGTTGCTGGAACAACATCCCCGCGTGCAGGCCGATGAGGATTTTGGTCTGGTCGTGCTGGCCTACGAAGAAGGGGCGGATTCATCGATGGCAGTTGCCGAGAAGGCAGGCATCAAGATCGAACGGGTTTACGAGTATAACCGACAGTTGAAAACCATGTATCCGGCCATTAAGGCCAAATTGGACTAGAGGCCACTATGAGCACTGACTACCAGAAGGCCGCACAGAGTTTGGAGAAGGCATTGCTGGAGGATTCCAACCTTTCTGCTGCCGAGCTTCGCAAGAAGCTGTCGGATGAAGGCGTTGACGTGAACAAGTTCCTGAAGCGTTTCGACGATGCGTTCAGAAGGGGACTTCAGGCCCGCTTGAAGCGTGAGGCACAGCAAGCTAAAGCGCGAGCTGTGGCCGCCCGCGGTTCGCTATTTGGCAACCTCGTTGGAAAGTCTTTCGACGAGATGCTGGCTTTGTTTCGCGCTGCGACCGCCGGCCAGTATGGCGGCGAAGCGATGGCTCGTTGCCGAAACAAGAGCGCCGAGGCGATGACTGAAGATGAACTTCGGTCGTGGTTGGAAGACATCGAAAAACTAAATGGCGGGAAGTAATGGCTACACGTTCGTCAGGATTGTCCGAGTTGCGGCAGCAGGAGTGCCGAAGGGCCGCTCGCGATCTGCTTGCGCAATTGATGGTTGGCGCGCCCTCGGAAATTGATTTGGAAACCCTGGCCTACAAGGCGGCCGAAAAAGTTGGCGGCTTGGTGATCGAAGATGGCGGGCTGGATACCGCCGAAGGGCGGTTGGTGGCGTCGCCGGGCAAGGGAGGTAGCATTCGCGTGAAGGCAGGTCTTCACCTCGGCAGACGACGGTTCACGATTGCCCATGAGATTGGACATTTCGTTTTGCATCCGTTGGTGCCCCATGACCGGCAGCATTCCGCGCGTGACTTCACCATTTGGAACGACGCCAGCGAGGAGGCAGAAGCAAATGTTTTCGCCGCCGAATTGCTGATGCCGGAATTTCTTTTCAAGCCGCGCTGCCGAATGGGAACGCCGTCGCTGGCGCTTCTTGACTCCTTGAAGAATGAATTTCAGTGCAGCCTCATGGCCACGGCTTTCCAATATGTCCATTACACGAACGAACAGGTGGCTTTGGTTGTGAGTGATGGTGACCAGATTTCTTGGGTGAAGCGCGCGAAGGATTTTTGGCCGATGGTTCAACTTGGCAAGATTCACCCTCACTCGGCTGCGGGCGAACGTGTCGCGGGGAAAGCTGGGGACTCCGGCAAAATGGTGCGGTCTCCGGTTTACGCCTGGTTGATGAACGTTGAGAACGACCGTGAGCGAGACATCATGGAAGACAGCCGTTTTCATGACTACTACGGCCGGACAATCACCCTTCTTTGGATGAAGGAGGATTTGAGCAATGACAGAGAATGAGTGGGAGACACATCAGTTCTCTGTGCTTCATAAAATCGTTCAAGGCTCCATCAAGTCGCAGGGATAAGTCATTGGACATTACCGGAGAGGCTCCGGTTCGCTTGAGCGAGATTGTGCGCGTTGGGCACAATTCGGCGCTTCTCTCGCAATACCGTCGTCTGCGTGGTCACGGCGAAGACTCAATACAGTCTGAGCAACGCGCAGAGTTATTTCGAGGAACATCTCGCGGTCGGAGACTATTATCAGGAAGGGCAGAAGGTCGCGGGCGAATGGTTCGGAATCGGAGCCGCGTCGCTTGGGCTGAGTAGCAGGATTCGCGAGGCCGATTTCCTTGCCCTTTGCGAGAATCAGAATCCGCAGACGGGCGAGTGTCTGACGCAACGGATGAACTCCGTCCGCGAGGAGAGCGGCTCGCCCGCCGCGAACCGCCGTATCTTCTACGACTTCACTTTCTCGCCGCCCAAATCCGTTTCACTGGTCGCGCTGGTGGCTGACGACAAGCGCATCCTTGAAACTCACGAGCGGGCCACCCGCGTGGCTCTTGCGGAATTTGAGACGTTCGCGGCGACACGGGTTCGCAAAGGCAAAGCGGACGGTTCGCGCTTCACTCGAAACGTCGTCGCCGGGCTGTTCACGCACGACACGTCCCGCGCACTCGACCCGCATCTGCACACGCATTGCATCGTGTTCAACGCGACGTTTGATCCCACGGAGCAGCGATGGAAGGCGCTCCAGAATTACGAGATGCTGCGGGCACGGAAATACGTCGAGGCCGTCTATTACCATGAGCTCGCCCGCGATTTGCGGCGCTTCGGCTACGAATTGCGAAACAAATCTCGCGGGGACTTTGAGATTCAGGGTGTGCCGGATACGCTGTGCCGCCGCTTCTCGAAGCGTCACGAACAAATCAACGAGGCTCTCGATGCCTTGTTGCGGGAGAAGCCGGAACTGGCCGACGGCAACCTCAAAGACCTTCGCGAACACTTGGCGACAGCAGAGCGTTCGCGGAAGATACGGGATCAAGGCGCGGCGGAACTGCGGCGGTGGTGGGAAGCACAGCTTACGCACGGCGAATTGAACGCGTTGCGTGGTTTGCCCGCTGCGAATACAGAGTCCGTAGCGGAAACAAATCCCGGCGCTGTCGCCGAGGAAGCAATCGTCTGGGCCGAGGAACACCTGTTCGACCGTCGTTCGGCCGTCTTGGAGCAGGACATTTGGCAGGAGGCTCTCCAGCACGCACGCGGGCAAAACGTCAGTGTCTCCGCCTTGCGGCAGGTCAGTGGCGAGCGCGGCTACGTTCGCAAGCTGGAGGAGCCTGCCCTCGTTACCAAGCGGGAGGTGCTCGCGAGGGAGTGGGAGCTTGTGAAAATTGCCGGCGACGGCGTGAGTGCCTTTCTGCCTTACGTGAGCGCCGTTCCCGACTTCACGGAAACGCTCTCCGTTGAACAGAGAATTGCCCTTGCACGACTGCTTACTTCACGCGATTTCATTACGTTGTTTCGTGGCGGCGCGGGGACTGGCAAGAGTTTTGTTCTCAGGCGGTTGGTGGATGGCCTAGCGGCGAATGGACACCGCGTCGCGGTGCTGGCCCCGCAACGTCAGCAGGTCGCCGATCTCGCCAAGGACGGGTTTCTGCGTCCGACCACCATTGCTGATTTCCTGACACGGCGAACCATGCCGGAGCGGGGCGTCGTCGTGGTGGACGAAGCCGGACAAGTTGGCGCGCGGCAGATGCTCGAACTCATCCGCCTCGCAAACGCGCGCAAAGGCCGAATCATCTTCTCCGGCGACACTCGACAGCATGGCCCGGTCGAAGCCTCTGACGCGTTGTTGGCCTTGGAGCGTTACGTTGGACTGCGCCCCGCTGAACTGGAAACCATCCGGCGACAAAACCCGCGTTTCGGACGAAATGCGGCCGAGAAGCGGCTCATCCGTCAGTATCGCCGCGCCGTTAAAGAAGCTGCCGCCGGTCAACTTGCCGAATCCTTCGACCGCCTGAGCGCCATCGGTGCGGTGCAAGCGTGTCGGCTGGATGACCAACAGGAACGATTGGCGGACGAATATCTGCGGCTGGCGGAGGAAGGCCAGTCCCTCGTAGTGATCGCGCAGACGTGGGCGGAGGTGCATCGCGTCAATGAGCGGGTTCGTGAGGCGTTGAAGAAGAAGGGGCTGGTGGCCTCGGACGAGCAAACAGTCGAGGCTTTGGAGAAAGTTGACCTCACCACGGCACAAAAGCGGGACTCGCGGTTTCATCCTTCCGACCATGTCGTCGTCTTCAATCAAACGCTGCGAGGCTTCGCATCCGGCACGCGCGGCAAGCTATCGGGCATCGTCAAACGCGGTGTGCTTGTCGAAGTCCGTGGTAAAGCGCTGCTCGTGCCGCGGCGCCAGCTTGACCGTATCACGGTCTGCCGCCCGCTGAAGCTCGCGCTGGCCCAAGGCGACCGGCTGCAACTCAAGGCCAATCGGCGCATGTCCTCCGGGGCCGCGGTTACAAATGGCGAGTTGGTCACGGTGAAGAGCGTGCGGCAGGACGGGCGGATTGATTTGACTGACGGGCGGACGCTCGACGCTGAGTTCCGAGAGTTCCTTCCCGGCTACGCGGTGACATCATACGGTTCGCAGGGCAAGACCGTCGATTACGTGCTGTTCTCCGACTCGGCTGTGCGTGCCGCGACCGACAGTCGCCAGTGGTATGTGACCATTTCGCGCGGACGGCGCGGCATCCGCATCTTCACGCCCGACAAACATCAACTTCGCGAAAACGTCGTTCGGTCGGGTGATCAGCCGCTGGCGTTGGATTTGGTCGCCGGCAGAGCGCGGGAATTGTTGAGCCTCCGCACAGGTGGCAATCGCTGGCAGCGGTGGATGAAGAATTGGAGCCAGCGGGCGGGAATGCTCTTCCAACGTGCTTGGCGGGCGAAGTCCGAAGTTCAGTCCCAAGAGCAAGCTTATGGACAACAAGTCGCCTGAATGTTTTGCCTGCGATGCGCGGGCGCGTGGCGTGCGGATTGAGATTTCGCCGCAACACTCGATGGTTTTGCCTCACGAGCATTTCGTGTTCGCTGAGTTCATCGTCGGCGAATCGACCGACACGCTGAAAATCATTTTCGTGACTCATGAAGTGAAGCTCACGGGGTTCCTGCTGCGCCGAATTGAAAACGCGATTGTCGTCCGCGACCTGTCCTGGCTGTGCTCCCGACCGGAGAAGTTCCGCGTCGAAGCCTCCGAGCGGCCGTTCATTACCAAGTTGACGGTGCGTAGCCTTGAACAAGAGAAGTCAGGCGACCACGACGAATCTCCCACACGCGGAGGTGAAGAATGAACCAAGAGAAGAAGGATTTCCTCACCCTGGCCACGCCGCCGGCCCGCCTCGGTATCATCGAGACGGCATGGTTCCTCGGTTTCACCGAGCACGACATTTCGGTGCTGGTGTCGGTGGGACTCTTGAAGCCTCTCGGCCGTCCGCCGCCTTCCGGCTCAAAGTATTTTGCCACGGCGGAACTCCAGACGCTCCGCACCGACACGCGCTGGCTGGCGAAGGCGTCCGACGCCATCGTCAACTACTGGAAGAAGAAGAATTCCGGACGTGTCGCAGAAAATGGGCGTAACGGCCATCCACTCGTGGTTGCGGAACGATGAGCGTAGCGTGGCATCGGCGACAAATGCACGTCAGGCGTCAGAGGAAGCTCAGAAACTGTTGCACCGCCTCGAAGGCCCGCCGCGACTGCATGGCTTGAGTCTCAGCGTCGGGAGAACCGTGAAACTCGACGATCTGGCCCGGCCCAAACCCGTTCACGGTGGCGAACTTCTCTGTCAGGATTTCAATTGCTCGGGCCACGTCCTTTTCTTTGCGACGACTTTTCCAAGCTGCAGCCAGCGCTCTCGTGCCGCCTGGAAAGTGTTCGAGACAATAGCACAAGTCGTAGGCGTCTTTCGGCTTGTCTCGCCCAGCCAGCGCGTGCGCTTTCATGATGAGAAAGTCCGGCAACGATGCGACACGCAAGCGCACTGTGTTGTTCGCTCCGCGCACGGTCTTACCCGACACCTCCATCTCCACGGGTGCGTGAAATGCCGTGCCGCACGCATCGGCCTGCAAAACCCGGAAGCCCTGCAAAAGCTTGGGTCGATTCTTTTTCAGCTTCACACCCTTCGGGGCGAGGAACTCCACTTCCACTTCAACAGGCTTGTCCCCGTCCTTGAGGTTTACCTCCACCACGAGTTGAAATGATTTCGTCCCCGGCTTGTAGCGGCCAGTATCGAGCAACAGCTTGAGCAAGTCGGCATATCGGCCCTCGCTCAACTTTCCGGCATCAAGAGCCAGGTCCACATCAATGCTGCCGACGTGCGGTTCATCGGCGTGTTCCAAGAGCAGGTCGGGCACCCAGCCGCCGATCACCACCAGACAGTCCCCAAACGCCGCCAACACCTGCCCAAGATCCACGAGAACGCGATGCGCGGCCTCGATCTGGCGCAGGCTGTAGTCGTCACGCTGGCGCGGTTCGGGATTCACAATAAACCTCGCGTTTTCCAAGCGCGCTTGAGGTTCTGCTCCAGCAAGGCTTCAGCGGCCTCTTCTCCACGTCCGCCGCAATGACACAGGTCCACGTAGGTTTGCACGGGGTTCGTGCAGGACAGGCGCCGGTCGCCCATCGTGCCTCCCTCCTGAAGGTAAAACACTCCGTTGTCTTCGGGGATGAGCACCACAAGGTTTTCGCCGGAGTCCACCGGCTTTGCTTCGGCCACGTCGCGAAATTTGTCTTCCCACTCAGCGCCGATAAACAACCATGTCTTGGGCTGTCGCACATGCGGCGCTTGAAACTCGGCAGCGGAAAACGCTGCGTAGGTGGCATGGCCCCCCGTAAGCGATTCCAGTTTCGCCAGGGCCTCTTGGAGGCGTCGGCCTTGCAGCAGCGTAAAATAACTGCGCCGCTGGTGACGGTCAAAACGATAGGCTTCGCGCCATGCCGCCAGCAGTCCGAGCGGATCGCGTAACTTGAAACCGCCGTCCTCCACTTCCTCAAGCATAGCTTCGTCGCGGAGATGGCGGACAACCTTGTTCACGAGACCAATGCTGACGTTCGGTTGAGCATGAAGCTGTAAGTCTCGCTGTGTCCATTTTCGCCCCGCATTGTCTGTTGCGAGCAAGGCGCGCAGGATGCGCGCGGCTTCAGGCGTGCTCAGGTTAGCGCCAGCCTTTGGAGGCGCATGGACTCGCTGTTGCCCAGTGCGTTCCAGTTGAAACGCATTTGGCACGCTTAGGTAGCAGTTGCCCGCAAGGTCGAACCAACTCCAGCGGTGTTCCCGGCACAGTTGCGCCATGCGGGGGGACATGAATGGCGCGGCAAATACCCAAACCCGGTTCAGGCGTTTGCCTTGCGGTGCGGGATGATCGTCCGCTCGGATGTAAGGAAACTGATAGGGCCGCGGATTGGCTTTGCACACAACCCACAACTCCGCTCTATTGCCGTCGGACATCGGCAGGGTTGCCTTGAGGTCGAAACCTTTGTCGGCTTCGATTGGTTCACGCTCCACTTCCCAACCCTTTAGCCACGCCACGCCGGCAAGCAACTGGCGGAGCTTTTCCGCCAGCGCCTTTTCCAGGGCCGCAGGAGTTAGCCGGCTGTCGTTCATGGTATTGCTAGTTTTCACGCTGCCGTGAACATAGCTGTTTACGTGAACACGCTCAAGTATCATTTTCGCTTTAATCCTTGTTGCGCTTCCCCAACCAGCGAGAGGCATCAGCACGGCGCGCTGGTTGAATCGTCCCCATCACAATTGAACCGTTTGTGCGTTGGTAGTTCATCAACCGACTGCTGCCGCTTCACCCGAACGCGTCGGCAGTGAGGCTTCCCCCTGCTGAAGACGCATTGGAATCACTTTCGCGTCCTGGGCACCCCGCTCATACTTTTCCAGTGCTGGCAGCAAAACCTGAGCGCGTTTGGCGTAAGCCCGATGCACGGCCTTGCTGTTGTGCCCCAAAGCTTCTTGGGCGAAGCGCTCCGGGTAGCCGCACTTGCGTGCTCGTTCCGCCCAAGCGTAACGATAGGAATGCAAGGTCACTCCCTGAATGCCGAGGCCCACACAACGCTGCTTGAATTCAGTTGCCCGGTCGCCGGACCGAACACCGCGCAAGTAAGGGAACAGTGGACCGGAAATCGGAAGGCGTTTCAGGACGGCTTCGATTTCCTCGCCAAAATGAATGAAAGCCAGCGACTCCGTTTTCTTGCGTGAGTAAGCGACGGTTCGATTTTGCCAGTCAATGCTGTCCGCATCGAGATTCGAGATGTCTGCCTGCGAACCACCCAGATGCCAGCAGAGCTCGTAAAAATCGCGGCGTTCTGGATTGCCCTCGCGTTCCACGATGAGCTTGTGTTCATCGAGTGTGATCGCTCGCTTCGCCTTGAACTTGATTTCCGGCCAGAGCCGTTTTGGGATGAGCGGCCACGGCAGCCAGTTCATCGAGAGACAGAAGTTGTGCAGCTTCCGCAAATGGACGTTGGTGCTGACCGTGCCCGCCTTAAGCGCCTGCAACAAATTTTCAGCCTGCGTCTCGATGATGGTTTTGTTGCGAATGCCATCCAGTGCTTTGTCTTTTGCGGCACGGAGCCACCGTTCTTTGGTTGAGCCGTGCTTTGTTTCTACAAGCGCCGTGAGCGCGTTCTGCCAAGTGCGCGAGGCGACACCGGAATCTGTCCCGGCAAGATAGGCTTTGGCGATGTGCAGATTGAGGGTGGGCTGGCGGAGCGACTGATTCTTGGCGAGAACGATTTGCTCTGCGGCGTCGCGATCCTTTGTCTGAAGGCTGAAGCGTTTGCCGGTTTCGGAGTCCACGCAATAGAAGGTGCTCCCGCGTTCGCCTCGGTAGATCAAACGGAAACGAGTTTTCATAGGCTCAGGTGCAGCCTACGAGAGAAGTAATCCGAACTGTTACGGTGCTACGGACGATTTGGCGTGCGCTGGCACGATTTGGCGTCCGTAGAGGATTTGGTGCCCGTTTTGGTGCCCGTTGCGGCACCCTGCCGGGGAAAAACCATGACGCACAAGCGTTTAGGTTTGGAGGCGAGGGTCGGAATCGAACCGACGAATGCAGCTTTTGCAGAGCCGTGCCTTACCACTTGGCTACCCCGCCACGCACGAGCGCCGACAAGATTCTCCTGCCGACGTCCAGACACC
>JACPZP010000040.1 GCA_016195405.1 Planctomycetota bacterium | reverse complement strand
TGAAGTGGACCCCATTCTCTAGACCACGAAATGGGCTTCGGAAGAGAGAGGCGAAGCCTCTCTCTGTGTCGGCCCCCGAGGCCGACACCTTGAATCAATCTCTCACGGTGATCCCTTCCCCGGCGGGGTGGGCTGGGCGCAGCGGAGCGACCTGGAGCGCAGCGACAGGTCGCGGAGCGGAGCCTAGCCCACCCCGCCGGCGTTCGTTGCGATCCCCGCCGTCCACCCGTCGCGGTCGTTTGCCGCCGTTGGAGCGGTCGCCATAGACCTCTGCCGGCGTCCGGTAGGCCAACGCTTGGTGCGGCCTCGCCTCGCAGTAAAATTTCAGGTACGCCTTCAGCCCGGCGTGGCACTCGGCGCCGGTCGCGTAGTCCTTCAAATACACCTCTTCGTATTTCACCGAACGCCACAGCCTTTCCACAAAGACGTTGTCCAACGCGCGCCCACGGCCATCCATGCTGATCGCCACCGCCGCCGCTTGCAACCGTCCTGTGAACTCGCGGCTCGTGAACTGCACGCCCTGGTCGGTGTTGAAGATCTCCGGCCGACCACGCGTCAGCGCCTCCTCCAAAGCAGCCACGCAGAAGTCGCTGTCGAGGCTGTTCGACAACCGCCACGCCAGCACGTAACGGCTGTACCAATCCAAAATCGCCGTCAGATACAAGTACCCCGAACGCACCGGCACGTACGTGATGTCGGCGCTCCAAACATGATCCGGCCGCGTAATTTCCAGGTTGCGCAGCAGGTACGGATACTTGTGACATACCGCTGTCACTGTCGTTCGCGGCCCCGGATAGATGGCCTCCAACCCCATCAGTCGCATCAAGCGCTGCACCCGCTTGCGATTGACCCCGCGCCCTTCACGCCGCAACCCCGCCGTCATCCGCCGACTGCCGTAGAACGGCGTGCGCAGGTACTGCTTGTCGATCTGACGCATCAAGGCAAGATTCGCTGCGCTCTCCGGCGCCGGCTCGTAGTACCACGTCGAACGGTTCAGCCCGATCAGTTCACACTGCCGTCGCACGCTCAGCCGCGCGTGCCCCGGCTCAATCAACGCGCCGCGGGCTTCAACCGAACACGGCAGCTTTTTTTTTGAGCCACTCCAGCTCCATCTTCAGCCGGCCAATTTGCTCGTACAGTTCCGCCGCTTCATTCTCATCGCGCTGGCGACTTTCACCCGGCCGCCCGAACAACTCCACGGCGCCATCCAAGAGCCGCCGCTTCCACTTATGAATTTGCGTCGGATGCACACCGAACTGGCTGGCCAGCTCGCTCATGGTGTGTACCTCCTTGACCGCCGCTACCGCCACCTTGGCAATGAACTCCGCGCTGTGCTTGCGCTTCCGAGCCATCCCTGACCTCCTGGCCCACGGCCAAATTTCGCCGGCTCTCCACCGGTCGTTTTTCTATCCATTCCCGTGGTCCAGTTTTTGGGGTCCACTTCAGCCTTCTTCCAACTCCAGACCGAAGGACTTGACGATGACGGTTTCGTCGGGGAAGTTCCAGCCGCGCGAGGTGGTGAAGTCGATCTTGCCGTCGCCGGGAATGCCGAGCCAACTTTGTTTAAAGGCGCCGTCGGACCAGAGCACCGAGTTGACGGAATACGGAATGAGCGCCGGCTCCATAACGTGGCCTTTGACCGCACGGAGAAGGCCGCTTTCGCTGAGCTTCTTTGGAAACGTCGAGGGCCCGGTGTCTTTTGGCGTGGCCGATAGCGTGTAAAACCCGCCAAGGTCGCGGCGATGATCGCAGATCAGAATTTCGCCGGCGGCATCGACGCCGAAGCCCGTGATCTGCAATCTCGAGTCGCACAGCTCCTTGTGCCAGAGTGGTTTCGTGCCGTCGTGCTTCATCGCCCAGATGCGGCCGGTGGAGTAGTCGCCGTAGATATAAGCGCCTTCCAGTTCGGGAAACTTATTGCCGTAATAGACGATGCCGCCGGTGAGCGAGCGGAATTCGGAATGATGGTGCTCGATCGTCGGCTTGACCAAGGGCAGCGGTCCCGGCTTGCGATTGGGGTAAAACGGATGACTGCCCTCCGTGATGCTCCAGCCATAGTTCTCGGCTTTCTTGACGAGATATGCCTGCTCCCACAGATCTTGGCCGTTTTGGCCGACCCAGAGATGGCCGGTTTTCTTATCGAGCGTCATTCGCCAAGGGTTGCGCAGACCCAGCGCCCAAATTTCAGGACGGGCGTCTTTCATGTTCACGAAGGGGTTGTCTTTGGGGATCGAATAGCTTCGAGGCTTTACGGGTACTCCGGTCGCTGACGCTCCCGGCTCGCCTGCTTCGGGATGGTCGATGTCGATGCGCAGCACTTTGGCGAGGAGTTTTGTCATGTCTTGGCCGACGATGTTGGTGTCGGAATCGCTGGTGCCGTCGCCTGAAGTGACGTAGAACATCCCGTCGTGACCGAACGCCATGGCCCCGCCGTTGTGGCCGTCGGAATCCCATTCGATGATGACCGTCGCCGACTTTGGATCGACCTTGTATGGCTCGGTGCGCTCCATGGTGTAGCGCGTGACGCGCGTTTTCTTCGGCCCGCCGTTGAGCGAGCCGTTGCTGCCGATGTAGAAATAGCCGTTGGCCGCGAACTTGGGATGGAAAACGATGTCATATGCGGTGTCGCTGAGCTTCAGCAGTGTTTCGATGTCTTTCGCGGTTGCCTTGTGATCGCCCTTGATGCGGCCGATTTCGGTGGGGCCATAGGATCCTTGCTGATAGACGAACAAGAGCCGATCGCTGCCGGGCTGATTAACGACGGCGATGGGGAAGGAGATCTTGAAGTCGGGGAATGCGCGGACGACCTTGAACGGCAGCGGCGGATCAGGCGAGCCGATGACTTTGGAGGTCGTCAGCGGAATGCGTTTGTCGATGCCGAATGGCTTGACCGACTTCTCGGGGCGAACGAACTTCAGCGTGGCATATCCTTCAAAAGCGTGGAAATCCGGAGTGGGCTTGGTATGGAGCGGAGCGCAAGTCGATAGCTCGGGGCCTTCGAAATCGACGGAGTAATCGTAACGGCACAAGGCAAACTTCCATTTCTCGCCGACCTCAGGCCGGCCGCCGGTAGGCAGGAAGTCTTTCCAGGGGATCTTGCCTTCGACCGACCAACCCTCGTCTTTGTCGGTCCAATTGTTGAGGGTGCCGCGGAGATGGACCTTGGCCTCGATGTGGAAGTCCCGATCCTTCTTATAGCGCTGATAGCCGCCAGCGCCGCGGCGCGGCAGAAACATATCGAGGATGGCGCCGGCTGCATTGACCTGGAATTCGTAGTAACCGGGCTTGTTGTCAGCGGGCTTGAAGAATAGCTCGAAAACGTCGTTGTCCCAAAGTTGGCCGTCATGTTCGGTGACGTCGGCATAGAGGTCGGTGTCCTCCATATCGGCGAAGAAATAGAGATACTCGCGGTCCCAGAGGAGCTTGGCCGACGTCTTCGTCTTGGCGGGGCGGGCGTTCTTGCCGAGCCAGGGTAGGTAAAAGTTGTCGATGGTTTGAGCGTGTTTCCAGGCTGCGTCGTTGCCTTTGCCGTCGATCTTAATGGGCAATTCGGTGAAGCGGCATTCGAATTCGGTACGCGGCGGTTGCCAGGCCGCTGGCTTTTCTTGCCCCGGGGAGCGCGAACACACGAAGAATGCCACGAGGCCGGCGCCGTTCAGGAGTATCAAACCAAGGAATAGTTTCTTTGGCGACATGAGTAGAGTATCCAAGTCCGCAGGCGAGTCTTCGAGCCAGCGGGGTAACGGGAATGTGATGCAAACCATGGCACCCCGCACGCTCGAAGACTCGCGTGCGGGCTTGGGGGCGTGCGATTGCGGACAGTCTACCGGCAAGCCGCCGGAAGAGCTAATGAAATCCGGAGCCATTGAAAGCGGTTCGATCCCGGCTCTCTGGCACGATGTTTGCTAAATTGTAAGATTTCTTAAGCCATATCTTTTCGGATAAGAGGGTTCGAAACCGCCCGTCGGAAGCGAGGCGCATCATGTTCTCAATGTTCGCGGCGTTGCTGTTTCTTGTGAATTTCGCCGTCACGTGGTTCTTGGTGGGGATGAGCTGGTTCGTGCAGATTGTGCACTACCCCCTTATCAAAGGCGCCTTCGAAGAGAGCTTTGTATTGTACGAGAAGGCGCACTCGAACCTTTCGACCTATATCGTCATGCCGGTCATGATCCTGGAGCTTGTAACGGCGGCGCTGCTTGTCTTGATCCATCCGCGAACGTTTACACCAGGTGAGGCCCTTTTCGGGCTTGCATTGGTCGGCGTCATCTGGGGCATCACCGCCTGGCTGCACGTTCCCGCCCATCAGCGATTGATGCGCGGCTACGAGGAAGATGCCCATCAACGCCTGTTGGTGTCCAACTGGCTGCGAATCGTCGCTTGGACGCTGCGGGGCGTCCTATTGCTCTTCGCGTGCTATCGTATGCTTGTGGAGCGGACCATGTAGGTCCCGCGAGCCGAGCGGGACCGGCGCCACGGCTCCGGCTCGGCTCGCCGGACCTACCCGAAGACGATGGGCCGTTCGTCACGCGAACCCGCAAGCGGGTAAAGTCATGTTGCCCCCTCTTCCTGGTTTGGCTACCATCCCGATACTCATATAGGATCGCAAGGCGCGGAAGAAAGGATTCTCCTCGTGCGAATCAACATCCGGCAATTGGCGGAACTGGTTGAGGGCAAGGTCGTTGGCGACGCCGAGCTAATCGTCGAAACCGCTCGACCTCTCGCGGAAGCCAAGCCTGGCGACATCACGTTTATCGAAAACGAAAAGCATCTGGCGCAGCTTCATGCCTGTCCCGCAGCTGCCGCCGTCGTTCCGCACGCTTTGAGCGACCCTCGCAAGACGATGATCCAGACTTCCGATCCTTTGGCGGCGTTCGCAACCATCGTCCGTCATTTGCACGGCCGGCCCGAGCAATTGCCTCATGGCATCGATCCGCGGGCAGTCGTTCATCCAAACGCGCAAATTGGCGCGGAAGTGAGTATTCTCCCCTTCGCCTCCATCGGTGAAGGCGCTGTGGTCGGGCCGAGATGCCGCATACATTGCGGTGTCGCGATCGGCCGCGATTGCAAGCTAGGCGCGGACGTGGTGCTTTATCCCAATGTCGTGCTCTATGACGGAACGATTTTGGGCGACCGTACCGTCATCCACGCCAACAGCGTCATCGGCGCCGATGGGTTTGGCTACCGTTTCCAGAGCGGCCGGCACGTCAAGGTGCCGCAGCTTGGCCACGTCGAGATCGGCAATGACGTCGAAATCGGCGCATGCACGACCATCGACCGGGGCACGTTCCAGGCGACCGTTATCGGCGAGGGCACAAAGATCGACAACCTTGTGCAGATCGGACACAACTGTCGCATCGGCAAGCACAATATTCTGGTGAGCCAAATGGGCATGGCGGGCTCGAGCAGCACGGACGAGTATGTCGTCATCGCCGGCCAGGTGGGCATCACCGATCATGTGCACATCGGCAAAGGCGCGCTGATTGGGGCCAAAGCAGGCGTGACGAAGGATGTGCCGGCCGGACAGCGCACGCTTGGCGCCCCGGCGACGCCGGAACGCGAACAGAAGCGAATTTTGATGTCGCTGGAGAAGTTGCCGGAAATGCGGAAGGAAATCCGCACGATCAAGAAACATCTCGGAATGGCAGATGAGGCCGCGTGATGCCTGGTAGCTCAACTTCATGAACATGGATTTCTCCGCAGGATTGCGTGAACGAGACTCTCCCGTGGGCTTGTTAGCCGGCTGGGGCCGTTTCCCGATACTTTTCGCGGAAAAGGCGCGACAGCTCCGGATCCCGGTTGTCTGCGTCGGCATCCGCCATGAAGCGCCGCACGAACTCAGAGAGTTGGTGCAGCGCTTCTATTGGACCGGCGTCGCCCGCATGGGCCGGATGATCCGCTGCTTCAAAAAAGAAGGCGTCCGCCAAGTGGTGATGGCGGGCAAAATCCACAAGACGGCCATGCACCAGCCGTGGCGCTGGCTGCGCTTATGGCCCGACTGGCGGACTCTGCGTTTCTGGTTTCGCCGGTCGCGGCAGGACAACAAGGACGACTCTCTGCTGTTGGGCCTAATCGACGAGTTCGCAACTGATGGTCTGACATTCGCCTCGGCCTTGGACTTTTGCCCGGAGTTGCTCGTGCGCGCTGGACTCTTGACGCATCGGCCGCCCACCAAGAAAGAAGAGGCGGACATTGCATTCGGCTGGGAACTGGCCAAGGAAATGGGCCGGCTCGACGTTGGGCAGAGCGTGGCCGTCAAGGAAAAAGCCGTGCTAGCGGTCGAGGCCATTGAAGGAACCGACCGGGCCATCGCCAGGGCCGGCGAGTTGTGCCGTGCCGGCGGCTTCACGGTGATCAAGGTCGCCAAGCCGCAGCAGGACATGCGCTTCGACGTGCCGACAATCGGAACCGCGACGATTCTCACCATGCACCAAGCAGGCGCGCGCGTGCTGGCAATCGAGGCGGGCAAGACCATCCTCATCGACGAAGGCCAGACCATCGACCTGGCCAATCGCCACGGAATCAGCATCGTCGCGCGCTGAGCTTTCCGCTTCGTCCACGCAGTTGGAATGTGCGCCGCGGCTTTTCTATGATTAAATCATGGTAAGGGATCAAGTCTGAGGTCGGGCGCGCGTCATGGGCACGATGATTTTCAAACTGCCGCCGAACTTGCCGGCCGATGCGCGCGAAGAACTGGAGCGCGCTAGCGTCGCGGGCGGGCAAGACGCCATGCCGTATCCCACGCAGGTTCTTCTTGACGGGGACCTGATGATTCTCACCCGTCAAGTCGACGAAAGCGGAAACCTCATGACGCCCTGGAACGTGGACGGGGCGGGCAAGATCATGCTGGCGAGCGCCACGTTGATGGAGCGCCTCGTCCCCTACCACCTTGCCGTAGAGTTGGCGCGCGGCAAGATCAATCAATTGCGCTCGCAGGCTTCCGATTGGCTTATGGGCGGATTAGTGCTTGCCGACGGGCTCGCCGAGGACATTCGGCAGGCGACGCTGTCCTTCGGGCGTGCGGTTGCCTATGGTCCGGCGCCCGACGCCTACGTCCACGCTTGCGAAGCGCTGGCAAAAGGTTGTCGCGCCGGGGAAGGTCTCGTAGACGCCTACCGCGACCAAGTGTTTGCCGTCCGCCATTCCCACCAGAATCGGCTTGATACCCAGATGGGCTGCCGGCTCGGGCCCAGTCCGCTCAACGAGGATCACGCCGCGGCCTTGGAGGAGGCATTCAATACCTTGTGGCTGCCCATGGCGTGGCGCGACCTGGAACCAAGCGAGGACCGATTCTGCTGGGAACCGTTGGATCAGCTTGTCAACTGGGCTTTGCAAAAGGGATTTCAGGTTGTGGGCGGCCCGTTGGTGGACTTCACGGGCCGAGGGCTGCCCGATTGGCTTTGGGAAAAGGAGACCGACCTTCTCAGCTTGTGTGGATTCCTTTCCGATTATGTGAGCATGGTGGTCGAACGTTACCATCGGCAAGTTCGCGTTTGGCAGTTGACGGCGGGCAGCAATTGCGCGGGGGTGTTGGCCCTGGGTGACGAAGAGCTTTTGTGGTTGACCATCCGCTTGGCTGAGGCCGCCCGCCGCATTGATCCGAGCGTGGAAATCGTCGTCGGGCTGGCACAGCCATGGGGCGATTATTTGGCGCACCAAGAACGCAGTCAGTCGCCGTTTGTGTTCACCGACACGCTGGTCCGCACCGGGTTGAAGCTATCCGCTCTCGATCTGGAACTGGTTCTGGGTGTGGCGCCGCGCGGAAGCTATTGCCGTGACCTGCTCGAAATCTCGCGTGTTCTCGACCTCTATGCGCTTCTGGGCTTGCCGCTTCAGGTGACGCTGGGTTATCCGTCGGCAGCTGGCAAAGACGATTTGGCTTGTTCCGATCAGCGTGTGGGCGCCGGCTTCTGGTGCGATGGACATACGCCTATGGCGCAGGCGGATTGGGCGGCCGCGGTCGCCGGCCTGTGCCTGTGCAAACCGTTCGTTCGGGCGGTGCAGTGGGTGCATTACCGCGATTCCGAGCCGCACCATTTTCCTCACTGCGGTCTTGTGGACATGGAAGGCAAGCTCAAACCGGCTCTCAAGAATCTGACCGCCCTGCGCGGCGCCCATCTCAAGTAAAATTTCCGAAGGCCCGCCATGGCGACACCCAATGATCCGGCCATTCGATCCTTTGTGCCCGTCGCAGGGGATTCGCACTTTCCCATCCAAAATCTGCCCTTCGGAGTATTTTCACGCTCCTCTTGCGGCGGCCCACGCGTCGGTGTGGCCATCGGCGATTTCGTGCTCGACCTCAAGGTGCTGGCCGAAGCGTATCTGCTCAAAGGAAAGGTGCTCGAGCCGGATTTCTTCCGGCGCCAACAAGACCTGAATGAGTTCATGGGACGCGGACCGGCGGCTAGATTGGAAGTTCGCCGCCTGATTAGCGACCTATTGCGCCAGGACGCGCCAACCCTGCGCGACAACGGCGCTTTGCGTGAGCACGCCCTCATTCCGCGCGCCGAAGTGCGGATGCATTTGCCGGCGCGAATCGAAAACTACACCGATTTCTACTCGTCGAAGGAACATGCCACCAACGTCGGCATCATGATGCGCGGTCCACAGAACGCCCTCATGCCGAACTGGCTGCACCTGCCCGTCGCTTATCATGGCCGGGCGAGTTCCGTGGTGATCTCGGGAACCGACATTCCAAGGCCCCATGGCCAAACCAAAGCGGACGACGCCCCCACTCCTGCTTTCGGTCCAAGCCGCAATCTGGATTTCGAGCTGGAGATGGGCTTCTTCGTCGGTCCGGGCAATGAGCTGGGCCGGCCGGTTCCGATCGGGCAAGCGGCAGACCACATTTTCGGCATGGTTCTGGTGAACGATTGGAGCGCTCGCGACATTCAGAAATGGGAGTACCAGCCGCTTGGCCCGTTTCTGGCCAAGAACTTCGCGACCTCGATTTCTCCGTGGGTCGTCACGCTGGATGCGCTGGAGCCGTTCCGCATCGCTGGGCCAAAGCAGGATCCCGAGCCGCTGCCGTACTTGAGAAGCTCGGGGAACTGGGCCTACGACGTGCAACTGGAAGTGTGGCTGCAGACCGCGAAGACTTCGACGCCGGAACGAATCAGTGCTTCGAATTGCAAATACCTCTATTGGAGCATTTGCCAGCAACTCGCCCACCACACAATCAACGGATGCAATTTGCGCCCCGGCGACCTGCTTGCTTCTGGGACAATCAGTGGGCCGACGCCGGAGTCGTTTGGCAGCATGTTGGAATTGGCGTGGAAGGGGACCAAGCCGTTCGCTCTGTCGAGCGGGGAAACGCGTGCTTTCCTTCAGGACGGCGATCGCGTGACGATTACCGGATGGTGTCAGGGCGACGGCTATCGCGTCGGCTTCGGCGAAGTCACAGGCAAAATTCTCCCCGCGCTTGCGTGTTAGATGGATATGGAGTGCGGTGACGAGTCCCCGCACTCCAAAGTTCGGAAGATAAATGCCCGAACAGGATCATTTCTGGAACCAATCCGCCCGGCGGTATGAGGAAGATTTCATCGATCCGTACCGCCCCGAGGTTCGCAGCCCGCTCTTGCGCTGTCTCGAAAAACTCGCCAAATCGAATCGGATCGTCGCTGATTTGGGCTGCGGCATCGGCCCTCTGCTCCCCTTCTTGGCGGATCATTTTCAGCAGGTGTTCGCGATCGACTTTGCGTCGGGAATGCTTGAACGCGCCCGGGAGAAAACGGCGGGTCGGAGCAACATCGAATTCTTGCAGCGTTCCTTGACCGATCTTGCCGACTTGCACGGCCGGTTGGACGTCGCCGTTGCCGTCAACAGCCTGGTGCTTCCCGACGTGAGCCAACTCGAAATGGCGCTGGCCGAGATTCGCGCTTGCGTGAAAGAGCGTGGTTGGTTTCTCGGCATCCTGCCGGCGATGGACGCGGTGCATTACTACACGATTCTGCTGGTGGACCGCGCGCTTGCCGCGGGCAAGCCGATCGAGGCCGCGCGCAAGAATGCCGCCGCTCTGGGCGACCTCGCCGGCTACGATTGCGCCTTCGGCCAGTACACCTTTCGAGGGCTGGAGCAGCATTTCTGGCAGCCGTTTGAGATTCGGCATCGCTTTGGGCGAACGGGCTGGCGGCTCGCCCGGCTGAGAAAAGTGCACCTCGCCTGGAAGCAATTCGCGTGCTGGGAAGAGTTGCAGGAGCGACCGCCGCCGTGGGATTGGTTCTTTTTGGCCAGGCCACACGGAGATCCTTAAGGCATTTCTGATTCATCTATGAGCCGTTAGACGCATTTTTCAGACCTAAACCATTTCAGAAATCGCCTTTAGCAAAATGCGTCCAACGAGACGCCCGAGCACACACTTCGATAGACGCATTGCCCAATCCGTTAAACGCATCCGCCAGTTCATTAAACGCATCTGGCACATCATTAGACGAATCCGCCACTTCAACCTTGAAAACTTGCTTGGCATGTTTGTTGGCTTTAGAATCTTACCAGCGTTGTGGTGAGGCGACGGAGTGGTTTCGACAAGGAGACTTCCATGCTACGCACGATCTCATGGGCGTTGTTTGTGACGTCGGTGGTTGCCGTCAGCACGGCTGAGTCCGGAGAGAAACAAAAACCGGAGAAAATCGAGTTGTCTGGAGCCTGGAAAATCACTTGGGCTGAAGACGCCGACAACGTAAACCTTATTACTTTGATGGTGAAGAAGGAAAAGATCGAAGGAACGTACGTCAACGACGCCAAAGAAGCTTGCAATGTCACCGGCCAGTTCGATTCCGAAAAGAAAACAGTGGTTTTCACCATCGTGAGTCCGAATTGGGAAATCAAGTGCGACGGAACCGTCACGAACGTGAATCTCATCAAAGGAACCTATCTCGCATATGGCACCGAGACCGGGACCTTTGAAATGGCCCGAGAAAAGTCAAAAGAGAAGTGAACACTAACCCGTGAACACTAACCCGTGAACACTATCCCTTTGCGCGGCGTTCGCGTTCACAATCTGCGAAGCATCGACGTCGATATTCCTCTTGGACGGCTCACGGTGATCAGCGGCGTCTCGGGCGCCGGCAAAAGCAGCCTCCTATTCGACACGGTGTACTCGGAGGCCCAGCGTCGCTACTTGCAGAGCTTCTCCGCCTACACGCGCCAATACTTGGAGCGATTCGACCGGCCCGAAGCCGAATTGATCGGCGACTTGCCTCCCGCCGTTGCCGTTACCGGACATCCCGTGCCCAAAAGCCTGCGGGCCACCGTCGGCACGATCACCGAGATCGACGATTACTTGCGGCTGCTGTTCACGCGGCACGGGATTGTCACGTGCGTCAAGTGCGGCCAGGAAGTCCGCGCGCAGCAGGCGGCGGACGTGGTCGCGGCCGTCGAACGCATGGCCTCGGGGACGCGCTTCAGCATCGCGTTTCCTTCCAATCCCGGTTCTGACAGCGGTGCGTGGGCGGCCTCGCTTCAAGAGGATGGATTTGTCCGGGTGCAAGTCGGTTCGTCGGTGTTGAAGCTGGGCGAACAAGCTCTTCCGGACCTGGCGGATACGGACAAGGTTTTCGTTCTGGTCGACCGCTTGGAAACAGGCAAGTTCGCACCGCAACGACTGACGGATTCCGTGGAGATAGCATTCCTCCGCGGCGAAGGCCGTCTCGCCTTGCTTACTGGCAGCGATGAACTACTGTTCGATCGTCGTCTGATCTGTCCGCGCTGCAACATTCCGTATCCCACGCCCGAACCGCGTCTGTTTTCCTTCAACGATCCTCTGGGCGCTTGTCCCATATGTCACGGCACGGGCGTGGAAGCCAAGTCTCTGGCGATCTGCGATACCTGCCGGGACAGGCGTTATAACGACGCGGCGCTAAGCGTTCGATTGGGCGGCCGGACCATCGCTGATCTGACTGACATGTGTGCCGCCGACTTGGCGGATTTCTTTCGCGAATTCGAGTCCCGGGGGTTTGGCGCCGACGATCGCTTGTTCGAACAGATTCGGCGGCGCTTGCAGAGAATGATCGCGGTACAACTCGGATTTCTGACACTGAACCGTCCGGCCTCGACACTGTCTGTCGGCGAAGCCCGCCGCGCGCGCCTCGCCAATGCGCTCGGGTCCACTCTCACCGGGGCCATGTACCTATTCGAAGAGCCAACCGCCGGCCTGCACCCGAGCGACACCGGCAAGCTGATCGGCGAGCTTACGAGCCTGCGCGACGCCGGCAATACCGTCGTCGTCATTGAGCATGACCTGGAAGTCATTGCCACCGCCGATCATGTCATCGACCTCGGGCCGGGCGCCGGCGAAGAAGGCGGCGCCGTCGTCTATCAGGGCGATCCGGCGGGGTTGCTTCGCTGCGAGGACTCGTTTACCGCAGCTTGGCTGAGCGTGCGCGAAACGGAAGCGGTCAAACGGCGGCCAACGAGTCAGGGGCATCTTCGTCTGGAAGGTGCAACGCTCCACAACCTCCAGAACCTGAGTGTCGGCTTTCCCCTTGGCGTTCTTTGCGTGGTCACCGGCGTCAGCGGCGCGGGGAAATCGACGCTGATCGCGCACACGCTTTATCCGGCGCTTGGCCGTCTCAAGCACAAAACATTCTCCCAGAACGAAAGCTCTAGCGAGACAGTCAAGATCATTGGGGCGGGTCAGATCGGCGACGTGGTCCTTATGGATCAAGAGCCGCTCACGCGCACTGCTCGCAGCAATCCGGCGACTTACCTGAAGATCTTCGACGAGATTCGCGAGTTATTCGCCGACACCAGTGAGGCTCGCATCCACAACTTCGGACCAGGCGCGTTCAGCTTCAATCAGCCCGGTGGCCGATGCGATCAATGCGAGGGTCAGGGCACATTGACCATCGACATGCAATTCCTTCCGGACGTGACGGCCACCTGCCCGGAATGCCAGGGGACACGCTACAAGAAGGAAATCCTGAACGTCAAAGTCCGCAGCCTGAATATTTCCGAGATCCTGAACCTGACGGTGCGCGAGGCGTTTCGCTTTTTCCGGGCTCAGCGCGGCATCGAGAAGAAGCTGAAAGTGCTGCTCGATGTGGGCTTGGAATATCTTCGCCTTGGCCAAGCGCTCGGCACCTTGTCAGGCGGCGAAAGCCAGCGGCTGAAACTGGCCGGCCACCTCGCTTCCGCGCGCAAGCAGCGCACGCTGTTTTTGATGCTCGAGCCGACCACCGGCCTGCACCTCGCGGACGTCGCAAATCTGCTGGAATGCCTGCA
Organism: Planctomycetota bacterium; assembly: GCA_016195405.1. Taxonomy (GTDB): domain Bacteria; phylum Planctomycetota; class Planctomycetia; order Gemmatales; family Gemmataceae; genus JACPZP01. The sequence continues at coordinate 4,716 of JACPZP010000040.1, read as the reverse complement.
CCGCCTGCTCGACACGGGACATTCTCTCATTGTCATCGAGCACAATTTGGAAGTAATCCGAAACGCGGATTACATCATCGACATGGGGCCAGGGAGCGGCCGCGACGGCGGGCGCATCGTGGCGACCGGAACGCCGGAGGAATTGGCTGCGGTGGAGGAATCGGGGACTGGACGTTGCCTCAAAAGCCGTCGAGCTCCGAGCGGACTTGTTCGTATCGACAGCCACGGATCTCCACGGTAATGACCGCTACACTTCGGGCTTGCAAGCAATCAGGAACTCGTCGAAGTTTGAGGCGATGCGGTAAAAGTTCTCGTAGCCGCGGGGCTTTTTGGGAAGCTTCCGCTCTTTTCGCAGGCTCAGATAGACGGAGATTTCCGGAGCGAGGTTCTCGAACATGGCATGGAACTGCTCGTCGGGCCAAAAGAATCGTTGCTCGCCGTCGAAAAAGTAGATCGTGCCGGCGTCATCACCCTCACATTTAAGGCTAATCATGCAGCCGAAATCACTTTCGGCGATGGGAACGATCACAGGCGCACCTTGGAAAATCTCGGTCTGCCAGCCGATATCATCGGTGATCCTCTCAGGAGGCATGAATCCGTAAAAGGATTGGAAGCATGCCGACGAACCACAAGGGCACGGTTCCTGAATCGAGCAGATCGCCGAGACCCAAATGCCGCCATAACTTATTAGGAAGGCTCGATATGAAGCGGGTAGTTTGGTCTTGAATTTCCTTTCGTAATCCGCAACGAGGCGTTCCGTCGAATCAATGCGATCCGTGATGGACTCGTAATTGATCGCTTCCAGGATTTTCTGGTAATTGTTCATTGACCACCTCAAGGCACACAAACCTTCAAAAACTCATCGCCTAGCTTTTTCGCGCGGTCCGCAATGTTCATGCAAGAGTTCCGCCATTCCGCGTCCTTGCCTCCAAGTGAAAATGGTCCACCATTGACCTCGATATACGCCTTCGCCTTCGGCTCCGTTCCGCTCGGCCGCAGCGCGATTCGAGCGTCGCTGCCGAGGTGATAGATCAGGAAATTGCGGGCGGCCCGATCCGTCGCGCCCTTGAATGGACCCATCGGGCCGTCCTCGTCTTGCAAGTCTTCGACTTCGGTCACGTCCATGCCTCCGATCCTCTTGGGCGGGTTTGCCCTCAACCGGGCCAGCATGCGCGTCATGTTTGCCTTACCTTCGATGCCTGGCATAATGATGTTGCGCAGCTCGTTGTGGTAGTAGCCGAACTGGCGCTCGATTTTCTCGAGGTAGTGGACGACCGTTTGCCCCTTGCGCTTGCAATCGAGCGCCAATTCAGCCAACAGCAGGCAACCGCCGGCAGCGTCTTTGTCACGAATCTTGTCGGTCACCAAGATGCCATGGCTTTCCTCGCAGCCAAGAACGAAATCCTCCGGACCGCCTTCGACGTCCTCGTAGCGCCCGCTTTGCTCCAGTTGCCAAAGCACCTCGGCGATGTATTTGAAGCCGACCAGCAGATTGTCGACGGTCTGCGCCTGGAAATGATGGGCGATGCGTGTGATCAACCCTGTCGTGACCAACGTCTTGACGACGATGGGCCGGCGCGGCATGCGGCCCTCCTCGGCGAGCTTTGCCAGCTTGAAATGGGTTAGCAGGGCCGCAATGGTGTTGCCGTTCAAGTAGCGATAGCCGTCCTCATCCTTGACCAGCGCGCCAATGCGGTCGGCGTCGGGGTCGGTGCTGAGCACGAGGTCCGCGCCAGCTTCTTTGGCAAGCGCTTCTGCCCGGTCCATCGATATGGGGACTTCGGGGTTCGGCGACTGCGTTACGTTGGGAAACTGTCCATCCGGCGTCATCTGCGACTCGACCGGAACGACTCGAAAGCCTTGTTTGACAAGCGCCGCCATTGCCGTCAAGCCGCCGACGCCGTGGAGCGGCGTGAAGACGATCTGGATCTCATCAAAGCGTGGCGGCGCGACCAGCGACTGTTTGCAGATCAAGTCGATGTAAGCGATGTGCGATGACTCATCGAGGAATTGGATCCGTCCGGATCGAACGGCATCGTTCCAGGGCAATTCTTTGATCGTCGTCACCTGATCGACAAGATCGGCCATGATCTGGTCGTCGGGCGGGACGGGTTGGCCGCCGCGTTCGTCGTAGAATTTGCCGCCGTTATCGTCGGGCGGATTGTGCGAGGCGGAGATATTGAGGCCGCCATGCGCTTTAAGGTGGCGAATAGCGAAGGAGAGTTCCGGAGTGGCCAGATAGCGCGAGCTGCCTTCGGGAAGGATGTGAGCGTGAATTCCATTGTCGGCATACACTTGGGCCGCGAGTTTGGCGAAGGCACGTGACGACAAATGCAGCACCGGATTGGGCAGATCGGAATTGTAGCTCTTGCGCTGGTCTTCGAAGCGGCGGACGTCGTAAGCCAGCACCACTTGGACGAACTTCTCCTCCGGAAAGCGTTCCTTGAGGTACTCGCAGTGTCCCTGAACGGAGGCGCCCAACGTCCACAGATTCATGCGATTGGGGCCGATGCCGACCGCCCCACGTCGCCCGCCGGTGCCGAAAGGCAAGATCTGATAAAAGCGATCGAGCAGCCCGGCCCATTGCTTGGCTTGTATCAGCCATTCGATCTGCGGGCGAAAAGAGGCGAATTCGGACTCGGAAAGCCAGCGGGTGAGGTTCTTCGCGGCTTGTTCTCGAAAGGCAGGCTCGGTTTGCACCTTTTGGAAACCGGAGAGTGCGGCCTCGAGCATGTCCATGCGTTTATCTCGTTTCGACAGACACAGGCAAGTCATGAAATGAATTATTCGTTCACGCAAGGAAAGCATAGAGTATTGGCCCCCGCGCGGAGAGTGAAAAGCTGTCGGGACTTTGGTAAACTGCACTCGGCTAGATTGGAGAGGTGATGCGATGGAAGTGATGGGATTGGCCGAAAGACGTACTCCCCGGCCAAAAGGCTCAGAGGCGGGGGAACGGGCAGTGTGGATTACCGCCGGCGCGACGACGCTCGCGGGCTTCCGGGCGTGGACAAGCTCGGAAGCGTTTCCAGAAACGGGCAACATCGCCTATTTGGGTGGGGAGTTATTCATCGACATGAGCCCCGAACGAATTGATTCTCACAACAAGTTGAAGACCGAGGTCACGCGAGTCATCGCCAATCTCGCAATTGAAGAGGATCTCGGGACTGTGTATTCGGACCGAACGCGCATAGTCAACGTTCAAGCCGATTTATCGTGCGAGCCAAATCTTACATTCTGCTTGTGGCAGACTTTGGAAGGCAAGGGTGTGCGCCTTATTCTCACGGCCGAAGGGGACGACTACATCGAACTCGAAGGCAGCCCCGATTGGTTTTTGGAAATAATCAGTCCCTCATCCGTAGAAAAAGACACGGAAAGATTGCTCCGCCGTTACCACAAAGCGGGCATCCGCGAATACTGGCTCATCGATGCACGCGGCGACAAGCTCAAGTTTAGTGTCTTCAATCATGCGCCGAATGGTTATCTCGAGCAAGCGCTCAAGAAAGGCTGGGCGAAGTCGAAGGTTTTTGGCCGATCTTTTCGCCTGCGGAGGTTCAAGGATCGGCTGGGCACGTGGGCTTACCGGTTGGAAACGAAGGAGTGAACGGCAATGCAGGTCATGCGATCGGCAGAACGGCGAATCAACTCGCGGAACGGGATCTCACTGGCGCTGCCGGATGGTAACTTTGAGATTCCCGTATCCGCTCAAACACTGGCTGGATTCCGCGCCTGGGCGACTTCGGATGAGTTTCCGAAGCGCGGACATATTTCCTTTTTGGACGGGGAGATCATCATAGACACGAGCCCAGAACGCTTGGAGACGCATGGCCTCGTTAAGAACGAAATTGCCACCGCGATCACGCTCTTGAATAAGCGAATTCGCCGCGGCATATACTTGCCAGATCGAACACTTGTCAGCAATAAGGATGCCGGCCTGTCCACGGAGCCCGATGGCGCGTTTGTCACGAAAACTACCGTTCGCACGGGCAAAGCACGTTTTGTCTATACGGAAACGGAGCCGAAAAACATCAAGGAGATTGAAGGTACGCCCGACTGGGTACTGGAAGTGATCAGTCCCGGTTCGGAAAAAAAAGACAATCAACTGATGGAGATGTATCACAAAGCCGGAATTCCCGAGTTTTGGCTGGTTGACGCTCGCGAAGAAGATCTGGTTTTCGTGATCCTGCTTCATACCCCCAAAAAATACCGACCGGCTCCTCGCCGCGGCGTTTGGCATTATTCGAGGGTCTTTAAGCGCTGGTTCCGTCTTCGACGAAAAAAAGGAATCCTGGACATTTGGGAATACCACCTCGACTCGAAGAAAATGTAGTCATGGCCGCTCTAGCATACGATTTTGACGTTGTCGTGGTCGGCGCCGGCCATGCCGGCATAGAGGCCGCCCTCGCGCCGGCGCGGATGGGCTTGCGCGTCGCGCTTTTGACCATGAACGCCGACACGGTCGGGCAAATGTCGTGCAACCCGGCCATCGGGGGCGTCGCCAAGGGGCAGATCGTCCGCGAGGTCGATGCCTTGGGCGGCGAAATGGGCAAGGCGATCGACGAAACCGGCATTCAGTTCCGCATGTTGAACGCGACGAAGGGTCCGGCCATGCACTCGCCGCGCGCTCAAGCCGACAAAAAGCAGTACCAGTTCAGCATGAAGCGCCGCATCGAATCTCAGGAAAATATCACGCTGCGCCAGGAAATCGTGGAACAAATT
>JACPZP010000063.1 GCA_016195405.1 Planctomycetota bacterium | reverse complement strand
GAGTTTCCCGACGGCTCGCGAACCTTGCGGGCCAAAATCGACATGGCCTCGCCCAACTTCAACATGCGCGATCCGGTCATGTACCGCATTCTCCGCGCCCACCATCATCGCACCGGCGACAAATGGTGCATTTACCCCACTTACGACTGGGCCCATGGCCAATCCGACTCCATCGAGCGCATCACGCATTCCATCTGTACGCTCGAATTCGAGAACCATCGGCCGCTGTACGATTGGTGCATTCGGGAACTCGGCATCTTCGCGCCGCGACAGATCGAGTTCGCCCGGCTCAACCTCACCTACACCGTGATGAGCAAGCGCAAGCTGTTGGAGCTGGTGCGCGACGGCCACGTCGTCGGCTGGGACGATCCGCGCATGCCGACCATCTCCGCCCTGCGCCGGCGCGGCTACACGCCCGAGGCGATCCGAAACTTCTGCGAGCGCATCGGCGTCTCGAAATTCAACGGTGTCATCGACATGTCCTGGTTGGAGGACGCCCTGCGCGACGACCTCAACAAACGGGCGCCGCGCAGAATGGGCGTCTTGCGGCCGTTGCGCGTCGTGCTCACCAACTATCCGGATGGCCAGGTCGAGGAACTCGACGCTGTCAACAACCCCGAAGACGCGTCCGCCGGAACGCGCAAGGTTCCATTTGCGCGCCTCCTCTACATCGAACAGGACGACTTTCGCGAAGATCCACCCAAGCAGTTTTTCCGTCTCGCTCCGGGACGGGAGGTGCGGCTGCGCTGGGCGTTTTTCATTAAGTGCGAGGAGGTGGTCAAGGACGCGGACGGCCAGGTCGTCGAGCTGCGCTGTCGCTACGACCCGGCCACGCGCGGCGGCAACGCTCCGGATGGCCGCAAGGTGAAAGGAACCATCCACTGGGTTTCGGCCGAACACGCCCTTGAAGTCGAGTGCCGGCTCTACGATCACTTGTTCAAGGCGCCCGACCCCGAAACTGTGCCCGAGGGCGTGGACTACAAGTCGAACATGAATCCGAACTCGCTGGTCGCATTGAAGTCATGCCGCGTGGAACGGAGCCTGAAAGGGGCTGCGCCTGGGACTAGTTTTCAGTTCGAGCGGCTGGGGTATTTCTGCGTAGATACGAAAGATTCGTCGCCTGAGAAGCTGGTGTTCAACCGGGCGGTGACGTTGGCGGATACGTGGGCGAAGATTGAGAAGGGCGGGAAGAAATAAATGCCGCGGGTACGAACTTTCATCGCGATCGATCCGGGTAGGCCGATCCAGGATCGACTCGTCAGCCTGCAGGAGAACCTTGCCCGAACCGGCGTCCAGGTGAAATGGGTCGAGCGCGATAATCTGCACGTCACGCTTCTCTTTTTGGGCGAGGTGGACGACCGCGACGTTCCCGCGGTGTGCCGGGCCGTCGAGGACGGCGTCAAGCAGCACAAGCCGTTCGAGCTGACGGTCGAAAAGGCCGGGTGCTTCCCCAATTTGCGCCGGCCGCGCGTGCTCTGGGTCGGCGTCGGCGGGGGCGCACAGGAAGTGGCGGCCATCCATCATGCCCTGGAGCCGCCGCTGCTTGAGCTTGGCTGTTATCGCCGCGAGGAACGGCAATATACGCCGCACATCACGCTGGGCCGCGTGAGGAGCGAACGGCCCATGGACGAGCTTGCCGCCGCGCTGGTTAAGCAACAGAGCTGGAAGGCGGGCGAAACGGTGATGCGCGAAGTGCAAGTCATGAGCAGCGAATTGACACCCGCCGGACCGTTATACACAGTAATGTGTCGGGCGCGCTTAGGCGAGCCGGGAGCGTAAGCGGCGTAATCGACGGGAGTGACCGCGGGTTCACTCCGGTGCGCCTACGCTCCCGGCTCGCCCACCCGCGTCAGTAAGGGAAGGTTGCGTCCATTTCCGCATTCGCCAATTCGATCAGAAACTCGCTAAATCGCTCAACTAACACTTGCATCAACTGCCGCCCTTTATCCGCGCTGGCCGCGCGCGGATCGCCGAGGCCCGTGTTCTTGGTCGCTAGGTGCCATGGCCGTGTGATGCTGACCCAGCCGCGGTTGATGGCCTCGAAACGAGTCGGTGTGGCGGCGCCATCGTCGGCCAACTCAGGATTCACGAGCTCGGAAAAATATGCCTGACCGAGGCTTGTTTCGACCTCGTCGGCATGTTCGCCGGGTTTGTCAAAAATCTGGGGATAGACATCGGCGGCCATACGATACCAGTCGCACACGCAGAGGAACATCTTGCTCGTATGGTGCAGCTCCCGAGTGATCGGCTTCAACTCGTTGCCGCCGTGGCCGTTGAGAAGGACGAGCTTGCGCAGCCCCTGGCGTTCGAGCGAATCGACCAGATCGGTCACCAACTTAAGAAGCGTGCTTGGGTTGACGCTTAGCGCCAGACCGCCGGGGATTTGCAGGTGATTGGTGTTGACGCCGAAGGGCACGACGGGGAGCAGCAACACGCGGGCGCCAGCGGCATAGGCTTTCTCGCAGCAGCGGCGGCCAATCTCTTCGACTTGGAGCGTGTCGGTGCCGTAGGGCATGTGCAAGTTGTGCGGCTCGGTGGCGCCAAATGGCAGGACGGCGACCTCCCAGCGCTCGGCACGGAGGATGGCATGATTTTGTTCAGCGAGGATGTAGGGTCGCATTCGCACCTCCCGCACAAGCGGGCGTAGAATAGTTTGATGCATTTTCTATTGACGAATGACGACGGCATCGATGCTGAAGGGATCGCGGCACTGGCGGAAGCCGCGGCACCACTCGGAGAGCTGACGTGGGTTGCGCCGCACGTTCACCTATCTGGATGCAGCCACCAGGTGACGACGCACCAGCCCGTGCGTGTGACTTTGCAACATCCGGGCCGATATGCCGTCGAGGGCACACCGGCCGATTGCGTTCGCGTCGGCCTCGCTCATCTCGTCCCCGCGGCGGACTGGGTGCTGTCGGGCGTCAATCATGGCGGCAATCTGGGCGTCGACGTCCACATCTCGGGCACGGTGGCCGCCGTTCGCGAGGCGGTGCTCCACGGCAAGCCCGGCATTGCCCTTTCGCACTACAAACGGCGTGAACAGGCGATCGACTGGCATCGCGCGGTGCCCTGGTTGACGTCGGTGCTCGCGGAGCTGCTCGCACAACCATGGCAACCGCGTACGTTCTGGAACGTCAATCTACCACAACTGGACGCGAGCAATTCGGACCCGAAGCTGGTTTACTGTGCGCTCGAGCCCGGCCCCTTGCCACTGAGCTTCCGCGAGGAAGCCGGCGCTTACCTCTACAACGGCAACTACCACCAGCGCGTGCGGCGACCGGGCAGCGACGTGGACGTTTGCTTTGGCGGGAACATCGCGGCAACACGCATCCAAGTGCACTGAACTGTTTGCCGTTGCGCGCTCGGCGCTAACTCGCAAGTGGGCCGATTACTCCACTTCAACCTTCACCTTAAACATCTTCGCCGGCGCCTTGTCTTTCTCGAAAGGGCGCTTATAGCCCAACTCCAGCTCGCTTGTTCCCGCTTTCTCGGCTTTGAATTGGAACGAAAACGTGCCACCGCCCCCCGGCAGACCTTTCTTCGTCGGTTCATACGAGTACTTTCCTTTGGGCGCCAGCACGTCCTTGTCGTTCTTGTCGATTCCCCACGAGAACCCGGTGGTCGGGTTGCCTTGCAGCTTGACATTCAGAATGGCGCCCTTGGCGAGCTTCATCGTGCCGCCGTCGCTTTTTTCCTTGCCCTTGTCATCGACGTTGGTGATGGTGGTGGCTTTCTCCTCGCCGCTCCGTACCGTGCTCAGACCGAGGCAGAACAGACACACCGCAATGGCAATCAAGCGTTTCATGGGTTCCTCCCTTGCTAAGGTTGATCGGTCGCTATCGTAGGCGCCGCCGCCGTGAAATCAATCCAGAGAGGATGCGCTCCGGAAAATGGGGGCTGATTTTGACAACCCCGAAGCTGTGACCTACGGTTGAAAGGCGTTGTTGCGCGCGATTCTTTGTTTCCCCGGAAGGAGAAGCCTTATGGAAATCCAGTTGTTGATCGGCATCATGGGGACGCTTTGCGTCATCGCCACCTACTTCTGGCTGGTTCGGTCAAAGAAAGACAAAGCCGAGGCCGAAGCCAAGTAGAATGACTGGTAGAATGGTGGAGTCAGCAGGCAGGAATCCTCGCCAAAGCGGCGCGGCCCGTCTCCTGCCGCCGGCTTCTCGGCCTACGCGATGGACTCCATCCGCGATGGACCTCATCTACCTCGACAACAGCGCCAGCACGCCGATGCTTCCCGAAGTTTGGGAGGCGATGCGACGATGCTTACTTGACCGCTTCGGCAACCCCGCCAGCAGCCATCGCGCCGGTCGCCAAGCGCGCCAGGCCATCGAAGACGCCCGCGAACAAATCGCTAACCTCTTAGAAGCTAGACCCGACGAAGTCATATTTACCTCCGGCGCTACCGAAGCGAACAATCTTGCGCTATTCGGCCTCTGCGGCGATCTCGGCGGTCAAATTGCCATCAGTTCCATCGAACATCCATGTGTCACCGAGCCGGCGCGCGCATTAGCGCGGCGTGGCTTCACGCTGTCGACATTGCCCGTCGATGAATGGGGCGTCCTCCAGATTCCACCCGTCCAGGCACGAACGGAACTGCGCCTGGTCAGCGTGCAACTCGCCAACCATGAGACCGGAGCCATTCAACCGATCAGGGAACTCACTTTGAACTCCAGTTCCCTTGTTCATTGCGACGCCGCGGCCGCCGCAGGGAAGCTTCCGATTTCCTTCCGCGATCTCGGCGTCTCCGCGCTCACCATGAGCGCACACAAATTCCACGGTCCGAAAGGAATCGGTGCGCTGATTCTGAAGAAGGGAACCAAGCTCCAACCCATGCTCTGGGGCGGCCACCAGCAGTCCGGCAAGCGACCTGGCACCGAGCCGGTTCCCCTCGCCGTCGGCATGGCCGCGGCATTGGCAATAGCAACACGTGAAATGGAAGCAAACACGGCCAAGGCGGCCAGCCTTCGCAAACTCTTGCTCGAACGCCTGCGCGCTCACGTCGGTCCCGCGATCGTTAATGGTCCCGAGGTAGGAGGCATTCCACACGTCCTCAACGTTTCGCTCCCAGGCTGTGCGGCGGACGTTCTTCTCATGAAGCTCGATCTAGCGGGAGTGGCCTGTGCCACGGGATCGGCATGTTCCAGCGGCTCGCTTCTTCCGTCGCCGGTTCTTCAAGCAATGGGGATATCGGGGGCAAGGCTTCAGTCCGCAATGCGGTTTAGTTTCAGCGGACAAACCGAATTGTCGCATGTCGAGGAAGCTGCAAGACGTATCATCAAATGCGTAAATGACTTAAGAGAAAGTTCCTGCGCTTACTGAACCGCTTTGGCAGGACCGCCATGAATTGACGCAAGTTTTTTATCCACAAATTGTTATGTCTTGTCGTTTCTCCTTTACGATTTGAGCGGTTTCTGCTAGAATATCTGAGTCGAATTCCCGCTGTCTCGTCGGTGTGTAATATTACATAAGTTAATAGAAGCTAATAACTTACATAAAATTACGGATCGCAGGAACATGGGCGGCGCAGGAGCGAAACCATGTCACGGCAGAAATCGTTCGCTCGCTTCGTCGCCGCGCCGGAAAATCGCTCTGCGCTAAATGCCGTGGAAGATCTAGTGGACTGCCTGCAACAAGGGAAGTCCCCGTCCGTCAATCCGTTGTACCTCCATGGTCCGCCTGGAAGCGGCAAAACTCACCTCGTGGAAATGCTTGCCAGAGACCTGGCCACGCTTCGGCGTGATGTCACCATCTGCCTGATAAGCGCCGGCGACGTGCGCGAAGGAGAGCCCGATGGGGCACGAGAAAGCGATCTAGTCGTGCTTGAGGACGTGCAGCATTTGCCGCCCCATGCCGAGGTGTGGCTGATCGGCATGCTCGATGACCGACTGCGGCGCGGGCGAGCGACCATTTTCACCGCATTGGTCGGACCGCGCCATTTGTCCCATCGAGGCAATCGGTTTTCGAGCCGATTGACCAATCGCTTCACGGCGGGTTTGGTTATCGCCCTTGAGCCACTGCAAACGCCAAGCCGGCTCCAGTTTCTTGAGGAAATGGCTCAGCGCCGCCAGCTTGCGCTGGGTCGCGATATCTTGAACTGGCTGTCGGACAACCTTACAGGCGGAGGCAGGCAGTTGGAGGGCGCCGTAGCCCAACTCGAAACTATGAGCAAGCTGCGCCCGCACGCGCTGGATTTGAAGACGGTTGCCGCCCATTTCCGCCCACAGGTGGAGGCAACGCGGCCAACGGTTGATCGGATCGCCCGCCAGGTCGGGGGTTACTTCCGCATCGAACCGAAACAGCTTCAATCACGGCGACGCCATCGCAGCGTTCTTTTGCCACGGCAGGTTGGCATGTACCTGACCAGGCAGCTGACACGGCTTTCGCTCATGCAAATCGGCGCTTACTTTGGCGGTCGCGACCATACGACCGTGCTCCACGCATGCCGTAAGGTCGAGCTGGCTCTTAAGGACGATGCCGTCCTCTCCGGGGCGGTTCGCGAGATCCACGCAGAGCTGGCATGATTGCTGGGGATTTCGTGTCGATGAATAGTGAACTGATTGGTGGCAAGTGTTGATCTACGCGATCTTGCGTTTCGCACTCGCAACTTGGAAGGCGATATCATCGCCCTTAATCCGTAGGATGTGTCTCGGTCAACGGCAATTGCACAATTTTAGAGTGAGCAGATCATTGTGGAAGAAATGGACTTATGGCTATTCAGATGCTATCAGCAACAACGCCTTTCGTCCTATTACTACTACTACTAAAAAAATGAGCTTCTTAGATAGTTATCCGCCCAGGTGTCGTTTATTTATCCCCTCTTTGGGACCTGCATCATGAAGATCATTTGTCATCGCGAAGGTTTGCTGTCAGCCTGTCAGCTTGCCAGCGTTGCCCTCCCCGCTCGCGACGTCAAACCAATCCTCAAGAACCTCAAGGCTGTCGTCGAGGCGGAACGCTGTACTCTCATGGCCACGGATTTGGAACTAGGCATTCGCATGGAAGTGCGCGGCATCAAGGTCGAAGAGCCCGGCGCGGCGTTGTTCCCGACAAGCAGAATTGTATCCATCCTCCGAGAGTCCACCGATGATGAAATGACCATCGAAGCGGGGCCGGATAGTTGCATCGTTCGCGGGTCGAGCGCCGAATTCGAGATGCCTGGCGAGGATCCAGGGGCTTTCCCGGATATTCCGAGCTTCGCGGAGGAAAAGTACCACGAGTTGCCTGCGGGTCTGATGCGCGAAATGATTCGACGCACGATTTTCTCCGCTGCCGCCGCCGAGCACTCGCGCTTTGGGGCGACCACCGGGCTTCTCTGGGAATTGGAGGATAGCCACGCCGCTTTAGTTGCTACGGATGGCCGGCGTCTCGCCTTAGCCCAAGGGCAAGCGGATAACCACGGAGGCCATACCACCAAAGGACAAATGCCTGTGGTGCCGACAAAGGCCATGGGGCTTTTAGAACGAAACCTAACCGAGCCGGACGAGAAGATCCGCATCAGCCTGCGCCCCAACGAAGCCCTTATGAAAACCGAGCGGGCGATGATCTATACCCGCTTGGTCGAGGGTCGTTTCCCGAACTATCGCCAGGTGCTGCCTACGAAACATAACGCCAAGGTGCCCCTGACGGTCGGCCCGTTTCTGTCAGCGGTCCGTCAGGCGGCGATCATGACCGACGACGAAAGCAAACGCGTCATCTTCAATTTCGCCAAGAAAAAGTTGACGCTGCAAGCCCGCGGGGCTGAGTCGGGCCGTTCCAAAATTGAGATGCCGATCGATTTCGACGGCAAAGCGATGGAAATCAGCTTCGACCCCAAGTTCCTGGTTGACATGCTGCGCGTGCTGGAGCCCGATACGCCGTTGACCTTGGAATTGACCGACAGCAACACGCCGGCGGTATTTCGGCATGAGCCGGATTATCTGTACGTCGTAGTGCCGCTCGTAGCGGCGAGCAGGGAATGAATTGGCTCCCAAAGGGGGCAGAGAGTTCACGGCGGAAGGCGGTTGACGGCGGAAGGCGGTTGAACGATGAAAGCGATTTCAGTTAGGCAGCCGTGGACATACACAATTGTCGTGGGGGAGAAGACCATAGAAAACAAATCCAAACCCACGAAGCACCGCGGCTTATTGGCTGTTCACGCTGGAAAGCAGGCCAATGTACTTAACGCTTTCTTGAAAGCCTCAAATGGAGACTCAATAGACAGGAGCACTTTCGCTCTAGGCTACGTGGTCGGTGTGGTGGAATTAGTAGATGTCGTCGAGCTAAACAGAGACTTGGAGAAGAATCCTTGGGCTTACGGGCCCTACTGCTGGATCCTAGCAGAACCAAGGGTTCTAGAGGAGCCTATTCCCGCGAAAGGTCAACTCGGCGTTTTCCAGTTGTCAGAATCAGAATCAACGTGCGTGCAACAGCAGATATCGCGCGCGAAGAAAGTATCGGCTCCAGATGCACTCCTTCAAGCCATCGAACGCAACGAAAGCGATCCGTGGGAAAAAATATATTTCAGAGTTTGTTCATACGCAAAGCTTGAGAGAGCGGACGATATTATTCGGCTTTGTAACGAAGGACTCTCGTTGCATCCTGAGAGTGCGCTGTTTTTCGGGCATCGCGGTCACGGTTACTTCTTGAAAGAGCAATACAACGACGCACTTTCTGATTTGAACAAAGCAATTGACTTAGATCCCCTGCTTGGCCCGGCCTACCAGTTCCGCGGCTACGCGTACGAGCGACTTGGTTACGATGCGAAGGCAAAAGCGGATCTTGAAATTGCCGAAAAGCTCGCGGCAGAGTCCGACCAAGATGAGGGGGAGGACTAATAGTTGCTTATGAAGACCCCCGGTCCACGCATCGACCAGCCTCAGCCAGGCCCCGAGGCGCTGAAAGAGATCCTGTCTCGCGTGTTCACATTGCGCGGCTGGGGTCGGCGGTCGGCACGTCTGCACTTAGAGCGAGCATGGGAGAGCGCGGTTGGAGCGAAAGACGCGGAAAAGACCCGTGTCCTGGGCTTGAAGCGCGGCGTCTTGGAAGTGGAAGTAAACAGCGCCGTATTGCTGCAGGAATTGGCGCAATACCAAAAGCGTCGCCTCCTCGAAGCGCTCCGCGCCGGCCTGAACGACACGGCCATCGCCGACCTGCGCTTTAAGGCCGGCGCCTGGTAGGGTCGCCCGTTGGCGCAACGCGCGTTGTGATGCGTCCGGTCGCTCGCTCGGGGGTTTCGCCTCGGCGGATTCGCGCGTTTTTGGAACCTCGAAAGGACTTCGGAACATGAACGAAGAACAACAGAGCGCCGCAGAAGTTGAGGCGCAGGCCCAAGCCACCGCGGCGGCGGCCGAGGAATACAACCCCGAGAACGTCGAAGTCAAGCGCGACGCCGCCCACATCCGCGCCCGCGCCGGCATGTACATCGGCGACACTTCCAGCAAGGGCCTGCACCACCTTGTTTACGAACTCGTCTACAACAGCGTCGACGAGGCTCTGGCCGGCTTCTGCCACAACATCCACGTCAAGATCAACGTCGACGGCAGCCTGTCAGTCTCCGACGACGGCCGCGGCATTCCTGTCGATATCCATCCAGGCGAGCAGAAACCGACTCTCGAAGTCGTACTGACGATGGTCGGGGCCGGAGCGAAGTTCGACAAGCGGACTTATCGCACCAGTGCCGGATTGCATGGCATCGGCGCCAAAGCGGTCAACGCCCTCTCCGAGTGGACCGAAGCCGAGATTCGTCGCGGCGGCAAGGTCTATGTCCAGGAGTACGAGCGCGGCAAGGCGACCACGCCCGTCAAGGAGCTTGGCAGTACGCCTGGACACCGCACCGGCACCAAGATCACCTTTCACCCCGACCCGGAGATCTTCCACGACGCCAAGTTCGACTACGACGCCCTTGAGGCGCGTTTGCGCGAACTCGCCTTTCTCAACAAGGGCCTGGCGATCAAACTCACTGACGAAGTCTCTGGCAAGGAGGAACTATTTAAGTATGACGGCGGCGTCGCCGAGTTCGTCGAGTACATGAACCGCTCCGAGGAGGCGGTCCACAAGGTGCTCTACGTCGACAAGACGATGGACGAGGTCCGCGTCGAGGTCGCCTTCCAATACACCACCGGCGACGAGGAGCGCGTCCGCTGTTACGCCAACAATGCCCACAATTCCGGCGGCGGCACGCATCTGTCCGGCTTCCGCACCGCGCTGACCCGCGCGCTCAATACCTATGGCGAGCGGCAGAATTTGTTCAAGAACGACTTGAAACCGATTGGCGAGGACTTCCGAGAAGGAATCACCGGCGTCGTCAGCGTGCAGGTGCCGGAGCCGCAGTTCGAGTCGCAGACTAAGATTCGCCTCAACAATCCGGAAGTCGACGGCATCGTCGCCAGCGTGGTACACGAGTATTTGGCACAGTTCTTGGAGGAAAATCCCAAGGAAGCCCAGAAGATCATGAAGAAAGTAATCCTGGCCGCGGAGGCGCGCGAGGCCGCCGCCAAAGCCAAGAAGGCCCTCAAGGATCGCAAGAGCATCCTCAACTCCGGCGGTCTGCCTGGCAAGCTCATGGACTGCACCAGCAAGGATCGCGACGCTTCCGAGTTGTTTCTGGTGGAAGGCCAGTCGGCCGGCGGCTCCGCGGACAACGGCCGCGACCGTAACTATCAGGCCATCCTGCCCCTGCGCGGCAAGGTCCTCAACGTCGAAAAGGCCCGTGTCGAAAAGGTGCTCGATAACGCGGAATTGGTCAGCCTGATATCGGCCGTCGGCATCGACATCGGCAACACCGAGGACATCGAAGGCCTGCGCTACGGCAAGATCGTTCTTTTGACTGATGCCGACGTGGATGGGCAGCACATTCGCACGTTGATCCTGACTTTCTTCTACCGGCAGATGCGCAAGCTGATCGAGACCGGCCACATCTTCGTCGCCCGGCCGCCCTTATTCAAGGTCGAGCTGAAAAAGAATGTCCGCTACGTCCAGACTCTGGAGAGCATGGCCCAGGAGTTGACCGAGCGCGGCATCGACGGGACCCGGTTGTCCATCGCGCCTGCGGAGGGAGCCAAGGGAGAACCGGCCGACTTCTCGAGCGAGCGTCTCAAGGCGCTCATGGTTGTCCTCGACGAACTGGAGGTCGCGCTGAATATTCTCGAACGGCGCGGCCATAACATCGCCACGCTGCTGACGCGCCTCAAGGACGGCAAGCTTCCGACGTATCGCGTACTTTTGGGCAACAATGAGCATTGGTTCTTCACTTCGGAGGAAGTGGACCAGTTGCGGGCCGAAAAGGCTCAGCAGGGCCAGGAGCTGTTGGTGGCCGACGAAGAATCGCCAAAGACTAACGGCCAGGTCAATGGCCACGTCGAGACCTTTTCGTTCCAAGAGTTGCACGAGGTCAAGATCGTCAACCGCGGACTGGAGAAGCTGC
Organism: Planctomycetota bacterium; assembly: GCA_016195405.1. GTDB lineage: Bacteria > Planctomycetota > Planctomycetia > Gemmatales > Gemmataceae > JACPZP01. Next base: position 52,285 of record JACPZP010000063.1, on the reverse strand, counting down.
GCGGCTTCGGCGTGGCGCCGGGCGACCTCGTGCCCGCGCCGCGCATCGCCGGCCGCGAGCCGCCTGATCGCTTCTTCCTCGAGCACGAGGACCGCAAGGCGGCGTTGCCGCACTTGCGCGTGCTGGTCGGCGAAGTCCGCAAGCTCGGCGAAAAGGGGATCAAGATCAAGCGCTTCAAAGGACTGGGTGAGATGGACGGCGAAGAGCTTTGGGACACGACGCTGGATCCCGCCCGCCGCACGCTCATGAGGGTGCAGCTTGATGACGCCTTAAAGGCTGACGAGATGTTCCGCGTCCTGATGGGCGAAAAAGTCGAGCCGCGCCGCGATTTCATCCAGAAGCACGCGTTAGAAGTGAAGGAGATCGATTATCACGGGGCGTAGTACATATGCAAGGATAGAATAATATGGCTTCGATCTCCTTCACCGAAAGTTCCCTTGAGGATCTTGGGTTCTTTTCAAAAAAGGAGCAGTCTTCGATATTAAAAAAGGTGGAAGAGCAACTCATCGATGAACCTGCGAAGCAAACTCGGAATCGCAAGCCGCTTCGTCCAAACAGTCTTGCATCATGGGAACTAAGGATTAAAGACTTTCGCGTTTTTTTTGACATTGAAGATGACGCCAAAAGCGTGAAAGTCAAGGCATTCGGCCGCAAGGAACACGAGAAGCTTTTCGTTCGGGGTAAGGAATACAAGTTATGAAAGTGATTGATCTGAAGAACAAAAAACGCAGTCTCGCGGAAGTGCTCGAATTGGCGAGTAAGGAAAACTTGGTTTTGAAGACCGCGGCTGGAAAGGAATTTGTCCTTGCAGAGACTGACGAGTTTGACCGTGAAATTGCATTGGTACGCGAGAACTCCGCGCTCATGAAGTTGCTTGAGCAAAGGTCAAAGGAAAAAGGGAAATACTCGATTCGGCAGGTGAAGCAAATCCTCAAGCTTATTTGAGATTTGTGAACAGAAATCCGATCCAACTAGGCAACTGACGACGACGCTCACTCCAACTTGCCATCATGGCTCACGACACAAATCCGCTCTTTTCCATCGGCCACTCCAATCACGAGCTGCCGGTCTTCCGCGATTTGCTTCTGAAAGCCCAGATTCAAGTCGTGGCCGATGTCCGAACGCAGCCTGCCTCGCGCTGGGTGCCGCAGTACAACAAAGAAGCGCTCGCGGAGTTCTTGAGCGGCATCGGGGTCAAGTACCTCTTCCTGGGTCGAGAGCTGGGCGGGCGGCCGGACAATCCCGATTACTATGACAGCGAGGGCCATGTCCTCTACAATCTCGTCGCCCTAGAGCCGCGCTTCCTGGAAGGGCTTGAGCGCCTGGAGCGCGGGCGGCGGGAGTTCCGAATCGCGCTCATGTGCAGCGAGGAGAACCCGGCGGTCTGCCATCGTCATCTGCTCGTCGGCCGGGTGCTTTCGGGGCGCGGCGTTCCGCTTTTGCACATCCGCGGCGACGGCACGCTGCAATCAGACGACGAGGTGCGGCGGTCGGAAGGCAAAAAGATTGAGGTCTACCAGCCGACGTTGTTCGGTGAGGTGGACGATAGGCCCTGGCGCTCTCTGAGGCCCCTAGCGGCGAAAGGCCTGGGCCTGTCAGAAGAGGACGAAGTGAGTGCTGAGTGGTGAGTGCACCTTGTGGAGGTTCGAAATGCCCGACTTGATTCCAGCGCACGGTGGACTGTCTGAGCCGGTTGAGCGCATGGTTCCCGCCGTCGAGGACGCCGATTTCGCACAGCGCGGCGCAGGCCTTGCCAAGGTCTCGATCAGCGACGCCGATCTTTCCAGCCTGTACCGCATGGGCGACGGCGGCCTCAGTCCCCTTGCCGGGCCGATGGACGGGGCGACCTTCAACCGTGTCCTGGACGAAGAGATCATCGTTTGCAACGGCAAGAAGTATGCCTGGACCATTCCGATCAGCTTCCCCATCGACAAGGCGCTGGCGACATCGCTCAAGCCCGGCCAGACCGTCGCCCTGGTCAACAGTAGGAACGACGTGGTCGCGACACTCCAAATCAACGACATCTTCCCCTGGGACAAGCCGCGCTACATCCAAGGCGTCTACGGCACCGAGCGCGTAGATCATCCCGGCGCCCAGATGACGATGAGCGATTCGCGCGACATGCTCTTGGGCGGGCTTGTCCGGGTGCTGCCGCAGCCGAAGCATCCCGAATATGGGCAATTCGTCCTTAGCCCGCGCGAGACGCGAGGGCTCTTCCGCAAGAAAGGTTGGCAGCGCGTGGTCGCCTTTCAGACGCGCAATCCGCTCCATCGCGCCCATGAATATGCTTTGGTCGCCGGCATGGAACGGCTCACCCGCGCTGGCCATTTGACCGGCGCCGTGCTTAACCCGCTTGTCGGCGAAACCAAGGGTGACGACGTCGACGCAGCTTCGCGCATGCGCACCTACAAAGCCCTCATCGAGAACAAGGCCTTGGGCGACGGCGATCTCGACCGGGAGTTATGGCAGAAGGTCGGCCGCAATTTCTACGATCACCTCCTTCTCCTGGGCCTCGACATCAAAATGTTCTACGGCGGACCCAAGGAAGCCATCATGCACGCCATCTACCGGCAGAACTTCGGCTTCACCGACATCGTGATTGGCCGCAAGCACGCTGACGCCCCCTACGACGACGGCAAGGACATCTGGGACGGTCTGGCCGCCCAACGCAAATTCGACGAGCTGAAAGGCGAGTTGCTCATCCAGCCGGTCAAGGTGGGCTTCGCGGCATATTACGAGGAACTTGGCCGCGTCGGCTTGGTCGATGAGGTTGGACCGAAGGGCTACAAGCAAGTCTCGATCAGCGGCCGCGAACTGCGAGAGAAACTCCGCGCCGGCATCCTGCCCGACTCCCGTATCATGCGGCCGGAGACAGCTCAGATCCTAATAGAACGGATGAGAAGCTGATAGGCGGAGCAGCTAGGGTCACAGCTCCATGGAAGGCCGCATCAGGTCCAAGAAGTTTGGCGGCGAGCTCGTCTCCGTAAAATTATATTTGGCTTGCATTTACGGCACTAATAAAGTCACAGACTCACAGTCTCACACTCACATACCCCCCCGCTCAAGAAAAAGAACCTTGACTTCAAACAAACGTTTGTTATAATCAAACAGACGTTTGAAATATTTGTTTAATGCGCTTGTGTGAAGATGGATGAAACTCGCCAACTCTTGATGAACGTGGCCGGACCGCAATTCGCGGAACGTGGTTTCCGGTCGACAACCGTGCGCGAGATTTGCGAGCAGGCGAAAGCCAACCAAGCCGCGATCAATTACCACTTTCGGGACAAAGAAAACTCTACATCGAATGCGTCCGCAGCGCCGGCCAAGCGTGCATGGCGCGGGTGCCAATGCCGACTTGGCCGGAAGGAACGCCGCCGGAGCAAAAACTGCGTGATTGGGTGCGTATGTTCCTCAATCGCGTGGCGGTCGATCATGAGCCGGCTTGGCATGCGCAGCTCATCATGCGCGAGATGCTGCTGCCGACCAAGGCGTGCGCCGAATTCGTCAAGGAATACGTGCGGCCGACTTTCGGCGTGATGCAGGAAATACTTGGCGAGTTGTTGCCGGGCGATTTTCCCGCGCGGCGGAAGCTTCTGATCGGGTTCAGCATCGCGGGGCAGATCCTTCACTATCGAACCGCGCGTCCTGTGCTCACGATGCTGTTAGGGCCGGAAACATTTCAGTCGCTGGACGTCGAAACGCTGACCGACCACATCACGGCGTTCAGCCTAGCGGCGATCGAGCGGTTTGCGAAACAGGACGAAGTAGGTCCGGCGAACCGAGCCGGAGCTGAGGAGGCGCCATGAGCTGGATCGCGCTCAAGATGCTGATGGGCGACCGGGCCAAATTTCTCGGCCTGATCTTCGGGGTCACGTTCGCCACTTTGCTCATGACTCAGCAGATTTCGATTTTCGTGGGCATCATCAAGCGCACGGCCAGCCAGATCGTGGACGTGCGCGACGCCGACATCTGGGTGATGGACAACAAGGTTCGCTACATCGACGAAGTGCCGGGACTTCCCGATATGGATTTGCACCGCGTACGCGGCGTCCGGGGCGTCGCCTGGGCCGTACGGCTCTACAAGGGCCAGGTCCGCGCCCGGCTCCCAGACGGCAACTTCCGCAATCTCATTCTCTTTGGCCTGGATGACGCGACGTTGGTCGGCGCGCCCAAGGAAATGCTTGCCGGCGATCTCGCCGACTTGCGCCGCCCCGATGCCGTGATCATCGACAAGGCCGGCTACGAATACATGTGGCCCGGCGAGCCCTGGGTTCTTGGCCGCGAACTGGAGTTGAATGACCGCCGGGCCGTGCTGGTCGGCGTGTGCAAAGCGTCGGCGCCTTTCACGACGCTGCCGATTCTCTATACGCGCTACAGCTCCGCCTCGGGATTCGTGCCGAAGGAGCGCCATTTGATGACTTTCATCATGGCCCAGCCGGAGGAAGGACATACGTCCTCCGAGGTCTGCCGGCGCATCGAAGCGCAGACGGAATTGCAGGCGCTGACGCGGGATGAGTTTTTCGGGAAGACCGTGCGCTACTTCCTCAGCTCGACGGGCATTCCGGTCAACTTCGGAATCACCATTGGGCTCGGCTTCATCGTCGGGGCGGCGATCACAGGCCAGACGTTTTATCTCTTCACAATCGAGAACCTGAAACAATTCGGCGCACTCAAGGCCATGGGAGTGAGCAACCTACGTCTCATCGGCATGATCCTCACCCAGGGATTGGTGGTCGGCTTGCTGGGCTACGGCATCGGTCTGGGTTTGACGGCGGCGTTCTTCGAAGCGACTAGTGGCATCACCCACCTAGCCGGCTTGTACATGACTTTCGACGCCGCGATCGGAGTCGGCGCCGCGGTCTTGGTAATCATCATGTTGACCGCGCTTTTGAGTATTCGCCGTGTCTTGGTGCTGGAACCGGCGGTGGTATTTCGTTGATCGTCGGTCCGGTCTTAAGTAGCTCCGACGAGCCGAGCCGGACCTACATTAGGAGCCGGACCTACATTAGGGTCGAATCATGGTTGCTATGGAACAATCCGTGCTGTGTCGCGATCTCAATAAGGAATTCGGTTCGGGCGATATGCGCACGTTGGCGCTGCGCGGCGTCGATCTCGAAGTTCACCCGGGCCAGATGACGCTGCTCGTGGGTCCATCCGGATGCGGCAAGACGACTTTGATCTCGATCATCGCGGGCTTGCTATACCCGACTTCGGGCGAAGTCACAGTGCTCGGCCAGCCGTTGAATCGGATGAGGAACGGTAATCTGATCGCGTTTCGCGGCAAAGAGATCGGCTTCGTCTTTCAGCAGTACAACCTGCTGCCCGCGCTCACCGCCGCCGAGAACGCTGCCGTGCCGCTTCTCATCGCAGGCTGGCCGCGCGCGAAAGCTGTGGAAAAAGCGAAATCCGTGCTCGCGTCCGTCGGTCTGGCGAATCGCGTCAACTCGTTTCCGCGCCAGCTTTCCGGCGGGCAGGAGCAGCGCGTGGCCATCGCCCGGGCGCTTGTCCATGAACCGCGGCTGTTGGTCTGCGATGAGCCGACGGCGGCGCTCGACGCCCAATCGGGACAAACGGTTATGGAACTGTTGCGGAAAGTCGCCGTGCAACCGGACCGTGCCGTTATCGTGGTAACGCACGACAATCGCGTGCTGAAATTCGGCGATCGCATCGTGACGATGAGCGACGGCCGCATTGAACGGATTGAGGGAAGGACTTAACGCGGAGATCGCCGAGAACGCAGAGAAAGAGAGAAGAAGCAATGATGCAATCTTGGTTTGTGAAATATGTGTTGCCCTTCTTGGCAATTTCAAGCCTGGGATTCTCCTCCTACCACGTTTTGCATTCCGAGCCCAGCGTGGAGAAGCTGACGCCGCCGGCGAAGCCGGCGCGTTCGGCCTACACGAACACGGTGGCGGCGGCGGGCCTGGTGGAAGCGCGCAGCGAAAATTTCGCCATCGGCGCCGCCATTCCCGGCATCGTGCTCGAGGTGTACGTGCCTTCGTCGGAAGTCGGTAAGTTCGTTAAGAAGGGAACGCCCCTTTTCCGCGTGGACGACCGCCATTTGAAGGCGCAGCTCCAAATGCAGGAGGCGAATCTCAAAGCGGCGCAGGCACAACTCGCCAAGCTCGAAGCGATGCCGCGATCCGAAGAAGTCCCTCCGGCGGAAGCGAAAGTCGGCGCCGCCCTGGCGAATCTTCGTCTGACGAAAGACCAGGCCGAACGCGCCCGCGCGCTGGCGCTTCGCCAGGCCACGTCGCAGGAGGAGTTCTACCAGAAGCAGATGAATCTGGAGATGGGCAAGTACCAGTGGGAGCAAGCCAACGCCGATCTGGAATTGCTCAAGGCCGGCGCCTGGCAGCCCGACAAGGCCGTCAGCCGGGCCGCCGTCGAATTGGCCCAAGCCCAGATCGAACAGACCAGGACCGAGATCGAGCGCGCCGCCGTCCGCGCCCCGATTGACGGCCATGTCCTGCAAGTGAGCGTCCGACCCGGCGAGTACGTCGCCGCCCAGTCGGGTCAGGCTCTGGTCCTGATGGGAGATTTGAGCGTGCATCATGTTCGCGTCGACGTCGACGAGCATGATATCCCGCGTTTTCAACCCGGCGCCGCGGCGCGCGCTTTTTTACGCGGGCAGACCCAGCGCGAACTGAAGCTCTCCTTCGTTCGCGTGGAGGAATACGTCACGCCGAAGAAGTCGCTGACCGGCGACAACACCGAGCGTGTCGATACGCGCGTCTTGCAGGTGATTTATGCCGTGGAGACAAAGGATCAGCCCATTTACATCGGGCAGCAACTGGATGTGTTTATCGAGACGTCCATATCAACTCGGTGGGCCGGCGACGCCTAAATCCGCCAGGATTTGCGCGGCTTGGTTGGCGTCGTGGACGGTGTCAAAGGCGACCCAGCCGACGAACTTGCCGTTGACGACAGCCAACATAAGGCCTTGAAGCGAAATGCCCGCCAGCTCCCATTGTTGGGTGAGTCGGTGGGCCAGGCCGGCCTCATTGTCTCCTTCGATGCGGTGCAGGTGGAGGGCGTCGTTCTCGATGAAGCCGGTGGAGCGGGCGGCGCGCACTTGAGTGGGACCGGTCACCGGGGCGACATAGAGGACGCCGAAGCCGGGCTTGTTTCCCAGCCGCTGCGTGTTGATGTACTCGAGATTGGCGCCGGCCCGGGCGAGGCCGGCCAGCTTGGCGGCGGCGGCGCCCGGCGCGTCCGCGATTTCGCACGACCAGACGTGCACGTGATCCCACTTGAAGCTCATGACCATACCCCTTCGCTGGCTCTTTCTCACGACTTGTAGCCGCAGCCTTCAGGCTGCGATGATTACGCAGGTTAAAACCTGCGGCTACAACTCTCGACAACAGACGGCTCAGCAGAGCATATTATAAAATCAAATTCCTGTTGCTACACCCCTTGCTACGCCCAGAAGGGAATGCGACAATGGATCTCGACGAATCGAAACTCGACGAATCGATTCCCGATCCATCACGTCCACCTATTTCCCCACGAGCGCGGAGGCTGGGAACATGAGGCGCATCTTGCTGGCGTTGGCTGTTTTGGGTTGCCTGTTCGGCACCGTGAGGACCGTGGGCACAGCGGCCGCGGACTACCTGATCATCAAGGTGGATATCAACAACCTCAACATCGACATCAGCCCTCCGAAAGCCACCGATGCGGGCAAGGGCTTCGGGAACTTCGGCAACAAAGGCGGAGCGGGTTTCGGCGGAGCGGGTTTCGGCGGCGGGGGCTTCGCGGGACTCGCCGGCGGCAAGGGCGCCGGCGCGGGCGGTTTTGGCGGTGGCATCGGCGGCGGGGCCGGCGGCGGCGGCGGTGGAGTCGGCAGCAGGGGCGGCAAAGGTGGCGGCGGCGGCGCCGGTGGTGGATTCGGCGGTGGTGGATTCGGCGGCGGCGGCTTTGGCGGCGGCGGCTTTGGCGGCGGTTTTGGAGGAGGGTTCGGCGGCGGCTTCCAAGCGGGCGGTGGCTTCGGTGCAGGTGGCGCCGGTGGGGCGCTCGGCATGCGCGGCGCCGCGGGCGCGCTCGGCGCGATGGGCGGTCAGACTGGCCAAGCGGGCGCCGCCGGGAACCAAGGCGGCAAGACGGAAGTCGCCGCCCCCAAGAACCCGCCCCATTGGGTCACTGCTTACGTCGAACTCAAGACTTGGAGTCAATCGGGCAACGCGGTCCGGATGGAGCATCAGTTCGGCAAAGACACTTATGCCCCCAACGACCCCGCTTTCAAGTACACCCATATTTCCAAGGACGCGCCCGGGATTGAATTCGAAAAGCGCCTGAAGAAGGAGCTGAAAGACGGCTCTCCCGATCGGCTTCGGCTTGTCAACCTGATCGCTTGGGCCTGGAGCCACGGCCTGGCGGATAAGTTCCAGAAAGGAGTCGATCAACTGCGGCAGATCGATCCCAATCACCCCGTAGTCGTGAACGTCGCCAAGATCAAAAGCCTCATCAAAACGCCGCTGGTAGGAACCGAACCGGCTCTGCAGCCCTTGGTCGACGACTACCTCAAGAAGGGCTATCGCATGGTTCAGAGCGAGCGCGGGCATTACGGACTCCTGACCAATCTCCCGCAGATTCCCGCCAATGACGAGGCCATTAAGCGCCGCCTCAAGCGCATGGAAGACTCTTTTGATTCGTTTTTCTATTGGTTCACTTTCCAGGACAACGTGCCGATTCCAGAGTTGCCCAAGAGACGACTGCTGGCGGTCCTGGCCGACAAGGATTTTAACGACGAACACAAGAGCTGGGGCAACATGCTGATGGCCGGCGACGGTTTCACCCCGCGCCGCGACAACATCATGATTCTCTCCGCCAAGCCGCTGGACGACACGTATCAATTGATCGAAGCGAGGAACCACGGACTGGCCGGACAACTCAAAGTGCGCGCGGCCGACTTCATCGACGGCTCGATCTGGAATCAAAAGAACCCGCAAGTGTTTCAAGGCCGAGAGCTGCCCCTGGCGATAACCCAAACGCTGCACATCGTGCAAAAGTCGCTGGAGGACAGCGCCGAGCGCTCCACGATCAGCCACGAGTGCACCCTTCAGCTTTTGGCCGCCACCGGTCTGCTGCCGCGCAACGTCGACGTGCCGGATTGGCTGCAATACGGCTTGGCAGCTTACTTCGAGACGCCCTACGGTGCGCCTTATCCCGCCGGCGGCCTGGCCAGCTGGTCCAACCTCATCGCGTTCAAGTACTTCAAGCCCAAGCTCGGCGCGAGCCGTGATGTGCTCTACAACGTGCTATCCGATCACTATTTCCATCAAGCCGCCCGATCCGCGGCCGAGGCGGAACTGCACAAGAACAACGAAAAGCTCGCGATCCGAGCGCAAGAGGACTGGGAGAAAGCGCGCGCGACGGCCTGGGCGCTGGTCTATTACCTCATTCAAAACAAGAAGTTCACCAACCTGCTCGACTACCGGCGCGACATCGCCAACTTGCCGCGCGACCTCGAACTCGACGCCAAGAAGCTTGAGGCGTGCTTCGCCCAGGCGTTCGGCATGAGCGACGCCAAGGACCCCCGTCGCATTGACTCAAGCCGGTTGGCCGCCTTCGCCGACGCCTGGTATCATGAGATGGACAGCGTGAACCTGGAAATCCGCGAAATCGAAAACGCGTCGCTGGCCGCTCGCAACGAGCCGCGACCCAGTCCGGCGGCGACGGCCGTCACCGCGCCTGCATTCGGGCCTGGCCAAGTCAAAGGCAGCCGATTCGGGGACAAGTGAACCTGAAAGCAGAGCGCGAAATCCGGGCCGAAGCCCCCCCGCTCGACGGGCTTGGTTTGAATGCCGAAGTGGCGGAATTGGCAGACGCGCCAGCTTCAGGAGCTGGTTCCCGTTAGGGAGTGGAGGTTCGAGTCCTCTCTTCGGCACTCGAATAGGCGAGCCGGGAGTGCGAGCGACCGGAGTGTCCCGCGCCAGGGACACTCCGGTCGCTCACGCTCCCGGCTCGCCATCGTCTTATTATTGGTAGATTAGCGGATGTAATTCGTCTTCTCTTAACCCCACAGCGCGGCCGCGCGCTCCGGGCGTTTCTATCGAGGTCGGCACAATGTCTTCCGTGAACATGGCATCCGTAAAGGCATCCCTGAAGAATGGTGTGAGGGGCGTAATGACTGTTGTGCTCGCGGGCTTGTTCCTGAACGCGTACGCCCAAGATCCGGCGAAGGGACAGAAGAAGAACGAAGAGCAAAAGCAAGCGGCAAAAGCCAGCCCCAAACCGGAGGAGCCGTCCGACACGACCGCGGACGACCAGAAAGTTCTCCGAGAGGTCGGCCTGGGGTTCGACGGGCCGGCGCTGCTCGACTATCTCCGCAAGCGCACGTTTCCCGATGCCGACCCTAAGCAGGTCGACCGGCTCATCCGCGACATGGGCGACGATGATTTCGAGACCCGCGAAGCCGCCTTCGCGCACCTGTCGAAGCTCGGCTCTTCGGCCCTGGGCAGGCTCAAGCAGGTCCTGACCGAAAAAGAGAAAGCCCATGAGGCCGAGATCGTCAGACGTTCCGTGGAACTGGTGAACAAGATCGAAGCCAAGGCCGAGCCAGGCATCCAGGCAGCCACCGCCCGGCTGATCGCCAAGACCAAGCCTGCCGGCGCTGCCGAGGTCATCCTTGCCTATTTGCCGTTCGCTGCCGACCAGAACGTCACGGATGAATTTTGCAAGGCCCTTGGCGCCGTGGCAATCCAGGACGGCAAGGTCGAGCCGGCGCTCGCCAAGGCGCTGGAAGACAAGGTTGCCGTCAAGCGCGCCGCCGCCGCCGAAGCGCTGGTCCGCGCCAAGGCCAAAGACGAACTGCCGGGAGTTCGCAAGCTCCTGAAAGACGGCGAGCCATCGGTGCGGCTGCGCGTCGCCATCAATCTCATCAACCTGAAGGACAAAGACGCCCTGCCGGTGCTGGTCGAGTGCATCGAGCATCTGAGTCCGGAGCAGCTATGGCCGGCCGAGGAAGTTCTCGTTCGTTTGGCGGGCGACCAGTCGCCTTCCGTGTCCTTGGGCACGACGGACCAGGGCCGCAAGGCTGCCCGCGCCGCCTGGCAGGGGTGGCTCGACAAGAACGCCGGCAAGATCGACTTGGCCAAGCTCGACCAGGCCCAAACCCTTCTCGGTTACACCGTGATCGTGCAGCAGGGCAACCGCGGCGGCGCCGGCAAACTGCCCTCCGGCGAGGTCTTCGAAATCGATCACAACAAGACGGTGCGTTGGAAGTTCAACGTGGCGACTTATCCCGTCGACGCCGTGGTTGTCGGCCAGGATCGCGTCCTCATCGCCGAGTACCAAGGCGCCAAGGTCAGCGAGCGTGACTTCAAGGGCAACGTCGTTTGGGAGAAGAGCGCCGCCGGCAATCCGATCGGCGTGCAGCGCATGCCCAACGGCAACACCCTGATCGTCATGCAAAATCGCCTTCTCGAAGTGGACCGTCAAGGCGCCGAGACCTTCAAAATGGACCGGCCCAACCACGACATTTTCCGCGCCAAGAAGCTGCGCAACGGCGAAGTCGTCTACATCACCAACTCCGGCCAGTATTTCCGCATCGACAAGAACAACAAGATCCTGAAGAACTTCCAGGTTGCGCAGATGTCCGTCTTGTTCGGCGGCATCGACGTCCTGCCCAACGGCGGCGTCGTCATGCCCGATTTCCAACGCAACCGCGTCGTGGAATTCAACGGTGAAGGCAAGGAGGTCTCTTCCTTCAACGTCCAGTGGCCCAACTCCGTGCAGCGCCTGCCCAACGGCAACACCCTGGTCAACAGCCAGAATACCCGGCGCATCGCCGAATACGACGCCGCCGGCCGCGAGGTCTGGCTGTATACGACCGACAGCGGCATGCCGTTCAACGCGCGGCGAAGGTGATGCGAAAGGCGCCATGGAGATTGGCGCTCGCCGCAGAGAGTCGGAGGCCGTAAAGGACTATTCCCCATGAACACGCGATGTGCCGTTCTGCTGGTTCTTCTCGGTTCGGCGCAGGTTCACGCCCAGGGTCCCGCGGCGCCGGTCGATCTGTCCACCGACATTCGCCTCCTTCAGCAAAACCGCTTGCCGACGGAAGGTCCCGGCCTGCTCCTGTTGTTTCGGGAGCGCACGCTTTCGAAGGACCAGGTCGGCGACCTGCAAAACCAAATCAAGCTGCTGGCTTCACCGATCTTCGCCGAGCGGAAAAAGGCCGAGATCACGCTCCTCAAGGCCGGTCCTCTCGCCAGGAAGATGCTTCTCGAACTCATCAAGAACAAGGACACGACGCTGGAGACGATCCGCCGGGCCGAAACGCTCTTGACCAAGATCGCAGAAGGACAAGACACGCTCATGGCCATTGCCACCGCCCGGTTGATCGCCAAACATCAGCCGGAGGGAAGCGGGCAGACCTTGCTTGAGTTCGTGCCCTTCGGCGGCGAGTCCCGCCTGCTCGAGGAAGTGCAGCTCGCCCTCAATGCCGTCGCCCTGAAAGACGGCAAGATCGATCCCGCGTTCCTGACGGCGCTAACCGACAAGCTCGCCGCCAAGCGCGCCGCGGCCGGCGAAGCGATCATCCGCGCCGGCGGCAAGGAACACAAAAAGACCGTCGAGCCGCTGCTGGAGGACGAAGCTCCGGCTGTGCGTTTGGCGGTCGCCCTGGCCTTGGTAGACGCTCAGGACAAGCGCGCCGTGAAGACGCTGATTGACCTGTTGCCCGAAGCGCCGCCGGAGCGCGTTTGGCAAGTCGAAGACATGCTGCACAAGATCGCAGCCGACAAAGCCCCCGAAATCTGGGTTGGCGCCAAGACCAGCGCGAAAATGGTCCGCACCGCCTGGACCGCCTGGTGGCAGACCAACCAGCAGACCGTCAATCTCGCCAAGCTGTCCGAGCCGCCCAAGTATCGCGGCTTCATCCTCGTGACCGCCAGCGATGCCGAAGCCGTCAAGGCCCGCCGCGGCAGCAAGGTCATAGAGGTCAAGCCCAGCAAGCAAGTCGGCTGGCACTTCGACTACATCCGCAATCTGACCGACGGCCAGTACCTCAACAAAGAGCGCGCTTTGGTCGCCGAAGGCCGTAAGGTCACCGAGCGCGACATGAAAACGAATATCTTTTGGGAAAAGGAATGCGAGGACCAGATCGTCGCCTGCCAGCGCCTCCCTGGAGGCGACACCTTTATCGCCACGCGCCGTGAGCTGTTGCTCGTCGATCCCATCGGCAAGGCCGTCTTCAAACACAAGGAGCAAAAAGACCTCGACGCCGACGACGAGGACCAAGCCCAGCAGCTCGTCCCGATCATCGGCGCCGGCCGGGCGCGCGACGGCCAAATGGTCTTCATCAACCAGAACGGCCAGTGCACCTGGCTCGACTCCGAGGGCTTCAAGCTGCGCTCATTCACCGCCAGCCAAATCGCCGAACAGCAACTGATCGGCACGATCGAGGTGCTTCCCGGGCATCGTATACTCATTCCCCTCGCGGACAGAGTCGCCGAATTCGACCGCGATGGGCGGATTCTCTGGCAAGTTCCGTTCTCCAGCCCCGTTTCCGCCCTCCGGCTGCCGCACGGCAACACGCTGATTGCCAATGGCCAGCGCGTCTTGGAAGTGGACCGCAACGGCCGCGAGGTCTGGTCCTATCAGCCCGAAGGCGGCGCGCCCTTCCGTCTACGCCGCCGTTAAGGTATGTTGAGTGACATGAGTCCGACCTTTCTATCGCTGTGGATCGCGCTTTCACTTCTCTCCGAACGCCTTCCAACCTTCGAACTATTGGCCAACGACGAATCGATCCTCAAGAAAGCCGACCTTGGCACTGATTCCGCGTCCCTTCTCGCTTTCCTTCAAAAACGATCGCTTTCGGACGAGGAACGGCCCCGCGTCAAAGCGCTGATCCAGCAGCTCGGCTCGCAGGTTTACCGAGAACGCGAACAGGCCCTGTCGGAATTGACGCGCCGCGGCCCCGTAGTGGCGGAGATGCTGCGCGAGGCGACGAAGAGCGACGATCTGGAAATCGCACGCCGTGCCGAGAAAATCCTGGCCCGCATCAAGGAACAGGACGTGCCGGTCAAGGCTCTGCCCGCCGCCGTCCGCCTGCTCGCCCATCGCCGGCCAACCGAAGCAGTCGCAACGCTTCTCGCCTACCTTCCGTTCGCCGACAACGACGCGGTCGCCGAAGAGGTTCGCGCCGCCCTGTTACGGCTGTCCAGCGACAATGGCAAACCGCACCCAATCCTCGTCGCGGGTTTGACCGACAAGCTCCCTTTCCGCCGCGCCGCCTCCGGCGAGGCCTTGTGCAAGCTGCCCGGCCAGGAGACGGCGGTCAGGAAGCTACTTGCCGATACGGATGCATTTGTCCGCCTTCGCGTCGCCCTGGCCCTGACATATGCTCGCGACAAGGAAGCCGTGCCCGTGCTGATCGATGCTTTACCGCAGGTGCCCGCACACCATGCCTGGCAAGCGGAGGAAGTGCTATATCGCCTTGCCGAGGATAAGTCGCCGCCGGGTGTAGTCCTCGGCAACGATGAAGCCGGCCGCAAGAAATTCCGCGACGCTTGGCAAGCCTGGTGGAAAGAGAATGGGGCAGGCATCGATCTGGCCAAACTTCGTGAGGCGCCGACTTTGCACGGCTACACCATCGTCGTGCTGCTCGAAATCGGCCGCATCATGGAATTAGGCCCGCAAAACCAGGTCCGCTGGCAGATCGACAATCTCATCTTCCCGCTCGACATCCAGTACCTCCCCGAAGGCCGCATCTTGATCGCCGAGTATCATGCGGGCCGCGTAACCGAGCGCACCATCAAAGGCGAAATTCTTTGGCAAAAGCGTTTTACCAACGCCCAGGTTGCTCAAAGGCTTCAGAGCGGCAACACGTTCATGTGCTCGGACACGCGTCTCCTGGAAATCGACATGAACGGCACGGAGGTCTTCGGCTTCACCATGCCCAACGGCGAGCGCATCATGAAAGCCATGAAGCTGCCCAGCGGCGAGATCGCCTGTCTGACCGATGCCGCCCGCATCGTCCGCTTCGACACGACCGGCAAAGAGCTGCACAGCTTTCCCGTTCCCATCGGCACCCGTCTCTTCGGCGGCCGCATCCACATGCTCCCTTCGGGGCGCGTCCTCGTGCCGCATAACGGCGAGAACAAGGTCGTCGAGTATGACGCCCGCGGCAAACCGGTCTGGGAAATCAACGTCATCCAACCCGTCGCCGCCGTGCGCTTGCCCAACGGCAACACCCTGGTGACCTCGTTCCTCAACGACCGCGGCGCCGTCGAGTACAACCGCCTCGGCCAAGAAGTGTGGTCGTATCGGACGAACACCAAAGTGACCCGCGCGATTCGGCGCTGACGCTCTTGCCTCTTGTTCGTCAACCGACTCCTCGGCCACCCGTACCTTTGCGGCAAACCGTCACGTCTACCGCCAACAACCTACGCTTGCAGAAAGCTGATTTTGTCAAATCGGGGAAAATGCTTGCAACCGCGGAATCGGGGATTATGCTAGGTTTCTGTAATCCTCCACGGAGGCTGCAACATGACTTCGTCCACCCGTGTTCTGGAACTCTTGGTGCGTTGGCAGGAACTGCACGAGCAGGGCGATTCGATCACCCCTGAAGAACTTTGCCGCGAATGTCCCGAGTTGGCCGAAGAAGTGAAGAAGCGGCTCGAAGGTCTGGGCCAGCTTGCCGCCTTCATGGGTTCACAAATCACGGTTTCCCAGGCACGGCCGCTGCCTCAAACCGAAACTCTGGCGGAGAGCGGAAAATCGACGGATGCCCGCATTTCACCTCGTGACGCTGTTACGAACATTTCGGGATATGAGATCCTCGGCGAGCTTGGCCGCGGCGGCATGGGCGTCGTCTACAAGGCGCGGCAGCTGCGGCTCAATCGGATCGTCGCCCTGAAAATGATCCTGGCCGGCGGCCATGCGGGCCCGGCGGAATTGGAGCGGTTCCGCATCGAATCGGAATCGGTGGCCCAGCTCCAACACCCAAACATCGTCCAGATTCACGAAATCGCCGACCACGACGGCCTCCCTTATTTCTCGCTGGAATTCTGCCCCCAAGGCAGCCTGGCCCGCAAGTTAAGCGGCACCCCTCTGCCACCTGCCGAGGCGGCCCGACTCGTGGAAACGCTGGCGCACGGAGTGGAGGCCGCCCATCAGAAGAATATCATCCATCGCGATCTCAAGCCGGCCAATGTGCTCTTGGCCGAGGACGGCACCCCCAAGATCACCGACTTCGGCCTCGCCAAGAAGTTGGAAGATGAGGACTACACGGCCACGGGAGCGGTGTTGGGCACCCCGAGCTACATGGCGCCCGAGCAGGCCGCAGGCAAGACGAAAGAGATTGGACCCGCGGCGGACATCTACGCTCTCGGCGCGATTCTCTATGAATGCCTGACCGGCCGGCCGCCGTTCAAAGGGGCCACGAAGTTCGAGACGATTCAGCAGGCGCTCGCTGAGGACCCGGTGCCGCCGTCGCGCCTGGTCTTGAAGCTGCCGCGCGATCTGGAAACGATTTGCCTTAAGTGTCTGAATAAAGAACCCGGGCAACGTTATGGCAGCGCCGACGCGCTTGCCAAGGATTTGGCGCGGTTCCTAGCCGGCGAACCGATCTTGGCCCGACCCACCAGCGCCTTCGAACGCGCCCTCAAATGGGTCCGCCGCCGTCCCGTCACGGCCGCCCTTAGCGCCGCCGTCGTTCTGGTCAGCGCCCTGGGCCTTGCGGCGGGCGTGGCAATTCGAGTTCAAGCTGTGGAGCAGAAGAATGCGACCCATGCCGCGGGGTTAGTGCAGCGACTTCTCTCGGTGGACACGCCGCTCGTTCCTGGCGTTCTCAACGAAATGGCCGAGTATCGTCATTGGGCCAATCCGCAACTTCGTCAGGAATTCGAGCAAGCCGCGGCTAATTCCCGACCGAAACTCCATGCGAGCCTGGCGCTCTTGCAGGTGGACGACGGCCAAGCGGATTATCTATACGAACGCTTCCTCGATGCCTGGCCCCAGGAAGTTGCGGTGATCCGAGATGCTCTGGCCTCGCACAAGGAGAAATACGTGGCCAAGCTCTGGTCCGTCGTCGAGCAGCCTGTGAAGGGCAAGGAAAGCCAAGGACTACGCGCGGCGTGTGCCTTAGCCGCCTATGACCCAGATGATTCACGATGGAACAAAATCAGTGGCTCAGTTGTCGAGCAACTAATAGCCGACCCGGTCAACTTAAGTTTTTGGATTGAGGGTCTACGGCTGGTTCGGATCAAACTATTGCCACGTCTTGTTGGAATCTTCAAGAACCGACAAGAAGGACGAACTGCTGAGCGCTCTTTAGCAACCAACATCTTGGCTGACTATGCCGCTAATGAGCCGGAGGTTTTGGCTGATCTGCTGATGGACGCCGAGGCGAAAGAATTTGGCTTGTTGTATCCATTCCTGGCCAAGCACGGCGACCGTGCCCTGGCCTTCCTACGCGCCGAGCTAGACAAAAAGCGCGCGGCCCAGGCCGTGTCCGCCAAGGACGTGTTCAAGAAAAAAGACGCGATCAGCGCGGATGATCCGAAAGTCACAGCTGCGGGCGGCCTGGCCATGTCGGCCAAGGTGTTTGAAGTAGCCATGCAGGCAGACGCGACCTATCGGATCGGCATGAGCAGCAAGGAGGTCGATTCGTTCCTGGTAGTTCAGGATTCGTCGGGCAAGGAACTGGCCTCTGACGACGACTCGGGGGGATACCTCGACAGCCTGCTGGAATTCCGGCCACCGAAGACTGATTCGTACAAGGTTTGGGCCGCGGCTCTGCCAAACGCCCAGACCAAGGCGTCCGGAGCGTTTGTTCTCACGATCACCGAAGTGGCGGCCCCATCACCCAAGCAAAACGTAGCCAGCCGGCAGGCGAATGCGGCCGTAGCGCTTCTGCGCATGAATCAGTCCGCGGAGATTTGGCCACTTCTCAAACATTCTCTCGATCCCAGCGTGCGCAGTTGGCTGATTCACCGGTTGGGCCCCCAAGGACTGGACGCCGGCGCGATCATCAAGCAGCTGGACGACGAAGAGGACGTGACCGCGAAGCGGGCGTTGATCCTGAGCCTGGGGGAATTCGGCGAGGCGGGGCTTTCTCCCGACCAGCGCCAGGCGCTGACGACAAAGTTGCAAGGCATTTACCTCACCGCTGCCGATCCGGGACTCCACGCAGCGTCGGAATGGCTGCTGCGGAAGTGGGAGCAGTTGACGTGGCTGAAACAGGTGAACGAGGAGTGGGCGAATAACAAGGAGCAGCGCGAGAAGCGGCTGGAAGGAATCAAAAAGCAACTGGCGAGCCCGAAGGCGTCAGCGTCAGCCCCCCGAGAGCCTCTTGCTCTGGGCGCTGACGCGACTCGGCTCGCCCAATGGTACGTGAACGGCCAGGGACAGACGATGGTCGTGATCCCCGGCTCGGTGGAGTTCGTCATGGGTTCGCCGCCGACGGAAGAGGGTAGAGAAGTTGACGAGGGTCAGCACAAGAGTATGATCGGCCGGACATTTGCTCTTGCCGCGACGTCGGTGACGCTGGAACAGTACCGGCGGTTCGAGAAAGGCTACCAGCTGCCGCTGAAGTTCACGCGCACGGCGGATTTGCCGGTCGTGGGAATCGACTGGTACAGGGCGGCAAAGTACTGCAACTGGTTGAGCGAGCAAGAGGGCATTGCTGAAGACCAGTGGTGCTACGAGACCCAGGGGCAAATGACGAAATTGAGGGCGAATTATCTGAGTCTTACGGGGTATCGGTTGCCTACGGAAGCGGAGATGGAATTTGCCACCCGTGCGGGGGCGTTGACGGCCCGGTATTACGGGGAAACCGAGGAACTGCTTTCGTACTATGCCTGGTATCAGAAGAACTCGCAGGACCAGACGTGGCCGGTCGCCATCCTCAAGCCGAACGAATTCGGATTATTCGATGTGCTCGGAAACGCATGTACCTGGTGTCAAGAGAGCTTCCATCAATACCTTGGGGTTAAAGGCGATCAGGCTGTTGAAGATAAAGAAGATATCTTGACTGTTTCGCCGACGGCGCTCCGAGTGATGCGTGGCG
The DNA here is from genome assembly GCA_016195405.1 of Planctomycetota bacterium. GTDB lineage: Bacteria > Planctomycetota > Planctomycetia > Gemmatales > Gemmataceae > JACPZP01. The sequence goes on along the minus strand of JACPZP010000063.1, from coordinate 33,270 downwards.
GCGCCTACCGCGCCTTAGGGTCAGTCGTGCGTTCTGCCTCGCGTTTCGGCCAGACGCCGAGGGACCGGAGCGCCGCTTGGAGTATTCGTCCGGCGAGGACTTTACCACTCGCCGCGACAGGGGTCGAAAATGACAGATGAATTTATGAATAGGCAAACGCGTTGAAAGGGAAATTTGTTCCGGCCCGCCGCTCATGTAATGCATCTTCCCTTAACCGCCAAACAGCGACCTTGAATCATGTCCGATTCGAGCCTTCACACCACAACCATGCACGCCCTCCTCGACGCCATGCGCGAGGGAAACGCAGCGGCCAGCGATGAGCTATTTCGCCGGATCGAGCATCGCCTAGGCCGCCTCTGTCGCAAGATGCTGGGCCGCTTCCCCGCGGTCCGCGGCAAAGAGCAAACTGGGGACGTTCTGCAGAATTCCCTGCTGCGGCTGATGCGCAGCTTGCGCGAGCTGCGGCCAGCCAACACGCGCGAGTTCTTCGGCCTGGCCAGCGAACAAATCCGCCGCGAGTTGCACGATCTCGTTCGCTATCTCCAAGCCGCCTGTCGTGCGGCCGCTGCCCTGGCATCGCTTCAGGGCGCCGCGGATTCATCGGCCGACGGCGTCAATCCACCGGCGCCGGCCGACAATCCCGACGACCTGGATCGCTGGAGCGCGTTTCACGAAACGGTTTCTGGGTTGCCGGCCGAAGAGAAAGAAGTCGTCGGCCTAATCTTCTACCACGGTTTGAAGCAAAAGGAAGTCGCCGATCTATTGCAAGTGTCCGAACGTCAAGTCCGCCGTTACTGGGTCTCCGCCTGCTGCAAGTTGAAGGAGATCCTGCAAGTCGAGATGCCGCGCGTTTGACTCGAGGGAATGACTTGTGGATTTTTCCTCTCCTCATGTCCGCTTTCTCTTCCCCGTTTCGCTTTCTCCAGTAGAGACGCTCTCCAGTAGAGGCTATTTGACGGAACCGGCGGCACTGGCGGCAATGGTTGGCGTGGGGCGATTGCGGCTTTGGCAGGATTAGTCGATGATTCGGACAGCACGCTCAGCAATAACCTCGCGATAGGCGATCCTGTACGGGACCGGCCGCCAAACCAGATTCGTTGAAATGCGCGTCACCAAAAAGGACTACGATTGGCTCATCGAGCTGGCGGATAAGCTGCATCTGCCCTAAGCGCAGATTGTCTATAGGTAAACTGACTTTAAGATGTTTGGATAAAGTATTTTTTCTCTATTTTTCCCCTTGTCAAGGGATGGAGGCCTGCCCACAATGATTTAGTGAATTTCCGGATTCGACGTGAGATGCGCCTATGCTGCCCTCGGTTTCGTGTCCGGATCTCGATTTCTTACTGCGTCTGTCTGTGGCGCCCTGCCGGTATAAGGACAACGCACTCCAGAACCTTCAAGCCTTCCTGCAAGAGCGGCTGTAAACGCTAGCCGACTTCACGACCGCTGTCAGCTTTGCACGAAAAGTGGAATGAACCTAATTGCCCAGTGTTTCTCCATACGTAAAGGGGTGCGCCATGCGCAAGCGATCAGCATTTACCCTCATCGAACTTTTGGTGGTAATCGCGATCATCTCCGTGTTGATCGGACTGCTGGTGCCAGCGGTCCAGAAAGTTCGCGAATCGGCGGCGCGGATGGAATGTCGCAACCACCTCAAGCAGCTGAGCCTGGCCTTCCACAATTATCATGACAGCTACAGATACTTTCCCACGGGTGGGAACTACTACTATTACTTGCCTCGGACTCTAGCGCCGGGCGGCGCACCCATGACCGGCCTTCAGCAGGACTGGGGTTGGGGCTACCAGATTCTGCCTTTCATCGAGCAAAGCAATGTTTACTTCGAAGTCAGTGATGCCACCGTGAAGGCGACCACTTTGGCCCTGTTTTCCTGCCCAAGCCGGCGTCAAAATGTCGTCTATGCCGGCGGCGCTCTGTCGGACTACGGCGGCAACGGCGGCTCGGACAATACTTTCACCACCTACAACGGCTTGCTCGTCGAGAAGACCGTCGCCCCCACGCGCTTTGCCAGCGTCGTCGATGGAACTTCCAACACCCTGATGCTCGCTGAGAAATTCGTTTGCCTGGATTTCATCCAAGGCGGCGCTTGGGGCGACAACGCCGGTTATTGGAGCGGATTCGACTGGGACACTATCCGCTTCGGAGCTAACCCCCAAAGCAAGATCAGATGTGTGGGTCCGTCGTGGGTGGTTACGATTACTTCGGTTCGGCTCACAGCGCCGGCTTCGAAGGCGCCCTCGCCGATGGCTCGGTTCGCTCGATCGCCTACTCGATTCCTCTGCAAGTTTTGGCAGACCTCACGAACCGAAGCGACGGCAACGTCTTGGACTGGTCATTAGCCGGACTGTGAACGCCCAAAACCACCCTATTACCCGTGAGGAGCCATGATGTATCGCCTAATCGTCCTTGTCCTCTTCACACTTGCACTGTGCACACTGGCCGGCTGTTCGCGTCACTCGCCGCAGGCCGAATTGCCCCAGGCGGAAAAAAATCTCCGAGCCGTCGCCGAGGTATATCTGGAAGCCTCAGCCGCTTTGGGCCGCTCGCCCAAGGCCATGGAGGAACTAGAGCCGTACCTGACTCGCCGAGCCGGCGGAGACAGTTGCCTGATCTCTCCCAATGATGGACAGCCCGTAGCGATCATCTGGAACGTCTCCCTGGCCGAGCGCAAAGGCGCTGCAGTTCCGATCATCGCTCACGAAAGGGAGGGAAAATCGGGCCTGCGCAAGGCAATCGACCTGCGCTTGGGGATTCGCGAGCTGACGGAAGACGAAGTTGCCAAGCTGGCTCGTCGCTAGCTCCGAACACAATGCCGAGGGTAGAACAGGCTCGTCTTATGAGGTGCCGCGTACGCTTCGGCCCCAATACCGCGGAAAAATCGCCATGAATCGACTTTTCTTCTCACTGTTCTTAGGTTTTCTTTTCGCCGGCTCTGTTTTCAAAGTGGGCGGTAGTGAATGGAGGTGGACGGTCACCGCGAACCACACCAGCGGCGGCTCGGGTTCCGGGGGCGGGAGGGAGGGGGTGTTTACAACCTCGGTTTTTTTGTTCGACCGCGCCACCATAATCGCCGGGAATTTCGACTCCATTACCGGCAACGACATATTCCCGTAAGGAGGTAGAAAAAGGCGTTAGTAGAGTCGAGGAGCGGCGCGGTGGTTTGCTACGTAGCGGGATCCCCACCGCAAGGGGTTCGCTGAACCTTGCCAATAATGGTTTGCAGGGCTGTCCACCGGGGTTGCAAAGCAAACCAATTCGGATCAAGCGTTCGGGTTTAGTCCGCGTCCGCCGCTTTCTTCTCCTTCTTCGGCACGTCCGGGTTCGCGAAGTCCGGCAGCGGGTCGCCCCAGATGTAGTGGTTGAACCAGGCGAGGTTGTGCTGCATGACTGCCCGCATCGATCGGGGTTTCGTGATGCCGTGGCCGTAGCCTTTGTAGACGACCATTTCAACTTTGACGCCGCGGTCTTCGAGGCCTTGGCGCAGCTCGTAAGCGTTGGCGATGGGGACGCGGCGGTCGTTTTCGCCGTGCTGGATCAGGGTCGGCGTCTTGGCCTTCTTGATGTAGGACATGGGCGACGTCTTTTGGTAGATTTCCGGGTCGTCGATCGGGTCCTTGCCGAGGTACTGGATGGTGAACGGCGTGATGTCGGTGTTGTAGTAGTAGGTGGCCCAGTTCGAAATTCCGGCGCCGACGGAGATGGCTGCGAAACGATCCGACGAGGCGGTGAGGAACGCCGAGATGTATCCGCCCTGGCTCCAGCCCATGCAACCGACCTTGGCGGGATCGACCCAGCCCTGCTTGATCAGGTGATCGACGCCGGAATGCACGTCCCAGGCATCGCCGACGCCGAGGTTGTTGACGTTGAGCTGGCGAAACTTCTCGCCGTAGCCGGCGCTGCCGCGATAATTGACGCGGAGGACCAAGGCGCCGCGGCCGGCCCAGGTGTCGATGGGGTAATAGCGTGTGCCGCTAAGAAGCGTGGGCCGATCAATGCCGGTTGGGCCGCCGTGGATAACGCAGAGGAGCGGGTACTTTTTAGTAGGGTCGAAATCGGCCGGCTTGGTCAAGACGCCCTCGATGGTCGTGCCGTCCTGACTCTTCCATGAAATCACCTCCGACGTACCCAAAGTGAAGGACTTGGTTTGCTCCGTCATGTCGGTCAGCTTGCGCGGCGAGAAATCCTGCACGTCAGAGACGTAAACTTCGCTCAACGAGGTCGGCGAGGCGGCGGTGAACGCCATCCTGCGGCCATCATGGGTGAGAGACGTTGAGCCGGCCATCAGATTATCGGGGCCGGTGACGCGCGTGATCTTGCCGCCGTCGGGCTGGGCCCGGAATAGGTGGGAAGCCGTCTTTTGCAGCGCGAGGAAGTATATGCCGTCGGGCTTCCAGTCAATCAGGAACGGGCTCTCGTCGAATTCGTCGGTGATCGAGCGCGGCGTGCCGCCTTCAGCGGGGACCACCGCTAGGCGCGAATTGCCGTGGTAGAACAGCTTCTTGCCCATCGCGGACTGGAAGACGATTTGCTTGCCGTCGGGCGACCAGCGCGGGTTGGTGTCGGGGCCGGGCTGCGCGACGATCTTTTTGACCGCGTTGTCGCGCAGATTCAGAACATAGATATCCGCGGTGAAGCCTTGAATGAAGTCGGGATTGACGGTGGCGCTGAAGGCGATCTTGGAAGCGTCAGACGACCAGGAGAAGCCGCCGATGCTGAACTCCTTGCCTTTGGTGTGCTCCTTGCCCGCGGAAGGCGCCTTGAGAGCGTCAGCCACGTCGATTGTCCAGAGATGGCTGTGGTTGTATTCCTTGCGGACGACCTCGAAATCGCCGAGATGTTCCTTACGATCCTTCACCTTGCTCTTATCGGAAGGCGCGGTGGTAAAGGCGATGCTCTTGCCGTCGGGCGACCAAGCGAAGCTGTTGATGCCGGTCTCATTCTTGGTGAGTTGCACGGCTTCGCCGCCTTCGGGCGAGATGACGAAGATTTGGTTCTTGTCGCCGGTGCGGTTGCTGGCGAAAGCGAGCCATTGGTTGTCGGGCGACCAGGTCGGGTTGCTGGAGGATTTCTCGCCGCGTGTGAGCTGGAACTTTCGTCCGGATGCGGATTCGGCGAGCCAGATGTGCGAGATGAAGGCGTCCTTCTTAAAGTCGGTTTCGGTCACGGTGTAAGCGACCCATTTGCCGTCGGGCGAGATGCTGGTGCCGCCGACGGATTTGAAGTGCAGCAGATCCTCGATGTTCGGTACGCGGCGGGCGGTATCGCCTGCCAAAATCAGCGAAGCGATGAAGTAAGCCGGGACGATAAGAAGCAGTGTCGAGCGCTTGGAGAGGATCATGGGGAAGCTCCTGGTGAAGAGGTCTCAAAATGCGCCTTCGGCGTTTCAGACGAAAGGGAGCGTGAGATATTCGGAGGAACGTATTCTATGAGCAATGAAGAGCGAACGATACCCGGGGCGGCATGCTTTCGCGGATCCCGTGGAAAGAAGTGGCACGAACGTGGACACCGCGAAAGCATGTCAGCGAACCGGGCTGGATGGGAGTGATTCTGGTTCCCGCGCGGCATCATGCTTTCGCGGTGGTTTTGCACGTGCAAGATCCCTGCGAGGAATCCGCGAAAGCATGCCACCCATGCCACTCATGCCACCCATGCCACCCATGCCACCCATCGCGAAGTGACTACGGCGTTCGTTTAACGCCGTAGTAAACAATGGACATCTTGAGGGCGCTGCAATTGGTTTCAAGGACGCGTCGAATTGTGCCCGCATGGATGGCGAAAGCGATGCCTTGGGCGCCGTCGCGCAGAGCGACGTTGATGCCGATGCATTCGCCATTGATGTTGAGCAGCGGACCGCCCGAGTTGCCGATGTTGATGCCGGCGCTCGTTTGGATGAGGCCGGTGAGCGTTACACCCGAAGGCATTTCGATCTCGCGGCCCAGGGCGCTGATGATGCCGGTCGAGACGGTGTTGGCATACCCGAACGGGTGGCCGACAGCGATCACCGTCTCACCGACCATGAGGTCGTCGACGGCGGCCAGCGCCAGAGCTTGGAGGTCCTTGTCGGTGTGGATGCGGATGACAGCGAGGTCATGTTCGGGCGCCGTCCAGACGACTTGGCCTTTGAGGTCGGCGTCGTCCGCAAGACGAATCCGGACTTGCCGTGCGGCGCCGACGACGTGGTGATTGGTGAGTATGTAGCCGCGCTCGTCGATGATGACGCCGGCGCCGATGCGGTCCTTGGCGCCATGGGGACGAGGCACGCGGATGGCGACGATAGCGGCTTTGGTTTTTTCGACGGCGTCGACAACGGGATTGCGGCGCGAATGGGGCACGCTCTTTTCGATCGCAGCCCCAAGATTCGTTGCGAAACTGAGAAATACCGCCAGCGCTTCCAATGCACCGACAATACGGGATGGGAAGTGTCTCATGATTGATCCTTTCGGTAGGCTTGGCGCCGTGAAGGCGCGCGTGGACGTGGTAGGTGGGTTAAGGAGAGTGACGTGGGTGGATGGGAAAAGATCAAGACGGGATGACAAACTCGAAGCGGCACAGAATTGTACCGGGCAAGGCAAGAGCGTTGTGGTCCCGCGATCTGATCTAACGACGCGATCTGATCTAACGACGCGATCTGATCTAACGACGCGATCTGATCTAACGACTTGTTTTAGCGATCGGTCGCCGGCGACACGCGTTGCTCGGATAGCTTTGCCTGACGCGGCTGGCTCGGCGTCACTTGGGCGGCGACAAGACCGGCATCGCTGCCGGAGGCCAGGGTCAGCGTCACCACCAGCGACTCGCCTTGGCGCACGACTTGAAGCGTCACGGACTCGCCCGGCTTCTTGTCCCAGAGGGCGCGTTCAACGTCGAAGCTGTTGGCCACCGGGCGGTGGGCGACGGCGCGGATTTCGTCGCCGTTCTTGAGCGCATCGCCTTGGAAAGCGGCCACGACCACGCGTTGACGGTCGCCCGTCTCACCAAGCACCTTCTCTTTGCACTTCAGACCGTGATGAACGCCGGACATCTTCAGCGCGCTGAAGTTGGTCTCGAGCACCTGCTTGACCGTGCCTGCATTGATGGCGAAAGCGATGCCTTGGGCGCCGTCGCGGAGGGCGACGTTGATGCCGATCAGTTCGCCGTTGATATTGAGAAGCGGCCCGCCGGAATTGCCGGGATTGATGCTGGCATTGGTCTGGATAAGGCCAGTCAAGGTGTCGCCCGACGGCATCTCGATCTCACGGCCCAAGGCGCTGATGATGCCTGTCGAAACGGTGTTGGTGTAGCCGAACGGATGTCCCACGGCGATGACGGTTTCACCCACCATCAGATCGCCGACCGGGGCGAGTTCCAGCGCCTGGAGCTTTTTGTCGGTGGATATGTGAACGACGGCCAGGTCCTGGGCGGCGTCGCTCCAGACGACCTGGCCGTCGATAGTAGTGCCATCCACGAGGCGAATCTTGACCTGTCGAGAGGCGCCGACGACGTGGCGGTTGGTGACGATGTAGCCGCGCTCGTCGATGACGACGCCGGTGCCGATCAAGTCCTTGACGCCGTTGGGTCGGGGCACGCGGACGGTGACGATGGCGGCTTTGGTTTTGTCGACGGCCTGAACGATGGGATTACGGCGGGAATGGGACGCGCTCTTCTCTGTTGCGGCCCCGATGTTGGCGCCGATGGTTCCAAGGCATGCGAAGACCGCCAGCGCCGCCACGGCGCCGGCACCTCGGGACGGGAAGTGCCTCATGGTCGTTCCTTTCGGTAGCCTGGCGGCCTCTTGGTTTAAGGGAGAGGCCCATGGCTTTCCGCCCCCGCCTCGCGACGGGTTTAGCTTTGTCGGGGAATGAATTTTGTGGTGGGGAGTTGAGCGTCACGCTCTAAGGATACTTAGCATGTAGAAACCGGTCAGGTAGAAAAAAAACGGATTTTCCGGTTAAACGCATTAACGCAACTCTTTGCTGCGCAAGAGTCGATCAGCCCAGGCGGCGTCGGTCGGGCGCAGCGGCGGCTCCGGTTCCTTTCGATAATCGATCGACAGGTCATAGGCGCCACGAACATAGACGGCGTTGAGAAGTGCTGCTAGGTCGAGTGGCACATGTTCGCCCTTGCCTCGTAGCGGAATATCTATTTCTGGAAGTACCTGACGAATACTGAAGGGCCAGTAGCGTGCCTGGCCATGCTCGCCGGCGCGGGAGATCAGAAGGCGATAATCGCTGGGTACGAGCGGTGGATGGGTGACTGAGGGTTGTCCGGCACGCAGCAAGTCGATTTCCACCCAATGGACGGCTGATGCAAGGATTTCGCGGCGTTTTTCCATGAAGCTCGCGCGCCCACGCGAACCACGGATCTTGTTCGTCGGGCTAAGCACCTCGATCACGGTCACCAACGATCCGGACTGGTGTTGACGTATTTCGAGACGGGCCTCTTCAATTTCGTCATCAAGCAGCAAGGGCACGGTGAGGGGCTCGACAAGCGCTAAAGCCGAATCGGTTTTCGCCTTTTTGGGTTTGCGCTCAGACTTGCGTTTCGTCTTCGTGATGCGAACATCGGGAATGATCACCTCGCGGCCAGGATCGTCATCATCGGAAATGTACACGCGAAGCTCGACGCGGGCCACATAGCGAGGCCTTAACGCCGGGTTAAGGGCGGCTTGCATTTCGCTGATTAGCCCGTGATGAACGTCGGGCCAAAGTTGCGGAGATTCGAGATAGGGGTCCATTCCGGGAAACGGCGACGCCATGGGAAACCTCCGGCAGCGATGTCACCCATGCTTTATATCGTATCAGCGGGGAACTTTCCTCGCCCCATCGCCATCACCCGGCTGCCTCAAACGGCATCATTGAGTAATACACGCACTTGTTGCGGCCGGTGTTCTTGGCCTCGGACAAGGCAGCGGCGGCTTGGTGCTTCATCTGCTCGTAGTCGGCTTCGATGCCGTGCTCGGCGATCGCGAAGCCGATGCTGACGCGCACCGGGATGACGTCGTTCTTGTAAGCGAATTCGCAGCACTCGACGGTGGTGCGGATGCGTTCGCCCAGCGCGATCGCGCCTTCCATGTTGGTCTCCGGCGCGATGACCATGAACTCCTCGCCGCCGATTCGGCCCAGAAGGTCGACCGACCGTAGCGAGCTGTTGAGCGCCTTGCCGAGATCGACCAGGACCTTGTCGCCGCCGGGATGCAGGTAGCGGGCGTTGATCTCGCGGAAATGGTCGGCGTCGATGTAGGCGATGGCGAGCGGACTGGGATAGCGATCGCGGCGGCGCAACTCGCGCTCGGCCAGCCGATCCATGGCCCGGCGGTTGGGCAAGTTGGTCAAAGGATCGGTCAGGGCCAACTTCTCGAGCATCTTGTTCTTTTGCTCGAGCTCGAAATTGGCCTCCTCCAGCTCACGCGTGCGCTGCTGCACGCGAAGCTCGAGCTGCTGATTCAGCTCGCGCAGCTCCTGCAGGAGCTGTTCGTGGCTGCGCTCCAACATGAAAGTGCGGGCGGCGTTGTGGAGGGTGTCGAGCAGCTCGTCGGTCCGCCACGGCTTGAAGAGATAGCGATAGACCTGGCCGCGGTTGATCGCTTCGACGGCCTCTTCCAGTTCGGCGAAGCCGGTCATCATCAAGCGGACGGTGTTAGGGTGGTTCTGGCGGACCCATTCCAGAAGCTGCACGCCGGTCATGCGCGGCATTTTCTGGTCGGTGAGGATGAGGTCGATGTCGTGGTTGGCGAATTGGCGCTGGGCGGCCTCGGCGGAGTCCGCGGTCAGCACGTCGAACTCGTTGCTTAGGAGGGCAGCCAGCGTGGTGAGGATGTAGGGCTCATCATCGACCACGAGGAGCGAACAGCGGTACTTGGCCACTTCCAGGCCTCGAAAAAGGGGACAGGACCTTTTTCACCAGGCTCAAGCCGGCAGCGCGGAGAGAGGGCGATCGCGCCTTTTCAACATATAACTCATTTCTAAGCCAAAGGCCAATCCGTAAGGCCGGAATATCCCGAAAAACGTGAATCGTATTGCCCGGGAAATAGTTTCACGCGGAAAAGGAACCCTTGAGCGGAATTTAATTCAACGAAAGCGCCGCCTTCACGATTTCCTTGGCGGTCAGGCCATATTTGGCAAGCAACTCTTCGGGCTTGCCGGACTCGGCGAAAGTGTCCACGAGGGCGACGAAACGCATTGGGACGGGGTGCTGCCGGCCGGCCGACAGCGCGACGGCGCTTCCCAAGCCTCCGTGAAGCAGATGCTCCTCGGCAACGACGATGCGGCCGTTCTCGCGGGCGGCAGCCAGCACTGCCGCATCGTCGAGGGGCTTGACGGTGTGCATGTCCAGAACGCGGGCGTCTATTCCTTTGCCCTTTAGCTGATCGGCAGCTTCGAGGGCGGCGGCGACCAAAAGGCCATTGGCGATGAGGGTTACGTCTTTGCCGGGCCGAAGCATTATTGCCTTGCCGAGGTGGAAGTCGCAGCCGTTTTCATAAACGACCGGGACGTTGGGCCGGCCGGCGCGCAGGTAGGCGGGTGTGCGAATACTCGCCAGTGCCTGGACGGCCTTATAGGTTGAAGGCTCGTCGGCCGGCACCACCACGGTGAAACCAGGAAGCGAGCAAGCAAGACTGACGTCCTCGATTCCCATCTGCGACGGGCCGTCCTCGCCGATGGAGATGCCGGCGTGGGTGCCAACCACTTTGACGTCGAGGCCCGGGAACGCCACCGACATGCGCAACTGATCGTAGGCGTTGCACATGATAAAGGCCGCGAAGGACGCCGCCCAAACGCGCTTGCCCGAGGATGCCAAGCCGCCGGCGATGCCGACCATGTTTGATTCGGCGATGCCGACGTTGAAGAAGCGCTCGGGGAACTTCTTGGCGAAGTAATCGGTGCGCGTGGAGTTATGCACGTCGCCGTCGACGACGACGATGTTGGGATCGGCTTCGCCGAGCTGGGCGAGCGCCAGGCCGAAAGCTTCACGGACCGATTTGCCCAGTTTCATCGAAGATCACCTTTCCGTCGCCTTGACTCCGATCCTGAGCTAAACACAAGTCTTGACGGCTTTCGTCAACAGCGCAACTCGCACGTAAATAAAAATCATCGATATCACCCATGCGAGGTAAATCACCAGAAACAGGATCGCGCCCGCGCCGCCCATCCGTGCAATCAACTGCGAGACGGCCCCCATGAGCATACCGCCGCCGATTCCAACCGCGAGAGTGACGATCAGCATCCTAACGGCGCTGCCAGCTTTGCGTTTTTCCCCGACGAAACGCGCTATGTTTCTCAGCATGAGCATGAAAAGTATGAACGACGCAAGCGCGCACAACGCCACGATGATGTAGAGCAAAAGTGCAACAAGTAAGCTGCCGGCGGCGCCGGCTGCCATATCGGGCGGCGGGGGTCCCGCTCGATTCATTTCCATACCTATCGAGCCAAAGGAGGCCCCAACGAACACGACAATCAACACGATGCCCGCCAGGACGCACGAATCGAGAATGAGTCCGCCCAGCGCCAAGCCGGAGCCGCCTGCCCTGGGCTCCATGCGCATGCAAAACACGTTGCCGATGAGGCCCAGAATCGGCGCGGCCAGCACACCGAGGACGGCCCCCACCAATATCACCATCCCACCGGCGCCGACCAAGCCCGCAACCCGAGTCGTCCCGCCCAGGAAAATGAGCGCGAAGCCAAGAAGAATGAACGCGAACGCCCCAGCCATCAGCCCGTACCTTACGAAATGTAGCTGCAGGCCTGTACGCGTAGCGCGTCGTCGCTTACCGCTTCCCTTCGTCGCGGGCGGTTCGTCCCAATCCGCATCCTCTTCTCCTTCGTCCCATTCATCGTCGCGGCCGCGGCGCGAACGACGGCGTTCTTCGTCTTCGTCTTCGTCGTCATCGCGCCGCCCGTGCCGCCTGTCGTCGTCCTCGTCCACGTAATCATCTTGGCGTTGCTTACGCGCTCGTGGCCTTTCGTCGAATTCGTCGTCACGGCGGCGGCGCGGGCGTTCGTCGTCGCCTTCGTCGCGCGGCCGGCGCGATCTTGGCAGATCATCGTCGTCATCGAGAAGCGGTTTGCGCGCCGGAAGCGACAGCGTTTCCATCTCGGAAAAGGGAGTGGCCGGCGGAAGCGGTGGAGGCGGGGGCGGCGCGGGAGGCCGCGCCGGGCGCGGGGCCGTTTGACCCGATGCCGGCGGTCGCGCGGGGCCTTGGCTTACCGCAGCGCCTTGGCTCGCCGCCGGTTTTTGGCTCGGCGCCGCTCCTGTGCTCGGCGCCTGACTCGCCGGCTTGACCGCGCTTCCCATGGGAACTTGAAGAATCACCTGGCACTTGGGACATCGGATTTTCTTGCCTTCGTGTTGGGGACCGATGCCCAATACGTGTCCGTTCGGACAACTGATACGCGACTTCGCCATGGGAGGATTTCCAAGATGGGCGCAATTCAATGCGAGTAAATCAGCAATCGTAGCCGCTGGCTTTAGCCTGCGAACGTCGCAGCCTGAAGACTGCGGCTTCGCACTAGCGCAATATCGCCAGCGCTTTGGCCGCCTCCTCCTTGGTCAGCGGTTTGCCGTGATGGTTTGGGTCGCTTCCGAGGATTTCTTGAATCGGATAGCCCTTGATCGTCCGGGCGACGATCGCGCTGGGCCGGCCTTTGGTGTTGCGCGCCTTTTCCAGGGCAGCCAGGACGTCACTCAATTCGTGGCCGTTGATTTCCTGGGCGCACCAGCCGAATGCCTCGAATTTCGGAGCGAGCGGCTTCAGATCGAGGACCTCAGCCGTGGCGCCGGTCTGCTGATAACCGTTCTGATCGACGATGAGCGTCAGGTTGTCGAGTTTGAACTTGTGGGCGGCCATGACGGCTTCCCAGACCTGGCCTTGGTCGATCTCGCCGTCGCCGGTCATGACGTAAACGCGCGCATCGAGATTGTCGAGGCGAGCGGCCAATGCGACGCCGATGCCGATCGACAACCCCTGGCCCAAAGAGCCCGTGGACGCTTCCACGCCAGGAAGCCGGCGCATATTCGGATGGCCTTCGAGCGGGCTGCCGAGCTTCCGCAACGTGAGCAGGTCGCTCTTGGGGAAGTAGCCGGCCTCAGCGAGCGCCGCGTAAAGAAGCGGGGCGCCGTGTCCTTTGCTCAGGATAAACCGGTCGCGCTCAGGCCAGCGAGGCTTCTTAGGATCGTAGCGGAGCACGCCGGCGAAATAGAGGGCTGTGGCGATCTCCACTCCGGACAGCGAACTAGTGGGGTGCCCCGAGCCGGCCGCGGTCGTGCTCTCGACAATACTCCTGCGGATGGATTTGGCTCGCGATTCCAGCTCTTTGACGTTCAGATCCGCCCGCGTTGCGGTCGTCATTCAGAACCCCACGTGAGCAATCAGCGTGTTTTGGGAAGCCTGTTGTAGGACCATTGTAATGAGAATCGACGCGAAGGCGGCAAAAAAAGGCCCGCGGGCGCTCCCGCGGGCCTGGATGTTGAAGCTTCGTAAATCCCGTTTCAGAACCTCTGTGTTTTTTGATGACTCAGCTTTCCATGCTGTACTTGGTGCGTCCGTGTCCGGCTAATGCCGGCTTGGTTTGAACGTGCTTGCTGGGAAGCTTGCATACCGACAGGAGAGTCAAACACTGGTCCCGCCAGCAGCGTCCACAGCGTGATGATCGCGATCCAGCGGAATTCCATGATCCCCCTCCTTCCCTTGGGGTGCCGCCTTGAGGCGGGCCGGCTCAAGCCGGAACTCACTCTAGCTACCAGTTCGAACTACATGGAAGCAAGCGCCATGCCCGACTTGCGCGTCGGCCCAGTTGAAATGGAAGAATGCGTGCAACCCCTTTGGGAGTGGCATGATGAAACATCGGCACTCGGGTAGACCGTTCTGGAAAACAAATGCCGCGCTGTTGCGGGAAGTTAACACCTGCCGGCCGCGCGCTAGCGATGTTTACTTTTGCCTGGATTGTTGCTTTTTCCCCGTGTCGGAGGAAAAAAATGCAATGACGGCTTGTCGGGCAAAATCGGCCTCTCCGGAACGATTCCCTTAAGCATCGATTTGGAAATGAGTTATGACCGTGGCATCTGAGTTTTGCGACTTTGGCATGATGGTTGCTATAAGATAATCGCCCCCGAGGAAAGCGTTAAAGTGGAACGGGGCTGGCAGAGAAGAGCCTCGGGATAACGACCCGAGATGTTGGCATGGTGGCGGCCGCCCCGCGGGATTTCCGGAACAGATCCCGCCCCGGAACGAGAAGCCACCATGCCACGAAAAACTCCATGCTTCCCGCATGTTCATCATAAGAACCGAAAACCCGCGTCTCCGAGGCGACGCGGGTTTTCGGTTTTTTGCTTGGGCCCGAAGCGCTAGCGAGGGCAGGCGCGACATGATTGTGATCGCGATTGCCCTCGCTAGCGCTTCGGGCTCAAACTCACTCACCAGAACACGCGCAATATCACGGTGCTGATCACCGCCAAAAGCGCTGCGCCGGGGATCGTCAAGATCCAGGCCCACACCACCCGTCCAGCCACTCCCCAGCGAACCGCCGAGAACCGCTTAAGCGCCCCGACACCGACGATCGCTCCCGTGATCGTGTGCGTGGTGCTGACGGGGATGCCCTTCAAGATCGTCGTGAGGGCGAGGGTGATCGCCGCCCCGGTTTCGGCGCAAAAGCCGTCCACGGGCCGAAGCTTGATGATGCGCTGGCCCATGGTCTTGACGATGCGCCAGCCGCCGGACAACGTCCCCAGCCCCATGGCGAGGTGACAGGCGAGTACGACCTCGGTCGGCACGTGCGTGGGCGTCGGAAAGTTGGCGCCGCCCTGACTCGCCCCAATCAACAAGAGGAAGATAATGCCCATGGTTTTCTGGGCGTCGTTGCCGCCGTGGCCCAGGCTGAAGAACGCGGCCGAGAAAAGCTGGCCCCAACGGAACGTCCGGTCGACTCGTTGCGGCGTGGAATTACGGAAAAGCCACATGACGGCGACGGCAATGGTGGTTCCCAAAACCAGGCCGATCATGGGCGCCAGCACTATGAACAGCACGATCCAGAGAATGCCGCCCGGGTTCAAAGAGTAAACGCTTCCTGTCAGCGCCACCGCTGCCCCGACCAGGCTGCCCATGAGCGCGTGCGACGAGCTGGTCGGCAAGCCCAAGTACCACGTCAGGATGTTCCAGCCGCACGCCCCAATTAAGGTCGCGGCCACCAGGTGATTAGTGAAGTTGGGATCGTTGATCAGCTCCTGGGAGACAATGTTTTTCTGAATGTTGGCGGCCACTTCGAGCGGAAAAACCAAGAAAGCGACGAAGTTGAAAAACGCGGCCCAGACCACGGCGACCTGCGGGCTAAGCACGCGCGTAGAGACGACCGTGGCGATCGAGTTGGCCGCGTCGTGCATGCCGTTGAGGAAGTCAAACGTGAGAGCCAGCAAGATGAGGAGCCAAACGGTGAACGAGAGCTGCGCGACCGGGACGACGCCGAAGTTATCGGCCGCCGACTGAAAGAAATGGAACATGCTCAGGTTCCCTCGGTCAAGTCCCTTTGATCACAATCTCGGAGATGACCTGGGCCACGTCTTTACAGGCGTCAACCGTTTCTTCGAGCCAGGCGTACAATTCGCGCCATTTGATGAGCATGAGGATGTCGCCGGGGCCGTTGGAGAACAGGGCGGCGTCATTCTCGCGGTAGACGCGGTCGGCCAAGTTCTCGAGCTTGCCAATCTCAAGCAGGTGGGCCTGGATCTCCTCGGGCTTCTTCAAGTTCCGGCATAGGCGCAGGGCCTGATCGAGGTGAACGCAGCACTCGCGGACGATCCGGCCCAACTCCACCGCGGCAGGCGTCGGCTTTTCGATGCGGAATACCGCGAAGCGATGCGACGTCTCCTCCATGTTGTCCATAATGTCGTCGAGGGAGGTGGCGAGCGTGTGGATGTCCTCGCGGTCAAAAGGCGTGATGAAGCTGCGGTCGAGCGCCTTGATGATACGCTCGATGATGCGGTCGCAGGCGTCTTCCTCTTTCTTAAGCTCGACGCCTCGGGCCGACAGGTTGTCGAAGTTGGTGAGCATGTCGAGAAACTTGTCGGCGGCCCGCATGAGCACGGCGGCAGCCTCGTCGAACATGTCGAAAAAACGCATCTCGCGAGGAATCAGGCTGAAGCGCATGACGAGCGATCTCCGTAAGCGAGCCTGCGAACAAGGCCCGCAAGGCGGCGAGTTCACGAATCCTTCAATCGATCTTCACGATATTGTCATTCTTTTTCTATGAATTCGTTACATACAAGTCGCTTCTCACGCCGCGGCGGGACATCTATATTGGAAGCATGTTCCGATTAGCTGACCTGCGTGAAATGCTGCGTTACGTGCCGCAGTATCGCGACCGCATCTTCGTCATTGCGATGGACGGCGGCATCGTCGAATGCGAGAACTTCCGCAACCTGCTGCTCGACGTCGCCCTCTTGCGAAGCCTGCGCATCGGCGTGGCCCTCGTGCACGGCGCCGGCCTGCAAATCCGCAAGCTGGCCGAGCAAACCGGGCAGATTCCCTCCAATTTCGACGGCACCGGCATCACCGACGCCGCTACGCTGCAACTCTCCCTCAACGCCGCCAACCGCGTCAGCCATGAAATCCTCGAAGGGCTGTCGGCCCATGACCTTCGCGGGGCCTGCGGCAACGCCCTCGTCGCCCACCCCGCCGGAATCTTGCAGGGAGTCGATCATCAGTTCACCGGCCGCGTTGAGCGCGTCGATACGCCGTTCTTGCGGGCACTTCTGGACAACGACATCATCCCGGTCATTCCTCCCTTGGGCTGCGACGGCGAAGGCAGCACTTTTCGGCTTAACTCCGACGCCGTTGCCGTCGAAGTGGCGCGTTCGCTCCAGGCTGTCAAGTTGATCTATTTGACGGAATTTCCTGGCATCACGCTGCTGCGCGCCGATCGGTCCGAAGGCGAGTTGCTGCGGCAGCTCAACGTCGCCGAGGCGGAACTGGTCCTGAAAAAGCAGCGCGCGGAACTGTCGCCGGCCAGCGTTTCAAAACTGACCTATGCCGTCAAAGCGGCCCAAGAAGGCGTGCCGCGCGTGCACATCATCGACGGTCAAGTGGAAGAGGGTTTGCTCGGCGAAGTGTTTTCCAACGAAGGCATCGGCACGCTGATCCACGCCAACGAGTATCAGGCGATCCGCCGTGCGCGCAAAAAGGATGCCCGAGCCATCTATGCCTTGATCCGGACCGGAATGGAGAGCGACGAATTATTGCCGCGTGCCCTGGCCGAAATCGAGCGCCGCATCGGTGATTTCTACGTCTTTGAAGTCGACGGCAGCCTGGCCGGCTGCGCCGCCCTGCACGACTACCCCGAAGCGAAGAAGGCCGAAATGGCCTGCGTGTGTGTGACCGCCAAATACGAGAACCAGGGTATCGGCTTACGCATGATGTCCTTCTTGGAAGACCAAGCCCGCGCCGCCGGCGCCCTGGAGTTGTTCTGCCTATCGACGCAGGCCGTCAACTACTTCGTGCAAAAAGGCGGTTTTCGCCTGGGCACTCCGGACGACCTGCCGGTTGAGCGGCGCCAAAGATACGAGAACAGCGGAAGAAAATCGCAGGTGCTGGTGAAAAAACTAAATTGAGCGCGAAGCTCAGGCTAGGGCTCAGTTCCATCTTCCGTCGGCGCGGCGCAATTCGGGTCCTTGCAGCGGACTGCACGGCGAATCGGCGCCGACAGGGCAGAGCTCGTGCAAATTGGGCACCGGCGCCACCGGTTCGCCTTCGCCGGTCTGAAAGATATCGTTGGTCTGAAGTAGGTTGGCGATGTCCACCACCGCGTCCCACTGGTCTTTCAAAGTCCCTAGATAGCTCGTCAGCAGCGTGACCAGCGTCTGCTCAGCGGTCACCAGATCGTTGTAGCTGACGCCGCCTTTTTCGCCGGCGCGGGCGTGGCGGGCGACGGCGCCGCGGAACGCCTGCACTTGGCTGGGCAACATCTGCGTGCGGTACAGCTCCAGAAGCTTGCGGTTGTTGTCGTAGCGCTCGAAAGCGTCGGCTGCTTTGCTCGTCAGAGTGGCGCGGACGCGGTGGCTCTCGTCCATGGCCCTCCGCAGATTCGCCAGCGCCTGTTGGATGTTGCCCTGGTTGCGGTCCCACACCGGCAGGGCGACGCCGATTTGCACGCCCGCTTGGACTGCGTGCGGCGTGTTCGTGGTGTCGTGCTGGATGGCAACGCGAACATCGACGTCCGGAATCGGCTGCACCTGGGCCAGCCGCAATAGGAGCCGCGACTTGTCGATCGCCGTCTGGGCGGAAGCCACGTCGGTGTGTCCGGACAGCACCTTTGCCAGGAAAGAGTCATACTCGAAATGCGGTATGGACGCGTCGATCCGGCCGGCGACGTCGGTGAGTGGCATTCCCGGCAGACCCGTGGCCGCGGCAAGCTGCTTCCAAGCCGAGAGGTAACGGTTGTGGGCTTGGATGGAAAAGCCGCGCGCTTGCAAGGCGAGCACGCGGACTTGCATTGGCTCGTAGGTCGCCACTTCGCCCGCCTGAAGTTGAAGGACCAAGACCTTGTAGATCTCATCGGTAACGTGGGCGAGGCCGCGGTTAACTTCGAGGTTCTTGCGGGCGGACAGGATCCCGAAGTAATTGGACCGAACTTGCGTCTGCACGTCCGACTCGGCGGCCCGCAGCTTCAACTCCGCGATGCGAACGTCGCGCTCGCCGGCCGCGCGGGCCAGGCCGAGCTTGTTCGCGGTCTTAACGACCTGATCGACGAAGCCGCCCTGGGTTCCCGAGGTGTGGCCCTGGTTCATGTTGTCGCCTTCGTAGCCGACGGTTGGATTGGGGTGCAGTCCCGCCTGGATCATCGCGCCGCGCGCCGCCTCGACATCGGCAATCGCCTGCTTGAGTACCGGACTGTTGGTGAGAGCCAGCTTCTGCAGCTCCGCCAGAGTGAGCGGATGCCCGAACGGTCCCGGCGCTCCGGCAGGAAGGGGCGCCAGTTCGGGAAGCGACGGGAAATACTTCTGATAGGCCGCATCAATCTCCTTCTTGGGCGAGCCAGGCGGCGGCAGCTTGATCGGCGGAACCTTGCCGCCCGGAAGCGCTTCCGGATACTCGAGCCGTTCCAAGAGCGACTTGGGCTGCTTGTCCTTGTCCTGAGCCGACACGGGCAGCAGGTCCGCCCGCGCCGCATCCTTGGACTGCACGGGGCCGCCCAACTCGGCACGCGCTTCGGGTCCTAGGTCCACCGGCCGATCCGCGCGGCCGCACAAGGTCGCATCGATGTCATAGATGCACACTTGCCGGCAGCCCGCCAACACGAACAAAAGCATGGACCAAGCCCACCGGCGCGCACGCATGGTTCGCCCTCATTTCTCGGAAGTGACCGTAGCGGTTATATCGGTTGTAGAGGTTAGCGACGGCGAAGAATTCGCGCTCGATGCGACAACGTGACAGACAATTAAGGAAGATGGGAAGTTTGGCGAGCTTGAGTTCACGCCCGCGCTGCTTCGGCGCCGCCTTTCATCTGTTGCCATTCTTCGGGCGTGAACAGGACCTCGCGGGCGTTGCTGCCGTTATAGGCGCCGACGATGCCGTCCTCGGCCATGAAGTCGATGAGCCGCGCCGCCCGGCCGTAACCGATGCCGAGCGCCCGCTGCAACAGGGAGACGCTTCCCCGGCCTTCGCGGACGACGATCTCGATGGCTTGTTCATACAGGGGATCGCGTTCCTTAAGGTTGTCCAAGCCCTGTCCGTCTTCGCTCGAGGCCTTAAGTTGGATCAGTTCGGCGGCATAGCACGGCTTGTCGCACTCCAAATGGCCGACGACCTTGGAAATCTCGTTGTCGCTGGCATACGTGCCCTGGGCGCGGATGATCGTGCTAGTGCCCGGTTGCAGGAACAGGAGGTCGCCCTTGCCGAGCAGCTTTTCGGCGCCCATTTCATCGAGCACGACCCGGCTGTCGGAGCGGCTCGAAACCTGGAAGCAAATGCGGGCGGGCAGATTCGACTTGATGAGGCCGGTGATGATGTCGACGGTCGGCTTCTGCGTCGCCAGCACCAAATGGATGCCGGCGGCCCGTGATTTCTGGGCCAGGCGGATGATGTGGGTTTCCACTTCGCGCTTCATCATCATAATCAAGTCGCCGACCTCATCCACCACGATGACGATGTAGGGCATCTTTTCCGGGATCTGCTTAATCTCGTCCTCATCCGGCTGCACGCGGCGATGGAGTTCCTCCAGCGACAGCTCGTTGTAGCCGGCGATGTTGCGGACGCGGGCCCGGCTCAAGAGATCGTAGCGCTCCTCCATCTTGTCCACCGCCCACGCCAGGATCGCCTCGGCCTTTTTTTCATCTTTGACGACGGGGTGCATCAGATGCGGAATCTTGCCGTATTCACTCAGCTCCGTCTTCTTCGGATCGATCATGATCAACTTGGTCTCGTCAGGCCGGCGGGTCATGAGAATGCTGATGATGATGGCGTTTAGGCAGACCGATTTGCCCGTGCCGGTGCGGCCGGCGATCAAAAGGTGCGGCATTTCCGCCAAATCGTAGACCAGCGAACGGCCCTCGGTATCCTTGCCGAGGAAAAGCGGAACCTTGCACTTGGAAATCTTCTTGCCAGCCGCCAGCATGACTTCCTTCAGGTTGACGACGGCTCGATGCTCGTTGGGAACTTCGATGCCCACGGTGTTCTTTCCGGGCAGCGGGGCGACTACGCGGACGCTCGGTACGCGCAGGTTCAGGGCGAGGTCGTCGGCGAGCGCCGTGACTTTGTTGAGGCGCATGCCGGTTTCCAGCGCGATCTCGTATTGCGTGATGACCGGCCCCGTATTGATGCCGACGACGCGGACGTTCAGCTCGAAGTCCTTGAATGTCTGTTCCAGAAGCGCCGCCGTGTCGCGCAGCCGCTGCTCGTGAAGCTGGTAAGGGAACGGCTCGGGGTCTTCGAGGAGCGAAATCGGCGGCAGCTCGTAGTCGTCAAACGTCGGTTCTTCCTCGGCCTGCGTGTGCGGTGTGCGGATGATCGGCAACAAGACCGGTCCCGGTTCCGCAGGCCGCGCGTCCAGCGGTTCGCTCGCGGTCGCCGCGGGATGACGAATCGGGATGTCACCGAGGTTATTCGGCTTGCGTCGCGGTTTTGCGGCCACGGGTGAACGCCGCCACTTTCGGTAGCGTGCCCAATACGTCGCAATTGCATGTCCCAAGCCGGCGACGATGTTTCCGACCGCACGCAAGCAGGCTATTACGAGAAAATCGAGCGCCAAAACAAGGCCGAGGACAAAGGCGCCGCCGCCGAAAGTGATCTTGCCGAGGGTGGTGAGGGATTCCTCCATGGACGAATTCAACCAGGCGCCGAGCGCGCCGCCGCTGAGAAGGCGTTGGCCGCCGAAGAAATCGCGGCCGAGAGAATCAGCGGATATATGTGCCGCGATAGCGGCACACGGCAGCAAGAGGAGCCAGCCAGCAACTCGGCGCGACCAAGTGAACCAGCTCTTGCGCAAAAACAGCAAAATCACAAGAAGGAACCAGATCGCCAAGACAAGATAGACGGTGCTGCCCAAGGCTCGCTCGACCGCGCCGGCGAGTTGGTCCCCGATCGGCCCGAGCAGGTTTTGGTCCGCCGACAGGGCGCCGGGCAAGTGGCTGAAGACGGCGACGGCGACGACCAGGCCGGCTACGAATAAGCCCAGGGCCACGAGGTCGAGGCGCGCCGAACGGCGATGCGCCATGATGGTGTCAGCTCCGAGGTGAATCCCATGCGCCGAATCACGCCGAGACGGGTGACCTGTGAGCGCGTAATCCTGCGCATCCTACAAAAGAGGTCGGCAACTTGAGGAGAGACATTTGGCGATTGGCCGTGGAATTACCGTGAACGGTTAACGCGCACTCGGGATTACCGGCGTCTTTGGCAAAACCGCTACAATGCGATGTAAATTGACAATTAGCAATTGACAATTACCCATTGCAAATGGAAGGGAAGGGCATTTCTTCCAATTTGCAATTTGCGCATAGTACGGCATCTACACATGGTCCACATTGCACTCTGGGAACCGGAGATACCACCCAACACCGGCAACATCGCCCGGCTCTGCGCGGCCACCGGTGCGCCGTTGCACCTTGTCGGCCGGCTCGGGTTTCGCCTCGATGCGCGTTCCTTGCGCCGCGCGGGCCTCGACTACTGGGAAGCGGTCGAGCTGCATCGTTATGCGTCATCGACGTCGTTCGAAAAAGCGTGGCTCGAAGCGGGTGGTTCTCTTGAACGCATTTTCTGTTTCAGTGCGAAGGCGACGCGGCCTTTCACCGAAATGGTTTTTCGGGAGGGCGATTGTCTCATGTTTGGCAGTGAGTCGCACGGCTTGCCGGCCGAAATGCTCGAACGTTGCGGCACAAGAGCTTTGACGATTCCAATGCCGGCTGGGCGCGTGCGCAGCCTCAATCTCGCCACGGCCGCCGGCATCGCGCTCTATGAAGTTCTGCGCCAACTGCGCAAGTGGTAAATCTGTCCTTGAATCATTTTTCCCGGCGATTTCCCTTCTTTATCCAGCTCTCCCAAGAGCCGATAACATCCCCCGTAAGGCAAGCGGTCTCGCTTGCCTGATCCTCACAAATGGCAAGCGGGACTCCGGTCGCTTACGCTCCCGGCGCGCCAGCCTGCTTGCCGGCACGCCATACAATTCTTGGAGGTTACACCCGCGTATGCACGGCATTCTTTGCTTGTCCACGCTGGAGGAACTAAAGACCCATGTTCTTAGTAAACTTTGCGAAACCGATCGCCTCGATCCTAACCAAACACCTCTTCAAGAAAGCCTGATCACGCGCCGCGGCCGACCCTGCGGCCTCTTTTTCGAAGCACAAGGACCGCGGCTCTTAAAGAACTTCGCCGTGTGGGCCGGCGAGGAGAATCGCATCCTCTTTTACAACGGCAGCGGCGAGCGCGTGGCCGAAACCCGGTTGAGCGAGTCGCCCGATCCAAAATGCCTCGACATCGTGGTCGTGCCCGCGTAGTGGGACGGAGTTGAAATCCGTCCTACGAATCGGCTCAATCCACATACGGATCGGCGCCCAGGTCTTTCAAGACTTCCTGGCGCTGCTTCTCGTACATCATGAGATCGAGGCGCTGGCGGTAATGGCGGCGTTCGACGCGGGCCTGCGCTCGGAGAAAGGACTTGAAATAGTTCTGCCAAGAGCCGTCGCCGCCCTTTTGGCCCAGCCGCCGGAGTCTCTCCTGCCGGCGCGGGCCGAGGCCTTCGAGCAACTCGTCCTCCAGCGAGATGAAGAACTGACAGCTGCCGGGGTCGCCTTGACGGGCGGCGCGGCCGATGAGCTGCCGGTCGATGCGGGCGGCCTCGTGGCGCTCCGTGCCCAAGACGTGCAGGCCCCCCGCCTCGACCACTTCGACGTGGCGTTCGTGAATGCGTTCCTGGGCTTCAATCTCGGCCACGGTTTGCTTCCAAATCTCGGGGGGCACATCGGGGCGGGCGGCGTAGTGCTTTTTCAGCTTCGCCCAGGCCAGGGTTTCCGGGTTGCCGCCCAGGAGGATGTCGGTGCCGCGGCCGGCCATGTTGGTGGCGATGGTCACGGTGAGGCCGCGGCCCGCCTGGGCGACGATGTCGGCCTCGCGGTCGTTATTGCCGGGCTTGGCGTTCAAGACTTGATGATCGTGAATGCCGGCGGCGTGCAGGCGCTCGCTGAGCTTCTCGGACTTGTCGACGGAGCGGGTGCCGATCAGCACGGGGCGGCCCGCCTCGCGCAGCCTTCGCACTTCTTCGACGATGGCGTCGAATTTGGCGTCTTCGTTGGGAAACACGCGGTCGGGGAAGTAAGTGCGTTGGGGCGGCTTGTTGGTCGGTACACACACCACGCGCAGCTTGTAGACTCGGCGCAGCTCCATCCAGTTCTGGGCCGCCGTGCCGC
This sequence comes from Planctomycetota bacterium, assembly GCA_016195405.1. Classification (GTDB taxonomy): domain Bacteria; phylum Planctomycetota; class Planctomycetia; order Gemmatales; family Gemmataceae; genus JACPZP01. The sequence goes on along the minus strand of JACPZP010000063.1, from coordinate 9,393 downwards.
TCATTCCCGAAAGCTTCTTGTACAGCTTGAAATACGATTGGTAGGTTCGTCGATAATCACCACTTTGACGTCTTCGATCATGTAGTGTTGATCGCGGCGGAAACGGTGGTTGGCATGAATCGCTCGCTCGACGTGCTCGTGAAGTTTGTCCATGGCATGCGAGTGCTTGCCCGTCGGTGGATTGCTGTAGCGGACCACCTGCCGACCCAACTCGGTCAGCTCCACCTTCTGCTTCTTCTCGTCGAGATAAAAGTGCTGGTCGCGGACCATCTCTTTGGCGAGCGCGTCGGACCACTTATAAACGACCTGCTCGGGCTCGGTCGCGGGCCGGCTCGGCATGGCGATGATTAAGGGCGTCCGCGCCTCGTCGATGAAGATGTTGTCGGCCTCGTCGACCAGGGCGTAATGATGGTCCCGTTGCACGCGCGGGTCCATCGGCTTGGCCGCCTGCGGGCCACCGACCCATGGCGCCCAGAACGGCGCCGCTTGCGTGGGGCCGCTCTTTTGCTTGAGACGGTCGCGCAGAAAATCGAAACCGAACTCCGAGGCGGTGCCATAGGTGATGTCGGCCTTGTAAGCCGCCGCGCGTTCCTCGTCGCTCATCTTCATTTGCAAACAGCCGACCGATAAGCCGAGCACCTTGTAGATTTGGCCGGTCCATTCCGCGTCGCGCTTGGCGAGATAATCGTTGACGGTGGTGACGTGGACGCCTTTGCCTTGAAGCGCGTTCAGAGCGGCCGGCAGCGTGGCAACTAAGGTCTTGCCTTCGCCGGTCGCGACCTCCGCGATCGCGCCCTGGTGGAGGACGACGCCGGCGGCGATTTGCACGTCGTAAGGCCGCAATCCGACGGCGCGCCACGACGCCACCACCGCGAGACCGAAAACCTCGGGAAGCAGGCGATCGAGATTCTCGCCGCCGCGCGCCCGCCCTCGGCATTGCAATGCTTTTTGGCGAAGCTCGGCGTCGGAGAGCCGGCCGAATTCTTTTTCCCAGTAGCGGACGGGCTGAATCTGAACCGCTCCGCGCGCGAGTCGGCGCTGGGAGGGTAAGCCGAACCAAGCCCGCAGGTAATTAAGGCCCCGGGGACCGAAGCGGTTAATGGTTGGAGGAAGGGCCGGAGAGGTCGAGGCCGCCAAGGGGCCGGTCGCCGCGGATGTCGTGCTCAAAGGCTAACCAACCTTGTAAGACCAACCTTTGTTAAATCCGTACTGCACCTATCAACCTACCAGATTTTTTCGCGCACGTCGAAGTGATTTTTCGGACTCACGCTCATTACCGGCGCTTGTGGCTTCGGGGTTAGGAGCGCTGGTCAAAAAAAGCGTCCGGTCCGATAGCCACCTCTCCCATGACTAAGCAGACCGGACAACTTTTCTGATTCGTTTAGTGCAAAATGCAGACCACTTGCGTCAACTCAAGAAGCTTCAAGCGCGACCTAGTTCATATCCTGAACGGATTACTATGCTTATGACAACATCAATAATTCTGATTGAGACACGGCAATTCGAAAAGCCGATCATTGGTGCTTCGCCTGCTTAAGGACCGGGCGGAGCGGGGCCAGCAACTTGGAAAAGATTGACGCACGAGGACAAGGCAGAGCCCCATGTTTGGCGAAAGGATTCCTCCGAGTTTTCCGAAGACAAATAAGCGCTCGTTGACCGCGGGCGTCTGCGGACCTAGGATTCAGTTGGATTCACGCCGCATGTGAGATTCCCATGACGGTTTCATTTCCGTGCCGCTGTTGCGCCTGTTTTTGGGCGATCGCCGTGCGCTGACAAGGCGCCACGGGAGGTCGCCGGTTCCTCTCAAAAGTCAGTTCCTTCAGTCAGCACCCTAAGCGGCAGGAGAACGTCATGGCCACCGACATTCGTCTCAAGGAAGGATTGCCCGAAATCACGGAGGCGCTGGTCGCCACCTACACCGAGTGCCGGCACATCAACCATCTCGGACACCGGCCATTGCCGAGCCGGGAGGCGATCATCGACATCGTCGCCGACTTGATGGACATCCTCTATCCCGGCTTCGTCCGCCGGCAGAATCTGCACATCGGCAACGTCGAATATCACGCAGGCGATTTGATTGACGGCCTGCACGACAAGCTGATCACCCAAGTCGCCCGCGCCCTGCGTCATGAGCACTCCGGCGGCACGGCGGTCGACTTCGAAGCGCTGGCACAGCAGAAAACCGTCGAGTTCTTGCGCCGCTTGCCCGAGATTCGTTACATCCTGGAGCAAGACGTCGAGGCCGCGTTTCTGGGCGATCCCGCGGCGAAAGGCCGGCACGAAATCATCTTTTGCTATCCCGGACTGGAGGCGGTCACGATTTATCGACTGGCGCACGAACTGGTGCTACTCGGCGTGCCGCTCATCCCGCGCTTGATGACCGAGTGGGCCCATTCCAAAACGGGCATCGACATCCATCCGGGCGCCCGCATCGGTCCCGGGTTTTTCATCGATCACGGCACCGGCGTGGTCATCGGCGAAACCTGCGACATCGGCCCGCACGTCAAGCTATACCAAGGCGTGACCCTGGGCGCCTTGAGCTTTCCGCGTGACGCCTCGGGCAACATTATCCGCGGTATGAAGCGGCATCCGACGCTGGAAGACGATGTCGTCGTCTACGCCAACGCCACCATCCTGGGCGGCGATACGGTCGTGGGCCATCACGCCGTCATTGGCTCCAACGTGTGGTTGACCCAAAGCGTCGACCCGTACACGGTGGTTTCGCTCGAGAAACCGCAGCTCCGCATGAAGAGCCCGGAGGCCAAAGGCTCGACCGCGTGGTATTATCAGATTTGACGGCCGCGTGCAAAAGTTGCGTATGTTTAGCGGGGAGCCGCCGGCGGTTCCCCGCTCACCAAGGATGAATGTTGGAATGAGCACGGAGCAAACCTGGACGCTGGGCGCGCTTTTGGAGTGGACGGCAAAGCACCTCGCCCAAAAGGGCGCGGAGTTTCCGCGGCTTGACGCCGAGGTGTTGTTGGCGCATGCAGCAGGTTGCAAACGAATCGACCTTTATGGAGTGCGTTTCGGCGAGGAAGCGACGCCCGACGTCCGCCAGCGCTATCGCGAGCTGATTCGCCGCCGCATCGAGGGATGTCCGGTCGCCTATCTCGTTGGCAAGAAGGAATTCTACGGACTGGAGTTTCAAGTGGGGGCGGCGGTGTTAATTCCGCGGCCGGACAGCGAGCATTTGGTGATGGAAGCGCTGGCCGTCGCCAAATCCATGGCGACGCCGCGTGTTCTCGACATCGGTACGGGTTCGGGGAATCTTGCTGTCGCCTTGGCTAAGAACCTGCCGGAGGCACGGGTGACGGCGATCGACAAGAGCCCCGAAGCGTTGGCAATCGCACGCACAAACGCGGAGAAGCACGGCGCCGCGGACCGAATTCGAATTCTAGCGGGCGATCTCTTTGGCCCGCTTGATGAAGCGGAGCGCTTCGAAGTCATCGTTTGCAACCCGCCTTACATTCCAACCGGCGAAATCAAGGCTCTGGCGCCGGGCGTGCGCGAATATGAACCGGCGCCGGCGCTCGACGGTGGTCCGGACGGGTTCGCCGTGTTTGGTCGATTGGTGGACGAGGCGCGCGCTCGGCTGGCTCACGGCGGCTACTTATTGGTGGAGATTGGCGCGCCGCAAGAAAGCGCGGCGCGCGCGAAAATCGGACGATTCGCGGAGTTTGAACTCGCGCCCACCCTCAAGGATTATTCGGGGCATCCGCGGGTGCTCAAGGCTCGGCGCGCTACTTCTTGAGCCTCGCGCCGACCGCTTCGACGGCCCACTTTTCCTCGGGGAATTTGCCGGTCTTGAGCTTGGAATAGAGCAGGTCGCCGTTGACTTTCAGCTCAAAACAGCCGCCGCCGCCTGGAATGAGCTTCAAGTCCTTGATCTCCTGCTTGTAGGTGCTTAGCAGCTTGGCCGTCAAACTGACGGCTTGTGGTTCGTAGTTTCACATCGAGCAATATTGGAGTTCAACGTTCATGATTCCCTCGATTTGGATTTTTCCCAACCCGCAAGTTAGAGACATGGCTCAGCGCAAACGATTCTGAAAAAACCATGCCGACGTTTCCCATTACTATTATCGTTCGCCATCGCAGAGAGAATCCGAAGAAATGTTCGGTGTTGCCTCTGCGCGGTCGCGACGACGTGCGGATTCTACAGTACCCTGTCGCACGTCCGCTCGATCTCGAAGGGTACATTCGTCTAGCGGCCGAGGGTCCGGAGTTGACGGCAGCCGATGCCGACAAGGGAATCCTTCTCTTGGATGGCAGCTGGCGCAAGGCACACGAAATGACCGCGGCCTTCGCGGGTGTGCCGCCCCGCTCGCTCCACGGATATCGCACCGCGTATCCGCGTGTCTCGAAGCTTGGCACCGATCCGAAGAACGGTCTCGCTTCCATCGAGGCGCTTTACATTGCTTACCGAATTCTCGGCCGTCCCGTCGATGGGCTTCTGGACCATTACCATTGGGCTGAGGAGTTTCTCAAGCGGAACTGGCCTTGACCTTTACGGCGAAAAAGGGATAACCTCGGGGATGCTGCACACCCGCTCTCCGAGGTTCGCGCGCACGAAATCGTCAAGAACACGCTAACCCGCAAGCGGGCGGCAGGAGGAGGTCCAGGGATGGACGGCAATCCTGCTCCTATCGCGTTATTCGCCAACAAGCGGCCTGAGCAAACGCTACGAACGCTCGAATCCCTCGCGGCCAATTCCCTGGCCGACGAATCCCATCTTTTCATTTTTTGCGACGGCCCCGAGACCGTCGTCGATTCCGCCGCCGTCGCCAAGGTGAGGTCCGTGGCCCGGCGCCGGCCCTGGTGCGAACGTGTCGTCGTGATCGAGCGCGACGGCAACTTGGGCCCTGCGCAGTCCATTCGAGCCGGCGTCAGCGGGATTCTCGCCAAGCATGAATCCGTCATCGTGCTTGGAGACGACCTCGAATTGTCGCCGCGCTTTCTGGAGTTCATGAATCACGCCCTGTACCACTATCGCAACAAGCCGCGCGTCATCCAGGTATCGGGATACATGTTCCCGCTGTCGCTGCCGGGCGCTCCCGAGACCTGCTTTCTGCCGATCCTCGCGCCGTGGGGCTGGGGCACGTGGCGGCGGGCATGGCGCTTGCTTGATTCCAATTCCTTCCGGCCCGATGGCCTCGCCTTGTTCCCGGGCAGTTCCTACGTCCGGCACGCTGGCGCTGGCGACGGTGAACTGGCCGAAAAGCTCGTCACATATTGGCCGCAGGAGATCATGGTCACTGAACCCGCGTACTCGACGCTCCTGAGCTATTTTCGAGATGGGGGCTTCGAAACTCCAGCCGCCCTTGGCGAGTATCACTTGCCGAGACTCGATTCCGCCGCAACGTGCGAATCCGCGGCAAGAGGCGAGTCGCCGGCAGGGCACGGCATTCCCGCCTGAGGTGGCGCCTCGTGGTTAGGCGAATTCCCGCAACGCTGATGTTGTTTCTTCTTGTGGCGGCGCAACTGCGCGGCGGCGACGGTGACATCGGCCCCAAACTCAAGCCGTCGCAGTCTGAAGAGCTCAAATCCGTCGCCAAGCCGGCTGCCGCGCGCCGCATCTACATTCTCCACTCCGGCGTTCACACCATCTTCTCCGACGCCTGGAAAAACCTCGCGGCCGAGACGTTGCGCGACGGCCTGCGCCGGCGCGGGGTCTGCGAGCAAGACATCATCGTTCTCGACAATCCCTTTCCCACGGCGACCTGGCGAAACCTGCTACCCTTCGACGCGCTCACGATGTTCATCGAGTCGATGGAGCCTGGTTCGAAATTCTCGCACGAGTCGTACTTGCGCCTGCACAAGGCCCTGGAGGCGCGCGAGGTTTCCACCAAGGACGAGTTGATCTGGATCGGACACAGTGCCGGAGGGCAATTGGGACTGACGCTGGCCACGATCGCCCGCAGCATCTGGCGCTACCCCGATCTCGCCAAGGACGCCCAGGGTTACAACTTCGATATGGTGGTAACCTTGGGCACGCCGGTCGGTCCGCTCTTCTTGCCGCCGGAGGTGAAGCTGCGGCACTATTATTCACCCGAAGACCGGGTGGTTCGCTGGGTCTCGAAATACCAGGGTTTGGTGCTCTATCCGCTCGGCTACAAGACTCGAATCAATCGCGTGCCCACGGACTTGCAATCTACTGGCAAGATTCGCATCTTCGGCGATGTGGAGCATCCGGCTTGGGACATCGAAGGCCGCGTGCTTGACCGCATCCTCGGCGAGACGAGCGCCGACTACCGACCCCTTTGGCACTGCCAAGTCGCGCCTCCGCGCCCCGGATTGGGCCTGTGCCAACTCTTGTGCCACGCGCTCGATTTGGAGTGTCACATCTCGCTGGAAGATCCGCCTCGCAAATAGTGCTATTCGCGGATTCGCCATGTTATAATGACAACGCGAATGGTCTATCAAATAAGCGAGCGCGATCATGCCTTCCAATCAATCAAGGAAGCCATCCACTTATCCGATTGTTCGTCGCATCAACACGACGGCCCGACCGTTTCCGAGAACCTCGCCTTTTCCTGTTTCGCGTGCAATCGGACCAAGGGGCCAAATCTTGCTGGCGTAGATTCCAAAACGGCTCGAATGGTTCGGCTGTTTCATCCGCGCGTTCACCCAAGGAAGCGCCACTTCCGTTGGGACTCGGCTCATAGGTCGTAATGCGATCGGCCGGGCTACAATCAGGGTTTTGCAGATTAATCATCCTTTGCGACAATCCTTGCGCAAGATGCTTTTGCGTGAGGGTATTTTTCACTTTGATAATTGAGGTCGGGAACGGTCGTCCGAGAGGACAATTTGCATGTGGCGCAATCGCGGTGTTCTGGCAATCCTATTCCTCGCGGCTCTTGCGGGGGCAGGGTATTTCCTTCTGCGCGGCTGGGCGGGACCGGCTTTCGCGGACGTCAAAGAAGTGCCCGCGGGAGCGCAGGAAATCGCCTGGCTCGCGCCTGCCACGAGCAGCGACGCCTGGGAACGCCTGGTCGCGGCCGCCAAGCTCGTACGGGAACAATGGCGGTCAGCTCAGCCCAAGGGTGAGCCCCTGGAGGTCAATCTCGATCAAGCCTTCCTTGACTTGACCGCCGACGTTCCGGAAATCGTATTTTCATTCCCCAAGAACAAGAAAGCTCGACTGCTCGTGCGCTGGTACAAGCTTTCCGGCGAACTCGACACGCGCTATTGGGTCGGCAAGCTGGCGGCACGAAAGACGCCGCCGCTCGCGATCATCGGCGGCGACATCAGCGATCGGGCCATCGCCCAAGCGGGCGTGCTCAACGAATTTCGCGGCAAATGGCAGGGCGCCGATCCGTTGTTCCTAATTACTACAGCCACGGCGGAACGCTACAACGACGGCAGCAGCCACTCCGGCGACATCGATCACAGCAGCTGGCCTAAGGTCATGGAGATCTACCAAGACCGCACTTTCCGTTACGCTTTCACCAACACGCGCATGGTCGAATCGGTGCTTGAGTTTGTACGTCAGAATCCGCAAGTCTGCGCCGACAAAAACTCCGAGCCGCAGGTATTTGCCGGCGCGCTTGCACAGGCCGGCCTGGCGCCGGGCAGCGCACTTGCAACTTTGGGCATTCTCAACGCCGCGGGGCATGTCGAAGCCTTTTTCCTCTACACGCTGGCTTGGCTCGATGACGGCTACTCCAAGGACTTGGCCGAGACGTTTCGCACCGTCTTCGTTGCCCACGCCAAAGAGGCAAGTGACCAGCCGGTAATGAAGATCGACAACGGCTACATCCGCTTCAGTTCGGGCGGCTACAACGAGCCCAATCCTCAGGAAGAAATCGCCGTCGGACTATACTTGGCGACCAACGACAAGTTCCGCGATCAGCACACGCTCTTGGTCTTGCCCACCGCGGCGCAACGAGCGCGCCGCTTTCTGCGCACGCTCTGCCGGCGAGCGCCCTCGGAAGTGCGCAACACGGTCGTGCTCACCGGCGACGCGATCTCGTTCAACAACGTGTACCGCGACCGCGACATCGCTTGGAACATCCAAGATGTGCCGGTGCCGCTCGTGTTCTTCAGTCATCGCAACCCGACCGATCCCTCAGCCGGCTTCGGCAAGCAGGAAACCGGCAGCCGCTTGCCCACTACCACCGGCACGCAGGACCTTCTCTTGAATGTCGATATTCTCCAATCGCTCTTGCAAGCGTGTTTCACGGATGATGGGCGGCTTCTTCAGAGTGCGGACGCCGTCTTGCCTCGGCTGGCAAACACACGCTGGCGTGAGGGAAGGGTTGCTCCTACGCTCACGGCGGCCATGGAGAGCGATTTGCCGCTCTTCGGCGACGACGGCAATCGCCACGCGGGCACCGGCGAACATGTCTTGTGGCTGAAACCTACATTCGACGGCAGCCGCAATCTGCCGGAGGCCGAGATCAGCATCTGGTCGCTCGACCGGGAAAGCACGGGCGGGCGCTGGCGCATGTCGGATCAGCCCTTGAAAGTGCGGTACGACCGCCGGGCGTCGGAGTAATCCGTTCGGAGTAAACCGTGACCTCGACTCGCGGGCACCTTGTCTGGCGTTTGCTTCGGACCGTCTTGCCGCCGGTTGTGCTTGGCGCTCTGGTGATTCTGGCGTTGTGGTCGCCGATGCATTGGTGGCTCTATGGCGAGGAAGTCTACGATCAGGAAGCCATCCGCGAGTGGATTCGTGAGGCGCGGGTCTATACCACGCTTTCGGACCTAGTGGAGCAGTACGTCGAATTGGGCCGGCAGCATCAGCGTGAAACCGCAATCAAGCAGGACTTGGAGCGGCGCCTCGAGTTCAAGAAAGAGGAGATCGCCGAGCACCTCAAAGCGCTCGGCAACCCGCCCACCAAGATGTACCCGGGCCAGCTGCCGCTTTTTCCGATGATCTACGGCATCACGGTTACCTTTGACGGCGATCTCAAGCTCGCGCCGATCCACTGGGACAGCGAGGTGCCGCGGCACGGCAGCCAGTCGCGCATGCTTTCCGCCGAGCCGATCGCCAGCGGGGCATCCGTGGCGGTGGAGTATCACCTGCATGCCTACTTACAGCGGCAATTCAAGGAACGCCAGGAAGCAACCCGCCGGCTGTGGCTGAGCGGCCTGGGCATCTTCTTCGCCGTGTTGACCATCCTGTGGGTCTATCTCAACCAGCGCAAAGAACGCGAGCGGCAAAGGCAACGACTTGTGGCCGAGCAACAGGTGAGCGATGCGGAGCGCCTTCGCCTGGGAGAAGAGCTGCGCCGCCAGGAAGCCGAGCGCCGCCACGAAGAAGCCGAACGGCAAAACCTCGAGCTGAAATCGCAGCTCTTCGCCAACATCGGCATCATGGCCGGCTCGTACGCCCACAACATCAAGAACTTGCTTGTCCGGCCCAACGATCTCTTGCGGCGCTGCTTGGACGAG
>JACPZP010000078.1 GCA_016195405.1 Planctomycetota bacterium | reverse complement strand
AGCGGCGCCGGTCAAAAGGTCGAGGACCATCTGTGCCTTGAACTGGTCGGGAAAGGAACGTCGAGTGCGTGCCATGGAAAAGTCTCCCTGGGCGGTCCAGTAAGAACTATGTTACTGGTCCAGCGCCAGGGGCGCACTTCACTCTCTTGCAGCTCAAAGACCGTTCGGGCATGCCGTTGCTAATGCAGGCTCTTCATTCCAAGCAGGCGCACGACAGGCGGTTCGCTTGCAAAACATTTGCCGATCACGGCGACAAATCGGACATTCTCATACTCGGAGATTGCCTGAAGGATGCGGATTCTGAAGTTCAAAGTGAGGCGTGCCTTGGATTGGAACGGATTACGGGCGTGGTAAACCGCGCGGCAGGTCAAACCATGCACACGAGGGCCGATATTCCACTGTGGAGGGAGTGGTTTGAGCGCAACAAGGCGAATTACCAGAGTCACAAGTGACTGTCCAATCGCGCAGCGAAAAGGTATCAGGATGTCAGGACCCTTTGATATAAGCAATCGGCAACGTTTTCAATGACTTCGGATTTCAGAATCCGGGAGACGTTCAGCTCAAGGCTGAACTTGCCCGCCAGATTTGTAACGGCATCCGCAGGCTCGGGCTTGCACAGGCGCAAACGGCGGAACGTCTCGGACTCAAGCAACCGGATATTTCGAAACTAACCAATGGCCGACACACCGGGTTTTCCACAGGCCAATTGATGGCTTTGCTTAATGCCCTTGAGATCGATGTGGAAATAATCCTTGGTCCGCAAAACAAGACCTCAGCGCGCCCTGGAACAACTCGCGCGCTCAAGAAGTGCTCTTTTTCTGGCGAGCCAGCCTATCCGGCATCCAAGCCTTAGCCCTATTCAGTTGGATCTATTCGATTTCCTTGCCGGTTTTGTTAAGTCCCTTACTCGTTACGACCGACTGGCCGATGATGTTGCAGAGTTGACACGATTCGTCGTGAAGGTCCGAGATTTTCGCGCTTGGAAGGAGTTCACACTTTAGGATCAATCGGTTCCAGGATCGCGATTCGCGGAGTTCTTTGAGCACCACTTTCAGTTTGTGCACAAAGTCCGCACGACTCTCGGCCGCACAGCCTTCCTCGTAATTTGGAGCCGGAGACGTCCCACAGCGAATCAGCTGGCCAGCAATAGGTCTTCCCATACGTGTGTCCGGCAGAGCATCCACGAGTTTCCCAACTCGCGCCGCGAAAGTCAGCAATCGATCCGCAAGTTCTTCAGGCGTCATGGCGAATTCCTTGAGGGGTAAAGGGTGTGCGAAAATTGAAATTGTCAATTGTCAATTTTCAATTCCCGTCAAGCGGCTTGGTTCTTCGGAACCGCCTGCAACAACCGATCCACGACATTCTCCACCGCGATGCCTTCGCTTTGCGCGGTGAAGTTGAGGATCAGCCGGTGCCGCAGGATCGGATTGGCGACGGCGGCAACGTCGTCGGCCGATACGTGGGCATGTCCCTGCAAGACCGCGTGGGCTTTGGCGGCTAGGATCAGGTTCATGCTCGCCCGCGGGCCCGCGCCCCAGGTGAGCCATTTGTTGACGAAATCCGGCGCCTCGGGCGCTCCGGGCCGGGTCATCCGTGTGATCTTCTTCGCATACGCGAAGATGTGGTCGGCAACCGGCACCCGGCGGACGATGTGCTGCAGCTTCAAGATGTCTTCGCCGTGGAGGATTTTCGACACCTTGAGCTGGGCGTCGCTGGTCCCTTGCCGCATGATCTGTTCTTCTTCAGCATCGGAGGGATAATCGACCTTGATCATGAAGAGGAAGCGGTCGAGCTGGGCCTCGGGCAAGGGGTAGGTGCCCTCTTGCTCAATCGGATTCTGCGTGGCGAGAACGAAAAACGGGTCCTTCATGGGATGGTCCGTGCCGCCGATCGACGCCTTGCGTTCCTGCATGGCTTCCAGCAAGGCGGCCTGCGTCTTGGGTGGCGTGCGGTTGATTTCGTCTGCCAGGACGATGTTGGCGAAGACCGGACCCGGCAAGAACTTGAACATGCGCTGGCGGGTAACCGGGTCATCCTGGATCACTTCCGTGCCGGTGATGTCGGTCGGCATTAAATCCGGCGTGAACTGGATGCGCTTAAACGACAGATCGAGCGCCTGCGCCAGCGTGCTCACCATGAGCGTCTTCGCCAGGCCGGGAACGCCGACTAAGAGCGCATGCCCTCGGCAGAAGATGGCCATGAGGAGTTGGTCGAGCACCGCCTCCTGGCCGATGATGATCTTGCCGATCTCGGCGCGCATCTGTTTGTGGGCCAAGCGCAGGGTTTCCAGCATGTGGACGTCGGATTCGGGATTCATGAAATTATCCTGGTTCTTGGCAGCGAGTAGGATTCGGACTTCTTTTCAACCGGCTGCATGCGACAAGGTTCCGGAATTCCGGACTGCGGTAGGCGGGGGCGGTCGAATTCCATCATACCGCGATGGCCGGACGCTACGCAAGGATTCGGCGTGGATTTTTGCCCTTTCATTTCCTCTTTATGAATGTTTGACGTTTGAATTTGATCTGCGCGCCAAAAAAAGAAATTCAAGCCGCAGCGAGTCTTCGAGCTTGCGGGGTGCCCGTTACCCCGCAGGCTCGAAGACTCGCCTGCAGGCTTGTAGAACGATTACTAGCATGCGCTACGCCATCTGCAATGAAACATTTGAAGGCTGGGCACACGCCCGCGTTTGTCAGTGCGTGGCGGAGCTTGGCTACACGGGCCTGGAGATCGCGCCGTTCACTCTCGCGCCGCGCATCACCGACATATCGAAGGAGACCCGCAGCCGGCTTCGCGCGGAAGCCGCGGCGTGCGGCTTGCAAATCATCGGTCTGCACTGGCTCTTGGCCAAGACCGAGGGGTTGCAGCTAACTTCGCCCGATGCCGAGGTCCGCATGAGAACGGCCGCATACCTGGTGGAGTTGGCTCGATGCACGCGCGACCTCGGCGGCGATCTCATGGTGTTTGGCTCACCCGCGCAGCGCCGCATACCCGCCGGCAGGACAAGGGCTGAGGCAACGGATTTCGCGGTCGACACTTTCGAACGTGCCGCTCGCGGCTTCGCAGAGACCGGCGTGCGTCTCTGCCTTGAGCCCTTGTCGCCGCCGGAAGCCGATTTCATCAACACGTGTGCCGAAGCGTTCGAGATTTTGAAACGCTTGAACCATCCGAATTTCGCCCTTCACTTGGACGTCAAGGCCATGAGCACGGACGACGCCCCGACGCCGGAATTGATCCGCAAGCATGGCGGCAAGGCGGGCCACTTCCACGCCAACGACGTCAATCGCCGCGGCCCGGGCTTCGGCACGACCGACTTCGTTCCCATCTTTCAAGCGCTCAAGGACTCGGGCTACAAGGGCTGGGTCTCCGTCGAGGTTTTCGATTATGCTCCCGACCCCGTCACCATCGCGCGCGAAAGCATCCGCTATATGCGCCAGTGCGCATCTCAAACCAAGCTCGCAGATGAGCGCAGCGAATCTGCGGGGTAACCCAACGATGACCCCGCACGCTCGAAGACTCGCGTGCGGGCTTGGACTCATGATCTTTCTTGGAATGGCGCTCCGGCAAGCGCCCGCGCAGGACGCCGATGCCCTCCACGTCGGCTTCGCGGAACTCGACGTCACGCCAAAGCTCGACAAGAAACCCGTCTACATGGCCGGCTTCGGCAAGAACCGCGTCGCCAAAGCCATTCACGATCCGCTCATCGCCCGCGCCATGGTCCTCAAGCACAAGGAAGTTAAGCTCGCATTCGTGTCCGTCGATGTAGTCGGCCTGTTTTTGCCCTTGGTCGAGAAAGCTCGGGCCAAGCTGCCGGGCTTCACGCACGTTCTGGTATCCAGCACGCACAATCACGAGGGACCGGACACGCTCGGCCTGTGGGGGCCCAACATGTTCCAGAGCGGCGTCGATCCGGATTATCGCCAAAGGATTGAGGACGCGATTGTCGCGGCGGTCCAGACGGCGGACAAGAGTGCCCGCCCTATGACGGCCAAGATCGGCACGGCCCGCGCTCCGGAACTTCTTCACGATTCGCGTGAGCCGATCGTCAAGCACGATGAACTCGTGGCCATTGAGTTTCTCGACAACGACACCAAAACCGCCGGCGTGGTCGTGCAGTGGAATTGCCATCCCGAGACGCTCGAAAGCAAGAACGTCGAAATCAGCGCCGACTTCGTGGGCGCGACCGTCGGCTTCCTCAAGGAGAAATACAATTGCCCCGTGGTGTATCTCACGGGAACGGTAGGCGGACTGATGACGTCGCTGCGCGTCAAGGTGGAGGACGACAACGGCAATGCGCTCGAAGACGGCACTTTCGCAAAGACCGAGCGCTATGGCCAACTCGTCGGCAAGCTCGCCGTGAAGGCGCTGGAAAACGCAAAAGACATCAAGTTGATGCCGTTGATCGCGAGGACGAGGAAGATCTTCTTGCCGCTTGACAACAGGCTGTATGTGCTCGGCTGGGAGTTGGGCGTGCTTGACCGGCAGGCCTTTCGCTGGAACGACAGCATTGATAAGGCAGAACCGGTTAAGAGCAAGCGCGACGCGAAGGGCAAGTTGTGCCTGCGGACCGAGATCGGCTATTTCAAGCTCGGCGACTTGGAGATCGCGGCGATTCCAGGCGAAATCTATCCGGAGTTAGTGCTGAGCAAAGTTGTCGATCCCGCCGAGAAGGAGGCCGATTTTCCTGACGCCCCCATCGAGCCGGGCATCTACGCCCAGCTCAAAGGCCCGCATCGAATGATCATTGGGCTGGCGAGCGACGAGATCGGCTACATCCTTCCCAAGCGCCAATGGGACGAAAAACCGCCGTTCTGCTATGGCCGCAAAACCGCGCCCTACGGTGAGATCAACAGTCTGGGCCCCGACACGGCACCGCTTCTGTGCGAGGCGTTTCGAGAGTTAGTGAGGAGGTGACGGGGTATGGAGATGACGGGATGACGGGGTGAAAGGGTCACCCCGTCATCCCGTCATCGTGTCACCCCGTCATCCCGTCACCCGTCATCCCGTCATTTCCTCAGCCCTGTCGGCGAATACGGCACATTTGGCGCCTGTTGCTGGGGGACCGTAATGATCCGCGGCGGCGGGCCGGTCGGCGTCGTAGACTGTGGAGGAACGGTCAGCACCGGCCCTTCCGTCGTGACAGGCACGCTGGACGCCGTGAACTCCCCACCCTCCATGCAGCAGCATTCGGGCGTGTTGTTGCGGTGAAAGATATTGAAGCGGCTGAAAAATCCGCCGCCGCTCTCGCAAGAAGGCGTCATGCAACCGGATGCAAACAGCGCGGCGGCGGCCGCCACGGACAGCGAAGCAAGACGTGCGCGGGCCATAGTGCCTTCCCTCTCTTCTCTGTGACTTGGAGGATCTGACCCCCTTTTGAAATCGCCTCCAAGCATTGCCTCCAAAGCCAACCCGAGCAACTGCCGTCGGCGCGAATCGCCGCCAACTTTAGCGATTCCCGATGATTCGGAAAGGTCCTGCGGCTTTTGGGGACTTGACGGAAACGCCTCGCCTTTCGGAAAATGCCGAAAGCGTCGATGCGCGTTAAATGGCATAAGACGTGGAAACGGTTCTAACTTCACGCCGCGTGCCGCGCATCCCAAATGCGCGGGACGAAAGGCCGGGTCTTTTCCGTCTGCATTGGCGTTTCCGCCGGCGTTTGCATCTCCAACGGCGTTTGCACGACGTTCTCGGTAATCCTGCGGAAATGATAGCCGAGCGATGCCAGGATGAGGGCGTTGGCGAGGCGGTGCGGATGATGGCGAAGGATACGGCCTACGAACCTCCAGAAATGGCTGCGCTCTCGGTCGCGTACGCCGAGGGTGAGCAGGGTACGTCCCAAGTCGATCAGATTCTTGATCACGCCATCGCCGAACGGTTCCGGCGTCTCCTGCGGCGTCCGCTCAAGGCAGTCGAGCGCCCGCTGATAGAACTCGCGCGGGCTATAGATCGTCTTCAAGATATGTTTGTAGCCTTCCACGAGTTGTGCGGGGTCCATGCGCGGCACAAAGTTGAGCGAGCCGTCGGTGTTGTCGCCGCTGGCGTCGGCAAGCAGACGGCCTTCGCGCTCCAGGCGTCGCCAAAGCTGCGTGTCCGGCAAAGCGGAAAGCACGCCGACCATGCTTTGCGGGATGGCGCTGGCGCGAATGAAGTCGATCTGGAGTTGGAAGATGTCGTCGGGGTCGTTGTCGAAGCCGACGATGAAGCCGGCCATGACCTCCATGCCGTAGCCTTGAATCTTGTGGACGGCGGCCAGCATGTCGCGGCGCGTGTTCTGCCCTTTTTGCGCTTCTTTCAAGCTGCGCTCGACCGGCGTCTCGATGCCGATAAAGACGCGGCGAAGGCCGGCGTTCTTCATCAGCCCCAAAAGCTCATCGTCATCGGCCAGATTGAGGCTCGCTTCCGTGAGAAAAGAGAACGGCCGGCCATGGCGCTCAGACCAGTCGGCCAGGTGCGGCAGGAAGCTTTTGACGTTGCGTTTGTTGCCGATGAAGTTGTCGTCGACGATGAAGACTAGGCCGCGCCAGCCCAGCTCGTAGAGGACATCCAACTCCGCCAGCATCTGGTCGTTGGTTTTGGTGCGCGGCACACGGCCATAGATCTCGATGATGTCGCAGAATTCGCAGCGAAATGGACAGCCGCGCGAGAACTGAACCGGCATGGCGAGATACTGGGAAAGGTCCACAAGGTCAAACTGGGGGACCGGAGTGGAGGTGAGGGCGGGCTTCTCAGCAGCTTCGTAGATCCGCTTGGGAACGCCGCTTTCGAGGTCGCGGATGAAATCGGGAAGCGTGGTTTCCGCTTCGCCCTTGAACACGTGATCGGCGTCGGGGAGGCGCTCCGAGCCGGTGCTGGCGAACGGCCCGCCCACGACGACGCGCTTGCCCAGCGCTTTGCAGCGGGTAATGATCTCTTGGAGCGAGGCCTGCTGGACGATCATGGCGCTCAGGAACACGACGTCGGCCCAGGCGATGTCCGCTTTGCTTAGCTCCTTCACGTTCAGATCGACCAGACGCCGCTGCCAGGTCGGCGGCAAGTAGGCCGCCACGGTCAAGAGCCCCAGCGGCGGAAACGCGGAGCGCTTGTTCCATAAGCCCAACGCGTGACTGAAGCTCCAGTAGGTGTCGGGGAACTTGGGGTAAACGAGAAGGATTTTCATGGCTCCGGTCCGAGTTCTTTCAAGGCAAGCGAAGACCGGAGGCAGCGAGTTAGATGGGAAAGCAGTTGAGTGGGAAGGGCATTGGCATTGTCGCCAAACTGCTCAGATTAACTTTGCCTTCGAGCCCGGCAAGCTGGTTACCTGTTTGCGCGTTACGCGTTTGCGCCGATCGTCCTCTCGTTTTTACATCGGCGTATGAGAACTATCAGATAAACAACTTTGAGGAAATGTCAATCGTAAGAGAGGCCCACGTCTATTCCGCGGGGGTCTTGGAAGCGATGCGAATCTGCGCTCGCGCTCGTTGTTGGGATTTGGACTGGGCTTCCTGTGCTTCCGGAGTGCCAGCGATACCCTGTGCGGCCTTGAGCGCTTCCTCGGCGGCGGCAAGCTTGATTTGCTCGGCCGGGATCGCCTTGGGCGTCAGGACCGTCACCACGTCGGAGCGAATCTGCACGAAGCCGCCGTCGATATAGAAGCGCTGGATGTTCTTGCCGTCTTGCGTGCGCAACTCGCCGTAACCGAGCCGGCCGATTAAGGGCGCTCGACTGGGAAGCACCCCCAACTCGCCGTCCACCATCGGCACCGCGACGAAGTCAACGGTTTGGTCGAGCACGGCGCGCTCGGGCGTGACGATAATGCACTTCAGGCTCTTTCCAGTTGTCTCAATATCCATTTCAATCCTTCCGGCCAAAAGCTAGTCCAAAGTGCGACTTCATGGTTGTCCCCCCTCCGTGTAATCCGTGAAATCCGTGGTTCTACTCTCACCCCGGCTGGTCTCGATCTCCAAGACCTTTCCAACCGTTTCGAGGCTAGGTGTTTTCTTGAGACTACGCACAAGGTCCCCGTTCATCCGGCCCGCTTGCGCTTGTTGTGTCGCTTCTTCGGTGCGGCCGGGCCTGTCCCCTTGGCGTTCTTCTCTTTTTGCAAGCGCTCCCAAACGAGTTGTTTTTGTGGGCTCAATGAGTGAAACGTGTCCGGGGCAAGTTCTTGATCGAATTCACGAGTCGCTTCGGCCAGCTCTTCTTTGTTCATTTCCCAATAGGGTTTCGATTTCGTTTTTCGTGCTTTCATTTCTTTCTGCTCCGGTATCGCTTTTTCTTTCGGCCTGTCAAAGGGCGGGCGGGAACCGTTTCGATTCGTCGTTTTCAGCAAATCACCCCGCCTGCTTTTTCGCCTGCTCCACCGCCTCGTCGATGCCGCCGACGTACATGAAGGCGTTTTCGGGCAAATGATCGTGCTTGCCGTCGCACAATTCCTTGAAGCTGCGGATGGTCTCGGCCAACGCCGTGACCTTGCCGGCCCGATTGGTGAACGCTTCGGCGACGATGAAGGGCTGCGACAGAAACTTTTCGATGCGGCGGGCGCGGTGGACCACCTGCTTATCCTCTTCGCTCAATTCCTCCATGCCGAGGATGGCGATGATGTCTTGCAATTCGCGGTAACGCTGGAGAATTTGCTGCACTCGGCGGGCGATGTCGTAATGCTCTTTGCCTACAATCTGCGGATCGAGAATTCGGCTATTCGATGCCAAGGGATCGATGGCCGGGTAGATGCCCTTTTCCGAGATACGGCGTTCGAGATAAATGAACGCGTCGAGGTGCTGGAAGGCATTGGCCGGGGCGGGGTCGGTCGGATCGTCGGCGGGGACGTAGACGGCCTGCACGCTGGTGATGGCCCCGCGCGACGTGCTGGTGATCCGTTCCTGAAGCTCGCCCATCTCAGTGGCCAGGGTCGGCTGGTAACCGACGGCGCTCGGCATCCGGCCCAAAAGCGCCGACACTTCCGAGCCGGCTTGCGAAAACCGGAAAATGTTGTCGATGAAGAGCAGCGTGTCGGCGCCGGTCGAATCGCGGAACCATTCGCACATGGTGAGCGCTGACAGGGCGACGCGAAGCCGCGATCCGGGCGGCTCGTTCATCTGCCCGAACACCATGGCTGTCTGCGTGAGGACGGAGCGGTCCGTCTTGCCGATCTTGGTTTCCTGCATTTCGAGCCAAAGGTCGTTGCCTTCGCGGGTGCGCTCGCCGACACCGGCGAACACGGAGTAGCCGCCGTGCTGACTGGCGATGCGGGCAATCAGCTCCGTCAGGATGACGGTCTTGCCCAGGCCGGCGCCGCCGAAAAGGCCCGCCTTGCCGCCGCGAACCAGTGGCGTCAACAAGTCGATGACCTTGATCCCGGTTTCGAACAGCTCGGTCTTAGACGACAATTCGGCAAAGGGCGGCGGCAGCGCGTGGATGGGTCGCGTCTCGGTGCTCGCAACCGGACCGCGATTATCGATCGGTTCGCCCAAAAGATTGAAGACGCGGCCCAAGGTCTCCTTGCCGACAGGAACCGTCACGGGCTTGCCGGTATCGACGGCCTTCATGCCGCGCACCAGGCCGTCGGTGGAGCCAAGAGCGACGCAGCGGACGCGGTTGCCGCCCAAGTGCTGCTGCACTTCGCCGGTGAGCTTGAGCCTAACGCCCTTGAACTCTTCGTCCACTCTCAGCGCGTTATAGATTTCGGGAAGATGCCCTTCTTCGAATTCGGCGTCGAAGGTTGAGCCGATCACCTGGATGATCTTGCCGGTATGTTGGCCATTGGTCGCGACCATGATAACTCCATCTACGTATTAGAAACCCCGACTTGAATTCCGAGTCGCTCCTTAGGCGACTCAGCCTTCCAGTCTAAGGATTCGACCTGCTTTAGCATCCTCAATGAACTCAGTGATTTTTTTGGCGGCGCCCTTAGACACCAAATTGGCGAGGCGCCTCAGCTTGGCCATGTCAATGATTCCAGCGTTTTCCTGGACGATGTCGGAGAAATCGCCTGCGTCGATCTGCCTTTTCTTTGCCGGCCGATTCGAGGAGATCATGGCGGCAAACTTGGTTACCAGGGCCATTTCCAAGTCCGGAATGCGGTGCGTATGTCCAGCCGGTACGGCGTTCTTGAAAACGGCGCGGTAAATCGCTTCATATGGCTTCATCAGATCGATCACGACTCTTTTCGTTGTCGGATCCACGAAACGCGTCACTACGGTTTGGTCTAACATCTTAAGGGTTGGAAAAGCCTTCTGAATCGCCTCAATAGCTCTTGTGTGTGACGACTTTTGAATCAAAAAATCGACATCATCCGTGGCCCGTGGCTCACTTCTCCAGCCGCCGACGCCATAGGTACCCATCAAGACGAACTTAACGCCGGCGTCGTTGAGCACAGCGATGATCTCTTCGGGTGTAATCATGCGTTGGCCTGACCGGTACATTCGATAAAAAGTTTGCGTCAAACGAATGCTGTCACGCAGGGCATCGGCGTGGCGCAAACCATCGATCCCGGGCCGTTGCAACGTCGAAACCATTCTTCGACCTTCAATAATTGCGGTCACTCGCTCATTTCAACGACTCAGCCCCGCCGATGACTTCCGCGATCTCTTTGGTGATCTGGGCCTGGCGGGCGCGGTTATATTGTTGCGTTAGGCTCTTGATCATGTCGCCGGCGTTCTCGGTGGCCGCCTTCATCGCCACGCGGCGGGCGATTTGCTCGCTGACGGCGGCATCTAAGAAGCATTTGAAGAGGCGAATCTTGAACGACACCGGCAGGATTTCTTCGAGAATCTCCTTCGCCGTAGGCATGAACTCGTACTCCACCGTCGTCGCCGGCTTCTTCTGCTCTTTCGCCGGCTCCGGGGCTAAGGGCAACAGCGTCTCCACCACTGGAATCTGCTTGGCGGCGTTGATGAACTTCGAGTAAGCCACGTCGACACGGTCGACTTTGCCGGAAACATACAACGCGATATAGCGGTCGGCGATCTCCTCGACCTCGGCGTATTGCGGCTTGTCTTCGAAGTTGGTGTAGCCTTTGGCGTAGGCGATCCTTTGGTACTTGACCCAGGTGATGATTCGCTTACCGACGATTTCCAGATGCAGGTTCTCGCCGCTGGTCGCGCCCGCCGGCAGCACCTTGTGAATGGCCGCCGCCGCTTCACGAATAATGGCGGCGTTGTAGCCACCGCATAGCCCGCGATTGGAGCCGATGACCAGAATCAGCGTGCGTTTGACCGGGTCGCGCTTTTCCAAAAGCGGATGCTGGATGTTGGTGGCGCTGGCGCTCAAGTCGGCCGCCAACTCGGCGATCTTGCGCGTGAACGCCTCGGCCTCGGTCGCCCGCTGCATGGTTTTCTGAAAGCGCGCAGTCGCGATCAGCTCCATAGTCCGCGTGATCTTGCGGATGTTACGGATCGCTTTTCGACGTTTGACGATGGCACGGGTTTTGGCCATGGGATTACTTCACCAGAGCTTTTCTTCTTTTTTTCTTGTCCCTATCCGCGTGGTCCGGCAACTCATATAGAGCCTCGGGCGCCAGGTCGGCGCCATTCGGCCAGCACATGGTGCCACATTCTCGTTCCAGCGTGCCTCGTCGAAAATAACTGGGTTTCCGTAACGGCGCAAACATGGGTCCATGCAATAAAGATCGTACATCGACTCGCTTCGTAGCACCGTCATTGAACTTGAGTTCGAGAACGAACGGGGCCAGGTGCCGTGCGTGTGTTATTCGAAGTATCATTTCTACTCCAGCGGATCGACGGGCTTGAGTTTTTCAGCGGCGCGGGCTAGATCCCAATTCTCCGCAAGCTCCTTCTGATGCAACTTCGCCCATTCCTTGACAAGCTTCAACGCTCGTCGGGGCAGCTCACCTTCAAAGATGTCTGCCTTGTCGATTCGAACCGTCGCCTCGTGTTCCCCATAGATTGCATGAAAATGCGGAGGCGCGTGATCCTGGTAGTACATGTAAATGGAGATCCCATAGTAATGAGAAATCCTGGGCCTTCGTTCTATCCAACCGCGTCATGGTTCTTCACAACGCATCATCGCCAGCAGCGCCTGGGCCGTCAGAGAACGAGCTTTTAGAGAACGAGCTTTTCTCCGGCCTGCACTTTTCGAACCATTTCCAACAAGTCTTTGCCTCCGTCCGCGTAGATCAGCGAGGCTAACTCACTAAGCGCTTCCTTGTCGAAATCAGGATTCTCCCGAGCCATCACCACGAAGTCATGTGCGTCCAGAAATTTATCGGCGTCGGCTCGGTAGAGGCTCGTCATCGCCGAGAACTTCATGACGATTGCCATTTCCAGTGTCGGTATGCGATACGTTAGGCCATCCGTGGTGACCTTTTTCGTATGCTTGAACACCTCCATATAAGGCTGTTGAACCGGCTTCATCACATCGACTGCCACGTCTCCCAAATCTCGGTGTCGGAGGCGCACGACGACTGGCAAGTCCACTTCTTCCAGTTGTGGGAACGCATCCAATAGAAGGCGCACTGCCTTTTTCACCTGACGCAGCGCCACGACAACGTCCACGTCTTCCGTCGCCCTTGGTTTCTTCCTCCATCCTGCCAGCCCGTGTGCACCTACGAGAACAAAGCTGATCCCGCCATCGTTCAGGACCCGAATCACGTCGCCCAGAGGAATTACCTGTGGCATTTGCTGTTCCGACAGAACGGCGGATTTCGCCACATTTCTTTCGAAAGTTTCTTGCATCGCCATGGGTCAACTCCTCCGTTTTGCCGCCATGGCTTATTTTACTTTACCCCGCCTTGAACTGCGGCACGAAGAAATCGATCGCCGCCGCCAACTGTTTCTCAATCTCCGGCGATATCTTGCGCTCCTTCACCAGCTTCGTGCGCACTTCCGGCCGCTGCTCCTTCATGAAGTTCAGAAACTGCTGCTCCCACCCCGCCACCTGGTTGCGCGGCACCTTGTCGAGATAGCCCTTGCTGGCGGCGAAGATGATCATCACCTGGTCGGCCACGTGCATCGGCTTGAACTGCGGCTGCTTCAGAATCTCGACCATGCGGTAGCCGCGGTCGAGCTGAGATTGGGTCGCCTTGTCAAGCTCGGTGCCCAGCTGGGCGAATGCTTCCAGCTCGCGGAAGGCCGCCAGGTCGAGCCGCAAGCTGCCGGCAATCTGCTTCATGGCGGGAATCTGGGCCTTGCCACCGACGCGCGACACCGAGATGCCCACGTCGATGGCCGGCCGCACGCCGGCGAAGAACAAATCGGGCTGCAAATAAATCTGCCCGTCGGTGATCGAGATCACGTTGGTCGGAATGTACGCGGACACCTCGCCTTCGAGCGTTTCGATCACGGGCAAAGCGGTCAAGCTGCCGCCGGTGCCGAAGACCTTGGCGAGCTTGTGGCCCGGATGCTTGGGCAGGTCGTGCTTCTCCGCGTGCTCCTTTTCCAAGGGCCCAATGTAGACCATGCCGGCGCCGTCGGGCTTGCGATTGACGCCCCAATCGTCCTTCACTTTGGAGTCGTCGGCGTCTTTGGGAACGATGACCCAGCGCTCGGCCAATTTGGCGGAGCGTTCGAGCAAGCGCGAGTGGCAGTAGAAGATGTCGCCTGGATACGCCTCGCGGCCTGGAGGCCGCCGCATCAGGAGCGAAAGCTGGCGATAAGCGGCGGCCTGTTTCGTCAAGTCGTCGTAGATGCACAGGGTGTCGCGGCCCTGTTCGTACATGTAGAACTCGGCCATAGCGGCGCCGGCGTAGGGCGCGATGTATTGCAACGGCGCCGGGTCGGCCGCCGATGACACGACCACGATGGTGAAATCCATGGCGCCATGGGCGCGCAACGCTTCGACGACGCCGGCCACGGTCTATTCCTTTTGGCCGACGGCGACGTACACGCAGATGACGTCTTCTTCCTTCTGATTGATGATGGTGTCGATGGCGATGGCGGTCTTGCCGGTCTTGCGGTCGCCGATGATCAGCTCGCGCTGGCCGCGGCCGATAGGCGTCATTGAGTCGATGGCCTTGATGCCGGTCTGCAGCGGCTGGTTCACCGGCTGCCGCGCAGCCACGCCCGGCGCGGTGAATTCCACCGGCCTTGTCTCTTCGGTGACGATCGGGCCTTTGCCGTCCAGAGGCACGCCGAGCGGGTTGACGACGCGCCCAATGATGGCGTCGCCGACCGGCACGCGGAGCAGAGTGCCCGTGGCGCGGACCTCGTCGCCTTCCTCGATTTCGAGGAACTCGCCCAGGATGATGACGCCGACCGAGTTCTCTTCCAGGTTGAAGGCCAACCCGCGGACCTTGGTGCGCGTGAACTCGACCATCTCGCCGGCCATGACCCCGGACAGGCCATAGATGCGGGCGATGCCGTCGCCCACTTCCAAGACCCGTCCGATCTCGCGAGCCTCCAGCTTGGCGCCGTACTGCTCGATTTCCTTCTCAATTACTGAAACGATCTCGTCGGCTTTGAATCTCATGACTGCTACTCGAAAGAATCTGGTTGCGAATATCGTCTAATTTGGCTCGGATGCTGGCGTCGTACAGCATGTCGCCGATGCGGACGCGAAGGCCGCCCAGCACTTCCGGATCGACCTGCGTCATCAACACCGGTTCGAGGCGGAAAAAACCGCGCACTTCCGATTCCAGGCGCCAGCGGAATTCATCGTTCAAGGGAACCGCGCTAGTGACATGAACGCGGAGCCGATTGTGCCGCACGTCGTACAGCTTGCGCGCTTCGGTCAAGATCGGCCTCAACAGGTCGAGCCGCTCGTGGTTGTTGAGTACCAGGAGGAAGTTCGTGAACAACCGGGTCGCTCTCGGGGCGAACACGGTTTCGATGGCTTCCTTACGGGCCTTGCGGCCGAGGGCGGCGCTAGACAGCAACACTTCCAGACGGGGCTCGGCGGCGAAGACGTCACGAACCAGCGAGTCCAGCTCGTCGAGCACGGCCATTTCTTGGTTTTTTCCGGCGGCCGCGTTCAAGAGCGACTCGGCGTAAACCTTGGCGATGCGGTGCGCGCTGACGTCCGCCTTGTCGTGAAATTCCGTCGTCGCGGGTTGGTCCATGGTCTTCTCTCGTAGGACGGATTTGCAATCCGTCTGCTCGACTGGACGGTTTGCAAAACCGTCCTACAGTTGAGTCAGCCGTTTACCGCCGCGGCGCGGCTTCGCGCAATTCCACGAGCGCTTCGTCGATCAAGCGGTGATGTTCCGCGGCCGGCAACGATCTACCGATGACTTTGGCGGATATCAGGGTCGCGAGTTGGGCCGCCTGGGTCCAGAGTTCCTGTAGGGCCTGGTCCTTGGCGGTGTCGATCTCGCGGCGCAGGCGCTGGCGTTCGGCTTGCATTTCCTTGGCGGTCTGGGCTCGCGTTTCTTCCTTGAATGCCTCCGCCTCGCGCCGGGCTTCTTCCATGATCTTGGGAATCTCGGCGTAGGCCTGGTCCATCTTCGCCTTGAACTCGGCGGTCACGCGCTGCGTTTCCTCGCGGGCTTTCTTGGCTTCCTCGACGGCACTGAGGATCGATTCCTCGCGCTTTTTCAGGCCTTCGAGCATGGGGCCCCATGCGAGCTTTCTTAGTACCAACAACAATCCTAAGAATACCACGATGGTGGCAATAGCCACATAAACGTCGGGCTTCATAGGATTGCCTAGGGTCTTCTCGACCACTATTTCGTGGATATGGCCGGCGAGCAATTTTTCATTGAACTCGTCTCTATGCTTTGGATCACCTAAATCATAGACCTTCACTTTATAATGAGAGTCGGCAGCCTTCACCTTAGGTGGCTTAGGTTGATTCTCATCCTCCGCGGCAGCTGAGGCAGGGAGGACCACGCCAGCAATCAGGCATACAGCGAAAAGAACTAAGCTAATCGGTTGCCGCATGGTGACCTCAGATTACGCTTGGCCTGCGAGGATAATACAAACGATCAGGGCGAAGAACGTCGCCCCTTCAAGGAGTGCGGCGATGATTAGCATGGCAGTTTGTACGCGCCCCGCAGTTTCAGGCTGTCTGGCCATGCTCTCAAGGGCGGCAGAGCCGATGCGGCCGAATCCTAAGCCGGCGCCGATAATGGCGAGTCCGGCCCCGATTCCCGCGGCCACACCGGCGCCATAGAAAGTACCAGCCCCCTTGTCCTCCGCCAGCGCAGGACTAGCGCTGACAAGTACTACCAACAAAACCATCAAGCACAAGCCGATCATTCTCATTTCAGAAACTCCTACAAAGAGTGCACTAAAGAAGTTAGTCCCTTGCCTACGGTCAATTAGACCGTGGCGTTGAGGTCAATGTTCGGGATGTAATGACATTCCCAGAAAGAGAGCGGTCAAGAACGTAAAGATGAAGGCCTGCAAGAAGGCCACAAACAACTCCAGGAGACTCAGAGCAACTACCCCCAGCACACTCGCAACCGTTACTCCCCAAAAGAGCAGGGGCCCGGAATCTTTCACCATCACAATGAAGAGAAGAAGGAAGGCTAGCACGAGATGGCCGGCAAACATGTTTGCGAACAACCGCACGGCCAAAACGAATGCTTTGATGAAATTGCCTACAACTTCAATCAACACGATCATGGGTACGATGAAATAGCCCATGCCGAAGGGAACGTCGATGTGAGGAACGTAGGATTGGAAGTAGTGAATGGGTCCCATTTTGGCAACGGCGGACCCATGGATAAAAAGGAATGCGATTAACGCCAACGCCAAAGTGACGCTGAAGCTGGCGGTTGGGGAGCCGAGGAATGGAAACATCCCAAGCAGGTTGCAAAACAGTACGAAAAGAAAGATCGACCAAAGAAAAGGAACGTAATGGTCGGAACCGTGCCCAATGCACGGCTTGGCGACTTGGTCGCGGATAAAAGTGAGGATACTCTCGAAGGCATTCCACCATGGACCACGCGGTGGTCCGCCGCTTCGAGCCTTACGGGCGATGGGCACGTAGATCGTAATAATAATTCCGGCCGCTAAGAGCATCAGCACCATGTATCGCGTGAGAATCCACGGAAGGTGTGGCTTTTGGTCAAAGAAATGCCAGTGAGGAGAATCCAAAACGTGCTCGAAGGCGTCTGCGAAGAACATCCCTGAATCCTTGTGTTCGTCGTTTGCTTCCTTCGTGATTTCACGCCCCTTGAATCATGGGGCCGAGTTTTCTTCCTTTATTGAGTCGCGCGGCCTTTAGCTCGAAGCACTAGAGTCGTTTCCAGGGCAAGCGTAACCAGGTAAAAAAATCCGAGCCAGATCCAAAAACTTTGGGTAAACCACTCCGGCAGCACCGCACGAAGCAGAAACCCGCTAGCCAAGACCGCGCCTGAACGTACAACTGTCCCGCCTAGCACCGCGACGAGCTGTTGCTCCGGCGTATTCCCAGCGCGCAACGCCCAGGCCATGGTGCCGAGGGCAGGCACGAGACTTACGGCGCACGCAACAGTGCACTGGAAGACGGCAAGTTCATCTTGGCCAAAGCAACTGGGAGACATTACCGCAATGCAAATCAGCAAGGTTCCCCCAAAAAGCCAAGCCAGACTTTTCATGGTGGCTTGCTCCCGGACGTATCGGAATTCTCATTTCGGCTTGTCACGATGACAATATGGTAAAGCCCAAGGCTAAAGCCCAAAAGTACCCCGACCACCGTCAACCAGGGCAACCAACCCAACAAGAAATCCAGCCAAACACCCAAGCCAATAGGAGCGACCATCTCAAGGCCGACTTGAGCAAGGACGAGGTATCGTCCCAGCTGACGCGGATTGGGACCCTCATCCGCCATTTTCCGTTACCTCTTCGCTGCGGCTTTTCTTGCCGACGCGAAGCGACGATCCAATGTTTCGGCTTAGAACCGAACTCGTTTCGTATAAATATCTTATGACGTCAACTCTTCGGCACCCTACGCAGGCCTAGATACCGTTACGCAACTTGTACCGGGATGGGGCTATTGTCAGACCCTTCCAAAGAAAGTCAACCGCCTAATTGTGAAAGTTTTCGCGAAGTGGCAAAATCGGCAGGCTGCGCAGAAAATTCTTCCAGATTTTTCTTGATTTTTACCCAAAGGTATGCCTGCGCAGCCTTTTTTGCGGTTGACACCACGTTGTCGCTCCGTGTATCATCTTTACAGTGGTTTCTGCCTCCGGGCGTCGCTCAAGAGACAAAACCGTGCCAGCAACATTCGCTGAGACCTAGCGATTCGGCAAACGGCTCCCAATAGGGAAAAGTTTGCTTTTTTTTATTCACTTGCTTTATTTGCGTGCATTATTCCCTTGCGTTGATTGACTTCGTTGAGTTGCCTCAGGACTTCCTGCCTCTCCCGTAGCCCGGCAATTTCCCACCTGACGCCACGCCGGCTTCGGTCCTTGCCTTCATCTCCCCCGAAAAGGACTTCGGGAGTTCCAGCAGCCAGGATGGTGCCAAACTTTACCCGAGTGCCTGTAACCGGCGGAAGCCGTAACCGGCGGAAGCCGTAATCGGCGGAAGCCGTAATCGGCAGACGCTCATGGAGTGGTGTCGCAATGACAAAAGACAAGTTGGAGGCCCGCACCAAGAAGGACCTGGAGGAGATGGCCCGCAGGCGCGGCATCGCGGGCTCTCACTACATGCGCAAGGAAGAACTGGTCGTCGCGCTCATCAAGCATTCCGCCCGCGAAAAGGCCAAGCCCAAAAAGAAAACCCAAGCACGCAGCCGGCCGCAAGTCGCCGCCGCTCGTAATACCAACGGTTCCGTTTCCGCCGAAGAGCAGGTCGAGAGCAGCAAGTACGACGTCGGCGTTCCCACCAAGGACCTGTCGGCCAAGGCGCCCAAGGACCTGCCCGGCGGCTACGGCAAGGACCGCATCGTTTGCATGGTCCGCGACCCCTATTGGCTGCACTGTTATTGGGAATTGACCCGTCAAGCGATTCAGAGGGCTGAGGCGGCGCTGGGCCAGGAATGGCACGGGGCCAAGCCGGTGCTGCGCGTTCTCGACGTCAGCAGCCACGACATCACCAACACCTCCGAATCGGTCGTTCGCGACATCGACATCCACGGCGGCGTCAACAATTGGTACATCGACGTCCAGAGCCCGCCCAAGTCGTATCGCATCGACATCGGCTATCTCTCCAAGAGCGGCCAATTCTACGTTTTGGCCCGCTCCAACGTCGTCACCACGCCGCGCGCCGGCGTCAGCGACATGATCGATGAGAACTGGGCCGACTTCGACGTCTCCAAGGCCGACCGCATCTACGCCATGTCCGGCGGCTTCGATCCCTCGGCCAGCAGCCTCGAACTCAAGCAACTGTTCGAAGAACGCCTGCGCCGGCCGATGGGCTCCCCCGCGGTCACCAGCTTCGGCTCGGGCGCCTTCCAGTACGGCAAATCACGGCAGTTCTGGTTCCAGCTCGACGCCGAGTTGATCGTGTACGGCGCCACCGAGGCCAATGCCAAGGTCACGCTTCAGGGCGAACCTGTCAAGCTCCGCCCCGACGGCACCTTCACCATGCGGTTCAGCCTTCCCGATAGCCGGCAAATCATCCCCGCGACCGCCGCCAGCGCCGACGGCGTCGAGGAACGCACCGTCGTGCTGGCCGTCGAGCGCAACACGAAGCACTTGGAGCCGATGATACATGAAGTGAATGAGTGACGAGAAATGAATGAAGAAAAGGTCCGCGGTAAAGTGCCGTGGGCCTTTTCTGCGCGCGCGTCGCCGATCGGCTGCGGCGGCCCGAAGCGATTTTTCATGCGCTCAAATCGGGAACGTAGCCTTCTATTTGGCGTGGTCGCGAATGAACTCGCGAATGCGCAACTGATAAGGGCCACTGCTCTTCTGCTCGAACGAAGTCGCCACCACGCGATAAGTGCCGTCTTCCTTCGAAGTGAACAGGATGCGTGCATTCTGGTCGTCCGGCGCGCGATCATCGTTGTCCGCAAGCTTCTTGCCTTGCGGGTCTTCCAGGATCAACAAGGCGTCGAAAGCTTTGCTTTCAAGGTCGATGACGTAGCTCTTGCCGGCCGACAGCTTCACCTTGTGGACCTGATGGTTTTCTTTCGCGCTTAGCTCACCTTCAAGCTTGGTCTCTCGGAAGCGGCCGTTGCCGTCCTTCAGCAACGCGCGAATATCGGCCCACAGCTTCTCAAACTGCGCTCTTTCGTCCGCGGCCATTTTCGCCAAATCGCGCGGATCACGCACGCCCGTCAGTTCGGGCTCCGTCAGCCAGCGCTCGAGCCGGGCGATCAATTCCAGCACCGGCCGCGACTGGGCAGCTTTCGCACTCGCGCCGACTGCGTTCAACTCGGCCCCGAGCCAGTCCCGGGCTTGGGCGCGCAGCTTGGTCTTGTCCTCGTCGGCGAGCTTAGACGCTTCCTCGCCCTTGCCGGCGCCGGCAAGGGCCGCGGCGCAAGCGGCATCGTAGCGATGCATTTGGGCCAGCCCCTTACCGTCGGGTTTCGAATCGAAGCCCCGCCGAAACAGCTTTGTCGCTGTGGCATATTGCTGTTTGTATTGCCGGCACAAGCGAGCGAGCGCGATAAAGGCCGTGCCGTCCCCCTCTTCCTTCCCCGAAAGCACGCGGCCTAACTCTTCGTCCAAGGCGACCAGCTGCCGGCAACGCCGCACTTGTTCGTCGATCCCTGATCGCGCCGGATGCTCCGGCGGGAGCAAGTCGAGCGCCTTTTCCGTGACCGTGGCGGCCTCCGTGAACATTCCGCGCTTGAGGAGCGCTCGACCCAGCGCGCCATGGGCCTCGCCGAACTTCGGCTCGAGCTGGATGGCCTTGCGCAGAGAGGCGATGGCCTCGTCGAGACGCTTTTGACTGAGGAGGGTGATGCCGAGGTTGTAGTGGGGATGGGCGTACTTTGGATCGAGTTCAATGGCCTTCCGGTAGGCGGTGATCGCTTCATCCAACCGCTGCTTTTCGCGCAAGGCGTTGCCGAGCTTGTTGTAGCCTTGGGCATCGATGGGGTTTTCCTGTCCGGCGCTTTGGAAGGCGGCATCGGCTAGGCTGAGCATGGGCAATAACAGGGCCGAAATTAGCATCGTGAGCTTCATCATCGGACTCCCGCGCTTGATTCAATCCAGAAAATAGAACGGCAATACGCCAACCTTGATTGCGATATCGCGTTCCTTGCCGTCGCGCTCGATGCGCAGGTTAAGCTCCGTTCCGGGCCTGGCCTTTTGAATCAGTGCGACTACGCCTTTGAGTTCTCCGGCTTTTTCGCCGCCGACCGAGAGCAACTTGTCATCCATCTTGACGCCGGCCTTTTCGGCAGGACTTTTCTTGATCACCGAGTTGATGTTCATCGCCTTGGTGTCGGCCTTGAACTGAATGGCAATGCCGACGAACCCGCTCAGACCTTCAGCACCGTTCTTGCGTTCCTTGTCACGCTTGAAGACGAGCAGCCGCCATTCCGGATGATCTTTGGTGTCGAATCCCGATGGGCGCTCCTTGACGCCGTCAGTCAGCCGGTTTACGCACATCTTGAGCGTCTCGCCGTCGACGGTGTAGATGCCTTCGTAAACACGCTTGGGATCCTGGAACGTGAGGTCGATGATCTTCGGCGTGGTCCTTGGATCGACGGTCAACGTGGCCAACTCGCCGCCGCCGTAAAGCACCTTGTCCTTCTCGATGATGAGCCAGGGCGGACTTTGCGGAAGATCAACCGCTTTGCCTTCAAGTTCCCAGCCGTCGAGCTTCCAAGTGCCCTGGAGTTTATCTTTCGATTTGTCGTCCCCGTTTTGTGCGAAAACGAGAAACGGCACGGAGACAACAATGAATAAACCGAATGCGGCTCGCATGACAAACCTCCGTGAGCGCCACAATCGTGATCCAATCAACATTTCGCGGTCTTGCGTTTCTTGCCGATGGTCCCGCGCTTCTTGACCATGTTGATGTAATCCGGGGCATACGGCACCTTGCATTCGGTGTCGCCCATGTCTACGGTCACCATGCCGATGCGCTCGCCAGTCTGGATAGCCAGATCGGTAAGCGGCTTGACGTAGCTGCCCACCGCGATGACGAAGCAATTCATGGTGTAGCGGACACGGTTGGGCGCGTCGGGAAGAGTCTTACGGACGCGCTCCAGCAGTCGCTTCAACTCTTCCAAGTCGAGTTCGTCGTCGGACTTGGTGGACACCAAACTGCTTAAGGTGGCCCAGCCGGCCGCGGCAATCAGCTCTTTCTTCGAGTCGATCCACTTGAGAGCCAGCTCGCGGCCATGGTTGCTGCCCGCCGCCACCCACGGGACCGTATACTCGCTAGGCATGGACCAATGGGCGCCGTCGACCCAGCGCTGAAGGTCCTTCTTGGTCATCTTCGCATCGTCGGCAATCAAACCGGCCAAATACATGGCGTCGGCGATTCCCGTATCGTAAAGCTCCAGCGCGAGCTTGTAATCCATCTTGATGCGTTTTTGGATCTTCTTGAGATCTCCCACTTTGACGCCGAAAAACGGTTCAATGGCGCCATGCTGGGCGTGCACTTTCTTGATTGCTGCGCTGCCGAGAGATTTCAACTCGGCTACGATTTCGTTGGCGGTCATGAGCACTCTTTGTCCGTTACAGTAGGTCCGGCGAGCCGAGCCGGACCCATGGCGCGTGGGTCGCGCTCGGCTCGCGAGACCTATTTAGCCTTATGCGCAATTCGCGGCACTGGCGCGCTCCGAGGGTATTGCTCAAGATCACTTCGACTTCAAGGCGATCTCTTGCTTAGCGCTTCGAAGGTGCTTGATGACCGCTGCGAAAGATCGCTGATCCATGCCTTTTGTCAATATGAGACAGTTATCAATGAGCATTGCAAGATTCTTGATTTGCTTGCGGCGGCCGTTGTGATTATCCTCGACGGAACCGGACGCACGCATATCCGGCCGCACAGCGGGCGGAGTTTTTCGTTCTCTACCGCGAGGTCGCGCGTCCGCGCGAGTTCCCGATGGAAGGCTCTCAAATTCGCAGTCAAACTCTTGAAACAACGACGAGCGGGCAAGCCCGCTTCGACCACTCTTACGTGGACGACTCGAAGGCCGTTGTCCGGGAACCGCAGTGGATGCGACTGGCCGCGAGATGCATTCAAACGAGTAAAACGGCTTCTCTTGCTTGTCCATGAGTTCACTCGCCAGACTCAAACCCCACGCGGATCACCTGATCGTCGATAAACTCACCTTCGCAGTACACTTCGATCAAGTAATCACCTGGCCTAGGGAAGATACAGTTCGCAAGCTTGTAGCGAGCAAAGATCGAATCAGTCCGTCGCTTAAAGTCCAGAACGCAGCTCTTTGTCCGGCGCACCACGGTCTCGGAGTCGACTTCAATGATGTCAATCCTCGTTTTCATCTTTCCAAGACCGTCGCGGCACCATACGAACACGCTGACTTTTTTCAGAGTGTAAGGGAGAGCGGCTGTCGCCGGTATCCTGATTGCATCCCAGAGATTCAGGACACTTATCTTTCCACTTGAAGGATCGGCTACGACTTCATCACAAACGTACACACACTTGGCAACTGGTCTTAGGGCTATTGCCATTGCCATCCCTCAAGTGAACTCAGAACCACGTTACGGCAACTGCGCGCTAGTTTCAAGCCGTCCTATGGGTGCGCGCATCGGTCACTGTTTCATCACCAGGTTTTCGATGAAGAACTCCATCATTCGCGGCGCCGACAAGGCGGTGTGGCCCTGGTCGGGTCCGAGCTGAAGCTCGAAGCTCTTGCCGGCCTTTTGCAGAGCTTTGATGAATGCCAGCGTGTTCGAAGGATGCACGTTGTCGTCAGCGGTGCCGAAGAACAGCATGAGCCGGCCTTTCATGTTGGGGATGTACTTGATGGCGTTGCCGGCCTCATATCCCGCGGTGTTTTCGTTGGGGAGCCACATGTAGCGCTCAGTATAAATGCTGTCGTAATGACGCCAATCACTGACCGACGAAGAGGCACAGGCGGCCTGGAAGACGTCCGGGTGGCGCAACATGCACATAATGGACGCGTAGCCGCCGTAGGACGCGCCGAAGATGCCGACGCGATTGCGGTCGACATAAGGCCGATCCCAAAGCGCCTTGACGCCCGCGGCCTGGTCGTCCATCTCGACGGTGCCCAACCTTTGGTAGATCGAGTCGAGAACTTTCTTGCCGCGGTTGGCGGCGCTGCGTGAGTCGAGCGAAGCCACCAGAAAGCCGTATTCAGTGATGCCGCTGGGTGGGCCGAACGGATTGAGACCGCTGGGCAGCGTGAACGTTTCGTGGGCGCCGTTGGTCGCCGGCCCTCCGTAAACGGAGACCAACAGCGGGTATTTCTTGCTTGGATCGAAATTCGACGGGAAGTGCAGCATCCCGTGCAGGTCGGTTTCGCCGTCGGCCGCCTTGTAGGTGAACATTTCGACGCGCTTGAGTCCGAGCTTGTCGAATTTCGAAGTGTCGCTCTTGGTCAATTCCGCCAGCACCTTGCCGTCCATATTCACCAGGCGGCTGGAAGGCGGCGTATCGTGCGTCTGAATGGTGTCGATGAAGGTCTTTGCGTCTGGGGCGATGTCTACGCTATGATGGAACGCCGGGTCCGTGAGGCGCTTATCGCCTTTACCGTCGAGGCCGACCTTGTGAAGCTGGAGCTTCATGTGGTTATCGCCGTCGGTAGCCATGTAGTAGAGCAAACCGGCGTCCTCATCGACACGGACGACATTGGCCACCGAGAAGTTGTGGTTGGTCAACGTCGCCAACTGCTTTCCCGAGAGATCGTAGAGATAGAAGTTCCTCCAGCCGTTGCGCTCGGACGTCCAAATAAAACGGCTATTGTCCTTCAGGTATTTCATGAAGGGATGGTTTTCCACCCAGCTCGGCAGCCATTCCTCGTGAATGATGACCCGGCATTTGCCCGTGTCGGGATCGGCGGCCACGAATTCCATGGTGTTCTGCTTGCGGTTGGCGCGGTGGAAGAACAGCTCCTTGCCGTTGGGCGACCATTTGAGGTCGTAGACGTAGTGTCCCACGACCGAATCCTCGAACGGCTTGCCGTCGCGAATGTCGATCTCCGTCTTCTTTTTGGCGTCAAGGTCGTAGACAAAGAGGGTCACGACGGGATTCGGAGCGCCGGCTTTGGGATAGGCTTCGACCTCGAGCTTGCTCTGCAGGGCCGCCTGGTCTTTGGTCAGATAGTAATCCGGAATCTTGGACTCATCGAAGCCATAGAACGCGAGCTTCTTGCCGTCGGGCGACCACCACATCGCATGAGCTTGAAATAATTCCTCGCCGTACACCCAAGTGCCGGCGCCGTATTTGGTGCGGTTCTTATCGTTGCCTTCGGTGGTGATTTGCGTTTCGGTGTTGTTTTTGAGGTCTTTGATCCAGACGTTGCGATCCCGGTAGAATGCTCGGAAATTGCCGTCCGGCGAATTCTCAAACGTCCAAAACCGGGCGCGCCCGGGACCTTTGTCTTTGCCTTTTTTCTTGCCTTCGAACGTCGCCGTCTTGCCGGAGTCCTCCGCCTTGCCGGTCGCGATGTCAAAGCTGTAAATCTTGCCATCTTTGGCGAACTCGAACGACTTGCCTTCGTCCTTCCAGGTGGCACGGGGGATCCCCAGTTTGACCGACTTGCCGATTTCCGGGGCCACCGTTTTGTATTGCTCGTACCCAGGCATCGTTTTCAAGCGATCCTGGGCGACCGTCGTCAATGGCACAAAGCCAAGGAACGCGAATAGCGCGACGAGCATCCACCATTTCCGCAAGCCTGCAAGGTTCATTGCATGATTCTCCGAAGAAGCCGAAGGATGTTTCTTGTTGGGTGGCACTATTGGAACTATACGGACTCGGCAAAGAGCGGGACATACATCAGCGAGTACCTTCTTCAGACGAAGGCCGCGTCTGATTAATTCCTACTCTAACTCTTAATCCTGCTCTTAATCCTCTTCATACTCATAATCTTCCTCTTAATCATTCCCTCTTCGGAGTGTGCGGAGCGAGTGCCTTGTATCGCTAGGCGGCTGCCGTTACGCTACACATATCAGCCCCGCGCCTGTCCTTTCTGGATTGTTCCCGCCCATGCGTCTTGGCATTCGGTTTCAGCTGTTGCTTCCGTTGGTCACACTCATGGCCGGCGTGGTCGGCATGAGCGTGTGGACCGCCCTATCGTCGGTTGAGCGAGCCCGCCGGCAGATCGAGAACCAACTCGATACCGTGGCGGCCACGGTCGGCTCGGTCACCTTCCCGCTCAATCCGTCAACCTTGAAGCTCATGAAGGGCATGTCGGGCGCCGACTTCCTCTTGTGCGATGCCCATCGCCGGCCCATCCTGGACGACAAGAACCAGCCCATGACGACGCTGCCCGCGGTGCCCGCTTCTCTGCCGGAGCCCGCGGCCGGCGACGAACATCCGTTGGGATCCCGCGTTGAGGTTGCCGGCGCCGTCTACTTTTGCCGCGGCGTCGCGCTGCGGCACGATGTCAGCGCCAACCTAACCTTGTACATCTTCTACTCGGAATCGCTTTGGCGCGACGCGCTCTGGCAGGCAATCAGGCCGGCTTTGGTTGTAGGAGTGATCGGCGGCATCGTCGCCATCGGTTTGACCGTGGCCGTGACTCAGCACCTGACGCGGCGCATTCAAGAACTGGAACGACGCACCCGTTTGATCGCGGCCGGCGACTTTAGTCCGATGTCGTTGCCGCGCCGCGATGACGAGTTGCGCGACCTCGGGCAATCCGTCAACGATATGGCCCAGCGCCTGGCCGACTACCGCGAGACGGCGACACGGACGGAACGACTTCGTCTCTTGGGCCAAGTCTCAGGCGGATTGGCGCATCAGCTTCGCAATGGCGTCGCCGGCGCCCGGCTGGCAGTGCAGTTGCACGCGAAGGAATGCTCGGGAAAAGCCGATGGCGAGACGCTCGACGTGGCCCTGCGCCAGCTCGCGCTCATGGAGATGCACCTGAAGCGTTTCCTCGATCTCGGAAAAACCATCGAGTTGCGCCGCGAGGCTTGCGACCTACGTACGCTCGTGGCTGAAGCGGCGGCGCTGGTGGGGCCACAGTGCCGGCATGCGGCCATTGACCTGTGCGTGCTACCTGGCGAAGGGCCACTGATTGTATCCGCAGACGGCGGGCAACTAAGCCAGTTGCTCGTCAACATCATGACTAATGCCGCCGAGGCCGCTGGTCCGGACGGCAGGGTCGAGATCAGGTCCGGAATCGCGGCGACGGGCCTGGCCTGGATCGAAGTGATCGATTCCGGACCGGGACCGAGCAAGGAAATAGCGGATCGATTGTTCGAGCCGTTCGTGACCGGAAAGCCCGAAGGCGTGGGTTTAGGGCTGGCCGTGGCGCGACAGGTTGTGGAAGCGCACGCCGGCACGATCGCGTGGTCGCGCCGGCCGGAAGGGACGTGTTTTCGCATCGAATTGCCGGCTTAGTGTGTGGCGCAGAACGCACACCGTTTAGCCGCGAGCCTGCGGCGAGCGCGAACGTGGTCCCTGGCCGAAGCTAAGGTTTCAACAGGGATTCCGCCCGCGCACGCCGTTGGCTCGCGGCTAAACGGGCAGGAGAGTTTCGTGAGTCAAATACTGGTCATCGACGACGAGGAAGCCGTCTGTTGGACATTGCAGCGGGCGCTGTCGGCGGAGGGGCACCAAGTTGCCGTCGCCGCGACTGCCGAAGCGGGTCTATCACAGGCTGAAAAGCAGCGGCCCGACGCCGTCATTCTCGACGTGCGCTTGCCGGGGTTGGACGGCCTTTCGGCGCTGGGCCGATTGCGCGAAGTTTCCAAGGACGCGCCGGTCATCGTCATCACTGCCTTCGGCAACCTCAGCACGGCGGTGCGGGCCGTCGAAGGAGGCGCCTTCGATTATCTTGCCAAACCGTTCGATCTCGAGCAAGCGCTGGAGACGGTCCGCCGCGCCCTGCAGCGCCGCGCCCTGCAAGATCAGGCTCCGACAGCAAACACCAGTGCCGCCGATGCGCTTGCGGCTCCCGAAGAAATCGTCGGCGTTAGTCCGGCCATGCATGGCGTGTTCAAACGCATCGCCTTGGTGGCGCCGCGCGAGTCGTGCGTGCTCATCACCGGCGCGAGCGGCACTGGCAAGGAATTGGTCGCCCGCGCGGTGCATCGCTACAGCACGCGCCGCGATCGGCCGTTTCTGCCGGTTCACGTGGCCGCCCTTAATCCCAACCTGGTGGAAAGCGAACTGTTCGGCCACGTTAAAGGCGCCTTCACGGGGGCGGCCCAAGCGCGCGCCGGCCTCCTCTCCCTGGCCGACGGTGGAACCATTTTCTTCGACGAAGTCGCGGAGATTCCGCTGCCCGTCCAGGTGAAGTTGCTTCGTGTATTGGATCACAACGAAGTGCTGCCGGTTGGGAGCAATCAATCGCAGCCGTTCAATATCCGCATACTGGCCGCCACGCACCAGAACCTGGAACGGAAAGTGGCCGAGGGGAGTTTTCGCCACGACCTGTTCTTCCGTTTGAACGTCTTTCAGATTCATTTGCCGCCCTTGCGGGACCGCCGCGAGGACATCGTGCCCTTGACCGAGCATTTCCTTCGCAAGCTGGAGCCGGGCCTGTTGCCGCTCTTGCCCGCGACGGCGGATTTCTTGACGGCCCAGGCATGGCTGGGAAATGTCCGTGAGCTGCGCAACGCCCTGGAGCATGCGGCCATTGTCGCCCGAGGCGGACCGTTGTTGCCGGACCATTTTCCCGTCTCGCCCGGATTGGGAACAGCGAGTCCGAAGGAGCAGCTAGCCGCCGCCGTGCTCGATTGGCTTGCGGAGCGGATCAAGGCAGCGGGGGGCGCGCCGCCGCGTGAGTTGTATGAGGAACTCTTGCGCTGCGTGGAGCCGCCGCTATTGGAAGAAGTGATGCGCCGCCTGCACGGCAATCGCTGGGCGGCGGCGCAATGGCTGGGATTGAACCGCGCGACGGTTCGCAAAAAGCTCGGACAACATGGGCTTACGGACATCCATCGGGATAAAGACAATGGGTTGGATGAGGACGAGCCGTCAGCGCCATAACCCAAGCCCGCAGATGAGTCTTCGAATCTGCGGGGTGTTGCTTTACCCGCGCAGGCTCGAAGACTCGCCTGCGGGCTTGGGCATCATTCGATTTCCACCACGCTCCTCAGAATGTCGCGCTTCCATTCCGCTTCATGCACCGGCCAGCCCTGGACGGTCCAGCCCTTCTCCCGGACGCGGTGAGGTTTGCCGCGCTTTTGAACGATGCGGAGACACTTCTCTTCCGCGGGCTCAAGCTGCTTCCTTGTGGGCCAGGAATTGCTGCGCCGCCGTGTGATGCGGTCGTTGTCGAGAATCGTGACGATGCAGGGCTCGGGCAAATCGAGAAATCGCCAGGCCAACACTTCATGGCTTGCGGTAGCGTACTTCTTTTTCAGTGCTAGCAAATCGAAGTCGAGATTTGGGGCATCGACGGCAAACCAGCACGTTGGAACCAAAAGACGATACGCGAACAGATTGGCGAGCGACTCGCCGGTCATCGCTTTCGTATCCGCCGGCTCGATGCCGAGGCGTGACAACATCTCGCTCTTGAGGTGCTCGCCGATTTCATGGGCGACCGTCCACTGGTGGCGTTCCTCGCGCGGCTCTGGCCGCAGGTAAATCTGCTTGGCGCCGGCGCTCCGTTGCGCCCGCCCGCGCTGCGCCTGGCGCTTGTCGAGGCAAACCACCATGCCCAAGTGTCCCTGGGCCAGGGCGATCGCATCGAGAGGCGGCCCTTCGACACGGGCCGCCTGGAGCAATTCATTCACCATCCGGTCGATGGTCGCGACGACGTCTTCGCGCGGCATGTCATCAAGCATGGCTTCCTCCTCCAATTCATCTTCGGTGAGCTTTTCTTGGGAGGCGAGCCGTTTTTTTCTTCGGACGATAGGACGCTAGACGATAGGGCGCTAGCAGAGTTTCAAGGTCTCTGCGCAGCCAATGGGCGGCAGTGCCGTCGCGCACGATGGCCCAACTGAGGAGGCCGCCGCCCATGACGCTGCCGACCGCCCGTGCCAGCCGCTCCGTGTCGCATTTTGACAATTCTCCGCGCGCCACGGCCTCGTCAAGCAGCTTGCGGATTTCCGTATGGGCGATCCGCGAGTGCGCCAGCGCCAGCTTGTGGAAATCCGGATCGGTGAGATCGATGTGGAGAAACGCGAGATGGTTGGCGAGCGCCTCGGGCGTCGGCGCCATGCCGGCCATGCAGTCGCTGACGGCAAAGAGGGCCTCCAGCGGCGAGGCGTGGGCGGAGCGAATGGCGGCGTACTGATCGCCGCTGGCGTCGCTTCCCTGACGAGCCAGCGCCAGGAGCAGGCCGCGCTTGGAGCCGAAGCGTTGCATGAGCGTAGCCGGGGCGACGCCGACCTCGGCAGCGACATGGGCCAAGGTGAGCCGGGCCGGACCGACCTTGGCGATGGCGCGGGCGGCGGCTTCGAGGATGGCGTCATTGGTTGTTTCGCGAGGTCTTGGCATGGAGCCAATATAAATGAATGAACATTCATTTTCAATCTTGACAGTTAGTTAATGAATGATTATTTATATATGAGTTGACACACCCTGTTTACACATCCGTTTAGCGGGGAGCCAACGGCGACCCAGGGGAGAAACACCATGAAGCGACTCGAAAGTAAAATCGCCGTCGTCGCGGGCGCCAGCCGCGGCGCGGGCAAGGGCATCGCGCTGGCCTTGGGGGATGCGGGCGCGACCGTCTATGTCGCCGGGCGCACGATCCGCGACGGCCCCAAGCCGGCCGACGGCGCGCCGGGAACCATCGAAGACACCGCCGAAGCCGTGTCGGCCCGCGGCGGCAAAGGCATTGCCGCTCGCACCGATTGCACCGTCGAGGAGCAAGTCGCCGCCCTTTTTGACCGTGTGAAACGCGAGCACGGCAAGGTGGACGTTTTGGCCAACGCCGTCTGGGGGGCCGCGGATGCGTTTCGAGCGGGCGAGGACCCGTTGGCTGGGTGGAGCCGTCCCTTCTGGGAAGAATCGCCGCGCTATTGGCGGCCCATGATCGACGGCGGCCCCTTCGCCTATTTGCTGATGAGCTGTTACGCGGCCCGCTTGATGGCGGCTACGGGGCGGGGCCTTATCGTCGGCGTCACCGACGGCGTGATCGACACCGCGGCGACCGACGACTACGGCGGCCAACTTGTGTGGGATCTCTCTCATCAGTGCATCAATCGCATGATGCGCGCCATGAGCGTCGAAGGTAAACCGCGCAAGATCGCCGTCGTCACGCTCATGCCCGGTTTCATGCAAACCGAGCGCGTCTTGGCGTACGTCAAGACGGAGGAACAAAAGAAGATGTTCCGTTTCGACAAGAGTGAGTCGGTTGAGTACGTTGGCCGAGCGGTGGCGGCTTTGGCGGCTGACAAGAACGTCATGGAGAAGACCGGCAAGATCCACTTCGTCGCCGAACTGGCGCGCGAATACGGCTTCACGGACATCGACGGCCGACAAGTCCCTCGGTTCCATGCGACTTAGCTGATTCATTCATCGAAGTGGCTGATTGTTTCACCGGTATGGCTGATTGTTTCAGCGAAGTAGCGGATTGCTTCAGCGATGTGCCGGATTGTTTCAGCGATATGCCGGATGTTTCAGCGATATGCCGGATTCCATCTCTCCCAGCGCCTCGCTGAAACCATTTACTTAAAGGCAACTTGCTAATACAGTTACGCCCGAAAAATTGAATCAACGCCCTTTGAAGCAATGTTCTTGACTGCACGGCGGGAGAATGCCATGAAACGACTCAAGGGAAAAGTCGCCGTGGTGGCCGGCGCGACGCGCGGGGCCGGCCGCGGCATAGCCTGCATGTTGGGTGAAGGGGAAGCGACCGTCTATTGCTCCGGGCGCAGCGTTGGCGGCAGCCCGCCTAAGTCTGGAATCTACGCCGGCCGCCCCGAAACGATTGAGGAAACGGCGGATCTTGTCACACGGCACGGCGGCATGGGCATTCCCGTTCGCACCGATCATCTGGTTGAGGAACAAGTCGTCGCGCTGTTCGAACGGGTGCGCCGCGAACAGGGCCGGCTCGACTTCTTGGTCAACGACATTTCTGAAGGCGTCGCCCACGAATGGAAACCGTTCTGGCAACTCTCGCTCGATCTTGGCTTGCAGGCGATTCGAAACGGCGTCCACTCGCACATTATCACCAGCCGCCATGCCGCCCCACTTATGATCGAGCGCCCTGGCGGCCTTATCGTTGAGATTGGCGACGGCGACAGCCTCGGCTATCGCGGCAACCTGTTCTACGACTTGGTGAAAATCTCGGTGACTCGTCTCGCCTATGCGATGGCCGAAGAATTGCACCCACTTGGCGTGGCCGCGCTCGCCGTAACTCCGGGCTATCTGCGAACGGAATACGCCCTCGATCACTTCGGAGTGACGGAGGCGAATTGGCGCGACGCGGCCAAAAAAGATCCCAACTTTCTCGCCTCGGAGACTCCGTTCTTTGTCGGCCGGGCGATAGTCGCGCTGGCGAGCGATCCGAAGCTCCTCGAAAAATCCGGCGGTGTCTACAGCTCATGGGGCCTGGCACGCGAATACGGGTTCACCGACATCGATGGCTCAACGCCCGACTTGGGCAAACACTTCGGCATGGAGTGGGAACAGTTTCCTGCTGGCAAACCGCGGACGGGAAGGCGCTGGGTTGTGTCGAGTCTGGCATTGGAACATGTGTAGGAAGGCTCTATGATCCACGTGGAACTAATAGCTGATCCGGACTTGGGAGGGTTTACTGCTCGCCTTCCGGACATACCTGCTTATGGAGAAGGCGAGACAGAAGCGGAGGCTATCGCCGATTTGAAAGAGGCGCGGCAAGGTTATGTCGAAACTTTTGGATTGGAGGATGCGTAGGGCGATTCCTCACGGCGTCCAGTTCATCTCCGCCGTCACGCTCACACAAAACTCCGCCAGCAGCCTAGCGGCGCGATCCAGGTCATCCAGGCAAACAATCTCCACCGGGCTGTGCATATAGCGATTGGGGATGCCGACCAATCCGGTGGCCACACCGTCACGGGCCAATTGCATGGCGTTGGCGTCGGTGCCGGTAGCGCGAGGGACGCCGCGCGGCTGGATCGGGATTTCGTGAGCTTTCGCCGTCGCGGACAGACGTTCGAAGACATGCGGGTTGATGTTCGGGCCGCGCGACAGAACCGGACCGGCGGCGAGCTTGACCTCGCCCAGTTGCTTCTTTTCATTGCCCGGCGTGTCGGTGGCGTGCGTGACGTCGACGGCGATGCCCACAGTTGGATGAATGCCATAGGCGCTCGTGGTCGCGCCGCGCAGGCCGATCTCTTCCTGCACCGTCGACACGCAGAATACGGCAGCCTCGAGCGAAGTGTTGTGCAAGAGCCGCAACGTCTCCATCACGGTCCAGACGCCGACTTTATCGTCCAGTCCCGGCGAGGTGAACAGGCCGTTGCGCAGCTCGCGGCATGTCAGATCGACGGTCACGGTGTCGCCGGGCGTGACGAGCGCTTCGGCGTCCTTCTTGTCCTTGGCGCCGATGTCGATCCAAACATCGTGAAACTGCGGCACCTTGTTTTTTTCTTCGCTGGTCAAGACGTGCGGGGCCTTCCGCGCCACCACGGCCGGCACCCCGCCGTCCTTGGTCCAAACCATGAGATTTTGGCCCAACAAAATCTGCATGTCCCAGCCGCCCATCGGTTGCACGTACAAGAAGCCCGCATCGTCGATGTGTTGCACCATGAGCGCGATCTGATCGCAGTGCCCCGCCAGCATGATCCGCGGCTTGCCCTGCGGGTTGAGAACCGCGATGACGTTGCCGTGCCGGTCGGTGCGGACATCATGAGCGAGCGGCTTGGCCCATGTGCGAACGACATCCTGAATCTGCCGCTCATAGCCTGAAGGGCTGGGAGTCTGCAGGAGGGATTTGAGGAACGTGAACGACGCATCGTGCATAACTAATTCCAATGCTATTCGTCGCTGGAAACTTGTACGCTTTTTGTTAAGCGTTTTTCGCCAACGGTCAACGTTACTGTATACGTCCCCGCCGGCACCGGCCGATACGAACCGTCCGGCGTGCCTTTCACATTCATGCGCCAGGTCAGCCGGTGCAAGCCCGCTTCTTTGAATCCCTTCGCCTCGCCGACGACCGCGCCCTTCCCGTCGGTGATGGAAATGTCAGGCGGCTCCTTTAGGCTATCGCGGAAGTAGTAGTAAATGCCGGCGCCATAAGTCGGATTCTCGCCGCTCCATTGCTTGATGCCGAGGTTTCGCTGGAAGCCGGGCCGATGGGCGTGGGCCGGCGCGATGTCGAAGAGATATGCTTCTTCGTGCAGGACGTTGCCGTTCATTGCCTGTAGCGGCGCGACGGGCATGACATAGATTCCCCGGCCATGCGTGCCGATGACTAACTCGCGGTCGCGTGGATGAACCACCAAGTCGTGAACGGGAACCGTGGGGAACTGTGGTTGGCGCGTCCAGTATTTGCCGCCGTCGACCGATAGATACAGACCGATTTCCGTGCCGACGTAAAGGAGGCTCGGATTGTGCGGATCGGTACGTATCACGTGTACCGGGGCGTTGTTGGGCAAGTTGCCGACGAACGCTTGCCACGTCTCACCAAAATCGACGCTCTTGAACAGGTGCGGGGCGCGGTCGTCGTTGCGGTGCCGATCGATGCTGAGAAACACCGTTCCCTCGTCGAACGGCGAACATTCGACGCGCGTGATCCAGCGGTCCTGCGGCAAATCGGGGATCTTCTCGGAGAGGTCCGTCCAATCCCGGCCGCCGTCCCGCGACACCCAGACTTTGCCATCATCAGTGCCGACGTAAAGCAAGCCCTTCTTCTTGGGCGACTCGGCGATCGTGGTGATCGTGTTGCCGGCGTAGTCGTTGGCGCCGGGTTTTCCGCGGGTCAAATCGGGACTAATGATCGTCCAAACATCGCCACGATTGAACGAGCGGAAGAGATGATTGCCGCCGAAGTACACAGTCTTGGCATCGTGCGGCGAGAGCAAAAGCGGGCTCGACCAGTTGAAGCGAAAGGCCGGATGGTTCTTGGCAGGGCGCGGGTCGATGTTGGTCTCCGAAGGCTTTGGAGCCTTTCCTTTGCCTTTCTTGGGCTCATCCTCCTTCGCCTTGGTCTTGTCGTCTTTGATTTTGTCGTCTTTGCTTTCCAGGCGCGGCCGGATGTCCTTGCTGTCGCCGGTCTTGACGTTGATGCGGCGGAGGATTGCGTACTGTCCTTCGGCGTAGACGGTATCAGAATCCTT
This sequence comes from Planctomycetota bacterium, assembly GCA_016195405.1. GTDB lineage: Bacteria > Planctomycetota > Planctomycetia > Gemmatales > Gemmataceae > JACPZP01. The sequence continues at coordinate 13,755 of JACPZP010000078.1, read as the reverse complement.
CGGATCAATCTGACAATAATAGCCGTCGAAGCCGAGAATGTTGAACCAGTCGGCCATCGAGATGCCGGCGGGCTCGCGGGTCGCGCTTGGCCCGCCCCACGAGCCGTTATCTTGTAAGCCGCCGTAAACGCGGTACGAGTTGCGCATGTCGACGCCGATGGCATAGAACTGGCCCACGGGCAAATTGTTGAGATGCTCCCAGGTGGCCGACTTGTCCCAAGAGAAATACAGGCCACCGTCGGAGCCGAGCACTAAGTGATTGGAGTCCTTGGGATCGATCCAAAGGGCGTGGTAGTCGACGTGCGTGCCCTTGGCGACGTTGTTCTCGCCGAAGCGTTTGCCGCCGTCAGTCGAGAGGAGCATGGGGATGCCGAGAACGTAGACGCGCTGATCGAAATTGGGATCGACGCGGATTTGGCCGAAGTAGAACGGCCGCGGACAAAGCGAATTGACGTGGGTCCAGGTTTCGCCTCGGTCGTCGGAACGGAAGATGCCGCCGGCGTCGAGTTCGAGCTTCTTGTTCGGTCCTTGTGCTTGCACCGAGGCAACGGTCTTATCGGTTTGCACAACGGCATAGACGACGCGCGGATCGTTGCGGAAGATGCTGATGCCGCAACGGCCAAAGGGCCGATTGGGCAGGCCCTGGGTCAATTTGGTCCATGACTTGCCGCCGTCGACGGTTTTGAAGAGGCCGGCGCTTGGACCGGTCTGCACCACTGGATTACCGCCGGAAAAGGCGTCGCGGCGAACTTGATAGGCGGCGGCATAAAGAATGTCCGGATTTTCCGGATCCATGACGACGTCGATGAAGCCGGTGTTCTCGTCCAATAATTTCGTGTTCTCCCACGTCTTGCCGCCGTCCTCCGTCTTGTAAAGGCCACGTTCCTTGCTCGGCCCCCAGATCCGGCCAAGGACAGCGACATATGCGATCTCGGGATTCGTGGGATGGGTGACGATGCGGCCGATGTGAGCCGAATCTTTGAGCCCCGTATTCAGCCAGGTCTTGCCGCCGTCGGTCGACCGGTAAACGCCGTCGCCCCAGGAAACGCTGTTGCGGGCGTTGGCCTCGCCGGTGCCGACCCAAACGATTTCGGGATTGTCCTGAAACATCGCGACGGCGCCGATCGACGAGGTGCCCTCGCGCTCGAACACCGGCTTGAATGTCGTGCCGTGGTTCATCGTCTTCCACACGCCGCCCGAAGCGCTGGCGACGTACATGATCCGCGGTTCCTTCTCATAGACCGCGACATCGACAATGCGCCCGCTCATGTTCGCCGGCCCGATACAGCGCGGCTTGAAGGTCTCCAGCATCTGTGGCAGGAGCGCGTTCTCCTGTGCCTGAGCAGATGGAACCTGAAACGCAAGAAGTAGAAAGACGCTGAAAAAAAACCGACTCGAGGCGGATCTCATGGAAGAACTCGTGAGGACAAGGAAGCTCAAATCGCTTGTACGCGGCGAATGGAAGTCTAGGGAGGGAAGTAACAGCGACAAGTTCTTCAGTTCATGATTCGCGGACGCTCAGAGCCGCGCCCGTTAGGAAGCGGATGGCTGGTGCCTAGAGCGAACCGCTTCCTAACGGGCGCGGCTCGGACCTTTCTTTCCGGTGTCGCCCCCTTGCAACGCTGCCGTTCGAAACGGCTTTCCGCCGCGAAACAGTTGCAAATGAGCCTGCACGTCCGCCTTGATGTCGCTGCCCGCAGCCGCCAGTGCTTTCTCCGCTTGTTCAACCGCCATGTCGAATTGGCCCGTTTCGGCGTAGGCGGCAGCCAGCGTGTCGATGAAGCTCGGCTCTCTCCACTCCGATAGTTCGCAGGCCTTCAATGCATGCTCGACCGCCTTAGCCCCATTGCGAATGTCATCGCGCGGACAGGTGGCGAGCAACCAGGCGAGCTGATTGAAATAGAACTTATCCGACGCATCGAGATCGATGGCTTTCTGAATGTCGTTGACGGCCGCGCGGTACGCTCCCTTTTTCTCATTGATCTTGCCGCGCGTGTACACCGCCTGGCCATCTTTAGGATCATGCTTGAGCGCCAGGTTGAGGTCGGCCAGGGCTCGCTCGAATCGTTTCTGTTCGCCGTATGCGGCGGCACGGCTTACAAGCGCCTTGCTGAAGCCGGGATCGAGCTTGAGCGTCTCGGTGAAGTCGGCGACGGCCTGGTCGTAGCCCTTGCGGTCAAGGCGCAACAGTCCGCGCGTGTAGAAAACATTGGGATCGGGCGGCTTGAGGCGGACGCGCGAGTTGAGGTCGCCCAGCGCCCGGGCATAGTCGTCGAGCTGGGCGAACAACAGGCCGCGAACGGTGTAAGCATCGGCCAGGAACGGGTCGTGGCGCAAAGCCGTCGACAGGTCCGCGACCGCCTTGTCGTTGTCCTTCATGCGCAAGTAGACTTTGGCGCGATGATAGTAGGCCTGAGCGTCACGCGGATAGCGGCGAATCAACTCGTTGAAGTCCGCCAGCGCCTTGTCGTATTCGTCTTTGTGCGCCCAGACGGTGCCGCGATGGCCCAGACAGCCCTCGACGCGCGGATCGACCTCAAGCGCCTTGGTGAAATCCGCCAAGGCGCCGTCGAGATCCTCCTGCTCGAACCGAAGCCGGCCGCGCGCCTGATACGCGGGGCCACACTTGTCATCCTTGGCGATGGCGGCGTCGAAATCGGCGCGGGCCTTGTCGTATTGATCGCGGTGCAGGAAGACGTTGCCGCGGTTGACGTAGGTGGCCACATACTTCGGATCGATCTCAACGGCACGATTGAAGTCCGCCAGAGCTTTTTCCGCTTCGCCGCGAGCGATCAAGGCGGCGCCGCGATTGTTGAGACAGCCGGCGCTATTGGGATCGCGTTTGAGCGAAGCGTTGTAGTCGGCGATCGCCTTGTCGGTCTCTTCCTTCTTGGCATGGGACACGCCGCGGAAATGATAGGCCAGGCCGTCGTTGGGCTTGAGGCGAATCACCTGGCTGAAGTCGGCGATCGCCTTGTCATGCTCGCTCTTGCGATCGTAACTTCGGCCTCGGAGCAGATAGGCGTCGGCGTGGCTGCCGTCGCGAGCCAGAACCTGGTCGAAGATCTCGATGGCCTGGTCGTACTTCCCATCAATGAGAAGCGCCTCGCCTTGTTTGTGCAGTTCGTCGAGTGTTGTATCCATAGCGATTTTACGCAGCGATTATTCGCGTCATTGTCGCAACGGTTTCTGCCAGGCCTCTTTCAACGATGCAAGCGTTGCTTCCACGATCCACATTCCGCTTGAACCTGCAATTCGAAGTCGCGGTTCGCGAACTGTCTCTCCAAGCGCAAGCAAGGGGACCTCGCTTCCCAGCAGAGATTTCAACTCGGCGATCTTGTTCGGGGTCACCTCAACAACGAACCGCGTCGGCGATTCGCTGAACAGTGCGACCTCTTCGGGCAGATCCATCTCACCCAAGCCGGTGATGTCAGCGCCAATATTCCCCGCGAACGCCATTTCCGCCACGGCAACTGCCAGGCCACCTTCGCTCAGATCATGGCAGCTACGTACCAGGCCGCGCTCGATCGCATTATGCACTTTGCGGAAGATTCTCGGAGCCGCTTCCATGTCGACCTTGGGCGCTTCTCCTCCGACCTGCCCGGTGACCACGTGGAAGTGCGAGCCAGCCAATTCGTTTCTCGTGGACCCAACCAGCACCAGCAGGTTTCCCGGTTCCTTCAGGTCCATCGTAACGCAATTGCGAATATCAGGGACGATTCCCAGAGCGCTGATGAGCAGCGTTGCCGGGATCACGATATTGCGGCCGGCGGCGTGGAATTCGTTATTGAGGCTATCTTTACCGCTGATGAACGGCATCATGTAAGCGAGAGCAACATCCCGGCACGCTTCGGCGGCGCGGACCAGTGAGCCCAGCGTCTCCGGACGATCCGTGTTGCCCCAGCAGAAGTTGTCGAGCAGTGCGATGCGGCACGGATCAGCGCCGACGGATACCACGTTGCGTACCGCCTCGTCGATAGCGAGAGCCGCCATGTGATACGGATCGACGTCGCCATAGTACGGATTGATGCCGCAGCCGACCGCCAAGCCGCGCCACGAGCCTAGAACCGGCATGATGACGGCGGCGTCGCCCGGGCCGTCGTTGGCGCTTCCGACCAATGGCTTGATCACGCTGCCGCCTTGCACCTCGTGATCGTAGCGCCGGATGATTTCTTCCTTGCTGCAGACGTTGGGGCTGCGCAGAATCTTGACGAGTACCTCACCCAGGTCGCCGTCAAAGCTCGTTTGCGGTTTCGCGCGGGCTGCACCATTGCAAACCGCTTGACGCACGACCCGCGGGCGGCCCTTATGGAGAAACGTCATTTCCAAATCGGCGACCTGCTGATCTTGGTAGCGAAGCCGCAAGCGGCCGGTCGCTTCGAAAGTCCCAAGCGCCGTCGCTTCAACATCCTCCTTCTCGAACAGACGGCGCAGCGCATCCCAATTTTCCGGCGGCACGGCGAGGATCATTCGCTCCTGGGCCTCGGAAATCCAGATTTCAGTGTACGACAGGCCCTGATATTTGAGCGGCGCTCGGTCGAGGTGAACCACCGCGCCCAGCTTCTCGCCCATTTCCCCGATCGCCGAGCTGAAGCCGCCAGCGCCGCAATCGGTGATCGCGCTGTAGAGCCCGCGGTCGCGCGCTTGCAGTATCACATCGAGCATCTTCTTTTCCGTGATGGCATTGCCGATCTGCACCGCCCCGCCGGAAACTTTCTCGGATTCGCTGGTCAACTCGATGGACGAAAATGTCGCTCCATGGATGCCGTCGCGCCCGGTGCGGCCTCCGACGGCGACGATCAAGTCGCCTGGCTGCGCTTCCTTGTGGCAGCGGTTGACGGGGACCAGCCCGACAGTCCCGCAGAAGACGAGTGGATTGCCGAGGTAGCGCGGATCGAAGCAGACCGCCCCGTTGACCGTCGGAATGCCAATGCGGTTGCCATAGTCGCGAACGCCGGCAACGACTCCTTGCATCACCTTCTTGGGATGGAGCACTCCGGGCGGCAGCTCTTCCGGAGGCGTATCAGGCGGCGCGAAGCAGAAGATGTCGGTATTGCAAATCGGCTTTGCGCCCAAGCCGGTGCCGAGGGCGTCCCGGATGACGCCGCCCAATCCCGTATTCGCGCCGCCGTATGGTTCGATGGCCGACGGGTGGTTATGGGTCTCGACCTTGAAGCAGACATTGAAGTTCTCATCGAAACGGACGACGCCGGCGTTGTCCTCGAAAACGCTGACGCACCAGTCGTCGGCGCCGAGGCGGCGGCGGATTTCCTGCGTGGCCCCGAAGATCGTATCTTTGAGCAAGTTGCCGATGCGCCGGCCGTCGATGTCGATGGCGCCTTTGAGCGTCTTGTGGGAGCAGTGTTCCGACCAGGTTTGGGCCAGCGTTTCCAGCTCGACATCAGTCGGCTCCCGGCCCAGTTCCAAGAAGTGGGCCTGGATGGCGCGCATCTCGGCGAGACTCAAAGAGAGTTGACCCGATTTGCTCACATTCATGAGGCTGGCGTCATCCAACTCGCGAATCGGGACCACAACGAGACGAAAGTCGTAATTGGATCCGAGCTGCAAGTGATCCAAGTTCAAAGGCCCGGCGATGACCTGCTCGATGGCATCGTTTGCAAGGACCTTTTGGAACAGAGTTTGGCGCACATCCGCATCAATAGGGCCGCCGGCATAGTATCGCCGAAACGTGCGGACGGAGGCTAGCGTGATGCCGAGATCGCGGCTCGCCTGCTCAACGCTCTGCGCTACCGGATCCATGACGCCGGGTTTGAGTAACACGGTGGCAAGCGCACGCAATTGGCCGTCGCGCGTGACGAACTCATCGAACGCATTCAATTCGCCGACCCGGCCGTCTTCCACAAGCGGATCGAGGAGCAGCTCGTTCATCAGCCGCTCGGCCGCTTCTTGCGGGAGTTTTCCTTCCAACAGAAACCCCCGCGCGGCGAGGCGGATGTCAGGCGCCACACGGTGCGTGAGCAGCTCGAACTCGGCCCGCACGCGCGCCGATTCGGGGTCGTGGTGTTTGGGCAAGATCTCAACTTCCCAGAGCATCGCGCGCCTCCTTGGCCCCTGCGAGCAACGAGCGTAATGCGGCGTCATCGTGATTTTCGAGGGCCGCGCGGAATTCGTCCAGTCTTTCCTCGAAACGCCGTAAGTGAACTAGCAATGGGTCGCGATTCTGTTCGAAGATGGCTGACCACAGTTCCGGATTACCGGCGGCGATTCGTGTGGCGTCGCGGAAGCCCGTGGCCGTCAAATCGCACAGTTCCTTCGGCAAGAGTCCCGTCAAGGCCGCCGCGACCAAGTGCGGCAGATGGCTGGTTAGCGCTAGGGCGCGGTCGTGTTCATTCGGATCCATCAGCTTAACGCCGCTACCCAGGGCCCGCCAGAAGGCGCACGTCTTCTCCAGGGCCGCAATATCGGTGCTCGACGTAGGAGTGACCACGGTGAGGCGATCCTGGAAAAGGTTGGCGTCGGAATTCTCGACGCCGCGCTTTTCCGAGCCGGCTAACGGATGGCTGCCGACGTACGCCACGCCGGGAGATAGGTTTTCCTCGACCGCTGCGACAATCTTTGCTTTCGTGCTGCCGGCATCGGTCAACAAGCACCCCGGACGGCAAAGTGGCGCGAACTCCAACACTTGAGCGGCAATACGATCGACCGGCGTGCAAACAACAACCAAATCGGCATTCATCACAGCGAGCGCGGGTTCCAAAAAACCCGCGTCGATGGCCCCAAATCGGCGGGCGCTTTCGAGAGTTTGTGCGCTGCGGCCCAGTCCGCGCACTTCCTTCGCGACGCCACGTCGCTTGGCCGCCAAACCAATTGACCCGCCGATGAGCCCGGCACCGACGATCGTGATGGTATGGAACATTGGGTGTTGGTGAGGGATTCGTGGGGCCACGGAGATATTATAGGGCCTCACTCGGCCAGCTTTCGCAGCTCGCGAAGCTTGCTTTTCATCTTGTCCCAATCGCGGCGAGCCTGGTCGACACGGGCAAAGCGGTAAACCGTGTCGTAAGTGACGGCGGCGCCGTCGGCTACACGGTCGATGCGCTTGTGGCGAAACACATCGTTGACATATGCATTGACATATGCATTCTCCTTTTTAAACCATGCGTCGCGCGCGCCCTGGGCCACCGTCTTGGCGATCACGAGGCCGCCCTCTTTGATGATGTCGTCGGCCGCGGCAACTTGATCCCGAATCCATTTCTCTTCCTCGTTGACCGCCTGGCGCAGCGCATCGAGGTCTTTGCGATACTGAGCCTGCCGACGCGCCAAGCGAGTTGCTGTCCACTCGCCGGCATAAACGCCGGGAATCGCGAACTCGTCAAGCCCTTTGGCGATGTTCTCGAGATCCTGGTCGTTGGCGGCGAAACGCGGGTCGCGCACGCGCTCGACAAACTCCTTGTGGAGGGCAAGATAGGTCGCGACTTCCTTGCAAAACTCCGTAATCGCTTCTTGTGTTTTGGGCGGCAGCTTGGCGAATTCCGAGCTGCCTTCTATCCGTTTGAGTTCCTTGAGCTTCTCTTCGACTGGCTCGCGCAAGCGCTCGGCTGGACTCGCATGAGGGCCCGGCAACACTGTGTGCGCCGCGGTTTCAAGAGCGGCCAGGTTCGCGCTTGGACGCGTCAGGAAAAAGCCGCCCGCAACCAGACTCAGGACGGCGACCATGGCCAGCACGCCGGAGACCGCCGCCGTCATGTGCCGCTGCGACCGGCGGCGCGCGTCTTGGAACTTCTGAGCGGACTCCAGACATTGGCGGAACAGTTCCGCCACGCCATAGGGCTCGTTGGCGCGCGCCGGGCGGTCGGATAGCTGGGGCCGCTTGATGGCGCTGGCCCAAAGGTGCAGGTCAATCTTACCGAACGGCAGCTGATCGCGATTGGCTTGTGCAGCGAGAAACTCTTGAAAACGCTCATCGACGCGACGTTTGGCTTCCTCGATGCGCTGAAGCCACGCGCTGTTGGTGTCTTCCTTCGACGCGAGCAGATCGCACTTCGAAAGCACGAGATAGACGGGCAGCCCTGCAATCTCGCTCTGGCGCGCTCGGCCTTGTTCGAAAGTCAGGAGGAACCGGCCAAGGTGCTGAAAATCCTTCTCCAGACCGGCGGGTGTGGCCGACGCATCTACGACCAGGATCAGCGTATCCGCTTGTTGAACGGCGCGGGCGAACTCGGTTCGGGCAGCGATGGATTTCTGGCCGGTCAAATAGTCCTGCGCGGCGTCGCCGCTGGTGTCGATCAGCGTTGCCGACAAGGGGCCGGCGGCAGCTCCTTGAACGGCAAGCGGATGTGGTTCCAACTCTGCGGCGGTGGATTGGATTTTATTTTCGTAGGTCTGCTTTTGCAGGTCGTCGAGGGCGAGGTCAGACGCTTCATCAAGCTTGCCGCCGAGCAGATTGGTTTGCGTTTCCGCGGCCTGGGCCAAGGCGCCGATGAGGGACGACTTCCCCGCCCCTGGCATGCCGAGGAGTACAATTCGCAGTCCATCAATGGGCGATGCGTCCATGGCCCAAGAACTCCAATGCTTGCGTTTCGCTGGGCTTGAATCTTTCGGGCGCTAGATGTCAACCGGTGCGTCACGCCCGCGCTCGCCGCTGGCTCGCGGCTAAACGGTCACTCTTGTTTGGGCTTGTTCTCCTCCACGCGCCGCACTGTGGGAATCCGATAAGTGTCGGCGAGGTCTTTTAGCCGTCTCAAGGCGCCTTGGCCCTCTCCCACGCTGTTTGGCGTCAGGACGATGTGAACTTCCAGGCGGTCCTTGTGATTCTTGAAATAGGCTTCCAACTCCGTCAACGACACGGCGGGCGGCTGGCGTTTGAGAAGATAATATTTCTCGTCACCCTTGTATTGATCGCCGCCGATGAGTTCGATGGCGACCGGTTCGCGGACGGTCTTCGCGGGCAGGCTTTTATCCCTGTTGTCTTTCGCCGGTGCATCCTTTTTTGTTTGGTCGCTTGTTTGCCCGCTGCCATCGCCGGGACCGCGTCCAGGTCCGCCGCCCGCGCCTGCTCCCCAGCCCCAGCCGTTGCCGCCACCCAGGGGCAAGAAATAATAGACCAAGAGCCCGCACAGCACGGCGCCGACCAGGCGCGACCAGGGTAGCACCCAATTTGGGACCCCGCGCTGGAACGCCAGCCGGTACAGGAGCCGCACCACTGGACCGGTCGCGAACCAGCCGACCATCGCCGCGCCGATGCCCGCGGCCACTCGCAAGACGAAGAATACGGGCGCCGTCAAATCAATGAAGCCAAAAAGATGCGGTTCGTTCACGGCGTCGGCTCCTTGAGTGAGTTGGCGACGCGACCAAACCATGATTTGTATCTTCGTTCCTGTGCAAGCGTGGGATATCCTGATTCGGGCCGTGGGTAAAGAAAGTAGTAATAGACCTCATTGCCCTTCGCCTCTTTCTGATGCCGCTCGATCAGTGCCCGGGCCTCTTTCTCCGATTCGATTCGCGTTCTTGTGTCGTTGGGTTTGGAGGTGTCATAGAAGTAGAGGTCTCCGGTTTTGCCGTCAATGTCGATGACTTGAAAGTGTGTCTTCTGCACGACCTGAGCGTGATCCTTTTTTAGTTGCGCGACCTCGGCCCGCAACTGTTCCAGCTCCTCCTGGGTGGGACGGCGCTCGTCGTACTTCTTCAACTCCTTCGTCAATCGGTCGATCTCGTACTCCAATGTGGTGACCGTGTCCGCCAGGTCGAACGCCGATTGGACTTTCTTGTCCAAATCCTCTTCCTTGAACTGGGGCATCAGCAGGAAGATGCAGAACAGAAGCAGCAGCACGTCGATGAGCGGGATGAAGAAGCGCGTGACGCTGCGGCGCGGCATACGGATCATGGCGCGTCACCTCCGGCGCCGGCGCCGCCTCCGAGCGTGAGGATCAGGTCGCGGCCAACCAGCACGATCCACGTCGGCAGGATATTCACGAGGGCCATAAACAGGCCGCTTCCGGTGGCGGTGATGGCCGGCGAGATGTCGTTGGGATGAATGGTTCCCGTGGAAGCCGCGAAGGTCTGCAGGATGCCGCCGACCGTGCCCAACAGCCCGAGCATGGGAAACCACTCCGCGGCTTGCGCTAAGTTGCTGATCCAGCGGTCCGTGCGTTCGTCGAAGCCAGTCCCGCGCCAGCGCAGCGCCCGCCAACATAGGAGCATTTGAACCGCGAACAGAAATACGCCCAGACCTAGGATCAAGGCATCCATCGGATGGAAGTTTTCCAGGTAATAACTCATGGCCGCGCGCGGAATGCAAACCGCGACCAGAGCGGCCGCCAGGAACGGCACCAAGCAGAAACAAAAAGGCAACAGGATTTGGATGAGAAAGCGGCGCATGAAAATATCCATTGAGCCCGAAGCGCGAAGCGAGGGCCTTTGCTTCGCGTTTCAGGCTCAATCAATCTATTTCGCGCTTTCGGGACTTTCCAGTTGCAAGATTTCAGGCAACGGCTGGACCTTGCCGTCGCGATCGATGCAGCCGAGCGTCGTTTCTCCCTCGGCCAGAAGGACGCCGTCGCGGAACAACTCGTAACGGTGCTCGATCTTGACGAGCGTGGTGCGCGCAACCGTGGTGCGCAGCGTCAAAAGGTCGTCGTAGCGCGCAGCCTGACGGTAGCGAACTTGCACCTTCGTCAAGACCAGAAGGAAGCCCTGATCCTCCAGATCGCGATAAGAAAGGCCGCGGGAACGCAATAACTCGGTGCGGCCCTGTTCGAAATAGACCAAGTAGTTCGCGTGATGCAAGAAGCCCATGCGGTCGGTTTCCGCATAGCGAACACGAATGCTGATTTCGCCTTGCATAGTTTGAATTCGTGAGCCGTGAGCCGTGAGTGGTGAGTGGTGAGTGGTCTCAGCAACCACTCACTACTCACCACTCATCACTCACTACTATGCACTACCGTATGGGGCCTGCGCGCTGGAAGGGAAAGTATACCAAGAGCGCCCGGCCAAGCATCAGCCGTTCGGGCACCAGGCCCCAATCACGGCTATCGGAGCTGGCCGTACTATTGTCCCCTAGGCAGAGATAATGGCCCGGCTGCACATACATGGTGTGGAAGCCGAGTCGGCGCACATTGTCCCACGTGCCCGGGTCGGATGGATCGGCAGTAGCCCAGGGAGAGCCGCGCTCATGCCCATCAACCCCGATGAACAAGTCGGCAAGCCGGTCTGCATTGGCGTGAAGTGTGTAATACGTATCGCGCCATAGCCGAAGATTGTGAACCTTGACAGCCGCCCCCTTGCTGCCCAATGCGGCGGGCTCAAGGTCTCCAGGCCTCGGGCCGCGCCGGGCGATCAATGCTTCGTCGCTTAAGTCTTTCTCGTCCTTGCCGCGCACTTCCGGCGGCGGATAGTCGTGGCCGTTGCCAAAGGGAAGGTCGCGATCGACCCAGACCGTCAGGCGGGCGTCCATGTTCGCGAGGCGAAGCTGATAGGCGCCCGGCGCTTTGACTCGCGTCGCCTGCTCGGCCAGGACCCTTTCTTTTCCATCCTCGCTGATTTGGACCAACGTGCACTTTCCGTTGGAGAGGTCAAAGCGCGCCTGGAAGTGATTGATGCCTTTGCGAAGCTCCATCCAAAACTCGCCCACGGCCGTGCTGACGTCGAGTTTGCATTCGAGCATCAAATCACCGACCCAATTGAAGGCTCTAGCGTCTTTCTGGTTGAAGCTGTTGTAGTCGAGGAAGTCGGTGATGAGTGTGCGGCGGGCCTGTTGCCCCGCAATCGGCTCGCCGTTGTTGGGCCGCAAGATGTTGTTATAGCGCAGCCAATCGACGTTTTCCTTCACTGGTTCGGAGTGAATGAAACCGTTCGCTTTGTCCTCGGTCCAGGCGGTGTTCTTGGGCTCGGCGGCCTTCCAGCGTTGCCACGCGGTTCCGGGAAGGTCCTTGGCGGGAAAGTCGTTGTCATAAACGATCCGTCGCATCGCCAACATCACATCCGGAGTCTTGCGAACGATTTGATATTTCCCTTCCTCGAACCACTTGCGGCAATCTTGATCGTCGCTTCGCAGTTGCTGCCAAAGCTCCACGGCTTTGATGTTCTCGTCCTTACTGTCGCCAAAATAGGGCGGCGCGCCCGGCTCCGGCGCGGGGATGCGGAAGATGCGGCCGAAAAAGATGGCCAGGATTTCGCCCGGCAAGCCCATGAGCCGTTTGATGTAGTTTTTGGGAACGTTCTTCTCGATTGGCCCGCGCGGATACTTGAAGACGACCACATCGAAGCGGTGCGGGTCTTGAAGCTTCATCTCATAGGGGAATTTGGCCACCAGGACGCGATCGCCGCTGCTATACTCGCCATTGGTGCAACCAGCGAGCGCGGTCAGGATCGCAGCCAGGAAGAACCATTTGCGCCGCGTCACGGGCCGCCTCCGTGGAATGGGGCCTGACCTCTCTTGGGAAATTCGTTCCGGTAATGACAATTCGGGCAAACGCAATCCTTCGGCGCGAAATCCGGGCCCCTCTCCGCCTCCTCACTCGCATTGACTCGGACGCGATAGCCGCACTTCTCGCACGTTTTTTCCTTGTAATAGCCCAAGAGCGTGGTCGCCATGGAGCCTGTTGGTATGACGAACGCTTCGGCTAGGAACGTTTTCAAAAGCAGCACCAGCACGACCACGAAGACGACCGTTTCCACGACTTCGCGCACGCCGTCTTTCACTTCGGGCGGACCTTTCGGCTTGGGAGGTTGCGGTGCGGCCGGCTTCTTAACCATCGGCGGCCGCTGAGGCGGATTCAGAATGATGTGGGGCTCGGCGCGCTGGTCCTTGGGAGTAGGCGGTGAGCCAGGCGCGAAACCGTCCGGCCGCGGTTGAAATCTCTCTTCGGGCATGGATCGGTCCCACTCCTTCGCGGCCCCAGTGCGCCTGCTCCCTATTTGGCATTATAGGCAAGCCTGCCAAATCTCCAGTATCTTGCGAACTACGCCCATTGTCGCCCAGGCGACATTTTCGGTCTAGCCCGACCGGATGGGAGCATAATGGGCATTTCGTTCGGCGGCGGCAGTCATTTTTGGGAATTGACTGCTTCTTTTAGCGCGGACTTGAGGCTGGCCATGAACTCACGGCGTGTTCGGCCTTGGCCGTTGACGCAGGGGATTTCTTCAATCCAACCATACCACCACCGACCCGCCCGCTGGATGACAGCCGTACAGGCACTCTTGATTTTGACGCGCCGCTTTTCCACGTTAGTTCTCGCACTTACTGATCCGACTCCAGCACTGCCAGGAACGCCTCCTGTGGAATCTCGACCTGGCCCACCTGCTTCATGCGCTTCTTGCCGGCGGCTTGTTTGGCCCAGAGCTTGCGCTTGCGGGTGATGTCGCCGCCGTAGCATTTCGCGGTCACGTTCTTGCGCATTGGCGCGATCGTCTCACGGGCGATGATTCGATTGCCGACCGCCGCTTGGATCGCGATCTCGAACATGTGCCGTTCGATCTCGCCGCGCAGCTTCTTGACCAGCTTGCGGCCGCGGCGATCCGCAAAGGCGCGATGGACGATGGTCGAGAGCGCATCGACGCGCTTGCCGTGCACCAGGATGTCGAGCCGCACCAGGTCGGCCGGGCGATAGCCAAGGAACTCGTAGTCCATGGTGCCGTATCCCTTGGTCGCCGACTTCAGTTTGTCGTAAAGGTCGTAGATGATTTCCGCGAGTGGAATCTCGTAGACCAAGATGGCCCGCGTCGGGCTGAGATACTCCGTGCGGATGTAGACGCCGCGCCGTTCGGTGGCGAGTTGCATGATGTCGCCGATGTTCT
>JACPZP010000039.1 GCA_016195405.1 Planctomycetota bacterium | reverse complement strand
GAGCGCGCTTGTAATGGTGCGAAGTGGTTATCCCTTTGACTCAACTTGCCGCTACGGGTTGTGGTTTCTGGCTAACGGATCGGACCATCGACTCATGGAGGTAGCGCCTGCGTGAATTCTGACGCGGCTTGCCGTGGCGCTCTTCGACACGGGCCTGGACGACAGAGTGTCGCCTCGCGAAGATCGCCTTCATCGCGCGTCTTCCTGGCGGCCCAAAGTGGCAAAGACGCCTATTGCCCAGCGGCAAAAGGGCCACCGCACTTGGGTAAGTGGTCGTGGTGACTCTTGGCGAGCAAAGTAGGGTCATTTCTCGAGCGCCGCAGCTTCAAGCATTTCTGTCATACGAGTCTTTATCACCTCGTTGATGTTCATAACCCTTGCTGCTCGTCGTGGATTTCCAAAATGCCTTCGCCGAGCGCTGCCCCGTGGCCGTACCGCATCGAACGCTCCGAGGAACGTGGTGAGTCAAGGATGATCTTTATGAGTTTTTGGACAACACCAGGACATCCATCTGCTCCTTTGAGGAATACCTCCTTTCGACAGTATGCAACCATATCGGCTCCTTGGAGCGGAGGGAACTCCTGGTCGTCCGCGAAAGTCAACGATGGGAAGAACTGACGATAGGACTCATGCATTCTTCGAAGCTTGTTGAAGTGCTTTAAGCACTGGCTACTATACTCTTCGGAGAGATCATAGATCAGGTGAAAGCGATGCTCTGGTTTCTGAAAGTTAGCGGCATCGGTCATAAGCGTTGTCATGAGAGCGTCAAACCCAGCGTACACCAAATCCTTGAACCTCTTTTGGTCATCTGAAGGCAACGCTCGGAAGTGCGAGACGTCCATCGGCGAGAGAGACTGAAATGCGGTTCGGTCAACCAGTAGTTGCCCAAGCGTTTCTAGTAAATCATCTCGGTCGCGTCGCCTGTTGGCCCAATCCCTAAACTCACCCTGACACCTCATCGCGTCAGTCATGTGTAGGTACTTAATTCCGGCATTCCTGAGGTAGTCGTTCCACTTGCGAGAGAAGCCAGATACCTCATTTTGGGCGAAAACACAAGCGGCGAAAACTACGCACTTCGAATCTTGAAGTTTACCGCTCTCGTCGCAATGAACTTGAAAGACGGCCATCGTGATATCACTGCTTTCCATGGAGTGATTTGCAAGCCTTCAAAACTTCACTACTCATGAAGCTTTCGACGACCAAGCCTCTCCGCCGTAGCCGTGTTGTGGTACACTCCAACTCCATGACGGAAGGGGTGAACGCTGACCCGCCGAGAAGGGAAGAATTGGTTCCACTGTTCCGTCGGCGATGCCTCGAGGAACTTGCCGCCGCCACTATGCCAAGTGTAACATAATACAACGTGGTCAGTCACGCATATTCGTACTCAACTTATGAACCAGAACAAACATCAGGGTGAAAGGAAGAGAAGACATGACCAGATTATTCATTGTCGCCGTCCTGTTTACGGCTCCATTGAGCGCTGACATTATCGGTTACGCCGGTGGGGCCGTAATAGCCGGACTCTATGGGATCGACCCCACTTCGGGGACCGCTACGTTTCTGACGTCGGCTCAGTCCTTCCTGGCAACGGGTGGACTTGCATACTTGAATGGCGCTTTCTATGCCACCAACTACACGCCCAATCCGGGCAGCGTGCCACCAAACACCTATGGTTCTGTCAACATCGCTTCAGGACGCTTTACGGCGGTTGGGACGCAGGGGAGTTCCGGCAACTGGTTCGGCTTAGCAACAGGCCCCGGTGCTGGCACTCTATACGTCGCCCAACTCGAGAACAACAGCTTACTATCCTTAACCCCGGGCGGTCCGATCAACTTCATTGGAACGATTACCGGGGTTCTTAATGTCGGCGGAATCAGGGGAATGGCTTACGACGCAGCTGGCGGTGTTATGTACGCAACGGACTACTATGAGCCGGTGCCGCACCTCTACACTGTAGATGTTCAAACCGGGGCCGCAACCCTCGTCGGGCCTCTGGGGCTGCCGCCATCTGTTGCGGGCGGCCATGTCCCCTTGGCATATGACCCGGACACTCGAACGTTATACGCGGCCGACGACGTAACTTTGAGTTTGTATGTCCTTGACGTACACACGGGCGCGGCTACGCTTGTGGGCTCACGGGGGTCACTCGGGGTACCAATTGGGTCCATGACGTGGTTTCCTCACCAGTCTAACTCTATCCCCGAACCGAGTCCTCTCATACTGGCTGCGCTTGTAATTGCAGCTTCATCGATTGCGTTCCATCGGCAAACGCGTCGAAGGAACTTATAGTGTTTAAGCCACCTTGGCGTACTCGGCCTCTCTGCGGTGAAAAGACCGTCTACTTCCACCTGTTCCAAGTAGCCCGCCAGGACCGAGGCCTGGCCGCGGATCGCCCCCAGATCCCCCGCGATCGCCGCCTCTTCGATCGCCGCGCCGCATTCGCTGATGCGCGGGAAGCCGTAACCGGCGCCCGATCCCTTCATGTTGTGCCCCAGGGTGCGGATGCCTTCCAGGTCGGATTGCTCGACAGCGGCCAGAATAGCCTCCACTTCTTTCCGCTTCTTTTCCAGGAACACCGGAATGATCTGCTTCAGGCGGGAGTCGGCGCGAACGCGAAGCGCGCCGCGTCCGCCGGTATGCTCGCCGATCGCGGCCACGAGCTCGGCCTTGCGGATGGGTTTGCTGAGATGGGCGCTGCAGCCGGCCCGCAGGCTGCGTTGAACCTGCTCGGCTAGCGCGTGCGCGGTGAGCGCCAGGATCGGGGTAGGTTGGGCCTGCTGCTCCGCTTCCCATTTCCGGATCTGTTGCGTGGCGGCGTAACCATCCAGGACCGGCATTTCCAGGGAGAGGCGCTTCCGCCCGCTCGACCGGCGCGCGCCTCATGCCGGCGCGGATGGCTTCCAGCAGATCGCCCCGCTTGACGGGCTTCACCAGATACGCCGCCAGCCCCAGGTCCGCGCAGCGCCTGGCGTCCCCGCCGCGGTTGTCGGAGGTCAACATGAGGATGGTCATGCCGGCCAGGGCCTGATTCTGTTGGATGTGCCCAGCCAGCGAGAACCCGTCCATGCCGGGCATCCGGCAGTCCAACAGCAGCAGCGCATAGGGCTGTCCCTCCCGGTAGGAGCGGGAGAGCTCCTCCAGGCCCTCTTCTCCGCTGGCGGCCGTGGTCACCAGCGCGCCCCATCCGCTCAACATTTCCCGCAGGATCATCCGGTTGGTCGCATTGTCGTCCACCACCAGCGCGCGCAGACCGCGCAGGCTCACCCGAACGTCCTCCAGCGTCGTCGCGGTCTTCTCTACTGCCTGGTCCGGGATTCCGAACCGGGCGGTGAAGGAGAAGGTGCTCCCCTCGCCGGGCCGGCTCTCCGCCCAGATGCGCCCGCCCATCAGCTCCACCAGCCGCTTGGAAATGGTCAGACCCAGTCCGGTGCCGCCGTACTTGCGTGTGGTGGAAGTATCGGCCTGAGCGAAGGTCTCAAAGACGGCCTCGACTTTTTCCGGCGGGATCCCGATGCCGGTGTCCGAGACCGCGAACCGCAGGGCGCCGGCTTCGACCGCCTCCGGATCCCGGTCGACGCGCAGCACCACTTCGCCCCGTCCCGTAAACTTGATGGCGTTGCCCAGCAGATTCACCAGAATCTGCCGCAACCGGTTGGGGTCGCCGATCAAGTCCACCGGCGCGTCGGGGGCCAGGCGGCAGACCAGTTCGAGTCCCTTCTCGTGGGCCCGCAGGGCCATGATCTCGGCGGTTCGTTCGATCACCTCGGCCAGATCGAAGACCGTGGCTTCCAGCTCCAGGTGGCCGGCCTCGACCTTGGAGAGATCGAGCACATCGTCGATCAGATGGAGCAGGTTGTCGCCGGCGCGCCGGAAGATGCGCACGTATTCGCGCTGCTCGGCGGTGAGCGGGCTGTCCCACAGCAGGTCCGACATCCCCACAATCGCATTCATGGGCGTGCGGATCTCATGGCTCATCCGGGCCAGGAAGTCGCTCTTGGCGCGATTGGCCTGCTCGGCGGCCTCCTTGGCCTGTTCCAGGAGCTCGTCGGCGCGCTTGCGCTCCGTGATGTCGCGGGCCGCGGCGTAGCCCCGCTCTTCGGCCGCCACCGTGGTGGCTTTCCACTGCAACCAGCGGTAGGAGCCGTCGCGAGTGCGGTAGCGGTTCTCGAACGAGA
>JACPZP010000057.1 GCA_016195405.1 Planctomycetota bacterium | reverse complement strand
CTCAACGGCGCGCAGGCGAACCTCCTCTGTGGAGTAAGGTCATCCATGACTCATGGGCTGCGATATTCATAAACTCCTGACCAACATGTCAACGCCAATATGTGACAGATTTATTGCGACGAGCCATACCTGCGGAAGCGCTTGCGGGGCGGAGACGGTTTCGCAGGCGTCTAAGAGCGCAAAAGGGTCGGGAGTCTTTTTCTGAAAAGACTCCCGACCCCTTTTTGTTTCTTCAATATCGGCGGCAATAAATACCGCTTGATCACGAGGCCTTTGTACGCCAGCCAAAAGGTCTTCGTCCTCAAGGTGATGACGCACGTCGAGTACGATAAAAACAAATGGCAGGAAGAATGCGGGTGCTTCGCCCCGCCTCCGCGGAAGACACTAAAGCAACAGCGAAAAGGACGGTGACAAATGCCGACGAAGACGCGGTCACGGCTGAGGGGCAAGGGCCGTGACTCCTATTTAGAGCAAGTACTGACATTTCCCTTGACCTCAATCAAGTCCGAAGGTCATCTGGATGAGGCACAGAAGGTCATGGATCGGCTGCTTGCAAAGGGCAAACTGAATGTCGGCGAGGATATGTACCTCGATGCCCTTAGCGATTTGGTGGCTGCCTATGAAGACGAGCATTATGCCATCGAGCCGGCTTCGGATGCAGACATGCTTCGCCATCTTCTTGAAGCCAAAGGCGTGACGCAGGCGAAACTTAGCCGAGAAATGGCCATTCCGAAGTCAACGATCTCCGAAGTCTTGGCGGGAAAGAAGCGCTTCAGCCGGCAGATGATTCGCAAGCTGGCCGATTACTTGGGGGTGGACGTGAGCGTACTGGCGGCAAACATATGATCCGCCGAGGTTGGCAATCCACATTACGGCACGCTCTCGCCAGCAACGCATCACCGCGATCCTTGCCATGCCGTTCATCGGAGCGGGCCTCGTCGTTCGGACGGCACGTTTATCAGCCCGAAGATGACCGACAGAGAAATTGAACGACAGATGGCGAAAGGCCAGGGAAGCCGCTCTAGAGCGTTGCTGGTGCTGGTGGGACTCTCGATGATATTCGTCAGCTTTCTCTGGCGAGTTGTGCGGTTTTTTGCGTGATCGACTTGTGCCTCAGCTCTACCTGCGCGGTCACGTCGCGAACAGCGCCTCGACGTACGCCTCGGGATCGAAAACTTCAAGATCATCCGGCTTCTCGCCGACGCCGACGAACTTCACGGGCAAGCCCAGCTTTTGCTTGATGCCGAAAATCGCGCCGCCTTTGGCCGTGCCGTCGAGCTTGGCCAGGATGATGCCGGTGCAGGCGATGGTTTTCTTGAAGTGCTCGGCTTGGGCGATGGCATTTTGGCCGCTGGTGGCGTCGAGGACCAGGAGCACCTCGTGCGGCGCCCCTTCGATGTTCTTGCTCACGACGCGGCGAATCTTTTCCAGTTCACGCATCAGATGAACCTGGGTGTGCAGCCGACCGGCGGTGTCGACAATGAGAACATCGAAGTTCTTGGATCGAGCCTTTTCGCAGGCATCGTGAGCGACGGCCGCCGGGTCGCTGCCTTGCTGGTTCTTGACAATTTCGCAGCCGAGCCGCTGGCTCCAAATCGTGAGCTGCTCGACGGCGGCCGCCCGGAATGTATCGCAGGCCGCCACGATCACCTTCTTGCCTTGGTCTTGACAGTGTTTCACCAGCTTGGCGATCGAGGTTGTTTTGCCCGAGCCGTTGACGCCGGCAATCATGACGACCGTTGGCCCATTTTGCTGAAAGCGAATGCCGTCTTCCGGCGCCGTCAAGAGGGCCCGGAGCTTGTTCTTGACGAAGACCTCTACGTCGCCGGTGATTTCCTTGTCGAGGAAGGATTGACGCACGTCGCTGACGATCTCGCTGGTCGCCGCCGTACCCACGTCGGCCAGGTAGAGCCGTTTTTCCAGCTCCTCGAGGAATTTCTTATCGACCCGGCCCTTGAGGTGAAAAAGCTCCGC
This sequence comes from Planctomycetota bacterium, assembly GCA_016195405.1. Taxonomy (GTDB): domain Bacteria; phylum Planctomycetota; class Planctomycetia; order Gemmatales; family Gemmataceae; genus JACPZP01. The sequence goes on along the minus strand of JACPZP010000057.1, from coordinate 8,668 downwards.
CACGCCGCTGAAGAGGCTGCGCGTTTTGGCCAGGCCGGCTTTGATCTTATTGAAAAACTGTCGAAACACTCTCGCACTCCTGGTCCGTTTGATCTATTTCAAGAGAGTGACACACTTCCTGAAACGCAATTTGTTTCATGAAACGAAATCGAAGCGCAATCCGAGGTCTTCCCACTAGCGACACAAGCATTTAATCTGTGCAATTCGAGCTCATCAATTGTGCGAGCGCCCACGGCGCGATGCGGCTCCTCGGGCCCGTGGCAGTCGCTGCCGCCGGTTACGGCCAAGCCCAATTCCGAAGCCAACGCTCGCAGCGCTTTGCACCGACTAGGGCGGCCGCTTGGGAACTCGACCTCGACGGCTTGCATTCCCAGATGCCGCAACTCCGTCAGCGATTCCCGGTCGCAATCATAAGTGGGATGGGCCCAAGCCGCAACGCCACCCGCGGCACGGACAAGAGCGATCGCCTCGCCGACCGGCAGACAGCGTTTAGGCACCGCCGCCCGGGCATGGTCGTGCAAATAGCGCTGGAAGGCTTCTCGGACCGTGGCGGCCTGCTTGGACTTTACCAGCGCTTCGGCGAGATGCCGGCGGCCCAGCGTTTTGCCGTTAGCCGCGCCAGGTAGGTCTTCTAATTCGAGCGTCACGCCGAGCGCGCGCAAGCGATCAACCATTTCGTGAAAGCGATCGACGCGATCGTTGCGCAAAGCCTCCAAGCTGTCCTGGAGCGGCTGATTCGCAACATCAATGAAATACCCGAGAAGATGCAGCTCTTTGCCGTGAAACTCTGTCGTGATTTCGACTCCGTCGATCACTTCCAGATCGTTTCGCGCAGCCTCCCGGGCCGGCAAGATTCCATCGAGCGTATCGTGATCGGTGACGGCGATGGCCGCAAGGCCGCTCCGCCGCGCCAGCTCGGCGACCTGGGCCGGAGTGTAAGTTCCGTCACTATAAGTCGTGTGCAGATGCAGATCAGCTCGGCCGACAGTGCGTGGCCGAGCCAGTTGCTGGCAGAGCAGCGTGAACGGTTGCCGTGCCGGCATCGGTCAGGCGCCTTCCGGTGCGGGTTCTTGAGGAATTGGCGAAGCCGGCGGAGGCGCAAGCGGTTCGGCTTCGCGCCGCAGCCGGTCGAGCACGCCGTTGACGAACGCGGACGATTCCGCAGAGCCGAAGCGCCGCGCCAACTCGATGGCCTCATCGAGAGCGACGGCCGGTGGAGTGTCCTTCAAAAACAGAATCTCGAACGCTCCCAGCCGCAACAGATTCCGGTCAACCGTCGCCATGCGCGGCAGGCGCCAATTATCGGCGGCGGCGGCCAGCTTAGCGTCGATCTCTTCTAGATGCCCCACGACGCCGTCGAAAAGCTCCAGGCAGAAGCGCCGCGTTTCGAGGTCGCGCAGACGCTCTTCGGCGAAGGCTTCAATGGCTGGTCTCGCGACCGCGGCGTTGTGATCGCGCTGAAACAAGAGCTGCAAGGCCACTTCACGGGCGCGAGAGCGTCGGCTCATCAAGCCTTCCCTTTGGGAAAGAGCGGTTTGTCGGGAGAATCAAGGCTCCGTAGCTTATTATCATAATAGGATTGTAAGAAGAGCCCATGCCGCTAATTCATCTCCGCGATATTCGTAAAGTCTACACTCTGGGCGAAGTCGAGGTCGTCGCGCTCAAGAAAGTGAGCCTGACGATCGACCAGGGGGAAGCGGTCGCTCTTGTCGGCCCGTCCGGATCCGGAAAGTCGACGCTTATGAACACGCTGGGCTGCCTCGATCGTCCGACGAGCGGCAGCTACATGCTGGCCGGCCAAGAAGTCGCCTCCTTGGCGAGTGACGAGCGGGCCAAGGTTCGCAATCAGCGCATCGGGTTCGTCTTTCAAAACTTCAATCTCCTCAACCGGACCAGCGCGCTCGAAAACGTCGAGCTGCCGTTGCTCTATGCACGCTCCCTGTCGGCCCGGCAACGACGTCTGCGAGCGACCGAGTTATTGGCGAAGGTGGGCCTGGCCGACCGCCTCGACCACCACCCCAGCCAGCTTTCCGGCGGCCAACAACAGCGCGTCGCCATCGCGCGAGCCCTCGTCAACAAACCATCCATTCTGATGTGCGACGAACCGACCGGAAACCTGGACACGCGGACCAGCAAAGAGGTCATCCAACTCTTTCGCAATCTGAACCAAGAGAGCGGCATCACGGTTATCTTGGTTACCCACGATCAAGCCGTCGCGCATAGTGCGCGGCGCATCGTCGTGTTGCGCGACGGCGAAATCGTCGAGGACACCACCAACTACACCCAAGCCATGCAGGTTCTCCATTCGGACGACTTGGAACAGATTGCCGAGACCGAATAATCGTTACGAGCCGGAAACTTGAAGATTAAAGCCGGAGCGGTCCGATCTTGGATCTATGGCGAATTGTCGTCTCCGCTGCGCGCCGCGGGCTGGTTGGCTGATGTTGCTGCTTGTCTGCGGCTGCGCTCCGGGCGGGCTGTGGTCGCTCGTCATACCCGAGCAACGCAATCTCGAAATCCGCGACATCACACAGCTTCCTCGGGCCAATATTCCCGCCGTTCCGCCGCCGCCCACCGTCGATGATCCGAAATCGAACGCAGTGCCGCAGGAATTGTCGCTCGACGAAGCTATCCGCATCGCACTGGCCAACACCAAAGTGGTTCGCGTTCTGGCGGGTTCGACCGCGGTTTCGAGCGGTCAAACGATCTACGATCCCGCCATTTCCAACACCCAGATCGACAAAGCCCGCGGCGTCTTCGATCCAAACCTCAATATCAAGAACATCTGGCACCGCACGGAAAGCCCAACGGCCTTCGCCGACTTCACCACTCCATTCGGCGTGAGCATTATCGGACCGCGCACGGACGAATACGACCTCAGCGTCGGGGTGTCGAAGAAGAACGTGCTCGGCGGCACGTTGGGGTTTGATTTCGCCGACACGCACTCGCGCTTTCAGACAATCCTTCCCGGCCTGTTTACGCTCAATCCACAAAACGTCACCAACAGCACCTTAAGCTACACGCAGCCGTTGATGCAAGGCGCGGGAATCGCCGCCAACATGGCGCCCATCGTGATCGCCCGGCTCAATACCGAGCGTTCGTACTTCCAATACAAGGACGCCATGCAGGACATGGTGCGCGGCGTGATCGAAGCGTACTGGGCCGTCGTTTTCGCCCGCACCGACGTTTGGGCCAAGAAGCAGCAGGCTGAGCAGAACGAGGCGGCCTTCAAGCGCGCCGAGGCACGCGCCGGCGTCGGGCTCGTTTCCTCCGCCGATGTTGCGCAGGCGCGCACCGCGCTTTATAACTCCCGCGTCGCCTTGCTGACCGCCCAAGCCAACCAATTACAGCAAGAGGCGGCCCTGCGCAACATTCTCGGTCTGCCGCCGACGGTGCCGGAACGCTTCGTGCCGACATCCGCGCCAAGCACCGTCCGGATCGACCCAAATTGGGAAGAGGTCATTCGCCTGGCCGAGGATCGCCGGCCCGACCTCATCGAGCTGAAGCTGATCATCGAGGCCGATCAGCAATCGCTTTTGATCGCGAAAAACCAGGCGTTGCCGAAAGTGGACGCCACGATGTTCTATCGCTGGAACGGACTGGAGGGTGAGACGCCTTCGGGAGCACGAATCGGCACGGCGTCGGGCCAGTTCACGGACTGGACGCTGGGAGTCAATTTCTCCGTCCCTCTCGGCTTGCGTGCCGCCCGTGCGGACCTGCGTAACGCCGAGCTGCTCTTGATGCGCGATCGCGCCAATCTCGACCAGGGGCTGCACAGCGCCTTGCACATCCTCGCGGGCAATATGCGCAACCTGGCCCAGTTCTCCGATCAATACGCCCTGCTCAAGGAAAGCCGCGCCTCCGCCAAGGATAACCTCGACAAGCAACAAGCCGATTACCGCAACGGCCGCACGATCTTGCTGAACGTGCTGCAAGCCATCAGCGACTGGGGCACGGCCGTCAGCGCGGAGGCGCAGGCCCTTTCGCAATACAACACGGAGCTGGCCAACCTCGAACGCCAGACCGGCACGATCCTCGAAACCCACGGCGTCTTTTTCTTCGAGGAACGCTACCGGTCGATTGGGCCGTTGGGTCGAGCGTGGCACCGGCGGCCTTATCCGCTCGACGTTGTCCCTGGCCCAAACGCGAACCGGTATCCGGTAGGCCACGAGCCCGCCGACAAAGGCCTGGAAATGAATCCACCCGCCGACCCATTGAAGATGCCGCCGCCCGCGCCGGTTCCGCCGCGGCAGCCGCCGCCGGCGCCGACGGCGCCAGTCCCACCGCCATTGCAAGGTGCGTTGCCGCGCGCGACGTTGTTGCCGCCCGCGGAAGGCGTCGCGCCTTCCTTTCGCAAGGATCAGGCCCGACGCCTCAAGCCTGGCGCGCTTCCAGGAATCATTGTTCCAGTTGAAGAATATTAAACCAAGTGGTTGACATTGTCCGGACTCTCGTTATACTAAACCACATGGTTTTAGATCGATCCCCGCGTCTGGACCGGGTTTTTCACGCCCTGGCGCATCCCGCGCGGCGGGCGATGCTGCGGCGTCTGGCTGTGGGAGAGTGGAACCTCAGCGAGTTGGCAGCGCCCCTGCGAATGTCGTTTCCCGCGGCCTCCAAACACGTCCGGGTCCTGGAGCGTGCCAGGCTCGTGCGCCGCCGCGTCGTAGGACGCACGCATCTGTGCCGGATCGAAGCCAAGCCGCTTGCGGAAGCGAACCGATGGCTCGAGGAATACCGTCGCATTTGGGAGGGGAACTTCGAACGTCTTGATGTCCTGCTCGAAGAGCTGAAACTTCAGGAAGCGAAACGTGCCCCCACATCACTTTAGAGGAGCCTACTGATGAGCAACAGCGGATCATTGAAAGTCACAACGCCCACCGACCGCGAAATCGTAATGACCCGAGTCTTGAACGCTCCGCGCAAGCTGGTCTTCGAGGCGTTCACCAAGCCGGAGCTGCTCAAGCGCTGGCTCTCCGGACCGCCTGGCTGGTCCATGGTGGTCTGCGAAATGGATCTGAAAGTCGGCGGCGCTTTTCGCTGGGTGTGGCGCGGCCCCGACGGAGTCGACATGGGAATGGGCGGCGTCTACAAGGAAATCGTCCCGCCCGAACGCATCGTTTCCACGGAGAAATTCGACCAGTCCTGGTACCCCGGCGAAGCGGTTGGCACGATTGTATTTGTCGAGCAAGCCGGCAAGACCACCCTCACGCAAACCATCCTCTACGAGTCCAAAGAAGCGCGTGACACCGTCCTCAAGTCTCCAATGGAAGAGGGCGTGGCCGCGGGCTACGATCGTTTGGAAGAATTGCTGGCGACGCTGCCGCGCGGCGGCGCTTAGTCTCGCTCGAGCTCACAACCCAAGAAGGAGTGCAACCATGCAGAAGCTCACCCCATGTTTGTGGTTCGATGAACAAGCCGAAGAAGCTGCCAAGTTCTATGTCGGTATCTTCAAGAACTCCAAGATCGTGAACACCACGCGCTTTGGAGAGGCGGGACGCGAGCATCACGGCAAAGCGCCCGGCACGGTGATGACCGTTTCTTTTGAGCTGGATGGGCAGGCCTTCACAGGGCTCAACGGCGGCCCGATGTTCAAATTCAACGAGGCCATTTCGTTCCAAGTCAGTTGCAAGTCGCAGGAAGAAGTCGACACCTACTGGGAAAAGCTCTCTCAAGGCGGCGACAAGAAGGCGCAGCAATGCGGCTGGCTCAAAGACAAATACGGCGTCTCCTGGCAAGTCGTTCCTACGGCTCTGCTCGAGATGCTCGCGGACGCCGATTCTGTCAAAGCGCAGCGGGCAATGACGGCGGTGCTTCAGATGAAGAAGATCGACATCGACAAAGTGAAAAAGGCGTATACCGGATAAGCCGGCCCGCTCGCGGGTCAGCGCCCCGGCTTGCCGAAACGAAAGCAAACGGAGACTAACCAATGAGGCTGCGCAGTGCAGTGCCGACATTTCTGGTGCCCGATGTCGGCGCCACGGCGGACTGGTATGTGAATGAGCTCGGCTTCCGGGCCTCCTTCTTTCCGAAAAAGCCGCCTTACGTCTATGCCAGCCTTTCACGCGACGATGCCGAAATCATGCTCCTGCGGCTCGAAGGTTACCAGAAGCCCGACCTGGCGCCGTTGCGTCCGGAAGGACTTTGGGATACATACATTCGAATGGATGGCGTGGCGGACTTTTATGAGCAAGTGAAGGACAAGCCGTTCATTCGGATGCCGCTCACCAAGCAGAGTTACGGCGACACCGAGTACGAAGTGCGCGATCCGAACGGCTACATCCTGGTATTCGGCGGCTAGTCGTAGGACGGATTTGCAATCCGTCTGTTGGCCGGACGGTTTGCAAAACCGTCCTACTTTAGAAAGCTTCGAGGAGCCTTAAGCCATGACAGCCAAACCCAAAGGCAAGACCCCCGATGAGTATCTCACTTCGGTCAGCCCTGAGCAACGTGCAGCGCTGGAGAAGCTTCGCAAGACCATCAAGACGATCGTGCCGAAGGCCGAAGAGTGCATGAGCTACGGGCTGCCGGCGTTCAGCCTTGACGGCAGAGTCTTGGTCTGCTTCGGCGCGGCCGCGAATCACTGCTCGTTTTTCCCCGGGAGCGGCTCGACGGTGGCAGCCCTCAAAGACGACCTCAAAGGATATGACACCAGCAAAGGCACCATTCGCTTTCCAGCGGACAAGCCGCTGCCGGCTGCTCTGGTGCGGAAGGTGATCAAGGCGCGGATTGCGGAGAATGAGCGGCGACGTGGAAAGTCAAAATAGCGAGGCTCTGCGGCGCTGCGGAGAAATGATGGAGTTTCGTCGAATCAAGGACCAATGATGATCCGCATCGGCATCGTCGGCATCGGCATCGTCGGCATCGGTTTTATGGGCATGAATGCAGGCTGATTTCTTCCACTTCTCAGAAAACAGCGAAATCCACGGCATTTTTGGCTAACCCATTGATATTCTTTGTGTTCATGATACAATACTAACACAAGGAATTGCACAAAGAATTCCTGGGACACAAAGAATACCTTTTTCCCCGGAGCCAACCATGCCCGCCGGACGCAAACCGAAGCTCAACTGGACACCGTTCCTCAGCCAGTACACTACCACCATCGAAGGCAAATTCCACCGCCTCGGCACCGACAAGGAGGAAGCCGAGAAGCAATTCCGCTTCCTCCAGGTCAAGCACGACATGGCCGAGCCGATCACATCCAGCCCGACGTTCGGCGAGGTGTCGGAGGACTGGCTCCTGCACGTCGAGAAGACCCACGACGCCGATCGATTCCGCTTGTGCAAAGCTCGCGTCAACGACTTCCTGGCATTCCTCGGCAAGGACATCAGGGTTCGCGACCTTCGGCCCCGCCACGTCGAAGAATGGATCAAGGCAAAGACGGACGTGAAGAGCGACGGCACTCGCCGGCTGTACAAGGCGATGATCCTCGCCTGCCTCAATTGGGCTGCGTCGGGCAAGGTCCGGCTGATCGCCAACAATCCGCTTCGGGGCAAGATCGATCTTCCCGAAGGTGCCTCGCGCGGCGGCGACGCGGTCTGGACGCCCGAAGTTTTCAAGATCGTTACCGCGAATGTCAATGATCGGTTCGGCGACCTCCTGCGTGCTTTGGCCTGGACCGGCGCCAGGCCGTCCACCGTCCGCAAGGTGGAAGCCCGGCACTACCGCCCGCAGCTGAAAGTGTGGGATGTCGAGGACCTGTACCGCGGCAGGGTGTCGAAGCGGAAAATCGTCCGGCGGATCTGGCTCAGTCCGCAAATGGTGAAGCTGGTCGAGCGTCTGAACAAGGAACATTCCGAAGGCCCGATTTTCAGGAACACGCATGGCAGACCTTATTCCGGAGACGGGGTGACGATGATGATGTTCAAGCTGCGGGTGCGGCTCAAAAACAGGAAGCCGCCGATCAACCTGCCGGACGGGCTCAGCGTGTACGGGCTCCGCCACACCTTCGCCACCCAGTTCATCGTCCAGCACCCGGATAAGCTGGAATATCTCCGCGAGCTGCTCGGCCACAAGGACCTGAAGATGATACGCAAGCACTACGGCCACCTGTTCGACGAAAGCGCCGCCCTCCACGGCGTCCTGGCGGACATGAAGACGCTGTAGGATACTACGATCTGGTACGGTTTGACGAATGAGGCGATGCAGAAGCCGGGGCAGGAAAGTCGATGGCGAGTTGTCGGCCCTGCCTGTTGCCGGGTCTGGTTCGGTAGTGGCTCCGGCAACTCCGCAACGCCACGTGTCTGGTAAGCTCTCATCTGGGAGCCGACGTCCGACCGCGAGCACGCCGCCCAGACGGACGGCGTCTGAAGATGCAGCGACTCAATAGCTCAATACGCCTGTACTGGTTCTGCAGCCGCTCAAAATCACTCAGAAACAAATGCTCCGTGGCATCGATCATCGCCGAATCGTCCAATCTGTCATGCGTGAACGCGATCCTTTGGCGCTCCAACAACACGATGCTTGGACGGAGCATTTCCGGTGCCAACCGCGATTCGTCTTGCGAAATGATACTTATTTTGTCTGCGAATTGCTCATACATGGACAAGAAATCGCGGACGGGATCTATGTCGAGGGCATCGAGCGGATCCGCATCCGCAGCGTGCTGACCTGCGAGTCGAGGAAGGGCGTCTGCTCCAAGTGCTACGGCCGCAACCTTGCGACG
>JACPZP010000061.1 GCA_016195405.1 Planctomycetota bacterium | reverse complement strand
GTCGGCCTCGTTAAGCTGAGCGACGCGGACCCAGCCCTTGGCCAGGATCGCCTCGACTTGCAGCTTGCGAAACTCGGCCGGCACGTCCTGGGCGGCGACCTGGAGCTGGAACGTGTCGCGCGGTTTGATGTCGGCGATGTTGTACATGACGACGTTGAATTGCACGTCGCTTTGCCGCGATTTGATCTCGCCCAAGGTCTCGGTGCCGCCGACGGCTTGCTGCTGGCGCTCGGAATCGTGCTGGGTGACGATGCCGAGCTGCTTGAGCTGATCGCGCACCTTGTCGGCGGCGGCCGGGGCGACTTCGAATTGCAGGATCGCGTCATATTGCCCGGCCGCGTGCAGCTTCAAGTCGGATTTCAAGACCCGGCCCTTCGCGCCGGTGACCGCGGCCAAAGCGGTTTGCAGCGACTTCTCCACGTCCTCGGTCTCGATCCGCATGTTGATGCGCTCGCTGATGACCATGGACGCCGCTTGGCGGATTTCCTTTTCGGTGAGCGCGATGGTGAGCGTGCTGAGCGAGACCTGGTTGTTGAAGTAGCGGATTTCGCCTTCCATCTCCTCGATCTTGGTCCGCCACACGCCCAGTTCGCGCTCGGCGGCCAGGAGGTCCTTGATCTCGCCTTTGCCCTTTTTGATGATGTCGATGAGCCGATCTTCCATGGTGCGGGCGGCGCGGAGCCGGCTTTCCAGGTCGAAATACTGCTTGGTGATGTCCTGGCTGCCGATGCGCTGGTTCTTGAGATCGCCGGTCTTGGCAAAATCCCCGCGGAGGTCGAGGAGGAACTTGTCGAGACGTTCGGGCGGCATGCGGACGACGATGGACCCCTTCACCTTGCCGTTGGCGAGCTTGTCGCTGTTGATGGTGGCGATGAAGGCGCCGGGGATGGCGTTGATGAGCTTGGTGACTGCGGCCACTCCGGCATCGAATTGATCGATCTCGAACTCGACGTCGCCGGTGCGGATGATCTTGCGCGAGGCGGGGACGGGTTCGGGCTGCTGGGGCGGGTCCTTCTTCTCGCCGCCGCCAGGCTTGGCATTGGTATCCTTGTTGTAGGCTTCGGCGTCTTGAACTTTCTTCCTTGCGTCGTCCTTCGGTTCGCCTTTCGCCTCGCCGCGTCCACCCTCCGCTTGGGCTTTGCCGCTCGTGTCTTTGTGCGAGTCAATCGGAATAACTAGGTCACCCACGGGATAGACGGGTAATCGCCGGCTCTTTGCGGTTGGATCGAAGTACACCGGCCCTTTCCCGAAATCCATCGAGAGCTCCCTTTCCTCGCCGAACGCGCCGTGTTTTCTTATCGCCTCTTTTGGTTCGCCGGCGAAATCCTGCAATTGCTTCTTCGTTTCCCCCTGCTGAGCACTTTCATTGCCTGGTAACGCCGGCTTCGCAACGGTACTTTTCGTCACAGCGCCCATGCTCTTCGAGTCATCGACAAGATGAACGCGGTCGGGTTGCTTGCCAGCATTAACAACCGAGCCTTGAATCCCCGAGTCACTGTTCATTCCTGCACCGAACATCAATGATCCCGTTTGTGCTTCCGAGGCTTTCACCGTCAGATTCGCGATCTCCATCAAGCGCTTCTCAAGACCTGCTTCTCTCCCCTGGTCGCCTCCATATGTACCAATCTGGTACGCGTTCAACTTGTCGCTGGGTTTGTGGTAAACCTTTACGTCCACGCCTTGAGCCGGATTAGGACCGTCGTCAGGGTTTCCTGCTGGGGCCAATCCGGAGATGATATTCAGCTTTCCCTGCGACTTGCCTTCCAACGTGGATCCCAGTTCTTTAAGGCGCTTCTGCGTATCGAGTTGCGTTCCTCCAAGCAGGTCATCACCCAAACCGGTGGCATTACTAGCTTCACCGGCGAACTTTTCGCGACCTTCTTCACCCGCTCCCGCGCCCTTCTGCTTGCCGCCGATTATTCCTATTCCTCTTCTGGCGCCTCCCACCTTTGAATATTCGTTAATCATGCTCTCATTGACCAAGTCAGCTTTAGACAAGGCTTTCGGCGAATCCGATATGTTTTTCGCGAGAATCCCAGGCAAACGCAAATGGTCGGCGAGGCTGATCCGTTGCGCGACGTAACCGACAAGACCCAAGAGAATCGTCGCCGCCATCCCCGCGACAAAGCGCACCCACGGCCGGCGAACGCGGCGTGCCGGGCGCAGGGTTTCGATCATCCGGCTTTCCAGTCCCGGCGCGGGGCGGGCGGTGGCGAAGAGGTCGGTCAGGGCCTGGTCGAGTGCGCTCGCCTCGGCCAACTCGCGGGCGCATTCGTGGCACCCGGAGAGATGCCGCTCGATGCGATTGCGCTCGTCGGACTTCAAGCCGTCGGCGATGTGCGTTTCAAAGTTCTCGCGGACCCAAATATGTTCGGACATGATTCTGTTCCCAAGGCGCCAGGTTGTGCCGCTTGCGTTTCGCGCTCGCACGGCGCCAAGCGAGCGCGAAACGCAAGCGGCACAACCTGGTGCTCAAAGCATTCGTTCCGGATTCCCCTATCCCGTCGTTCCCTTCTTCTCTTTCACCCCGCTCGATGGCGGCACCAATTCCCCCATCAATGGCTGCAACTCCGCGCGCAGCAGCTTCATGCCGCGGTGCAATAAGCCTCGCAGCGAGCCGTTCGACACGCCCATTTGCATTTCGATGGTTTCATAATCGGCGCCGGCGAGATAGCGAAGCGTCAGGGGCAGCCGATATTCTTCCGGCAACGAGCGCAACACTGCCAGCACCTTTTGCCGCAGTTCCTCGCGCTCGGCTTGGGCGTCGGGGCCGAGGTCGGGGGCGGGAACGAGGCGCAATCCCTCGACGCTTGCAGCCGGTTCCGCGCCGCGCTTTTGGCGTGACCCGCGGCGGGCGGCGTCGATGGCGATGTTCTGGGCGATCCGCAACAGCCAGGCGCGAAACTTGCCCGGCTCCTCAAGCTGCTCCAGCGAGCGATAAGCGGTCCAAAGCGTTTCTTGGAGCAAATCCTCAGCCAGATGCGTGTCGCCGGTTTCCAGATAGAGCCGCGCGAAGACGAGCCGCGAGGTACGGCGGACCAGCTCCTCAAACGCGGCCCGATCGCCGCGCTGAGCCATCCGCACCTGGATGTCTTCGGCGTTAAGCATTGGCTTCACTAAAGAAGACGACAAACGGGGGAGTTGCGCGCGCGGGAATGAGTAAGATCGGCCGGAGGGGAGCGATCTGTCAAATACGTCTAATCCGCACCAGCAAGCGCAAATTCCACGGCCTGAGGCGCCTTAACTTGTTCGGATGCATCGAGTAGCTCCAAAGAGAGTAGCTGGCCGCGCCTGTCGTAATCCAGAATTAAGCCTGGTCGAACCTCATCGCTTTCGGCGACCGAGCCACTTCGTAGGATAATGGAGAGCATGTCCGTTCCTTTGTCGTAGATGACTTTCATGTCCTGCTCCAGTATTTCTGGCTTTTCCTCGCGCTGTAGCCGTAATGGCATGATACACGAGTGACGCTCATTCACGGGTTCCTCTTCTCTGTGCCGGCTCAATCCAAGGCACATCGCGATTTAGCCGTTCACATAGGTCCGAGGCTGCCTCATAGAGCGGCTTCTTCGTTGCCAGGGCCCAGAGATCGAGATGGTTTCCCGCCGCTCCGCCATTGAAACGAGCGCGCGAACCTTGCGATAGTCGATACCAGGCATTATTCACCGGAGCAGAGAAGAGGAACCCGTACGAACCGCCAACGCAAGAATAGACTTTCCTCGCATTTCGTCTATACCACTCGATGCCGCTCGACTCGCGAACACTACCATCCAACTTACGGAGGATTCATCATGTCTCGTTGGCTCCTGCTTGCAGGCTTTGGCCTGGCGCTGTCCTTTCCCGCGCACGGCGGGGACGGCAAGGATCCGTATCTTTGGCTCGAGGACGTCACCGGGGACAAGGCCCTCAATTGGGTCAAGGGGCAAAACGCGAGCGTCGCGGAACTGACCAAGGGCGAAGCGTTCACCGCGCTCAAGGATCGGCTGCTCAAGATCCTCGACTCCGACGAGCGCATTCCGATGATCGCGAAAGACGGCGACCATTACTACAACTTCTGGCGCGACGCCAAGCACAAACGCGGCTTGTGGCGGCGAACGACGCTCGATGAATATCGCAAGGCCAAGCCGAATTGGGAAATTGTGCTCGATCTCGACGCCCTGGCCGACGCCGAAAAGGAAAACTGGGTCTGGAAAGGCGCCCAATTCCTGCGGCCCAACTTTGACAAGGTGCTGATTTCGCTGTCGCGCGGCGGCGCCGACGCCACCGTGGTTCGCGAATTCGATCCAAAGACGAAGCAATTTGTGAAGGACGGCTTTTACCTTCCCGAGGCCAAGAGCCGGCTGAGCTGGCGCGGGCCCGACAGCGTCTTCGTCGGCACCGATTTCGGCAAGGGCAGTCTGACGCATTCAGGCTACCCGCGCATCGTCAAGGAATGGAAGCGTGGCACGCCACTCGCCGAGGCCAAGCTCGTCTTTGAGGGCAAGCCCGAAGACGTCAGCGTCGGGGCATTCATGGACTTGACCAAGGGCTTCGAACGCGAGTTCGTGATGCGCGGCGAAACCTTCTGGAAGAGCCAGATGTACCAGCGCAAGGGCGACAAGCTTATCAAGATCGAAAAGCCCGACGACGCCCAAGCCGGCATTCATCGCGACCTGATGTTCATCACGCTTCGTTCGGATTGGAAGGTCGGCGACAAAACCTATCCCGCGGGCGCTCTGCTCGTCACCAACTTCGACGACTTCATGGCCGGCAAGCGGAATTTCGACGTCCTCTTCGAGCCGAGCGAGCGGAAATCGTTGGCCGGCTACAGCCCGACTAAGAACCACATTATCCTCAACGAACTCGACAACGTGCAAAGCCGGCTTTATGTGCTGACGCGCAAGAACGGCAAATGGACGCGCGAGGATTTGCCGGGAGCGCCCAAGTTCAGCACCGCCAATGCGTTCGCCATCGATCCGGATGAGTCGGACGATTACTTCATGACCGTGGCGGATTATCTGACGCCGTCAAGCCTCCATCTAGGCACGCTCGGCAAGGGCGCGGCCGAAAGAATCAAGGAGACGCCGGCGTACTTCAAGAGCGAAGGACTGAACGTCACCCAGCACGAGACGATCTCCAAGGACGGCACCCGCATTCCGTATTTTCAGGTGTCGCGCAGCAACATCGAGCTGAACGGCAACAACCCGACCTTGCTTTACGGCTACGGCGGCTTCCGCATTCCGATGGTGCCGGGCTACCAAGCCGGCACGGGCGCTGCGTGGCTTGAAAAGGGCGGCGTCTACGTGGTGGCCAACATTCGCGGCGGCGGCGAGTTCGGGCCCAAGTGGCACGACGCCGCTTTGAAGGCAAACCGGCCCCGCGCCTATGAAGACTTCATCGCCGTGGCCGAGGATTTGCAAAAACGAAAAGTCACCTCGCCCAAGCACCTGGGCGTGATGGGCGGCAGCAACGGCGGACTTCTCGTCGGCAACATGCTGACGATGCGGCCCGATCTCTTCGGCGCCGTCGTCTGCCAGGTGCCACTGCTCGACATGCAGCGCTATCACAAGCTGTTGGCCGGCGCGAGTTGGGTGGCGGAGTTCGGCAATCCGGACGATCCCAAGGAATGGGAGTTCGTGAAGACGTTCTCGCCCTACCACAATGTGGCGAAGGACACGAAGTACCCGCGAACCCTGTTCACGACCTCGACGCGCGACGACCGCGTCCATCCCGGACATGCCCGCAAGATGGTCGCCAAGATGCGCGACATGGGCCACGATGTCCTCTACTATGAGAACATCGAAGGCGGCCACGGCGGCGCCGCCAACAACGACCAGGCGGCGTTCATGCAAGCGCTGGCGTACGCGTTTTTGTGGAACCAGCTCAAGAACTGACAGGCGAGCCGGGAGCGTAAGCGACCGGAGAATAGGCTGGGCGCTGGGTGCCACACCCACGCCGTCATTTGCAACGAATTAATACTGTCAGCGAAGGCGTGGGCGTGTGGACCTTGCAAGAGCCGCACGCCCACGCCTTTTCATTCAAGGATTTCTGTTCTGCGCGCTGTGGCGTGGGCGTGGCACCAGTCCGGTGAATAAGATGAAGAAAACGATTAGGAAGAGGATTGTTTATGACGCATCCCTGGCATGACGTCACGCCCGGCGCGCAGTTGCCGGCGGAGTTTATCGCGGTCATCGAAATCCCGATGGGCTCGAGCGTGAAGTACGAGCTGGATAAGGAGACCGGGCTTCTACGGCTCGACCGCATCCTCTATTCCGCGGTCTACTACCCCGCGAATTATGGATTCATTCCGCAGACTTTGGCGGAGGACGACGACCCGCTCGATGTGCTGGTCCTGTGCCAGGAACCGGTGGCGCCGCTTACCCTCGTGAGCGCGCGGGCCATCGGCATCATGACCATGATCGACAGCGGCAAGAAAGACCACAAGGTGCTGGCGATCGCGGTCGATGATCCGGAATATGACGGCTTCCGCGAGGCCAAGGAACTGCCCAGCCACCGCTTGACGATGCTCAAGCGCTTCTTTCTCGATTACAAGACGCTGGAAGGCAAAGCGGTGGAGGTCGATGAGATGGAGCCGGCCAAATCATCCCTGCCGATCATCGAAGATGCGCTCGCAAGATACAGCGCACAGCGGCAGCGCGGCTTCAAGAAAAAGGAACGCGGATAAACGCGGATTCGGCGGAGGCGCGCGGATCAACCAAGCCGCGTGAATCCGCATTATCAGCGTTCATCCGCGTTCCATGATGGGTAGAGAAATGTCCGTTCTCTCGCAAGAAATTCTCGCCGACCTCGCTCGGCACGCTCGGCACGCTCGGCACGCCGATGAGTCGCCGGTTTGGCCCGGCGCTTCGTGGGCCGCTCTGCAAAAGCTCGGCGGCCTGCGCTGGTCAATTCCGCAGACTTACGGCGGCGAAGGTTTGAGCGGCGTCGATTTGTTGGAGCGCTATGAAGCGCTTGCCGGCGAATGTCTCACCACTTGCTTCCTTCTCAGTCAGCGCGATGCCGCTTGCAGGCGTTTGATCGATAGCGGCAAAGACAGCCTGTGCAGCGAGATTCTACCCCAACTCGTGATAGGAAAGCGGTTTGCCACGGTTGGCCTGGCCCAGCTCACTACATCGCACCAGCACACCGAGCCACCCGTGACCGCTCGCCAGGACGGCGATGTGTTCATCATCGACGGCGTCATTCCCTGGGTCACCGGCGCCGCACGCGCGGATCATATCGTGATGGGCGCGGTCACCGACGCCGGCAAACAGATTCTCGGCGTCATGGGCGCCAATCTCCCTGGGGTCATCGTGGAGGAGCCCCTGCAACTTATGGCCATGGACGGTTCGCTCACCGGTCCGGTGCGCTGCAAAGGAGTTCGATTGCCTCGCTCACAGATACTTGCCGGGCCTGCAGATCACGTGTTGGCCAGCAAGCGCGGCGGCACAGGCGGACTGGAAACGTCGTGCCTGGCGATCGGTTTGACCGGGGCCGCGGTTCGCCACCTTCTCCAGGAAGCGAAAGATCGGCCACAGCTTGCCGACGATGCGACGCGATTGGAAATGGCGCATCGAACGTTGCGGCAGGAGATGCTCGACCTGAGCGCGGCGCCCGTTCCGCCCGATGCCGCGCAGAGCCTGCGGGCTCGAGCGAACACACTCGTATTGCGCGCGACTCAAGCGGCGCTGGCGGTGAGCAAGGGCGCCGGGTTCGTCCGCGATCATCCCGCGCAACGCTGGGCGCGGCAGGCGCTGTTTTTCCTGGTGTGGTCGTGCCCCTGGCAGGTGACGGCTGCGACGATGGCACGGCTCAGTATTGAAGATTCGGTATGCAGCTAGATCATGGCGAGCCGGGAGCGTAAGCGGCGTAAGCGACCGGAGTGCGCCACGTCGCGCCCTCCGGTCGCTTACGCTCCCGGCTCGCCTCGAAGATTCACTTTGAGTTGTTCGTAGTCCGCGAGATCTTTGGTCCGACCCGAGGCTTTCTTGTTCGCCAGTAAATCGCGAAGTGAAATCACAGAGACCTTGATTCCGTCAATCCGGATGACTCTGCGTCGCCGATAGCAGTCCGAAAAATGGACGCCCGAAATCGTGGTAAGGACTTCGATGCGCATGGGCGGAATGCCCATCCGCACGATCTGGTCGGGCTTTTCAAATAAGTCGGGCGATAGTTTTTCAACGTCGAAACCAAACTCGCGGATTGCGCGATCAAGTCTTTTGGCGTTCTGAGGTGAGGTTTCCACCCACACATCCATGTCGCCCGTTGCGCGGGGATAGCCGTGATAGACGACGGCGTAACCGCCGATCAAGAGGTACTTAACTCTTTTCGAGTTTAGCGATTTCAAGAACTCTCTGAAGTCGACCGGTAATCGCTGCTTGGCCATAGTGGATTTGCCGCAGAAGCTCCAACGCCTCTAACCGCTCCAAGGGGCTTTTGGTGAGCCAAAAGGCCATGTCGTCGGGCGGGTCGTGGAGTGATACGACGGAGAACGCGTCCTTTTGCACTTTGTATTTCGAAAGCAGCGACCGGCTCATAAAATCTCCTCACCTATTTTATGAGTATCGAGTTTCAAAGAGGACGCTGTCTTGTCCGTCGCTGCCGAACCGCATCTGGACGTCAAGGAATTGCGCGGGCTTCTTGAGGCCGCCGACCCCGCAACGTTGCTGGTGCCGTCGCGCTTGCTGCGGCGGGTCATTAAACATGATTGCCGCTTG
This sequence comes from Planctomycetota bacterium, assembly GCA_016195405.1. Taxonomy (GTDB): domain Bacteria; phylum Planctomycetota; class Planctomycetia; order Gemmatales; family Gemmataceae; genus JACPZP01. Next base: position 34,608 of record JACPZP010000061.1, on the reverse strand, counting down.
ACGGGGCTGGGTTTGCAAGTTCCGCATCACCTTAGCTACGTCATCGATCGGGTGTCGCTCCTTCAAATCGTCACGCACGCTGAACTGGGTGAGCCGGCGGCGCGCGGACTCGCCGAAACGCTACAGCTTATTTCGGCGCCCGAGATCGAAGAACTGCGCGCGCTTTCTCGCGCCCAGGCGCTTCTCAAATATTGGCGCATCTCCTTTCACATCCGTGTCCACCAAGCGATTCGGACACGCTTCGAAAGAGGACGGCTCAGTCCGGCTCTATTACGGGAGCGCATCCACCGCATCGGCCAAACGGAATTCGCCGAGATTCGCACGGTGCTGAGGCAAGAGCGCTATCTTTTGCCGCCGGCCAGCGACCACACGGTGTACGAGGAGTTCGCCGCCCTTTATTTGGAGTTGAACTACTTCGATCCGGCGCTCTTGCCGCGCTACTTTTCGGCCATCGACGATTTTGACAGCATCGATCGTATCCTCGCGGAAGACGTCGATGCGGCGGCGCTGTTTCTGCAAACGCGTCTTGCCGGCGCTCCCGATCCGGTGCTGCGCATTGATGGTCCCGCCGGTCCGGTGGAACTACGCCCTCCACCTAATCAAGCAGCGGCTGTCGGTCCCACGCTTCCGCCACAAGATTTTGCCCGCCTCCTGACCCAGGCCAACCGAGACGCGGCCGCCGGCAACGTCGTGCGCGCGGCCATTCGACGAACTCGCGCGGGCATCGGTCTCGACGAACCCTCGCTTGATGCGGTCGCCGATCTCAATCGCTTGGTCGTGCGGCTGCAGGCTGCGTTGCAAATGACTGACGCCGACGCTCAGGCATTTCGCAAAACGCTCCCGGCGCTTCTTCCTCGCGCGGCAAGCGGGTTCTGGCCCGCGGAAGCAAGGCTCCTGTACGATTTGCAAAAGGCATGCATCGATCATGAGCGCCCCGTCTCGTCCGCCGCTCTGTCGGAGTGGGCCTATTCGCTGTTTCGGCAGCCGCTCGTCCGTCCCTTGCCGAACCAAGCGCTCGTGCGAGCAGTCAAGCACCTTCGCAGCGCCGTCGGCAGGCTCGCCGCGATCAGATTGCCGGAAGCGGAAGGGCAGCGGCTGTCCGCTTTGCTCCATGACGCGCTGCACCATGCGGAAATCCGGTTGCGCGACCGCTTGCGCCCCGTGCTTTGCGAAGCCCTGCGCGCGGTCGATATTCAGCCGCAAAGCTTTCCCGAGCACGTCGCACATGACAAACTCGTCGAGGAATTGCTCGATCGCGTGGTCGAACGGGGATTCCTGAATATCGGCGATCTGCGCGACGCCCTATCGCGCAATCAGTTGAAGCTGCCCGATCTGACCGGTCCGGCGGAATGGCTGACGGGAGACCCGCTTCTCAAGGCGAACCGTGACCTGGCGCGACGAACGCCAGGCGTTTACCACCGCGGCGAAATCTACCTGCGCTGGCTGCAACGCGGGAGTTCGCTTCTGTTTGGCACACGCGTTGGCCGCTGGCTGACGCTCTTCTTGCTGCTGCCCTTCGGCGGGGCATTCGCTACCCTCATCTTCATCGAGGAAATGCTCCACCTCGCACACCTCGTGAAGCCAAAGCGGCTGACGCTTGAACTCATCGTCGAGCCGGAAATGTCGATTCCCTTGGCGGGCCTTGGCCTCTTCTATTTGCTCCTCATTCATTGGCCGGCGTTCCGCGGCTCCGTCGGACTTGGATTGCGGATTGCCGGCTCGTCGCTCCATGCCGTATTCGTCACCTTACCGGCGGCGATTGTGGCCTTTCCTCCCGTGCACGCCCTTTTGCAAAGTCGGCCATGGCTTTTCTTCGTTCGATATGTGCTGAAGCCCTTGCCCGCGGGCGCGATCGCTTGGCTGGCCTTGTGGGACGCCGGATTCACTTCCTCCGCCGCGACGGTCGCCAGTCTCGTTGTTTTTGCGGCGGTCAGCTTGTTCTTCAACTGCCGGTTGGGACGCGACTTCGAAGAAATCACCAGCGATTGGCTGGTGCGGCGCTGGGAATACGCCCGTAGCATTGTCCCTGGTCTCTTTCGGCTGCTTGTCGATTTTTTCCGAACCATTCTCGAAGCGTTCGAGCGCTTCCTATATACGGTGGATGAATGGCTGCGCTTTCGCCAGGGGCAAGGGCGTCTGACTCTGGCGGGCAAATTCGTGCTGGGCTTTTTCTGGTCGATTGTGGCATACGTTGTCCGCTTTTATGTGAACGTCTTCGTCGAGCCGACCTTCAATCCCCTCAAGCATTTTCCTGCGGTAACGGTGATGGCCAAGCTGTTGGTGCCTTTCTGGATTCCGCTGACGCAAACTCTGGCCGCGCCGTTCATGTTTCTTGGCAAACCGTTGGCTTACGTCATCGCCACGATCAACTTGCACGGCATTCCGGGCGCGGCCGGCTTTCTTGTCTGGGAGTTCAAGGAGAATTGGTCGCTCTATCGCGCCAACCGCCGCCGCACGCTCGCGCCGGTCGTGATCGGTCACCACGGCGAGAGCATGCCGCGGCTAATGCGACCCGGCTTTCACTCCGGAACGCTGCCCAAGCTCTACGCCAAGATTCGCCGGGCGGATCGCCGAGCCTATCGCGGCGGCAATTGGCGGACGTCGCGCCGGCTGCGCGAGGCGCTGCACCACATCGAGGATGCGCTCCACCACTTCACCGACCGCGAATTGTTGCCGTTCTTGAGCGGCGCCAAGGCATGGAAATCAGGTCCGGTCCACCTGGAAAGTGTGGAAGCCGGCTCGAACCGCATCCGCCTCGTGCTGGCCTGTCCCGCGCTGCGAGAGCCGCACTTGGAGTTGAAGTTCGAGGAGTTGTCCGGCTGGCTTTTGGCCCATGTCTCCCGCGGCGGCTGGCTGGAAAAGCTGGAAGAAGGCGAGAGAAACGTGTTCCACTGCGCTCTCGCCGGCTTCTACAAGAAAGCGGGCGTTGACTTGGTCCGCGAGCAGATCGAAGCGAGCTTTGGCCCGCGCTGTCCGCCCTACGACGTGGTGCATGACGGCCTGGTCGTCTGGCCGGGCAAGGGATATGAGGCCGAAGTGCTTTACAATCTTCGCGACGGGCTCCTGATCCACCCGCGTGTCGTCAACGGTCAAGCCACGGTTGAACTACCGGTGCTGGATGCGAATCGGCTGCTCTTTCGCAATCAGGAGGTTACCTGGCAGGACTGGGTCGCAGCATGGGAAAGCGATCAAGCCGGCCAAGGAGTGCCGGTATATTTTGACCGGCTCAAACCTCGGACGTTCATTTGAGAAGACCTCATCTCCCCGGAAAGCGGCTACAGATCCAAGCCTCCGCTTTAGAGCGTTCGCGCAATAACGCGCCATCCAATCCCCGGCAGCGCCACCGATGCGAGGTGATTGACATCGGAGTCAATGGACGTAATGCTCCAAACGCCGCCGGTCTCGCCCAGGAACGGCCCTTGGATTGTTTCGGCGGCGGTGGCCGGAATACTAAGGAGATTGGGTGGAAAGTTCAACCCGCTTCCCACCGCCTTAAGCAGGGCTTCCTTGCGCGTCCATTGCCTCAAAAACAAGCGAGTTCTTTCTGGGCGAGGTGCCGACGCGATCGCCCGTTGTTCCTCGGCGCTGCAATTGTCGTTCACGAGTTGGTCCAAGTCGCTGACTTCGTCTGCACATTCAACATCCACTCCTACGTTCGCTTCATTCGCAAGTGCGACCGCTGCCATGCCCGCGCGATGGGAAAGAGAAAAGCCCAGCCAACTCGACGAGCCGTCGCAAAGTCGCGGCTTGCCGTGCGGTCCGGTCTCGAAGCGCAGGCTGCTTGGCGTGACTTCGAGATACTGAGAGAGCAACCACCGCAGGGCCGCATGACGCTGCGCGAACCAGCGCTGTTGCTGCGGATCGCGAAACGCCGATGCACGTTTCTTTTCGTCGGGCGACAGGATGACGTAGGCCCACGGTAAATCTTCCGCGCTCAGGGAAATGAACCAAACATGCGTTTCTTTTCCCTTGCGAATGGAGGGGCACAGCTTAGCGATGTCGGTAGGTAGCGCGCTGCAATGTTTCGATGACTGCACGAGAATAGTCCCACTGGCAGAAACGATACATCGTCAGTTTAGCGGATTCTTTCATCGAAATGCCGGATTCGTTGCATGAACGACAGATCCGTTTCAGGCAGTGCCTCTAGTTCATGAAACAAACGAATGAGAGATACGGGTATAATCACTGATGCATCTCGAACCGCCAGTCATCATTCGTCCGTTTCGCGCGTCTCTTTTGTTGTTCGCGGGACTCGCCGCGTTCTTTACGGTCTGCACTGTCTGCGGTGCATCGCCTCCTAACGTCGAGCCGATCTTGTTCTTGACTGCCGGCGCAGTCTATTGCTTAATTCTGTCGTTCGTCGGCATCGGCATTGCACTCGCTTGGCGCAGGCGAGTTTTGACTTGGCTGGTTCTCGTCTTCGCGATTCAAGGCATCGGTTGGTTTGGATATGTTTTGGTGCTTCGATTCGATCCGCATTCCTTCATGCGGCTCTTGCCGCAGATCCTCTTTTCGATGAGCGTATTCTGGGGAGCGTCACTGGTGCTGCTATTGATCGCCGTGGGATCGGGCTGGGCGGAGTATTTTCGCTGGCGGCGCAGCAAATCTCGCTAGGCGGTGAGGTTCATTCCACTCACGCGATGATGTCCGCTGCTGTAAACCTCGACTGCACCTTGCCCGCGACTTCTCGAAATGGCCAATGCAGCGGCTAATGCAGCGGCTCGCGCCGGCGGCGAAGTCGTCGATCCTCCGGACTGAAAGGCCAGGCCTCGGCTTTTTGGGAGCCATCAGCGTCACATTCGGGGAAGGGCCCGATCCATTCGGCGAAGTGGTATATTGGCTCCGCAAGGTAACGGATTCATTCAGCGAAGTGCCGTATTGCTTCAGCGAAGTGCCGTATTGCTTCAGCAGAGTGCCGTATTGCTTCAGCGAAGCCGCGGATTGTTTCAGCAACATGCCGGATTGTTTCAGCAACATGCCGTATTGCTTCAGCGAAGTGGCATATTGCTCCAGCAAAGTGCCGGATTGTATCTGTCCCAGCGCCGCGCTGAAACCATTTCCGTAAACCAAAGAGAAAACGTCAGTTAGGTGCGAAAAATTGCTTCAACGCCCAATGAAGCAATCTGCAAGGCTATTTCGGCGTTTGCTCAATCGCCCAGAAAACCAGATCCGTTTCGGGCTGCTGAATTCCGAAGCGTTTGAGCTTGGACGCGACCTGGCCGCGATGATAGGTCGTGTGGTTGACGACGTGGCGTAAGACCACCCACGGCGCCAAGACCGCGCTTCGCCCACGGCGGCTGAAGGTTCGCGGCGTGGCCAGCCAATCGGGCTTGAGTCCTTGCAAGATTGCGTCCACGTTGCCGTAAGCTTTGTCCAGGATGCGGCCGGCATCGTCCACGGTTGGCACTTCCGATTCGGTTGGAAAGCTCTGATCCGGATCATTGATGAGCCCGCGCAGCCAACCGTCGGTCACGATGGCAATGTGGTACACGGTGGAGCGAATCGACCCCCAGCCCGGCGCCGGTTCCGCAGCGTACTGCTCAAGCGTCAGCTTGCGGCAAGCATCGAGCATCTTGGCGTTAGCCCAGCGATTGAAGGCAAACAGTGATGCGAAATCATCGAGCATGAGCTTCTCCTTTTTGTTGCCGCACTCGCGACATCGTCTCCCCGCTCGCCGCCACGGTTCGCAAGCCCTCAGGCTGCGCGCGGACCAGCGTTGAATACACTTCATCTTCCGCCGACTTGGTGGCCGGGATCGCGGGGATGCCCGTCCATGCGGTTCCGGCGGGCAACACTTCGCCTTTCATCAGGAGCGATAGTTCTTCGAGCGACGAGCCGTCGGCCATGTAGGTATCGTAGAGAACCGTGGCGCCGGCGCCGATCGTACAGCGGTTGCCGATGCGGACGTAGGACAGCTTCATGACGCGGTCCTCGAACAGGTGCGTTTGGAGCGTGCAGGTGTCGTTGAGCGCGACCTCGTCGCCGATCTCGACCAGGTCGTATTCGGTCATTTCCGTGGTGTCCATGTAGACGCGCCGGCCTATGCGGGCGCCGAGCAGGCGGAAAAACCAGCAGACGTGCGGCGTGCCCAGAAGATAGCGCACCAGGTAAATGTCGCCGAGCCATTCGCAGATATTGGAGGCTAACTCCGTCGCCCAAACGAAGGGGCTCCACAAAGGCGCCTCGCGCGGCTTATAGCGGCCTATGACCAGCCACTTAACCGCGATGGCGAAGAGACAGGCCGCCACACCGCAGGCGGCGAACACCAGCGGAGCCACCAACAAAACAACGGCCAACGGCGCGACGCGATGAAGGCTAACCAGCACGTTCATCAGAATGCATGTCAGGGCGATGACGCACGACAGTGGCAACAGAATGCGGATGGCTTCGATTAGAGCTCGTTGCGTTCGCAGCTTCGTGGTCGGCTTGAAGGTCTGCTCTTGCGCGAACTCGGTGCTTTGTTGACGCCTGGGAAGGACAAACGCGGGCGAACCGATCCAGGTCACGCCGGACCGGGCGGCTTCCTCAACTTCCAACGGCGTCGTCGACAGCACGCCGATCAAGCAGTCGTCGCCGACGTTTGCTCCGCCCGGCAGCAGGGAGCTATTTCCAATGAATGTCTTGTTGCCGATGCGCGTTTCGGCGATGGTCAGGTAGCCTCCATCGACGCGGGCCGAGCCGAAAGAAACGCTGTCAGCCACGAAGCTGCCTTCGCCGACGGTCATGAGGTCGGGACTGAAATGCACGGCTGTCGAGAGTTCCGCGTGTCGGCCGATCTTGGCGCCCAACAGCCGAAACCACGGCGTCTGATAGAGGCTCGCGTGGATGGGAAGCAGAACATCAAGCACCAAATCAAGCAGATGATCGATAAACCATTTGCGGAGGTGGAACCAGCCGTAAAGCGGGTAGCGCCCCGGCTTGACTCTTCCAAGCAGCAGCCATTTCAGGAGAGCGATCTCCCCCAGGAAGAGCAGAACGAACCAAATGGCAACCAGCGGGATGAAGGCGAAGTACCAGTTACCTCTCAAGGACCGTGCAAGCGCTTCGAGGAAGAGCATGCCGGGGACTATCGCGGCAAGGATGATCGCCGGAAAAGCGAACACGCCCAATCCGGCGAAAAGGCCAAAGAGCATTCGTCGTGTCGCGCTGGCCTGGAAGGAATCCCGGCTGCGCACGGGCGCTTGGTTGTCCGAAAGCGGCACCGCGGGAGAGCCGTAGCGTCTCTTGCCGGCGCGGATGCGATTTTCCGAGCGCAGCAACGAGAGGTCTTCGAGGGATGAGCCTTCGGACATGATCGCGCCGGGCCGCAATACACAGCGAGCGCCAACGAAGCAGTTCTTGCCGATGTCGATGTGGCCGATCTTGAGAAGTCCGTCTTCCACCACGCAGCCGGTGATGCTGGTTTCGGGACCGATATGGGCGCCGTCACCGATGTGCAAGAGATCGAATGCGAGCGCTTCGTCGGTGCCGAGATAAACGCTCTTGCCGATGTCCGCGCCGAGCAGACGGTAATAGATGTTCAAGAGCGGTGTGCCAGCCAAGAAGCGCTTTGGAACGACCGCGAGGATCGATTTGACCAACCACCAGCGGTAGTAGTAAGTTCCCCACAGCGGATAGAAGCCGGGCTGGAAGCGGCCGATCACCACCCACTTTACGATGATGGAAACGAGTAACATCAGGGGGTAGGAGGCCATGGCGCTGGCCAAGCTGACCAGCAGGGTTTCAGGGATCGGACGGCGTGCGGCGACCATCAAAGTGTAAGTGAGATACGGCACTAGTAGCTGCAACGACACCGACGCCAAAATGACGTAGAGCGCTGGTAGCTGCGCCAGCCCGCACAGGCGATGGGTCCGCGGCGAGATCGGATGAAATTGGCTCGGCCCGGCGTCATCCGGCGACGGCGAAGTTGGATCCTGAGCTTTCGCGGCGGCAGCCTGGCGGCGCTTTTCCACATGCGCCGCCAGCGACGCAATCGTCGAATGCTTGTAGACATCGAGGACGGCCAATTCGCCCAGCCCGGAGTTCTTACGAAGCTGTGACGTCATCCTTGCCGCCAAGAGCGAATGGCCGCCCAGATCGAGAAAGAAATCGTCTTTGATCGATATCTTCCGCGGCGCGAACAGGCCCTCCCACACCTCGGCGATCTGCTTTTCGAGATCGGTGCGCGGCCCCTGGCGGTTGGGATCGTCCGACATTGGTGCGACACGTGGCCTCGGCGCCGGCAGGCTGCGGCGGTCGACTTTTCCGCTCGGAAGCGTCGGAAAGTTGGCGAGCGGCTCCAAAATCGTGGGAACCATGTAATAGGGGAGTCGGGCGCGTAAGACCGAGCGGATCGCTTCCTCTTCAAGTTCCTTGCCGTCACGGATGATGACGTAGCCGATCAACTGCTGCATGCCGCCGGGGTCTGTGTGCACCGCGACGACCGCCGCTTGCACCAAGGGACACTCAAGCAGCACCGCCTCGATTTCGCTCAACTCAACGCGAAAGCCGCGAATCTTCACCTGCGTGTCGGCGCGGCCCAAATACTCGATTTCGCCGTCAGTCGTCCAGCGTCCCATGTCGCCGGTGCGATAGAGACGCGGCGGCGCGCCGAGATTCGAAAACGGATTCGCGATGAAGCGCTCCGCCGTCAGGTCGGGACGGCCGACGTAGCCGCGGGCGACGCCGACGCCGCCGATATAAAGCTCGCCGGGCGTTCCAGGTGGCACGCGCTGCATGTTCTCATCGAGAAGATAAATGGTATAAGTCGGCAGCGGCGGTCCGATCGTCACCGGCTTTCCCGGCACGCATTCCCATGACGTGCAAATCACGGTCGCTTCGGTCGGCCCGTAGGTGTTGAACATCCGCCGCGTCGGCTTGGCCCAGCGCTGCACCAGGTCCGGCGGACATGCCTCGCCGCCCAGGATGAGAATTCGCAGGGTGGGAATGTCCTCATCGAGCATCGACAGTAGCGTCGGCACCGTCGAGAAGAACGTGATCCGATTTTCAGTGAGGATTTCCGATAAGGCCGGTCCGGCATGCATCATCTCGCTGGTGCCAATGACCAGCGTCGCGCCTGGCGCGAACGCCATCCACACTTCTTCGACCGACGCATCGAACGCAATGGAAAAACCCTGGAAAATGCGGTCGTCAGCGCGGACGGCGTAAAGCCCCAACTCCACCTGCACGAGGTTGCAGACGCTCTGGTGCTCGATCTCGACGCCCTTCGGTTTGCCGGTCGAGCCGGACGTGTAGATGATGTAGGCGATGTCCGTGGGCGAAACGCCGGTTTCCTCGGGCGTCAAACGATCAGCGGATAGCTTGGCCAGGTCATCCGCTTGGGCATCGAGAAGGACAACCGAACCGGGAAACTCGGCCTTGCCGACCAGTTCCGCGACCGTGACTAGGAAGATCGCTTTGCAGTCGTTGAGGATGTAAGAAACGCGCTCCTTGGGATAATCCGGATCGAGCGGAACATAGCCGGCGCCGGCTTTGAGGATGGCGAGGATGCCGACATAGACGTTCGTCGATCGCGGCAACAAAAGGCCGACCAAGCAACCCGGACCGACGCCGCGCGCGCGCAGGTAGCGCGCCAATCGATTAGCCGACTCTTCCACTGTTTTGTAGGTGATGATTCGCCCCGGAGTGACGATGGCGATTTGATCCGGCCGGGCGCTTGCCTGTTTTTCGAAGAACTGGTGCAAGAATCGCGGCGTTTCCCGGCCCGGCGGCGCTGCGGCGGCTGGCGCGGCGCTTGGCGAGAAAACGTCGGTCATCTCCCGGGCCTCCGTCGGTCCAATGGCGAGCATCGCCGCGTAGGCGCGACGTGATCGCAACCTAAGCGCGACGTGGTTTGACGCGATCCGTGGTTTGAAGCGAACAAAGGGGATGATATGCCGAGCCAAGCTTCTTGTCAGCGAACGCAAAAAAATCCCTGGGGCCTTGCGGCGCCCAGGGATTCGCTGCGGGGAGTCAAGCCGCTGCCGATCACTCGCTGTCGCTCATTCTTTCAGGTCGAAGACGTAAGTGGCCACGTCGGCGGCTTGGTAGCGGCGCTCGCCCGTGGCATCCAGCTCGACCAGGTAGAGGTCGGTGTTGCGGTATTGGTTCCAGGCCTTGTCGGCGCCTTTGGCCCAAATGCGGATCTTCTGGGCGGCGACCGGTTCGTTGTCCATTTGCAGCTTCATGGATTTGCCCGGTTCGAGGTCTACGCTAAGCGCTTTCTTCGTCTTGCCGGGTGTGCCGGGGACCCAAACCCAACTGCCTTCGTCTTCGGTGTAGATGAGCACAAAGAACCGAACCTTCTGCGCGGTGCTGTTGCGGATCGTAAGGTACTTTTCGTCGAAATAGTCGGCCGTTGCAGTAGCGGTCTCGGTCGCTTCGGATTCGGTGACGACTTCACCGCCGCTCGGCGCTTCGGTGCCGCTCGGCGCCTCATCACCGCCCGGCGCCTCACTGCCACCGCCGTCGCCGCCCCCGCCGCCCTGTTTCTGGTGATGAGGTTGGTGATGAGGTTTGTGGTGAGGCTTGTGTTGCTGTCCTCCGCCTGGCCGGTGGCCGCCGCTGCGACCTCGGCCGCCGCGTTGAGCCATTGCATCGCCGCCAAGCAAAAGAACAACCGCAGCCGCCGCCAGCATCAGACCCAGAATGGACTTCCTCATTGCATTCTCCTTGTAGCGCCCTAACGCGTGAATTCTCGAGGTTTCAAGCGAACCTCCGGTCTTACTAATCGCAACGGCAATGCCGGCGGGTTAGGATAGCCGAAGATCCAATCCATAAGTCGTTTGTTCAATGTTATTTACAGCTGATAACCTCGATGTGAATAGTGCTTGGGCGGGAAAGGGAGCCCATTCAATTGACATCGAAATGACAACAGTGCGTATCAAATTGGGATTTGGCCTGGCTTTCACCTGCAAGAGCGCCAAGTGAGCCACAGCGCCACTCGCATACCCTAGCCGGGAGAATGAAAAACGCGCGCAACTACGGGATTTCATCGCAACCGAGCTTGACATGGTCCCGAAGAAACCGCCGAAATGAATGACTGAATGTGAGTATAATTTCTCGATGGGGAGGCTCTTTGACCAGATCCGGGAAGCAGTCCAAGAGGATCGATTCATTGTAGTCTGGCATGCAGGATTTGGCGGACTGCTCCGAAGTCGAGGTCGAAGTGGTCTATCCGGCTGACGATCCTACCGAGGCTTGCTTGGAACCCGACACGGTTCGCCAGCTAGACGAAATCGCCCGCCGCGCGGCAAAAGGCGACGTTGATTATCTTCGCAAGGTGGGACGGGTATTCAGGCGATCCCGCGTAGAATCGAGGCATTCAAGTTCAGTTTACGGGACCAAAGTCAAATGAAGCTTCCATCCGAACTTTCCGTCGCGGCTATGGCAGCGATCATCTCGGAAATCCAGAAAATCCTGTGGCTCGATGCGACCACAGCGGGCGAGGTCTGGAACGTCGACAAGGAATGGGATAGCGAGACCGTTGAACGCGTTGCCGCAGTGCTAGAGGAGCACGGACTACGACCGGACACGGCGTCACCGGCGATTATCGGCGATTCCGACTAAAACGGTGTTTGAGTTGTCCGTGCTGGGAACACGCATCAAATCAGAAACTGCACAAGGTCAACCAGCAATCCGCCGCCGGATTTCATAAGATCCACGCGGCTTCCGTGGTCGTTGAAATAAACATGCCAGTGACGCACATCCCCTTCCTTCGCCGGCGCGGGCGGCGTTGTCCAGAAATCTGGGAGCCAATTCTTGAAGAGATCCCAATCGACCAAATAAATGCGTCCAGAATCAGCGCAAACAAGCGCCACCCATCCTTGTCCACCCTCTGCGAGAAAGGTGCGTTGCGCGGGAGTGAAGCCAAACCAATAATTGTTTGATCCACCAGGGCCTTCATAACGCTGTGAAGCAAGGCAGACAAGTCGTTTGGTGCCATCGCGGGAAACTCTGACGGCACGTCCGCGACGGACGAATGTGGTGCCCAGTTTGTCCCCGATGCGCACGACCGCATTATCTCTCGCTCTTTCAATTTCAGTGGGCGTACTGGTTGAGGAAGGACCGGGTAGCTCGACCTGGATCGGTGGTGCAACAGCCGCCGGCGCTTCCAAGTCTTTCTTTGCTGCAAATAAGAGTTCGACAATGCCATCAAGTCGCGTGTATTCCATTGGGCGAAGTAGGGAGTTGATCTTGTTGCTCGTGACCTTGCTCGTCTCCGAGTCACTTAGCTCCTCCTTTACGTCTGCGAGTCGAAGCAAGGCTTCGAGGCTAATTAGCCGAATGTCCCACGCGTGCTGAGAGCCGCGAATTTGCGCTTCAAGATCGCCGGTCTCCTGGCGTCCAACGGCGATCAGAATAGAGGATCGCTGTGCCTCAATCTTCCCTTTGGCGACGAGCGCATCCCTATAACCCGCGATTATGTCTAAGTTGATACGATAGGCATCCGTGGTTTTCACTTCTACCAGCAGCGAAAAACCGTCTGCGGCGCGCCATAAACCGTCGTTTCCGATTTCCCCTTTCACGCCGCGATACCTACCTCGCGTGACTTCGAGACCAAGTCGAGCCCCAATTTCGTTCGTGGCATCTTGTAGCGCTAGCGGGCCGTCGTCAAACGACTCAGCAAGGCACTCATCCACGCAACCTCGAAGCCGTTCGAGCGGGATCACTCCGAGCCAATCACGAAGTTCCTGCGACGTGCCATTTCCGTCCCGTAGCCGTCCGTCGCCTGCGAGCTGAATGATTTGTCGAAACGATTTCGCTTCGACGAACTTTGGTTGGTCTCGCCAGATTTCTAGCAAGGTGTTTGCCATTGGGTCATTGTAGTCTGAAGCGCGCGAGTTTTTGTACGGACAAATGATCTGAGTGCGCGGTGATGGCCGGTCGCAGGAGCTTAAGAATCAGACCAATTCGTCACCTACTTCCCCTTCTCAAACAAATCCGTCACCACAAAATCATCCCCAATCCCGCCTGCCGCCGCGTTTGGCTGCTGGGTGCCCGAATTGGATAAGCCGTACATGGCTTCCATCGTCCGCAGGATGTTGACGTGGGTGATGCCTTTGCCTTCGGGGTAGTCGCCGGGTTTCACGCGGGCGCCGGCGAAGATGGTGGGGATGCGGTTGCGGAGGTCGCGCTTCAGAGAATTGGCCGGTTCGATGAACGGGTTCGTCAGACCCGTCCAGGGCCATTTGTTGTCGCTTTCGTCCCAGGTCACGATCAACAGGCTGTTATGCGTCTTGGACCATTGATAGTAGGCGTCGAGGTTCTTCTTGAGCCAGGCGTCGCCCTTCGGAATGCTTTTCTTCGGTTTGCCGTTGTGCATGTCGTTTTCGAGATTGGGGATGACAAAGGCGACCGTGGGCAACGTGTTGAACTTCGCCGGATCGGTGGGGAAGTCGGCGAAGCGGAGATTCGACGAGGTGGCCACGGTGTCGCCGTTGGGGATGTTGGCGAAGCTGATCCAGGGCACGTGCTTGCGGGCGTAGACTTTGTGGCCAAGGGCGTTGGCGGCGAATTCGACCGTGGAACCGATCGCCGGCAGGTCCTCGGAATAGCCTTTGAAGGTCAGACCCCTGGCGATCAGGGCCGCGCCGAGGTTGGGAGCCTTGAACGGATATTTTGGATTGTTCTTCTCGTTGGGGATCACATCGAAGAAGCCGACATTATGATTGCTGCCTGAAAACAGCCAAAAGTAATTCCCCTGGCTAAAGTGCTCCTCGCCGAACATTTGCGTAAAGTTGGCGCCTTCCTTGCGGAGGGTGGCGTTGATGTAGGGTGCTTTCGGATTGTCGATGATCTGCTCGTAATCCTTGTTTTCCTCAACGACGATGACGACGTGATCGTAGACCGGCAAGCCTTTGGGCCAGGGAATCGTCGCGGGTTTTTGGTTTCCTCGCTGGGCGCCGCCGGGTTGCGTCGCAAGCGTTGTCGAAGCGAGGACGAACAGACAATGAAGGAGACCAAGCTTTCTCATGGGAGTCGCCTCGGTTTGGCAAAACGTAGGATGGGTTTCCAACCTGTCCGGTCAGGTTGGAAACCTAACCTACGCCGGATTGACTCCAAATTCGAGTGAAATCACTTTGCAGTCGACGTTTTCAAGGCAACGATGAGGCGGCCTCTGGCACGCCTGGCGGCGTCCACAGAATCTCGACGTGTGCCTCGGTTTTCAGATCGCGAAAAACGTTCCATATGTTATCCGAGAGCCGCTTTCGCACTAACTGGACCACTTCTTGCCGAACGTCCTCAAATCGAGCCGGAGCCGCAGGAATGCGCCGGATGCACTTCAAGATGTAGCAACCATGTGGATTTACGATCAACGGACTGATTTCACCTGCGCCCAAAGCGAACGCCGCCTGCTCCAATGCGGCACGGTCTTTGGTCCGTCTCTGTTCAACCGTGGTTGTCCGCCGCATCATTGGCCGCGGTTCTTGCTGCGCTAGCTCATCGATTGTTGTTTTGCCGTCGCGAAGCAGAACGGCGGCGCGTCCGGCTCCAGTCTTATCCTCGGCACGCCAGCAAATATAGTCGCATTCGACTTTCTCACCGTAATGAGCGTCGAACTCGGCGCGAAGCTCTTTTTCCGTTGGATCAATTTGCTCGACCAGCTTTTTGAGCAAGAGACGCGAGCGAATCGTCCCTTCCTTCCACTCGTGCATGCTCTTGTGGAATTGGCTGCGGATCCTCTCCTGAAAGCCCTTGTAGTCGAGCTTCCAATCCGCGATTTCTTTGTCTAGGGCGGCATCGACTTCGAAATCGGTGACCGAAATTCCCTTCTTCTTGCATGCTTCTTCGAGAATGCGGCGGTTGATGAAACTCTCCAGTTGCGAAGTTGTGACATTCGCGAGCAGCTCTTCGGCCAGATCCTCACGCGTGATTGGCACATTCCCGAAGATGACCGCCAACGGCTTGTCCTTAGGAGGCCGCGCCGGCAGACGGGCCGCCTCGTCCTCGGCCTTGTGCAACTCCTGCGTCAGCTCGCTGATCTGCTTCTTGAGCTTTTGCGCGCGTTCCACAGGACTGGGCGTCTGCTGCGAGCCGCCGCCTGCGCCTGTTGATCCGCCCGTTTGCGATTGCAGCCAACCCGTGCCGGTGCCGAGGACACCGAGACATACCGCCAATGTGACCGTTACGATTTTTGCTTTCGCGAAATACATGGCTCGTAAGACTCCTTCCATGAGAGATAGAACTTCCTTGGAAACTCCTGCCGGGATCAGCCCAGAATGCGCACTCGCCGCCCGGACGGTTAATGCAACCAGATTCGCGGGCGGCGTGGCGGCCAATGCACAAAAGCTTTCGCCGGCGACAATTGAGGCGGCCAAAGCCAAGCCGCGTCGTCTTAGTTGGGAGGCGAGCAACGAGCGAGCTTTGGCGAGACGCGTCTTAATTGTGCCAATGGGACAGCGCATCCTGCGCGCCGCTTCCTCGTTGGTAAGTCCTTCCAAATAGCAGAGAACCACCGGCGCTCGGTGTTTTTCCGCGAGGCGGTTCAATTCCTCGTCCAGCACGCTCTGCAGCTCGGCGACTGCCGGGTCGGCACGATCCGGGTCCGGCACGTCGGGCACTGTTGGAAGTCGCTGTTCGTGCCGCGCCCGCCGTGCGGTGTTTTCGCGGGCGCGCAGGGCGACGCGATAGGCCACCCGATAGAGCCAGCCGCCCAGGGCCTCCACGCGACATACTGAGTTCGCCTTCCGTGCCAGCACGAGCATGGTGGCTTGGAACGCATCCTCGGCGTCATGTTCGTCGCGCAAGACCCGCCGACAGACGCTGTAAACCATGCGGCCAAATCGCCAGACGAGCAGCTCGAAGGCCGACTCGTCGCGCTGGTGGACGAAGCGGTGCAAGAGTTGAATGTCGGTGCCGGCGTCGGGCCGAACCAGGAATCTTCGCATGCGACGCAGGGCGGTCGCCATTTGATCTGTCGTCATCGTCGCCCTTCCTTGGAAGCGCTCCATCTACCTTTATAGAGACGCAAATAAGAGCGACGGTTTTCTTATTCGGCGATCTTGTTCGTCATTCCCTGAATCTTCTCGAGGAAATCCGGCAGCGAGGTGATTGGCTTCTTGAAGATGCAGCGGACGCCGAACTCCATGAGGTCGCGGTCGTCGTAGTCCTGGCTGCCGCCCGTGATGAAGCAGCAAGCGAGGCGGGGGTTGATCGCACGGCAAGTGGCCAGGGTTTGCGGGCCGTCCATGTCCGGCATGTTGACGTCGACAAGAGCCAGGTCGATGGAATCCGCGTGATTTTTCAGGAAATCCACGGCTTCCTTCCCTTCGCTCGCCACGTAAACGAGGAAGCCCTTGCGCTGGAGGATACAGCTCAACAGGGCGCGAATCGATGGATTGTCATCGACGATCAGGATCTTCTTGGGGCAGGACTCGGCATGGGCTTCCGCAGTCATGTACACACCTTGAGGCTAAAACGGGACGGTTTGGAAAACCGTCCTACACGGCAGCGTCACCGGTTCTCAAGCCGGCGAATAGTCACGGAAAATACGGGCCGCTGATAAAACGCATAGCGCCACGGCTGGCCGATCGCCGATAAGCGCCGTGATCCTACCTGCGCGTTGCCGGACTGTAGCTCCTTGGCGATTTCATTGGCCTGCTCGGCGGCGCGGGTTATGGCGGAATCGACGGGCATCGTCGCCCAATCAATCAGCGTGATCGAGTAATTCTCTTTTCCTAAGAGCGGCACGATCTGGTTCAATCGCTCGCGGTGCTTAGCGGTCAGCAAGGGGGGCCGTGCGTTCAAGGGCTCGAAGAAATCGAGGGTTGCTTGGCCGCGAACGGCGGGAAGTTTGGACAGGCCGTCCTCGCTTCCTGGGTTCTTCAGAAAGCGCTGCAATTTCTCCATCTCGGCGTCGATCGTCGCCGCCTGGTCATCGCTGGGGTCGGCAAGTTCGTCATCGGGGACGGCATACCGCGGGCCGCGTGTCTCCATCTGCACCTGCTGCGAAGACTGGCTGAAGAAGCCCGGCAAACCGAAGAATTGCCGCGATTCCTTCCACGACTCCAGTCCCCGCTGCAAGCTGGCGCCGGTCTGGTCCTTGCCAAGGGTGCTAAGCACAATGAACATCGCCAAAAGGATGGTGGCCATATCGGCATAAGACATCATCCAGCCTTCGGTGTTGACCTTGGCGGTATGTTTCTTGCGCTTGTGGGCCATGTCAGGTTCCTCTTCGGATCACGTACCTTGTCGGATCACGTACCTTGTCGGGGCACAAAGGAGACCCAAAGCGCGGGCAAACCGGGCGCTTGATCGAGGCGGATGCCGACGCCGAGATTGGCCGGCTCCAGACCCCCTTCTTCCACAAGCTGGCGGTAGGCACGGACGGCAAGGGGCAGCGTTTTTTCGTCAGGCGCTTGGCAATAGACTTGGTACGGCAGCTTGCGGAGATTCTGGGCGATGCGGTTCAGAATCCTCGTTCCGGCCGGCGTCAACTGGTTTTGCCCGTCGAACATGGACGTGAGCGGGAACTGGAGGATCAAGGTCTCGCCCAGGTTGGGAAGCTCGGAGCCCTTAAGGGCGGCCAGCACCTTGGATGTCTTTTGGTCTTGGGGATCGGAGTAGAGGGGTGGAATGCGTGAGCCGCCGCCGCTCAGCAGCGAGGAAGTCAGCACTTGCCGCCAGACGATCGAGTCGGCGTCGCTGCCTTTGTGAGAAGGGCCGGTGGGGCCGGAGCCGTCGAGGCCGTAAAGAATGGAGTCGCGCAGCTTGGGGTATTTCTCCTTGCCCGATTCCTTGGAGGCGAAGGTCATGATGCAAATAAAGAATGCGATCAGGAGCGTGATCATGTCGCAATAAGTGACGATCCAACTTCCGCCCTCATTGTGGCCGCCGCCATGGCCGCCGCCATGGGCTTTGCCGTGAGGGGCATGCCCGCCGCCGTGGCCCTCGCCGTGAGCTTCGCCGCCATGCTCTTGGCCGCCGTGTTCGCCTTCGTGGCCTGGCGCGGCGTGGGTGGCGCCGGCGCCGGCTGCGTCGGTCTCGGTTTGGGGCGGCAAAGCTTCGGTGTGATCCATGCGTGACCTTACGCGGCGGCTTGTTCGAGCTGTCGCATCTTGGGAGCGAGAAACGCCATCAAGCGCGATTCGATGGTCCGCGGCGCCTCGCCTTCCACGAGTGCGACCAGCCCGTTGATCATGATCTCGCGGATGAGGGTTTCTTCCTTGCTGCGGGCTTCCAGTTTGCCCGCCATGGGCAGGTACACCATGTTGGCGACGAAGGCGCCGTAGAACGTCGTCACCATGGCCACCGCCATGCCGGCGCCGATCTTGCTCGGATCGTCCAACGAGCCCAACATCTGAATGAGTCCGATCAGGGTTCCGACCATGCCGAATGCGGGCAGCGACGCGCCGAGCTGCTCGAAGATCTTCTTTCCCAGGCCGTGGCGTTCCTGAATGCACGTCAATTCCGTGTTCAGAACCTCCTGCAGTTTCTCTTTGGGAGTGCCGTCAATCACCATTTCCAGTCCACGAATGAGAAACGGGTCGTTGATCTCGGGAATCTGTTTTTCCAGCGCGAGTAGGCCGTCGCGGCGCGAGATCGCGGCCAGTTGCGAAAAGCGTTTTAGCTCTTCGCGCGGGTCGGGCAGCTTGGTCAGAAAGCACTTCTTGACGACGCCGAAAACGCCGAGCACTTTTTTCATGGGGAACATGATGAATAGAGCGGAGGTGGAGCCGCCGAACGCAACCATCGCCCCCGGGACGTCGACGAAGTCCTTCAAGCTGCCGTGCATCGTGATGGCAGCCAGGATGAAGCCAAAACCGCCGACGAACCCAAAGATGGTTGCCAGGTCCATGGAAGCCGCTCCGGTTAGAAATCTCGCAAAGCGAAGTCTCGCGCAAAGCGAAACAGTCCTCCATCGGTCAGGACCGCTGAGAATTGCGTACCTTGCCGGCGTTCTCCAGTCATTTTCGGACGATCGCGCCGAGTATGCGGCGGCTGACATTCGTAGCGGCGGATTAAAGGCTTCAATCGCTACGGTCGATACAGTCCGCATGGTTCCCACGGACTCACGCGTGGATTTTCTGGCCCGGCTGCTCGACGTGGCGGCCTTGCGCCACGACGTCATCGCCCAAAACGTGGCCAACGTGAATACGCCGGGCTACCACCGGCAAGAAGTGCAGTTTGAGGAATTCCTGAGCAAAGCCCTCGATGGGGGGAAGGGCCTGCTCGAGGTGAAGCCGCAGGTGATAACCGACCCGGTCGCCACGGCACGCAATGACGGCAACACGGTGGACATTGAGATGGAAATGGCTCAACTTGCCAAAAACTCCCTCCTCTACAAGGTGTATACGCAGATTTTGGCCACCCAATTGGGACACATGCGCAGCGCCATCAGCGGCCATTAGAAGCCGAATTCGTCTGTAGCCGAATTCGTCTGTAGCCGAATTCGTCAGAATTCGGTTAAGCCGAACTCTTACGAGTTCAGCTACGGTGCGGAAGGAATCGCTCATGGGACTCGAACACATATTCGCTTCGGCGAACGTGAGCGCATCCGGGTTGTCCGCCGAGCGTCTCCGCATGGAGATCGTCGCCAACAACATTGCCAACGCCCATTCGACCAGAACGGCCGGCGGCGGTCCCTATCGCCGTCAGGATGTGGTGTTCTCCGCGATTCTCAACGAACAATTGCGCGGCCGGGGGCGGCCCCTCGGGTTGCGCGGGGGCGGCGTGGAAGTTTTCGCCGTCATCGATGACCAGTCGGAGTTTCCGCAGATCTTCCAACCGGGCCATCCCGATGCCGGCTCGGACGGCCTCGTGCAAATGCCCAACGTCCAAGTTCCGCTGGAGATGGTGAATCTCATCACGGCCAATCGGGCTTATGAGGCGAACCTCAAGGTCTTGCAAGCCTTCCGCCAGCAATCGGAACAGGCCCTGAGCATCTTGCGAGGATAAGCGTGAACATCGCATCCGTGACTGCGCCGTCTGGGGCTTCGGCCGCGTCGCCGCTGGCAGAGAGTCTAAGGCCATCGGGCACGACGCCGGAAAAGGGTGGGGAATTCGGTCGGCTCATCGATCAAGTGCTCGGCAAGATCACGGGCGCTCAGGCCGAGGCCGATACCGCCGTGCGCGACCTCGCCCTCGGCAAGACGGACAATATCCACAACGTGCTTCTGTCGGTCGCCAAAGCGGACCTGACCTTTCGCTTGGTCCTTGAGATTCGCAACAAGCTCACGGAAGCCCTGCAGGAAATAATGAGAATGCAGGTTTAGTCCATGAACCCCTTCGCAAGCTTCGGACAGCAGTGGAAGCAATTCGTCCAGAACATGAGCCTGGGTCGGCGGATCGGCTTCTTGGCGACGGGCGTGCTGGCGGCGGCGGCCATTCTTGCCATCGGCTACTGGGCGTCGCAGCCGGATTATCGCGTGCTCTACACCGGCTTGTCCGCCGAAGACGGCGCCGCGATCACTGCCAAGCTGCAAGGGCAGGGGGTGTCGTTCAAGCTCGCCGCGGGCGGCACCGCCATCCTGGCGCCCGCCGACCAGGTGCAACAGTTGCGGCTCGATTTGGCCGCCGATGGTCTGCCGATGAAGGCGGGCAAAGGCTTTGAGATCCTCGACAATTCCCCGCTAGGCGCGACTCCCTGGAACCAGCATGTCAACTTCATTCGTGCGCTGCAGGGGGAATTGGCCCGAACCATCATGCAGATCGAGCCTGTGGTTTTCGCCCGCGTCCACATTGTCAAGCCCGATCCCACCCCCTTTGTCCGCGATCAAAAGCCGACCACCGCCAGTGTCGTGCTGAAACTGAAACCGGGAACCACGCTCAATCGCAACGTGGCGGCCGGAATCGTCGCCCTGGTGGCCCGCAGCGTCGAGGGATTGGCGAAGGAAAGCGTCACGCTCGTGGATACCAATGGCCGCGTGCTTTCGGAGGAACACGACCCCGACACCGGCTTGGCCGGGACGCAGATGGACTTTCGCCGCGACCTCGAGAATTACCTGTCGTCGCGCGCCGAAACCATGCTTTCCTCGGTGGTCGGTCCGGGGCGGGCCCTGGTGCGTGTGACCGCCGACATCAACTTCCAGCGCCATCGTGAGAAAAAGGAAACGTACCAGCCCGAAGGCCGCGTCGCCACCTCGGAGAAGATCACGACCACCAAGTCGACCAGCGCCAGCCCCGGCGCCCGCGGCGTCACCGGAACCACGAGCAATCTTGGCAAAGGAGGCGGCCCGGCCAACCCCCCCGGGGGCAACAACAACCAAGAGGAAACGATCCAGACCGACTTCGCCGTTTCCAAGGTGACGCAAGAGTATGAGGACAAGCTTGGGTCGATCGAGCGTCTGACGATCGCCGCTCTGGTGGACCTCTCGTCCGTGGAAAAGGAAGGCAAAACGGAGTCGCCGATCAATTTGGCCGAAGTGCAAGAAATCCTCAAACAGGCGGTCGGCTTCAAGAAGGGCCGCGACGAAATCAAGGTCACGGACGTGAAGCTGAGCACGCCGACGGCGCCCATGTCCGACGATGAATGGCAGAGCGCCCAGAATTGGCAACAAATTGTCAGCGTGGTGCGCAACGCGTCGCTCGGCGTCGCCGCTCTGGCGGCTTTGGGAATGGGCTGGATGGTGCTCCGGCGCATGGGCGGACCCGTGGCGGCAAGTACGGTCACCGAGTCTCCGGAACGAAAGCAGGTGCTGGAGAAGCTCTCCGCCAGCATCGAGCAAGATCCGCAAGCGCTTGCGGGCATTCTGGCAACGTGGTTGGATCGCTCCGAAACCTCGCGCCGCAAAGCTGCTTAGATCAAACTCGTAGGACGGATTTGCAATCCGTCCATTCAACCGGACGGTTTGCAAAACCGTCCTACGCTTGAAAAGGCGGTTTGACGTCCTGAAGCCATGCTAACCTAATGAGTACATGAACCTGACGGGCGAGGAAAAGGCGGCCTTGCTTCTGATGAACCTGGCCCCCGCGGTGACGGAGAGGATTCTTATCCAACTTGGACCGGATCGCAGCGGCCGCATGCGCGCCGCCATGGCGCGCTTGCAGCCCTCCACGGAATTGCAAGAGGCGCTCGACGGCATTCTGGCGGAATTGGGCGATGCGATGTCCGAGGGCAGGCCGCGCCGCTCAACGCACTCTTCGGAAAGATCCGGTTCCGCGTCCATTCTGGTATTTCCGCAGGCGGAGGAGAAACCGCCCCGCCGCGAGCAAACTCCATCAAAGCCTGTGGAACCCGCGAAGCCGGCGCTCTCCGCGCCGACTTCAGCCGCGCAGACGGGAAGTTATGCCGCCCTTGCCGCCGTCAAGCCCATTGCCCTTCCGGAACCTGACGACGAAGGGGCCGCCAGCGATCCCTTGGCGGCCCTCGCACGCTTGTCCCCTGCGAAGCTCGTAAGCTGCCTCGAGGATGAGAGCACGCGCACCGTGTCCCTGATTTTGAATCTGCTGCCGGTTGACTTTGCCGGCGAGGTTTTCAAGCTCTTGCCGGCGGAAGCCCGCAACGCGGTTTCATCCGAGTTCGGCGCCTTGGTGGCCCCGGGCATGCACGTGTTGAAACGCATCGCCCTGGCCCTGTGGCATAAAAGCCGCCGCCTCAAGGAAAAACCGCCGCTTCCGGAGGGAGTCGACCGTTACCGCAAGATGGCCGACCTGTTGCGTCTCTTGAAAAAACCGCAACGCATGGAGGCGCTTGGGGTCTTGCAAGAAAAAGATCCCACGGCCGCCAACGAGGTCAAGAATTACCTCTACCAGCTCGAAGACGTGCTGCGCATCGAAGCGCGCTCGATGCAAAAGTTGCTCATGGACATCGACTCGAAGACCCTGGCCTATGCTCTCCGAGGCGCGTCCGAGCCGATTAGGAACAAGTTTCTCGCCAACTTGTCGAAACGCGCCCAGGAAAGCCTCGCTGAGGAAATGGAGTTGGCGCAGTCCATCGGTCCGGAGCCGGTGGAGCAAGCGCAGAAGGAAATCGTCAACATCATTCAACGGCTCGACATGGCCGGAGAGTTAGTGATGCTCGATTAAGCGCGAAGTCGGAGTTCTGCCGTTCGTCCCGGATTTTTCATGACACACGAAACCTCCCTACGGCTGCCGGCTCGTTTGGTCGCGGTTCGACGCGGCCAGGGAGATGAAAGTCCGCCGGTCGCGAACATTCCCGCGCCGATCGCGGCCCCGTCAGTCGCCGTAGCCGAAAGTCCGGCCGAACGGCAGCACTTGGAAGCGGTCATCAAAGGACTGGCCGAGGCCGGGCAAAGTCTGCGCTTGCAGAGCCGGCAGATGCTCGCGCGCGTGCCGGAAGTCGCGGTGGAATTGGCCATCGCGGTCGCCTCGCGGTTCATGCACCAGCGCCTCGAGGCCGGCGATTTCCCAATGGAGAATCTGGTTCGCGGGGCCCTCGAACAACTGGAAGCGCGGCGACCGGCGACGATCATGCTGCATCCGCTGGACTTGATCCTTTTGGAAAAGCGTCTGGGCGGTGGATCCGGCCTGCTCGAGCAAGCCGATGTTCGATTTGCGGCCGATCCCTCGCTGCAGCGCGGCGGTTGCTGTGCGTCGGCGGGGGAAGTCGCGATCCAGTGCGACATGGACGGTCAACTCGAGGCTTTGAAGGAGAAACTGCTGGAGACGGCACGCCGGGATGCACCGCGGGAGGCCGGGAAGGCGCTGTCATGAACATCGCCCAATTGCGTGAGACCGTAGAAGCCTTCGAGGTCTTCCAGACCACCGGAAAGGTGCGCTCCTCGCGCGGGGTGCTGTTGTCATGCACGTTGCCCGCGGCAGTGGGCGATCGCTGCCAGGTGGTTTCGAATCAAGGCCGGTCTTATCTCGGCGAGGTCATCGGCTTTTCCGGCGACATGACCTACGTGGTGTTGTTCGAGCATGCGGAAGTGCATCCGGGCATGTCGGCGATCCGCCTGGGACAGGGCGCGACATTGCAAGTTGGCGATGGACTTCTGGGGCGCATCGTCGACGGCTTGGGTCGGCCGATCGACACACTCGGCGCATTAACTCGCTGTGTTCCGCGCCATACGCGGCCGCGCGTGCCGCCGCCTCTGGAGCGCGACCGCATCCGCCAGGTTTTCGAGACGGGCCAGCGTGCCATCGACGGTTTGCTGACGCTCGGTCGCGGCCAACGCGTCGGGATCTTCGCGGGCAGCGGCGTCGGCAAAAGCACCCTGCTGGGCGAGATCGCCAAAAACTCGGCGGCCGACGTCAACGTCATCGCTCTCATCGGCGAGCGGGGCAGGGAGGTGCGGCCTTTCATCGACGATTGCCTCGGATCGCGCGGCCTGGCAAAGTCCGTGGTGGTGGTGGCGACCTGCGATCAGACGCCGCTGCTCCGCATTCAGGCGGCACATGCGGCCCTCACGTTCGCAGACCACTTTCGCGATCAAGGCGCCCACGTGCTGCTGTTGTGCGACAGTTTGACGCGGCTGGCCATGGCGCAACGGGAACTGGGCCTGGCCCTCGGCGAGCCTCCCAGCGCCCGCAGCTACACGCCCTCCGTTTTCCAACTGCTGGCCAATCTGGTCGAACGCATGGGCAATTCCGCCAAAGGCAGCATCACGGGCATTTTGACGGTTCTGGTCGAAGGAGGCGACATGGACGAACCGATCGCCGACGCGGTCCGGTCCCTGGTCGACGGGCACATTGTCCTGGACCGGCGCCTGGCGGAGGCGGGGCATTATCCGGCGATCCGCATCAGCCAGAGCATAAGCCGCGCCGCCAATGAAATCACCGAGCAGCCGCACCAAACCGCGGTACGCAAGATCAATGCCGTGCTGGCGACGTATGCCGAGGCGGAGGACTTGATTCGCATCGGGGCCTATGTCCCTGGTACCAGCCCGCCGCTCGACCGAGCCATGGACCTGCGGCCGGCCATCACGGCTGTTCTGCGCCAGCCGATGGGCGAACGGACAGCGTTCGCCGAGACGCGATTGGCGCTGGAGAAGATCGCGACCGCGTGGCCCTACTGAGGATGCACGTGAAGCGTTTCGAGTTCGCCCTGGAACGTGTGCTGCATTTCAAGAAGCAGCGCGAGCGGCTTGCTGAAGCGCGGCAATTGGAGGCCCGGGCACGGTTGCAAGCGGCTGAAGCCGTTCTCAAGGAGTTGCGACGGGAACTCGAGAAGACTGCGATGGAGATGCGGGCGCGCTTGGGGGAAGGCTTGGAACTTGGCGCCTGGACGGCGGGCTATCGCAAAGTGGAGCAACTGGGCCGGAAGGTCTCGGCGGCGGAGGAAGCGGTGCGTTTGGCGGCCAAGCATTACATGGACGCAAGCGCCGCCCGCAAGCAACTGGCCATCGAAGTTGAAGGGTTGAAGCAGCTGCGCGAACGGCAGTGGCACGAGCATCAAGCCGCTGCCGCCCGCGCGGAACAGATCATGTTGGATGACATTGGCCTGCGCCGCTGGCAGGAGTCGGCGGGCGCTGCCTGGGAGGAGAAATCGCCATGAAAAAGATGCTGTTGGTTTTCTTGTTGGGCGCGATCCTTTTCGGCGGATCGGCCGTTGCCTCGTTTTTCATGCGCCAAAAGGAAGCGCATCCGACCGACGACACGATGGCGTCGAACATGGAAAAGGGGGTCAAGAAGGTCCCCGTCCAGCACGCGCCTGGCCATCAGCAGGAGCAGGTCGACGGCAAGCTCGCGGTTCGCCCGGCGGCGACTCCGTCGCCCGAGAACATCGTCCAACTCGCTTCCAACTTGCGCCAGCAGCAAGAATCCATCCAGAAGCGCGAGCAGCAGCTGCAGACCCGGCAGAAGCACATTGAAATGATCTATCAGGACATTCGGACCGAGCGCAAGGGCCTCGACGAAGTGCGTCTGCAAATCAACGAGGAGATGAAGACCTTACAAGACAAAATGGAGAATCTGGAAAAGAAGGCGGCCGAGATCGGCAAGCAGCGCCAGAAGATGTCGGACCAGGAAAAGGATGTCAAGCAGGCGCTGTTCGAGGTCGACGGCGTGGAACAAAAAAGCATTAAGCAGCTCGCCGCTATGTGCGATAGCATGGAGCCGGACGTGGCCGGAGAGTTCCTGTCCGAGATGGCGGACAAGGGGAAGATCGACGCCGCCGCCAAGATTCTAGCCTCGATGAAAGAGCGCCAGGCCGCGCGGGTCCTGTCACAGATCGCGGATCGCACCGTAGCCGTGCAGATTATGGACAAGATGCGCAGTTTGAAGCGATCGACGAATTGATAAGGCTCACCGCCCATTTTGCCGGACCCGAACAATCGGGAGAACCCTCAAGTTTAGCGCGGACTTGTTCCGATCAGGAAAGCGGTGCATCCGTTTCCGGGGATCGGGCCTTGGGGGGTCGGCAATGGGGGCTTTGGGTCAAGCGCCGCGCGCGGCGACTCGCCCGCGCAGTTGGCTGCCGCTGGGCATTATCGGCGTGGCGGCCGTGCTGGCGGGCATGATCCTCCCCCAAGTGATCCCCTCCGCGGATTTGCCGGCGCCAAGCAACCCGCCGGTTTCGACTTCCGGCAGTAATCTCACCTACACGCCGCCGACTTGGCCCGAACCACCCAACCACCAAGCCATGTTCGTACGCCTCCTCCTGGGCACCGTAGCCGTGCTCGGCCTCTGCGCCGGCACCCTGTGGCTCTGCAAGCGCTGGCTGGCGCCGGGCGCGTCGGCCGCTTCGGGCAACAAAGAGCTGCGGCTCGTCGAGACGCTGCCGTTGGGAAATCGCTGCTCCGTGCACCTCGTGCAAATCGGCCGGCGGCAGGCATTGATCGGAGCCGACGCGAGCGGACTGAAAACGGTCGTGCCGTTGCCGGACTCGTTTGCCGGGGACCTCGTCGAGGCGCAGGAGGCGGCTGCCTGGAACACCACCACGCTGCCAAGCAACTAGGGGAAATGTCATGGAGGGAACCGCCGAAATCCTGGAGCAGCTCAACAAATCGGGGGCGCTCCAGAACCTTTCACCCCCCATGCAGACGGCGCTCTTTCTGGGCGCCTTGGTCTTCATCCCGGCGGCCATCGTTTGTTTGACCGGCTACACGCGAATCGTCATCGTGCTTTCCTTCGTTCGGCGGGCGGTCACCAGTCAGGAAATCCCTCCCAATCTCGTGCTGATTGGCATCGGCTTCTTCCTTACGTTGTTCGTCATGGGACCGACTTGGGAAGAAATCCACAATGGTGCAGTCGGTCCCTACCTCGACGGCAAGATCAATGGCGCCGAAGCATTCCAGAAAAGCGAGCTGGCCCTCAAGAAGTTCATGCTCCGGCAGACTCGGCGGCAAGACCTCGCGCTATTTCTGCACATGAGCAAGAGCGAGCCGCCTCAAGAGCCGGCGGCGACCCCGCTGCGCGTCCTCGTTCCGGCGTTTGTCATCAGCGAACTGAAGACCGCCTTCATCATGGGGTTTTGCATCTATGTTCCGTTTCTTCTAGTGGATCTCGTGGTCGCCAGCGTGCTGACTTCGATGGGCATGGTGATGATGCCGCCGATCGTGATTTCGGCGCCGTTCAAGATTCTTCTATTCGTCGTCGCCGACGGCTGGCATCTCGTGGCGCGAGCGCTGAGCACCAGCTTCGGATGATGCTCGACAGGTGATGACTGGAACGCGGAGGGTTTATGTCCCCGACCCAAGTGATCGAGATTGGACGCGACCTGCTGTTGACCGCGATCCTGATATCGCTGCCGGCCCTGCTGGTGAGCCTGGTGGTCGGACTCGTGATCAGCGTGCTGCAGACGATCACTAGCATTCAAGAACAGACGTTGTCATTCGTGCCTCGGCTCATCGCGGTCGGCCTCGTGTTGGTGTTTACGATGGCCTGGGTGCTGCAGGTGGCGAGCAGCTTCACCGCGCGCATGCTCTGGCAAGCGACGGAGGCGATCCGGTGACGTCGTTAATCGTTGTGTATTTCAGCCTGGTGCTCGCCCGCGTCGCCACGTTTGTCGCCGTGCTGCCGCTCTTGGGCGGGCGGGACATGCCGCGGACGGTCAAGGCCGGATTGGCGGTGGTACTGTCGATCCTCTGGGGAAGCGCGTTTTGGGACCGCATGGCGATCAGCGAGTGGATGTTGCAAACGGGCGTCGTACCTTGGCTCGGCTTCGGCATCGCGCTGGGCCGTGAAGCGCTCCTGGGCGGTCTGATCGGCTATCTCTTTGGTTTGTTTCTGATGCCGGCGCGAATTGCCGGCGACTTTCTCGCCCAGGAAATGGGGCTGTCGTTCGGCAACATGGTTGGCATTACCGGCGAGATCAACGCCACGGCGCTGTCGACGATCTTCGAAATGCTGGCTGCCTTGACGTTCTTCAGCCTGGACGGCCATCACGTTTTCTTGGGTGTGATGCATGGCACATTCGAGCACTATCCCGTGGGCGGCGGCTTGCCGACTTTGGCGGTGCCGCAGCTCGTGGCCGGGGCGACGGCCGTCGAGGAGTGGGGCCTCATGCTGGCGGCGCCGGTCGCGTTTTGCCTGTTCCTTACCACCATCGTGCTGACGCTTTTGGCCCGCGCGACGCCGCAGCTCAATCTCTACACCGTCGGCTTTCCGTTGCGGCTAGGCGTGGGACTAATCGCACTGTTGCTGCTGTTGCCTGGCATCGTGGCGTCGTTCGTAGGCGTGTTCAGTCGATGCGGCCAACTGTTGGCCGGAATTCTTTGAGACAAGGCGATCGCTGATGGCACAAGAGGAGCTTGGCCAAACGAGGACGGAAGCGCCGAGTCCGCGCCGGCGTGAGGAGGCGCGCGCAGAAGGACAAGTGGCTTTCAGCGCCGACCTGACGACGGGAGTGATGTTGCTGGTCGGTCTGAGCGCGCTCGCGCTCGGCGCCCGCGCGATGGCGGGGGGAATGCTTGGCAGCGTGCAGCTCGGCTTCCTTAACAGCGCGCTGCCGGACCTTGGGCCGCTAGAAGCTCAGGACCTTTTTGCCGGTCTGTTCTGGCGTGGGTTGGAGATTGCGGGCGTATTCCTCGGCATCCTGGTCGTTTTCGGCGTGGCAGCGCCGGCATTGCAAGTCGGCTTTCACGTGGCGCCGGGATTGTTGGGGCTGAACCTGCAGCGACTCTCGCCGGCGAACGGCTGGGCGCGGTTGTTCTCGATGGGCGGTTGGGTACGTGGCTTGACGGCTCTCCTGAAAGTGGCCGCCGTCGGCCTCGTGGTCTATTGGGTGCTCAAGGGGAAAATCGATCAGATTCCGCAACTGAATGAATGGCGCCTGGCTGGGACTGCCGGGCAAGCTTGGGCGCTTGTTATCCGCGTCGGCATCGCCGTCGCCGTGGCGTTGGTGGTGCTCGGCCTGGCGGATTACGCGTACCAGCGCTGGCGTCAGGAGCAATCGCTCATGATGACCCGACAAGAGGTGAAGGAAGAGCTGAAGCGCGAGGAAGGCGACCCGCAAATCAAGGCACGTATCCGCAAGCTGCAGCGCGAAGCCGCCAAGAAGCGTATGTTTCAGGACGTGCCGCGGGCGACGGTGATCGTAACCAACCCGACGCACCTGGCGGTCGCCCTGCGCTACGATCGAGACGTGATGGCCGCCCCGAAAGTCATCGCCAAAGGGGCCGGCTTCGTCGCCCAGCGAATCGTGGAGCTTGGACGCAAGCACGGCGTCCCGGTGGTGGCGCGCAAGCCGCTCGCGCAGGCCCTTTTCAAAGCGGTGAAGGTCGGCCAGGAAATCCCCGCGACGATCTACTACCTGGTGGCCGAAGTGTTGGCGTTTGTCTACCGCATGCGCGGAATGATGCCAAGCGGGATGGCGCCGAAAATGTAGCCGAACTCGTCAGAGTTCGGAACTCCGAAGTCTCACGACTTCAGCTGCTCGAAACGAATGTGTGACAAAGGACCGGAACGGATTGCCGATGTCCAAAGCGAGCACGCTCAACCTGAATGCCAACATCGCTTTTTCCCAGCGCAGCGAGACTGTGCTGGCCGTGGCGCTATTAGGCGTGTTGGTCGTGTTGCTCGTGCCTTTGCCGCCGCTCCTCCTCGACCTGCTGCTGGCGCTCAACCTAGCGCTTACCGTCTTGCTCCTGCTTTTCACGCTCAGCGCCACGCAGCCGCTCGATTTCTCGGTCTTCCCGTCGTTGCTTTTGCTCATGACCCTGCTGCGGCTGGCCCTGAACGTCGCCACCACACGCTTGATTCTCTTGACCGGCCACGCCGGCATGATTGTGGCCTCGTTCGGCAATTTCGTGGTCGGCGGCAATCTCGTGGTCGGCTTGGTCATTTTCCTAATCTTGATCATCATTCAATTCGTGGTCATCACCAAAGGCGCCGGCCGCATCTCGGAAGTGGCCGCTCGGTTTACCCTCGACGCCATGCCCGGCAAGCAGATGGCCATCGACGCCGAGCTGAACGCCGGCATGATCGACGAGGGCGAAGCACGCCGCCGCCGGCAACACTTGGTCAGCGAGGCGGAGTTTCACGGCGCCATGGACGGGGCCAGCAAATTCGTCCGCGGCGACGCCATCGCCGGTCTCATCATCACAGCCATCAACTTGATCGGCGGCATCATCCTCGGCCTGACGCGCGGCATGGATCTCAGTCAGGCGATCCGCACCTATTCGATCCTCAGCGTCGGCGACGGGCTGGTGGCGCAGATTCCCGCCCTCATCGTCGCCACGGCCTCCGGCATCCTCGTGACCAAAGCCACTTCGCAGTCAAGCCTCGGCCAGGAGATCGGCACGCAGTTCACGAGCAATCCGCGCGCGATGTTGGTAGGTGCGGCCATCCTCGGTTGTCTGGCGATCATGCCTGGCTTGCCCAAGATTCCGTTTCTCGCGCTGGGCGCCGCGATGTGGTTCATCTCACGCCGGCTCCTGGTCAAGCCCGCGAAGCCCATCAAGACCGACGTTGAAGCCGCGCCGACCAAACCCGCGACAGAGTTGATCTTCGACGACTTCCTGCAAACGGATCGCGCCTGCATCGAGATCGGCGCCCGCCTGATTCCGCTCGTCGATCCCAAACGCGGCACGGCCCTGCTCGATCGCATCGGCGACCTGCGCCGCGACCTGGCGCGCAAGAATGGACTTTGGGTTCCGCCCATCCGTGTCCGCGACAACGTCCAACTCGACGCGGAAACCTACCGCTTCCTGATTGGCGGCCGCGAAGTCGTGCGCGGGCAGCTTCGACCCAGCGATTTCTTGGCCATCAATCCGGGAGGCACGCGCATTCCTTTGACTGGAGCCAACGCGAAGGATCCGGCATTCGGCTTGCCCGCCCAGTGGATCGCGGAGAGCGAGCGCCAGAAAGCCGAGTTGGCCGGCTACACCGTCGTCGACGCTCCGAGCGTGCTCATCACCCATTTGGGCGAAGTGCTGAAGCGCAACGCTCACGAGCTTCTGGGCCGCGAGGATCTGAAGACGCTGGTCGATATGGTCAAGGAGACGTCGCCGTCCCTGGTGGACGAGTTGATACCCACGGTGTTGACCATGGGCGTTCTGCACCGCGTCCTGAGCCTGCTGCTCGAAGAGCACATACCCATTTCGAACCTGACGCGCATTCTCGAAAGCCTGGCGAACCATGCGACCGCGACCAAAGACCCGGTCGACCTGGCCGATCGCGTGCGTCTCGATCTGGGCCGTGCCATCTGCGACCGCTTTCGTGACGAGGCGGGCCGCTTGCATGCCCTGGTGCTCGATCCTCGGGTCGAGTTGGAGCTGCGCAAATCCCTGCACGAGAAAAACCTCGTTCTCGAGCCGGCGAAGCTCGAACGGTTGATCCTCAGCCTCGCAAACGAATGGCGCAAGGCAGCCGCCGCCGGCAAAGAGATCGCCCTGCTCTCTGACTATGTTCTACGCCGTCCGCTGCGGCAGGCATTGGTGCGTTCGCTGCCCGATCTGGCCGTGGTCGCTTACCAGGAAGTTCCGGCCGATTTCCTTCTTGAACCCGCCGCCTTGATCAAACCGGAGGACCTCGCGTGAAAAAGCAGCCCTGGGCCGTGTTGATCGGGTTTCTTATGGCCAGCATCGTCACCTTGATCGGCATCTTTCGTGATCTGGAGCCGGAGGTGATTCTGGTCCGCGCCGGCGGGAGTGGCCTGGCCTGCGGAATCGTGGTGGTGATCGCCCGATTTGTTTGGAATCGAATGGGACAGGTTTCGTGAAGCAACGAAATGATGCCATGAAAAGCGCCGCCAAAGCCTATGAAGATGTGAGCCGCCAGACGCGCCGGGATGAGCTGATCCTGGAGCATCTTCCTCTTGTGCGCCATACGGTCGGCCGACTGCTGGCGCAGTTGCCCCGCAGCGTCGACGCTGAGAACCTGGAAGCGGCCGGAATGCTCGGTCTGGTCGAGGCGGCCGCCAAGTTCGATCCGCAGCGCGGCGTGAAATTCGAGACTTTCGCCACTTATCGCATCCGCGGCGCGGTCTTCGATGAGCTGCGCCGCAATAGTCCGCTGTCGCAGCATCTGCTTGAGAAGGTCGGCAAAGTGCGACAGGCGTACCGGGAGCTGCCGCCGCCCGTCACCGTCGAGGCCCTGGCCGCCGCCACCGGGCTTGCCGCGGAGGACGTGGCCGACTGCCTAACGGCGCTGCGGATGACGCGCATGCTCTCGTGGGAGGACGTCAGCGACGCCCGGCAGCCACAGCACCGCGACGCCGCCGGCCGGCCGGAGGAAGCCGCGTCACTCGAGGAGCAGAAGCAGCATCTCGCGATCGGCTTGACGGAATTGCCGGAGCGTCAGCGGCTGGTGCTGACCCTTTATTACCTGGAAAACCTGCGCCTCAAGGAAATCGGGCAGGTTCTTGGCTTGTCGGAGTCGCGCGTGTCGCGATTGCTCAATGAGGCGCTGTTCAACCTCGGCGAGTTTTTCCGCATGCGCTTTGACGGTTAGAAGCGGTTTCAAAAGGGGGTCAGGACCTGTGATTCTAGAGGTCCTGACCCCGTTTTGAAACCGCTTCTAGGAGATATCCATGCAACCCAAAGTGCACGAGACCGCCCCGGGCGTCATCCCTCAGGATCGGATTCGATTGGCGCCGGAGCGGACGCACGTTGGCGTGCCCGGACAGCAGAATGTCGCCGAACCGCAGATTATCGTTATCCGCGACGGCGATGGCATCAAGGCGATTGAGGTCCTGTGCACTTGCGGACAACGCACGCGCTTGAACTGCGTGTTTTGAGTTTAGCGAAAAGGATTTCACGATGCGTACCAAGGCGCTCGCGATTGTTGGTAGCTGCTTTCTATTGTGGATGGCCGGCTGCACCTGGCCGTTTGCGGTGCGCGAGGAGCCGAAGCAACCTGGAGGCACGCCCACGCCGGTGAACGGCGCACCGGCGCATGGCCCCGCTTCACCGTCGCCGTCAGCGGCCAACCCCAACTGGCAAGGGCCGCCGCCGTTCCCATTGAATCCAGGACCCGGAAACCTGCCGCCCGGCGTCTTCAACGAGCAGATCGCGCAAATGTCGCAACGATTGGCTTCCGCGGAGGATGACCGCAAAGTCCTGGCGTCGCGGATGCGGCTTCTCGAAACCCAGTTGCGTGAGAAGGACCGCGCCTTGGCGCAAGCCTCGCTGGAAATTCAAGACGCAACGTCGCAGATCGCAGTGACGCGGGACGAGCTAAAGCGCTGGAAACAGGAAATGGAGAACCTCCGGGGCAAGTTGCGCGGCGTTGAGAAAGACAACAAAGCCTCTTTGGAAGCGATTATTCACACGCTGGAGCAGTTTCTCGATCGCGATCGCAATGGCGATCGCGCCGGCACGCTCGAATCCAAGGACCATGAGAAACATTAATGGCGTGCAACCTCGCGCAGCTTGCGACAGTATTCAGCCGTTCACATCCTTAGACTGCGATTTGATTGTTCCGTCATCCCTGGAAAAGTCGATATAAGATTGTGATGGATTTTCGGCCGCGCGGATTCCCCGTTCGTGGCGAAGGTCTTCCGGGAGATGGCGGGTCATGGCGAGCGCGGCTCCTCCCAAAAAGAAAGGCAATATGCTGGTTATCTGCGTCGTGGCGCTTGTCGCCTTGGGCGCCGGCTTCGCCACACCGATGTTCCTGCATTTGGACTCTCCGTCGACTAAACAGCATCCGGTCAAGGAAAAGGCACACGCCAAACCAGTGACCATTCCTTTCGGCGATGTGGTCGTCAACCTCGGCGAGGAACGGCTCACCCGCTACCTGCGTGTGAAAATCATCCTGGTGGTGGATGGCGAAAACGAAAAATCCGTCACGGAGCACATCAACAAACAAAAGGCCTATCTGAAGAGTTGGCTCATCAGTTATCTGGCCGACCTTTCCATTCAAGAAGTAAGCCGGGCGACCGGAGTGAATCGCCTGAAACGCGAGATTCGCGAGCGCTTCAACGAATTGCTCTCACCCGAAGGTCAGGAGATCGTTTTGGAGGTCCTCTTCGATGAATTCGTGGTGCAGTGAGTGGCTTGTAGGTCAGGCTTTCCAGCCTGACGGCACAGCCCAAACATAGAGATAAGGAACGACGCGAGTCAGCCTGGAAAGGCTGACCTACGAGGGATATGAGCGTAACGCCTTACAATTTTCAGAAACCCGGGCCGCTGGGAATCGCGCTGGACCACAAGTTCGCGGGCTGGCTGAAAACATTGTGCGCGCTCCTGACGCGCAAATGGCTCAAGCTGATGCCGGCGGGCGTGTCGATCCAGTTTCAAATGTGCGATTCCTATCGAGCCGCCGACCTCCTTGCCGACCTGGGCGAAAGTGAGGTGGGCTATCCCCTGGCGCTGCAAGAAAAGCTGATCACTTTCATGACCT
>JACPZP010000032.1 GCA_016195405.1 Planctomycetota bacterium | reverse complement strand
GGCCTTTGACGGTGCGCATGATGGCTGACATTCACGTTCACCAGACAATACTGTCTGTGGGCGGCATCACCGCCAAGGGTCTGTTCAACAGCAATCTCCTTCTCGTTGAGACCGAGCAAGCTATGATGCGCTGCGCCGACGAGGTCGTAGTGGTTGCGGATCACACCAAAGTCGGCCGGCAGGCGCTGGCGTTTCTGTGCGAGTTGTCGGCGATCGACACCTTGATTGTTGACAGCGGCGTGTCAGACGAGCAGCGCCGATTGCTCGATCAGAATGACGTGCGGCTCCTCTTGGCCGGAGAAAGCAGCGAGGAGTTTCGCACATGAAAGCGCTCGATCGCGTCATGGTGGAAAAGCTGGTTCGGCAGGCACTGTTGCGGCGTCTCCCCGATTCTAACGGCGAGCGTCGAGGGGTCAGCCGGACGTGCGATCGACCAGCTGTTGACGGCCACGTCGGGCTTACGCCGCGACGCTCGCCTAATCTCGTCGTAAACATCTCAGCCCGACATTGCCACGTGACCCAAGATGACCTGGAGAAGCTGTTCGGCAAAGTCCATCAACTCAAACCACACAAGTGGCTCTATCAAGATGGCTTCTTCGCGGCCGAGGAGACGGTGACCATCATCGGCCCGCGCCAGCGCATGATTCCGAACCTGCGCATCCTGGGTCCGTGCCGCGACCACAGCCAGGTGGAGTTGGCTTTTACCGACGCGATTTCTCTGGGGCTCGACGTGCCGGTGCGCAAAAGCGGCGACCATCGCGAGTCGCCCGGTTGTTACTTGATGGGCCCGGCCGGCATGGTCGAACTCACTCGCGGCGTCATTAGGCACGAGCGGCACGTCCACATGGGACCGACGGACGCCACACACTACGGCGTCAAGGACGGCGACCGGCTGAACCTGCGCGTCAAGAGTTCGTGCGGGGCCGTGCTTGAGGATTTGCTGGTCCGCCTGGCGCCGGCGAGCAAGCTGGAGGTGCATATCGACACGGACGAAGGCAACGCCGTCGATCTGCCCCACGCGATCAAAGTGGAATTGTTCAAATGACCCTTTTCGTAATGAGGTGAATCTCATGGCAAACACTCTCGAAGCTCTTGGCATGATCGAGACCAAGGGCCTAGTGGCGCTGGTCGAGGCCAGCGACGCGATGATCAAGGCAGCGAATGTGACCTTGGTCGGCTGGCAAAAGATCGGAAGCGGCCTGGTGACGGCTTTCGTGGTCGGCGACGTGGCTGCGGTGAAAGCGGCCGTCGATGCCGGCTCCGCTGCCGCTGCCCGTGTCGGCGAAGTCGTCGGCATCCAGGTTATTCCGCGGCCGCATGAGGATACCGGGACCGTGGTCCCCAACACCGCCACGAAACAAACCGCAAATGTGAATTGACGTTGAGCCCCTGTTCGCAGAACCCGGCTGGACATTAACCTTAGAGGACCACCATGAACGCACGCACAAATTCCAATCACGAAGCTCTCGGCTTGGTCGAAACCAAAGGCTTGATCGCCACGATCGCGGCCACCGACGCCATGTGCAAGGCGGCCAACGTCGCGATGGCCGGCCAGGTCCAGATCGGCGGCGCCTATGTGACCACCTTCGTCCGCGGCGACGTCGGCTCGGTCCGGGCCGCGGTCGATGCGGGCGGCGCGGCGGCGAGCCAGCACGGCGAACTCGTCAGCGCCCACGTGATTCCGCGCCCCGAAGAAACCGTGCTGAGTGTTTTCCTTGGCAAATAGCCGCTCGCGGCTTCGCACAAAAACCAATGAAAATCCTCGTCGCCAATCTCGGCAGCACTAGCTTTAAGTACCGTCTTTTCGACATGACGGACGAGCGCGTGCTCGCGCGCGGCGGCGTCGAGCGCATCGGTTCGGAGCAGGCTCGCTGCTTTGTGGAAGCGGCCGGTCAACGAGAGGAAAGGGCACTCTCGGCGCAAGACCACGCGGTCGCCGTCCGCTTGTGCCTCGAACAACTTGTTGACAAGAAATGCCTGGTGAGCCCGCGCGAGCTTTCGGCCATCGGTTTCAAAGCTGTGCATGCGCAGGGACTGACCGGCGTGCAACGCGTCGATGAAAAGGTCCTCAGGGCCATGGAAGCGTTCAACGACGTTGCGCCGGCGCACAATCCGCCCTACGTGAAGGCGATGCGATTGCTGGCGAGCGAACTACCGGCGATTCCACTTGTTGCCGCGTTCGAGACCGGATTTCACGAGACAATTGCACCGGCCCAAAGAACGTACGCCGTTCCGAGGGAATGGGCTGAGAATCACGGAATCCAGCGCTGGGGCTTTCACGGCGCAAGCCATCGCTACATTGCCCGACGAACCGCAGAGCTTTTGCGCAAGCCCGACGCCAAAATCATTTCTTGTCATCTCGGCGGCAGCAGCTCGCTTTGTGCGATCTCCGAAGGGAAATCGGTCGCGACGAGCATGGGCATGAGCCCGCAGAGCGGATTGCCGCAAATGATCCGGGTCGGTGATTTCGATTCGTTTGCCATTCCGGTTGTGATGCGGGCAACAGGCAAGACGCTTGAACAGGTTCTCGATGACTTGGCCAATCGCTCGGGGCTGTTTGGCTTATGCGGCCACGGTGATCTTCGCGATCTTGAAGCAACGATGGTCCGTGAGGCGCCGAAAGCACCCCGCAAGGTTGAAGACTCGCCTGCGGGCTTGGCGCGACGTGCCTTTGACATCTACGTGGCGTCGGTGCGGGATTACTTGGGCGCCTATTTGTTGTTATTGAACGGCGCTGACGCAATCGTGTTCACCGGGGGTATCGGGGAAAACTCGTCCCGGCTACGGGCCGCCGTCTGCGCGAATCTTGATTGGTTCGGGATTCGCCTCAATCGCCTCAAGAATGAAAGTGCATCGGGGGAAATGGCCGTTCAAGATTCAGGCAGCCGCGTGCAGATTTGGGTGATGCCGACCAACGAGGAGCTGATCGTCGCGCGCCAGACCAAGGAATACTTGCAATCCCAAGCCCACGGATCCCAAGCCCGCAGATGAGCGCAGCGAATCTGCGGGGTGAGAGAGAGAACAATCATGTTCGTCGCCAAAGTCACCGGCAGCGTGGTCGCCACCCAAAAGGTCGCCAGCATGACCGGGCACAAGCTGCTCACCGTCGAGCCGATGCGCGTCGATCCTACTCAGCGCGACCAGCTCGTCGGCACTGGCCGCACTTTTGTGTGCGTCGACACGGTCGGCGCGGGCCTTGGTGAAATGGTGTTGATCGTCCAAGGTTCGAGCGCCCGCATGACGCCCCAGACTGAAAAACTGCCCGTCGATGCAACGATCGTCGGCATTGTGGACACCGTCAACGTGGACAACCAAACGATATTCTCGGCACACGCTTAGGTCAAGAACATGCAAATCTCTGACGAACTCATCCGCGGCGTGGTGGAGGAAGTTCTGACTCACATGCGCAACGGCCAGGCGCTGTCCAAGAACGCGGCAACGCCCGCAAGCGTATTGCCGGCCGGCCAGTGGGGGGTTTTTGACGACGTGAACTCCGCAGTCGCCGCCGCCACGAAAGCGCAGAAGGCTTTTGACTCCATGGGCATCGCGGCCCGGAAGAAGGCGGTCGACTGCGTGCGGAAAGTGTGCATCGATAACGCGGAAATGCTAGGGCGCGAAGAATTTGAGGAAACGAAGATCGGCCGCCTCAAGGACAAGGTGCAGAAGCTGACCGTCTGTGCCGAGAAGACGCTGGGGGTGGAATGGCTGCGGACGGAAGCTTATGCCGGCGATTTCGGACTTACCGTGCAGGAGTTCGCGCCGTTCGGCGTCGTCGGCATCGTGACGCCGGTGACCCACTCGCTGCCCACCTTGGCTGGCAATGCCATCAACATCCTGGCCGCCGGCAACTCGCTGGTGTGCAACCCGCATCCCGGAGGCGCCAAGATCGCGTGCAGAGGCGCTCAGCTTTTCAATCAAGCAATTCACAAGGCAATCGGCGTGGACAGCTTGATCAACGTGATCCGCACTCCAACGCTCGAATCGGCCAAGGCCATCTTCGATCATCGCGACGTGAAGCTCCTCTGCGTCACCGGTGGGCCGGCGGTCGGCCGGGCGGCCTTGCGCAGCCCCAAGCGAGCGATTGTCGCCGGGCCGGGCAATCCGCCGGTCGTCGTCGATGAGACGGCCGACCTGGAGAACGCCGCCAAGTCCATCGTCGAAGGCGCCGCCTATGACAACAACCTTCTCTGCATCGGCGAGAAGGAAGTCTTCGCGGTCGCCGGCATCTTCGACGAGTTGATGGAAGCGATGACGCGCTATAAGGCGGTGCGACTCAATAACGAGCAGATCGCCAAGCTGACCAAGGCCGCCTTCATCCGCGGCGAGGGGGAGGCGAGTAAGCTGGCGGTCAACAAGGAACTGATCGGCCTGGACGCCGCCGTTCTAGCCAAGCATGCCGGTCTGAACGTGCCGGTCGACACGGAACTGCTATTCGGCGAAACCGACGAAGCGCATCCGTTTGTGGATCACGAACAGATGATGCCGTTTCTGCCTTTCGTGCGCGTGCCGGACGCCGGCACGGCTATCGCCTTGGCCAAGAAATACGAGCACGGCTTTCGCCATACAGCCGTCATCCATTCGCGCAATGTAGACACCATCACGAAGATGGGCCGGGAAATGGACGTAACGCTCTACGTGCAGAACGGCCCGAGCACGGCAAGTCTCGGCGCCGGCGGCGAAGGCTACCTGAGCTTCAGCATTGCCACACCGACCGGCGAAGGCGTGACGACACCGTTGACGTTCACGCGTCAACGCCGCTCCACGACGGCGGCCGGCGGCATGCGGGTCATGTGATCCTAAACGCAGAGGCCGCCGAGATCGCGGAGAAGAGTCTCTGCGATCTCGGCGCTCTCTGCGTTTCAAAGTTTGCGGTGCATCATGCAAAGAGCGCTGGTGGTCGGTCATGCGGTGGCGACCGTGAAGCATCCGAGTTTGCATGGCTGGAAGCTTCTAGTCGCGCAGCCTTTGACCACGGACGGAAAAAACGATGGCGAGCCGCTCTTGGTGATCGACAGCCTGGGCGCCGGCGTCGGGGACAACATAGTGATTTCCAGTGACGGGGCCGGGACCCGACAACTAATCGGGCACAAGAACTCGCCGGCGCGCTGGCTCAACCTTGGGATCTGTGACCCATGCGCATCGCCCAAGTAATTGGAACCGTGACCCTGTCGCGCTGGCACCCCACGCTCGGCGGCTTCCGCTGGGTGATCGGCGTCCCTTTCAGCCTCAAGGCGCTCCAAAAGGGAAAACCGGATGGCGAGGACTTCGTGATCCTCGATCAGCTTGGAGCGGGACAGGGACAGCGAATCGGAGTCAGCGAAGGCGTTGAAGCTGCCGCCGCGTTTCTTCCCGAGAGAAAGCCGATCGATGCCTATTGCGCCTGCATTTTGGATTCATTGGACGTGAGGTAATCGCATGTTTGTTTCCGAATTCAAGCTCAAAGAAGAAATCTGCGAAATCGGCCGGCGGCTCTACAACCGCGGCTTTGCGGCGGCGAACGACGGCAACATTTCCGTGCGTTTGAGCGATGACAAATTCCTGTGCTCTCCCACCATGGTTTCCAAGGGCTTCATGAAGCCGGAAGACCTGTGCAAAGTCGATAAAGACGGCAAGCAGATCGCCGGCGTCCGCAAGCGCTCTAGCGAAATCCTTCTGCACCTGGCCGTCTACAAGCATCGGCCCGACGTGAATGCCGTCGTGCACTGCCATCCGCCGCATGCAACTGCTTTCGCCGTCGCCCACGAGCCGATCCCTAAGTGCGTGCTGCCGGAGGTCGAGGTCTTCCTCGGCGAAGTGCCGATCTCCGTTTACGAGACTCCCGGAGGCCAGAAATTCGCCGACACCGTTGTTCCTTACGTGAAGGACTGCAACACCATCATTCTTGCCAATCACGGCACGGTCACATTTGGCCCGACCTTGGAAAAGGCGTATTGGAACTCGGAGATCATCGACGCCTATTGCCGGATTCTAATTCTCGCCAAGCAACTGGGCCGCGTAAACACTTTCTCCGAGCAAAAGACGCGTGAACTCTTGGATCTCAAGAAAAAGCTCGGCTACGATGATCCGCGCCTGCATCTGGAGAACTGCGATCTGTGCGGCAACAGCATCTTCGACCGCGGCTATTCGGAATTCGT
Organism: Planctomycetota bacterium; assembly: GCA_016195405.1. Lineage (GTDB taxonomy): Bacteria > Planctomycetota > Planctomycetia > Gemmatales > Gemmataceae > JACPZP01. The sequence continues at coordinate 98,785 of JACPZP010000032.1, read as the reverse complement.
GCCCAGCGCTGCCGCGTTCGCGAAGGAGAAGGAATGTGCGTGCAGCGGCGAGGCATGCACGTGCAAGACGCCGGGCAACCATGCTGCGGACAGTGAATTTGACGGTTTAGTGCGGGCGGTGACCGACCAAGTGATGGCGGCGCTGGGAGCGTCTTAGACCTTGATATAATGGGCCGAGCACCCGGCAAAGGAGGACTCCGATGAGCGCGGAAACGATCGAGAAACGCCTGGCAATTTTGGAAGCAGAAGTCAGTCAACTCAAACAAGGACTTGAGAAAGACGCCGTTCCTTGGTGGAAAAAGTGGGCCGGCGCGTTTCGGAACGATCCTTACATTGAAAAGGCCGTAAAGTATGGCCGAAGATACAGGGAATCTTTGCGCAAGCCAAAGAAGAAACGCAAGTAAGTCATGGTAATTCTCGACACGAACACGATGAGTACACTTCCGGAAAATCTCGGGCCTCTCGGTTGAGGACTGGACGGTTTAAGGATGGGGGTATTGATGAAAGTCTCCATCATCGGCGGCGGCGGTTTGGTCGGCAGCAGCGCCGCGTATGCGCTCCAGTGCGGCGGCGTTGTCAGCGGCATTTGTCTCATCGACGCCAACAAGGAGTTGGCCCAAGGGCAGGCGCTGGACCTTTTGCACGGGGCCAGCCTAGTAGCCGACCAGCGCATTAGCGCCGGCGATATGAGCGACGTCAAAACCAGCGACATCGTCGTCGTCACCGCCGGGCTGCGCCGCAAACCCGACGAAAGCCGGCTCGATCTCATCAATCGCAATGTTGAGCTTTTCCTCGGCTTGCTCGATCAAATGACATCAGTCGGCTTCAAGGACAACGCATACCTCGTGGTTGTAAGCAATCCGGTGGACGTGCTTACTTACTTAGCCGTCAAGCGCTCCGGCTTGCCGTGGCAGCGCGTTCTTGGCCTGGGAACGGTGTTGGACACCGCCCGCTTCCGCAGCATTCTCGCCAAGCGTTTGCAAGTTGCGGCGACGCAGGTCAATGCCCTCATCCTCGGCGAGCACGGCGACAGCATGGTTCCCATCTGGTCCAGCGCATCCATCGGTGGTTTGCCGCTCGAACAATGGCCCGGTTCCGGTCCGGAAATTGAGAGGGAAGTGTTCGAAGCGACCAATGGCGCCGGCGCACAGGTCATCAAGCTCAAAGGCGGCGCCGGCTTTGCCGTCGGATTGGCGATTCGGGAAGTGATTGAATCGATCGCACTCGACAAGCGCCGGGTTTTGCCGGTGAGCACTTCCGTTCAAGGCGCGTATGACTTGCGCGACGTGTGCCTGTCCGTGCCGACCGAAATAGGTTGCGGCGGGGCGCGGAAGCATATCGAATTGGCGCTGACGCCGAAGGAACGGCTGGGTCTGCAAAACTCAGCGCGGGTCCTGCGCGAGACGATCGCGGCGGCTGAAGAAGGTCGTAGCCGTGATTCGACGAAGCCCACTACGGTGCAGACTCGCGCATCAAAAGAGATACCGCGAATGGCGTGGCAAAGCAAATGATGCATGAAGAACGATGAACGATGAACGGAGAACGGAGAACGGAGAATGATAGGTGAGTGATTTGTCACTTCTCCGTCCCTAATTCATCGTTCTCCGTTCATCATTCCTTGACTATGAAAAAGTCCCTCGATCAAAAGCTGGCACGCATTCACGCCGATCCGCGCGGCGCCAAGGATTTCATCCTCGCCGACGCCAAGGATGCCGACATGGCCCTGGCCATCGGGGCGCCGGGCCGTTCGCCGGAGGCGTATCCCGGCGAGGTCGTCTTCCGGTCGCTTCAAGAGTATCGCGAGATAATCGAGCACATCGTCGAGCAGGGCTTGGTCGACATGATGCTCATGTCGGCCCATACCAACGAAATCCTCACCATCCAGAAACGGATATTCGATAAGAGTCCGGTCACGCCGGCGGCGCGGGCCAACGACACCACCGACATCCACATCCTGCGCGGCGGCAGGAGCCCCTCGCAGCCGTCCTTACCCTTCCGCACCGCTACGCTCGATCACATCCAATGCGGGCATGTGGATTGCGTAACCGGCGAGCGGCGGCTGGGGGCGGACCTTGGCCTCTACAGCATCACTTTCCAGAACGATGCCGGCCTCGATCGCCGGGCGCTGGAGGAGTATAAGACTTTTCGCCTGGAAGCCGAACGGAAGGGTTTCCGCCATTTCCTGGAAGTCTTCGATCCCAACCGGCACGACGCAATTGAGCCAACCAAACTTCCTGGATTCATCAACGATGCCATCGTTCGGGCGTTGGCCGGGGTCACTTCAAAGGGCAGGCCGCTCTTCCTCAAAATGGTGTATCACGGGCCCCAGGCATTGGAAGAACTGGTCCATTATGATCCACATTTGGTCGTCGGGATTCTGGGCGGCTCGGCGGGGACGACTTACGACGCGTTCAAACTCTTGAGCGAGGCGAAGATGCACGGCGCCCGCGTCGCGCTTTTTGGCCGCAAGATCAACCATGCCGAAAACCAGCTCGCGTTCATCCGATTCTTAAGACTGATTGCCGATGGCGAAATCTCGGCAGAGGACGCGGTGCGGGCCTATCACGGCGTTTTACAGAAGCTCGGGATCAAGCCGCAGCGAACGCTGGAAGAGGATATGCAGCTTCAGACCGGGGTAATGAGCTACGGCGGCAGCGGCACGACGATCAGTTTGCCTTCGACCCTCAAAAGTCCGGTTGCCGCAGCGCGATCGGCCATCCACCGGAACGACGACAAATCACGCGGCTCCGCGGAGCCCGACTTTCGCAAGATGACGGCCGCGGAGAAGGTCGCGTACCAGAAGGCGAGATGGGACCGGATATTGGGTTGATGATCGCCTGCTGGCGGAGCTGGCGGAGCGGCGTCCAATCGTTTCATCATTTCATCGTTTCACAATAAGCTCTTTTCTCAAAAGCTCGTAATCCGTGAAACGCGGCGACACTATTGCCGTTTGCTGTCACACGCGCCGGCTCGCTTGTACTAGCGATCAGCGGGCAATCGTGTCGGCTGCTTTCTTCGAGATACTTAGCCAAGGGGAGTCAAGGGGAGGACCTGATATGGAACTCAACGAAAAGATCCTGAAACAGATCATGCAGGAACTGAACAAATTATCGGCTCGCGGTGAACAAAGGCTACGACAACGAGGAGGAGTACATTGAGGTTGTCCTCACCAATATCTACATCTCCGAGAAGTCTCCGGGGGCATCCCTAGCCGGAGATCACGGTGGTTTCTCGAAATTGCAGAACCCCGACGCCTTCCTGGTGAATGTGCAAAACGTCAACTTGAGCCCGCGCTTGCTGATCGAGCGCTTTCGTCAAAACCAACCAAGCTTTTATCGGCGCCTTGCCTGGGCCGGTACACCGCAACGACCACGTTTCAATCCCATCCGGCAATACGACGACTTGTGGCAAAGTGGGCAGATTCAATTGCATTGATGCGCGCCTCGGCCATCGAAGAATTGTTTTTCTGTCACACTCGCCCGATCGCTTGTACCAGAGTTCGCAGGGCATTCGCGTCCGCAGTTGGACGGCCCGAACAGTCCGGGAACAAACGAGTGTGGCAAACTTCCCCAGCTCGAGGAGAATACCATGGCGTCACTTTACAGCGAACTTCTGCCGCTCGACAAAGACATCGCGAACGCATACCAAAAGGTCACCAAGGACACTCCTGGCGGCCTCATTGATAAGGCCGGTGCTGGGATCATTTACCAGAAAGCGACAGTCGGCCCTGTGAGCACTCAGGGGGCCAGATTGGAAGCGCTGTTTCTGATCTGGGATAAGGCAAGTTTCGCCGCGGATGGTCTCAAATTCTGGGAAGAAACCATAGTCAGCGCACTCTTGGGACAGGGCACCGGCAAGCTGCTCAAGACTGATGCGGAACTGTCCGATGTCATGAACGCCCTCGCGCTCGCGTCCACCAGCGTCGACTTCGTTAGCCCCAAGCTTGGCATCGCATACAACGCCGGCCAATATGAGGCCATGAAACAACTGGTCAAGGACCGGAAAATCCACATCATCCAGGCGGATGGCAAAGGACTCTCCAAGGGCATCGCCGGAATCTACGTCCCCGAAGCGAATGCCCTGTTTCTTTTCCCTACCAAAAAGGCCATTGGGACGCTGGTGCATGAATTGACGCACGCCATTCAAGATTGGAATGACCTCAAAGGCTTGGACGAATACCTCGAAACCGATGCCTACATCGCCGCGGGGATCGAATCGCGAAAACGCAAGGGCTCGTTCCCCAAAGAGAGTCCGCTCTTCGACAGCGTAGAAATGGTGGCGGCGGGAAAAGCCAAAGTCACCAATCCGGACTGGAACGGCACTCCCGCAAAGCCCGGCGCCTATGACAAGTTGGCGGCGGTTCTAGCGGCCGATCCGGACGCGGTCAAAAAGCCGGGAGTTGTTCGCGATTTGAGTATAGGCGAGACTGGCACAGCCGAAAAGCAAATCCTTGCCGAGGTCATGAAGAAACTCGCCGCGGCCAGCAAGGCGGCGCCGCCACCCGCGGCCAAGCCAACGCCGGCGGGGGTGAGCCGCTGACGCCTCGGTTTGTCCGCATCGGAGCCCGAACGTCCGACTTTGGAGGAGAAGTGGACAGATCCAAACTCATTGATAATCGGCTGTGCGAGTTAAGGCTCGTTCGGCGATTACTGTTTCAAAAAAAACGCGGAAAGCTGTCACAAGCGCCCGACGGCTCGCTACAAGAGGGGGAAGCTTGAATCGAACGCCTTGTCGGCGGGCCGAGTCTTGCTTTTTGCAAGGAGACAGTTCCATGGCAGCACCACATCCGAAGCCTAAGAGTTCCTCACCTAGCCCAAACGATAGGAGTTATAAACGCATTGGGCTCTACTTTCGCAAGCAGGATAACACGAGGATTAACTTCTGCGACGTCCATTTCACCTGGGTTACGCCAAAGCTTCTTGGTGTGAAGGACGACGCTGGGAACAAAGGCTTTATGTATGAGGGTGGTTTTCCGTATATTGCTGCTTATTATTCCGGTCCCACGGCGTCGATTGATCAAAACCTCAAAAGCTTGAGTTCCCAGGCGGACATGGACACGTACGTGAAAACCGGGGCTGCAGCCGCGCGTCTTACGTTGGCGAACGGAGGAGTTGCCTATCTTTCGGATCCCGGGATGCGGGCGTTCATCGCTCAAGAGATTGGACTTGAACCGCCCGATGACGGCAACGGCATGAATTGGCAGAAGGTAGATCGGGATAGGAAGATGACCGTGGAGTGTTGGCTAAGAGGGCCGCTCCTCTTCGGAGGACAGTCCTACGGTTCCCTTGTGGTTTTCCTCACAGGGACTCTTAAGGCCGGCTCCGACTATCAGGAATGTGTTCTCCGGGGAAGCAAGTACATTGACGGCCATATTGACCCAATGTACCGTCAACTCGAGCGCCTAGACCACGACATGCGAGCCGCGGAGAGTTCAATGGAGAAGGCTCGAGGTTATCACATGGAAGACGCAGCGGTGAATTCGCAAAAGGTGTTTCTCGACAAGAGTGATGCGTACACAAAACTGAAGAAGACCTATGACGCCAAAATGGCGGAGATCAGAAACACTCTCTATTCCATTCCGCTACCGGACAAGGTCGTCCGCGCGGAGTGGCAGTTTGAGAGCTACCTTAGAAATCTGAGTCTGTCCCAAGCGACCGATCAGAGCGGCTAGCGCCTCACCCCGCACGCGCCAGAAGATAGAATCCCTTCATGCTTCAAATCCCCTGGGGTAAGGCGACGGCGCTTCTAGGCGAAGGGCGGCGCTTGCGCTGGATCGATCTCCTGCTGATCGTCGGCGTCGTCGGCGTAATCCTTGGCGTCATCGATCTGGGGCGGGAGTGGTCCGGCGAATTGCGGCCCATCGACATCGACCTGGATAATCCGTGGATTTTGCCGCAGTTCACTTTCTTTTCGCTGACGCGCGGACTCATCGCCTACTGTCTATCTTTGGCCTTTACGCTCGTTTACGGCTACTGGACGGCGAAAGATGCGCGGGCCGAGCGCGTTCTGGTCCCCTTGCTCGACATTCTGCAGAGCATTCCGGTCCTCAGCTTCCTGCCCGGATTGGTCCTCGTTTTTGTCGCGCTGTTCCCGACTACGAACACCGGTTTGGAATTAGCGGCGATCCTCATGATCTTCACCGGCCAGGCGTGGAACATGACTTTCAGCTTCTACCATTCGCTGCGCTCGGTGCCTCAGGACTTGCGCGAGGTCGGGCAAATCTATCGGCTCAACGTGTGGCAGCGGCTGCGGTGGCTGGAATTGCCGTTCGCCACCATGGGGCTGGTGTGGAACAGCATGATGAGCATGGCAGGGGGTTGGTTCTTCCTGATGATCAATGAAGCCTTTCGGCTGGGTGAGCGGGATTTTCGCTTGCCGGGCGTGGGCTCGTACATGAGCGTGGCCGTTGAGCGTGGTCGGGTCGACGCCATGCTCTGGGCAATCTTCGCGATGGTGCTGATGATCGTCGGGCTCGATCAGCTGTTGTGGCGTCCGGTGGTAGTTTGGGCGCAGATATTCCGCGTCGAGGAGGGCGGCCTTCAAACTGCCGCGTCATCGTGGTTCCTTGATTGGTTGCGCGGATCGCGGCTTCTCCGGCTCGCCAAACGTTGGCTGCGGCGGCTGCGCGGGCTCAAAAAGCTACGCGTCGGCATCCTGCATCCTGTGAGCGCGAAACCTGTCGAGAGGCATCGCTTCCAGTGGGGCCAATCGGTGTCGTTGGCGGCGTTCATTCTGCTGTTGGCGGCGCTCGTGTTCGGAGCGTGGCAGCTCTTTCATCTTCTTGAGCACGTGACCTTAGCGGAATGGCTCGACACTGCCGGGGCCGCCAGCATTACGTTGAGCAGGGTTTTGCTGTCGACGGCCCTGGGAACTTTGTGGGCGCTTCCGACGGGGCTGGCGATCGGGTTGTCGCCGCGGTTGTCGAATCTGTTGCAGCCGGTGGTGCAGGTGCTGGCCTCCTTCCCCGCGCCCATGCTGTTTCCGCTGATCATCACCTTCATGAACTTCTCCGGAATTCCGCTCGGCTGGGGCAGCATTCTGCTCATGTTGCTTGGGACGCAGTGGTACATCCTTTTCAACGTGGTCGCGGGCGCCATGGCGGTGCCGGCCGATCTCAAGGAGGCGGCCAACAGCTATCGCTTGTCGCGGTGGCAGCGATTCCGGAAGCTATACGTGCCGGCGGTCTTTCCGTTTCTGGTGACCGGCTGGGTGACGGCGGCGGGCGGGGCGTGGAACGCGAGCATCGTGTCGGAGTTTGTCACGTTTCATGGCGAAGTGCAAACGGCGTGGGGGCTGGGCTCACAGATCAGCCTGGCGCTCACCGAGGCGCCGCCGAACTTCCCGCTTCTGGCGGCGAGCACGCTGGTGATGTGCGTGGTGGTGGTCGTGTTCAATCGCACGGTCTGGCGTTATTGTTATCACCTGGCGGAGAAGCGGTTTTCGCTGAATAAATAGACAGGAATCCGTATGTCGATCGCTGCTCCACCTGCAACTGCGTTATGCGAGATGCGCGGCATCTCGCATGAGTTTGTGCAGCCGAACGGGAAGCCGTTGCGCGTGTTGGAGGAAATCAATCTGGCGATTCTGCCGGAGGAGATCGTCGCGCTTCTGGGTCCGTCAGGCTGCGGCAAATCAACGGTCCTGCGAATCTTGGCCGGGCTGATCGCTCCCACGTCCGGAGAAGTGCTGTATCACGACGAGACGCTCCACGGCCTCAATCCCGGTATCGCCATCGTGTTCCAGAGCTTCGCATTGTTTCCGTGGATGACGGTGACGGAAAACGTGCGGATGGCTCTACGAGCCGCGGGAAAGCCCCTCACCCCCAACCCCTCTCCCCTGAGAGGCGAGGGGAGTTTTTCGCAAGAGGTGGTGCGGCGAGCGGCGCATGCGATCAGGCTGGTGGGATTGAGCGGGTTTGAGGACGCTTATCCGCGCGAGCTGTCCGGCGGCATGAAGCAGCGCGTCGGCATGGCCCGGGCCCTTTCGGTCGATCCGGAAATCCTGCTGCTCGACGAGCCGTTCAGCCAGGTGGACGCGCTGACCGCGGAAAGTTTGCGGGCGGAAGTGATCGACATTTGGTCGAGCGGCGAGCGCAATCCGTCGTCAATCCTCATGGTGAGCCATGACATCAAGGAAGTGGCTTTCATGGCGGATCGCATCGTCATCCTGAGCGCCAACCCGGGGCGGTTGCAAATCATCGTCGCCAATCCGCTGCCTAGGCCGCGCGATTATCGCTCGCCGGATTTTCTTCGCCTGGTCGATCAACTGCACGACCTCATCACCGGTCACGCGCTGCCCGACGTGGCCGCGCCTGCGCCCACGATGGGGCCGGCGCCCTTGGAAGCGCTGCCCGAAGCCTTCCCCAGCCAGATCGTCGGCTTGTTGGAATACCTCGACGCCCGTGGCGGCAAGGAGGACATCTTCCGCATTGCCGCCGACACCCATTGCGAGTTTGGCCGGATGCTCCAGACCGCGGAAGCGGCGGAATTGCTGGACTTCGTCGACACGCCGAAGCGTCTGGTGGTGCTGGAGCCGGAAGGCAGCCGTTTCATCAAGGCGCTTCCCGGAGAGCGCACCGACATCTGGCGCGAGCGGATCCTGCGGCTGGGGATCTTCCAGATGATCCGCGACATGCTGCAAAGACAGCCTGACCATGCCCTGGATCGCGACTTCGTGCTCGAAACCCTGGTCATGCACCTGCCGATGGAGAACTACGAGAAGCTCTTCCGCATCATCACGGGCTGGGCGCGGTTCGGCAACTTGTTCGACTATGACGAGCGGCGCCAGATGTTGTCGTTGGTGGAGAATTAGTCGCCGTGGAGCGAACGAAGTCGCGGCGAAAGGCGCAACAGCCATTGGACCCGTTCGAATTCGTTGAGCCAATCCTGCGTGACCTGGGCCAGCAGGGAATCGGCGGGCGTTTGGATGCCGGTGGGGCAGCTAGGGCCGGTCTGGTCGCGCATCATTTGGCGATATTTGCTCAAGGTCCGCTCGCCATAGCGGGCGACCTCGAAGCCGTCCTCGCTGAAGAAGATGACGACGGGGACGCGATTGCCGGCGTTGATCTGCAATAGCTTCTGCGCGTCGGCATGATGGTCGCGGTCGAGATAGTGGACCTGGATCAGAGCATCGGTCCCCCTCACCCCCAACCCCTCTCCCCCAGGGCTAGGAGAACTTGTGGCGGCGGCGCAGTGCTCGAAGATGGGACATTGGTTGATGCAGTCGCCGCACCAGGCGCCGGCCAGGCAAAGCACGGGCATTTTTCGCGTGAACGAAGCGAGCAGGGACTTTTGCCCTGCCGTCAAAGCGACCTGATCGTTCACTTGCCGCCACCGCTCTTTATGGGCGTCGTTGGCGTAGAGCGAAATGAAATCGGCGTAGGGCAAACCGAGTTGATACTTTTCAAATAGGTTCATTTCGACTCCTGTAGCACGGATTTGCAATCCGACCGGACGGATTGCAAATCCGTCCTACGTGTCCGCCAAACGCGCTTGGCCGGATTTCAACAAGTCGTCAAGCTCGTCAATTGTCTTCGCCATTGCAACGAATCGACGGCGCGAGACGCGTTTTGGAGGCCGGCCGGCGTTACGCCAAAGGGCGCTCATTTGGCGGCGCAGACGCCAACGCGCCAACCAGTTTCCGGGAGCGATCATTTTCCGCGGCCGACTTTCACTCTTGTAGCTTTGCGGCGTTACTTCGAAGTGCTCCTGGAAGAACTGCCGGGCCAACACCTGCGCCGGCTCGACGTAGTTGTTGAGCTTCTGCAGCGCTTCGTGCCGCTGCCATTCCAAGGGCAGCGCCGGCGACCGCGACGCATGACGTCCCACTACCAGCGGCACCCAGGTTTCGAGCCGGTAGCGGGCCAAGACGAAGCGGCGAATCAGCAAGAATGTAAGAATCCCGGCGAGTGCGAGCATGATTCCACGCCAAACGTTTTCGCGGCCCAAGCCCTTCAGCAGCAAGTGATTGAAAAAGTTCTCTCGGTCCATCTCCGCGAGACGCCGGCTGATTATGGCGAGCACCTGCTCGGGCGGAAGTCCCGGCATGTCGATGTGAAGGGGAAGAGTGAAGTCTTTCACCGGCTGCCCGTTTTCCAATAGGAGGGCGTAGCGCCGTTTTCCCTGCGGTCCATCGCGAAACCAGGCGATGGCATTGAGCGTGAATTCGAAGTTTTCGCTGTCGTGGCCCAAGAGCATGCTGTTGATGAAGACGCCGTCGTCGCTCAATACGGCCATGCGGCCCGCCGCCGGAGAGTCGCCCGGACTGCCGCACAGGAACTGATACGGGCGACGTACCTTGATCGGCAAGCCAAAAAGCGCCGGCGGCGGCGCGAGACGTGTGTCCGCGGAGAACTGGGCCAGCAAAGGCAAACTGGCCCCACGCGACCGCAACAAACTGGGGCGATTGGTGGCGATTCCGCGCTTAAGACCTTTGAATAGCGGATGGGCAGTCTTGATGCCTTCGACGATCATCGGGCAATCCGCGATTTCCCGATAGGCCGAGTCCAGGTCTTGTTGTAATTTCCAGCCGGGGATCTCAAGGTTCCAAGGTCGCAAAGACGCCGGCGCGGCGCTGGCGATCAAGAGCGCGCCGCCGTTTTTCAGGAATGTCGGCAAGCCGCCGTCAAACATCGCGTGCAGCTCATCGAGCTTCAACTCACCCAAAGCAATGATCCACGTTTCCGCCGGTTTCACTTGGTCCAGCGACGTGATGCTTTCAAGAGGCTGCAAGTCGAAATGGTCGAGCAGATGGCCGAGAACTTGAAAACCGTGCGCCGGCACCGTAACCACTTCCTTTTTCTCTTGGATTAGGTCCTTGTTATCTTGGCAGAACGCCGGCAATGCCATCACGAAGAGAATCGCCGAGGCTAGGACCGCGCGGGCGCGCCACAAGGGAGCGGTCATGGCTTCACCCCGCCTAGCAGGCAGAGATCGCGCCGGGCCAACGCCTGGTCCGCTTCCGAAAGTGCGTCGGCCCCCGTCGTGTAGCGGGCCTGTTCGTAAAGATCGGCAAGGCACAAAGTGGCTCGGCGGCAGCTCTCGTCTGCTTGTCGGCCGAAGAGGCGCTGGGCCACGGCGCGGTGATTCCAGGGTCTGACCGTATCCCCCAGGAGCAGCTGGGCCAAAAAATCGAAGGCTCGCACCAGCTCGCTGCGCGTGACGACTTGCCGCGGATCGACCGGCCAAGGCTTCGAAACAGCAGTTACCGCTGGCGCCCTGGCCGAGCGTAAGCCACGCAGAAGCGGCCAGCAAGCGATCAGGCCGGTGCCGATGACCACGATCCAGAGAATCGCCTGGCCGCCGCCGACATCGGGCAGCCCGCTCAAGCTGGGGAGGCGGACGCTGGGAACGCTGACGCCGCCAAATTCGATTTTCACGGACGCCGCCGATGAACTTGTCGGCCCACTCGTGGTTCCACTTTTCCGAGAAGCGCAGGTAGTCGGGCAAGCTTTCTAATGCGCCCCAGCTGCGGCCTTCCGTGCCGTCGGCAAGGGCGCGCAAGTCTTCGAGTCCCTTGCGAAAAGCCGCGGATTCCTGCAGCAGCCCGCCCAGCGCCTGGCGGTCGGTGCGGCGCAGCCAAGTTTCCGCCAGCCGAGCCAGATTGTCGCCTGTACTGGTCGAAGCCGGCGCGGGGCCGGCGCGCCGGCCCTGCGCGCCGCGCATGGGCGTAGCGCCTTGTGTTCCGCCGGAGCCGCCGGCAACTAGCTTCTGCAGCTTTTCCTGGAGTTCCTGGAGGTCTTTCAGCGAGAATTCAGCGCCGTCGGCTTTCCGCTTCATCGCCTCTTTGAGCACGGAACGAAAGGTCGCGTTGTCGATGTCCAGCTTGTCCAACTTGCCCGGTTCGAGCCCGAATTCGGCATGGCGATTCAGAAGGTCCGCGAGGAACTTTTTCAGCGTGTCGTTTTCCTGCGCCAGCCGCAGCCGGTCGCGCAACAGCGACTCAATGTCGCCGCGCAACGGGATGGGAACGTAGCGATTTCTTTTGGCGTCGTCAGCGGAGCCGCTTTGAGCGTGGGCACCGGAGGCGGACACGAGACAAGCCAAAATGGCCCAAAGAATGAGCAGCCAGCCCAAATAGTTGCATCGCGCCATAAGCTGGGCCCGAATGGAAGTATTGATTGGATTTTAAGGCGGGGGAAACGGAATTGCAATCGACGAGCGCTCGATAAGGCTTGAAAACGCGAATCATGCGAAGGAGAGAAAGTGCCCAGTTTGGCGGGGCGTCAGTTCTACCACTACAATTTGAGTCTTAGGTCGCGAGCCGCATGGTGGCGGGACCGAGGGCGCCGATTCGCTTGGTCTCGGATTGCATTTCTTGCACGATGTGTTGGCGGATTTTTAGGAAGGCGGAGGCGCATTCCGGATCGAACTGCCGGCCGCGCTGCTTCTCGACCTCCGCGAAGGCGACTTCCGGCGGCAGGCCCTGGCGATAGGGGCGAGTCGAGGTCATGGCGTCGAAGGCATCGGCGACGGTGACGATGCGGGCCAGGCGCGGGATGGCTTCACCCTTGAGCGCGTCCGGATAGCCGCCGCCGTCCCAGCGTTCGTGGTGCGAGCGCACGATGGGAATGACCGGGTGCAAGTCGGGCACCTGCTCGAGGATCTTGGCGCCTTTGGTCGTGTGCGTCTTCATGACCTCGAATTCCGCCGGCGACAGCTTGCCGGGATGGCGCAGGATCTTATCGTCGATGCCGATCTTGCCGATGTCGTGGAGCGGCGTGCCGATGCGGATCAGATGCAGGTCATCCGGGTTGAGATCGAGATGCTGGCCCAGGAGAAACGCGTATTCCGTGACCCGCGCGGTGTGCCCGCCGGTATATTCGTCGCGCAGTTCGACCGACTGCGCCAGGATGGTGATGGTGGCGTAGAAAAGCTCGCGCTGCTTACGCAACAGCTGGGCCGACTCGATGCCGGCGGAAACATGGGCGGCCATGGCGTCGGCCAGGTGCAGGTCGTCTTGGCTGAACGGTTTTTGCATCGGGCCGCGGTCGAGGTGCAAGACACCCAGTTTTTTGCGCGGCGTTCGCAGGAGCACGCACAGGACCGAGGCCATGGTCCCTTCGGCGATGCTGCGGGCGCCGGCCAATTCCGGGTCCTCCTCGACGCTGCCGCACAGGATCGACTCGCCGCGGTTGAAGGACCGTTGGGCGACATTCTGGCTGAAGCCCGGCCGGCTGGGAATCTGACTGTGGCCGCTCGCCAGGGCGCGCAGCTTCAAGGGCCCCATCGGTCCCTCGGCCAGGACGATGGCGCCGCGCTGAGCGTCGAGCGTGCTGACGGCGTCATTTAAGATCGTATGCAGGAGGTCTTCCTCGCTCTCGAGGTGGACGAGGTGATGGCCCGCGCGCAAGAGGGCCAGCAACTGCTCGCCGGGACGCGGACTGCGATTGCGGTCAAAAGCCAGGCCGTTGATCGCGTCTTCCCAGGTGTGGCAAGAAGTGGCCTCGACCAAGAGGTTCTCGGTATTGGCAAGATTGTCTTCTTCGTCCTTGCCTTCTATCAGCATGTCGACGACTAGGGTGACGTTGCCGCAACGGACGATGTCGTGCGCGCGCAGCGGCCATTCGCCAGGCCCGAGGCGGGCGCCGTTCAGAAAAGTGCCGTTGGTGCTTCCGAGGTCGCGAACACGCCAGCCATTGGCGGAGGCGCGAATTTCGGCATGGCGGCGGCTTACGGAGGTGTCGTCGAGCACGATTTCAAGGGTGGCGAGCCGGCCGGCGCGCAGAACCGCATCGGATTCCCAGATCTTGCCTTCGACCTCACCGTTGATGCCTCGCAGACGGATGCGGCGCTTCACGATGATCTCCTGGCCATGCTCTTCACCATCGCGCTATTCGGGAGCGCGGAAAAAGCGTCTTCCGCGGCACGATTTTGCTGGCACGATCTCCTGAGGCAGAACAGGGCGTAATCAACTATAGGTCAAAAACCGGTACGCGGTGAAATTCCGTGGATCATTCTGAACTTCGCGCCGTTTCGCGCCGGCTCTTAATTTTCCACGGTTTGCACCGGCATTTTGCTTGGAGCGGGCGCGTCCTGAGATTAGGATGCTAGGAAGCCCCCCTTGCAGGCGTTCAGGCCTGCGCGCTTTAGCGATTGCATGCGCGGTTGCTTCCACGGCTCAGGCTAGTTTCAACCAACCGAATTCTATGAGGCTGGAATCATGAGGATGCGAACGGTTTTCCAAATTGGCAGTGTCATACCCCTGTCACTGTGTGTTTGTCTAGGCTCACCATCCGTCAGCTGGGGCCAAAAGCCTCCGCCGCCCGTTCCGCCCAACCCGCAGGCGCCAGTCCTCGCCATGCCGGCGCCCATGGGAATGCAGCGCGGCACGACCATGGACCTCGTTCTGACCGGCGCCAACCTCGCTGGACCCACCGCCTTGTGGACTGGATTTCCCTCCAAAATCACCATACCTGCGGAGGACAAGAATAGCCAGGACAATTCCAAGCTGAAGGTCCGGCTCGAGGTCCCGGCTGACGCCCCGCTGGGCTATCATGCTGTCCGCCTGGCCACCGCGCGCGGCATTTCCAATATACGGATATTTTGTATCGACGAATTGCCGCAGGTCATCGAGACCGGAATGAACCGCACAAGGGATGCCGCGCAGCAGCTGCCCGTGCCATGCGTGGTGGCCGGCCGCACCGAGGCCGAGCAGAGCAGTTTTTTCAAAATCACCGTGCCTGCGGGACAGCGGCTCAGTTTCGACGTCTTGGGCCATCGCCTAGGCGGCCCGATCGATCCGCAGCTTTCCCTTTACAGCGCCAAGACGGGACGAGAAATCGCCTACGACAACGATTCGCCCGGCTGCCAGACCGATCCGCGTTTGACTTACCACTTCAAGGAAGCCGGCGACTACCTGATTGAAGTCAAGGACGTGCTCAATCGCGGCGGCGCCGACTATGGTTATCGGCTGCGCATCGGTGATTTCCCGCTCGCCACCGTGCCGATTCCGATGGCCGCCAAGCGCGGCAGCAAGGTTCAAATTCAATTCGCAGGGCCGAACGTCGAAGGCGTGGCTCCTATTGAAGTCGCCGTGCCAGCTGATCCAGCGGTCAACGTGATCTGGTTGGCGCCGAAAGGACCAAGCGGCCTGCACGGTTGGCCGGTCGCGTTGGCGCTGAGCGATCTCGAAGAAACCATCGAGCAGGAGCCGAACAATGAGCCGGCCAAAGCGAACCGCATCCCTGTCCCCGGCGCCGTTACGGGCCGATTCCAACAGAGCGACGACACCGACTGCTATCTATTTGACGGGAAAAAGGGGCAGAAACTGCTCATTGAGGCGCATACCCTGGAACTCTATTCACCGACCTTGGTCTACATGGTGCTCAAGAACGCCAAGACCGGCGCCGAGATTGCCAAGACCGATCCGCAAAAGCCGCCGCCGACGGACCAGCGCCTCGAGTTTACCCCGCCCGAAGACGGCGACTATCTGCTCGACGTCCAGCATATCAATCTCAACGGCGGGCCGAGCGAAGTCTATCGGATCACGGTCACGCCTAGCCTGCCCGGCTTTGATGTTTCGCTCGGCCTCGAGCGCTACGATCTGGCCGCCGGCGCTCTGGCGCCTATTCAGCTGGTGGTCAATCGCCGTGGTTACGCGGGGCCGATTGACGTGAGCGTCGTGGGTTCGCCGACCATAAGCGGCGCCGTCACCATCAAGGCGGGGCAGAATGCAAGCGTATTGCCGGCCACCGCCAAGCCCGATGCGCCGATGGGCCCGCACATTGCTACGCTCCTGGCCAAAGCGACCATCGACGGCAAGCAGGTGAGCCAACTCGTCAGCACGCGGGTGCCGATCAGCCAGAGCCTGGCCGGTTTGCCGTTTCCGCCGTTGCACTTGAATGATCAGGTGGCTGTGGCGATCCGAGAGCGAGCCCCGTTCGCGCTTGCCGTCGCCGTCGATCCACCGGAAGCGACGCCAGGGATGCCTACGCAGGTGACGATCACCGTCAAGCGCGATCCCGGTTTCATGGAGGAGATCGCGTTCAATCCACCGGCCGGTTTGCCTCCAAACCTCGCGGCCCCGAAGATCCCCAATATCGCCAAGGATAAGAACGAGCTGAAGTTTTCGCTCGACGTCAACGCCAAGGTGCCCCTTGGAGAGTTCCCAATCTTCTTCACGGGCAAGGCCAAGGTCCCAAACAAAGAGTTCCTCGAGAACACGCCGCCCTTCAACCTGCTTGTCGGATCGGCCTTCGAGCTTAAGGTGGAGCCGGCGGTCGTTACCCTCAAGCCCGGCGACAAGGCCAAGGTCAAGATCTCGGCGACGCGCAAGGCGGGCTACAAGGGGCCGATCGCCCTGGACCTTCGCAAGCTGCCGCCCAATGTCACCGCGGGCAAGGCGACCATCGCCATGGATCAAGCGACAGCGGAAGTGGAAGTCATGGCCGCCGCGAATGCAGCGCCCGGTGAGACGAAGGACGTCGACGCGCTTGGCGTCGCGGCCCCGCTGGCGAACCAGCAGAACGCGTCGCCAGCGTTCACCGTGCGCGTCGAAAAGAAGTGACCTATACTTGGGCAGCATGCGACGATTGCTGCCGACAGACTCTTGGGTGCGGTTTGCTTTGGTGCCGGCTCTGGTCTTCATCGCCATGGCCGGCGACCGCAATTATCTCGCGGATTTCTGGCATCACCTCGCGCGCGGGCGGGAAATCGTCGCTCAAGGCAGTCTTCTCGACCGCGACATCTTCACCTACACCGTGCCTGGCCAGCCCTTTCAGGACGTCAACTGGCTCAGCCAAGTCGTCTACTACGGCCTGTTTGAACTCGGCGGCCTAGCTCTCGTTCAAGTCGCCAACGCCCTCTTGCTCGCTTTGACCCTGGCCTTGCTCATCAACATTTGCCGCCAGCGCTCCGGGTCGCTGGTCGTGGCGATGATCGTGGGCATCATCACGTTTCTGGGACTGTGGCAGGCGATGACGATTCGGCCACAAACGTTCTCGCTGCTGCTTTTCGTCGTACTGTTCGATTTGCTGGAGCGCTCGAGCACGAAACCATGGTTGCTTCTGTTCCCGCCGCTGCTGCTGGCCTTGTGGGTCAATCTGCACGGCGCTTTCCCCGCGGGACTTATGTTGGTGGGAGCTTATTTCCTGGCTGCGTGTTGGCAGAAATGGAAACCCACTCCAAGCCCGCAGGCGAGTCTTCGAGCCCGCGGGGTGCCCGAAAGGCCCAGAGATCCACGCAGGCTCGAAGACTCGCCTGCGGGCTTGGCGGCATGCTTAGGGGCATGTTTGGTGGCGACGCTCGCCAACCCCTATGGGTGGAGCATTTACGGCTACGTCAGCCTGACCTCGTCCCGGGCGGCAGCGCGGCGCATCGATGAATGGGTGCCGCCCAATCTCGACTTGTGGATCGGGCGCGCGTTCTTCGCCTCTCTGATATTGCTCGCGGTCCTCGTGGTTCTCGCCTGGCGAACTCGCAAGCCGGGCTTCCGCGATTGGGTGCTCCTGGCCCTTTTTCTTCCCTTGGCTTGCGGTTCGGTGCGCATGGTGACGTGGTGGCTGATCGTTCTAGCGCCAGTGTTGGCGGAGTTGCTTGCCGCCGTGCTTCCAGCCGCGAAACGAGATGCCGCAGCGCCCCGGCCCAACGCCGGCGCCGGTCTGGTTTTCACGGCGCTTTTGGCGGTGGCCGTTTCCAGCGTTCCCGGTCTGCAGAGCTACAATCCGCTCTTGGCATACCGGCCGCAGGAGCGCATCGAGCACGACCTCGATGCCGTTCATGTCCGGCTCGAGAGAACGTTGCCGAGCGGCCGGCTCTTCGCCAGGCTGGAATGGGGCGAGTATCTGGGCTGGATCGGCATGCCGCGTCATCAAGTGTTCATGGACGGCCGCATCGAGATATTCCCGGACGAAGTGTGGCGGGAATATTCCACGATCACGCTCGGCAGAGACGGCTGGGAAGAAATCCTCGACCGCTATCAAGTCGATGCCTTGATTTTGGACGCCGACTATCACGGCCGGACCGGATTGCTTGACGCAGTGACGAAATCGCCGCAATGGCAGCTGGCCTTTCAGGCGCGCTCCGCTCAGCTATACCTAAGAACGCACTAGCGCGCTCCCGCCATTGCCGGCTTGCGTTCGCGGGCGGCCTGCATCAAGGCCAGCACGAACGCCGGCAGATCGTCGGGCTTGCGGCTCGTAATAAGGTTGGCGTCGCGGACCACTTCGGCGTCGACGTAAGTAGCGCCGGCGTTGATGACGTCATCTTTGATCGCGAAGAAGCACGTCGCCTTTCTCCCCTTGAGCGCCTGCGTCGAACAGAGCACCCACGGGCCGTGACAGATGGCGCCGATCACTTTGCCCTGCTCGGCCATGGTGCTGGTGAGGCGAAGCATGGCTTCACTGCGGCGCATAAAGTCGGGCGCGAAGCCGCCGGGAATGACGAGCATATCGAAGTCGCTGGCGCTAACGTCCTTGGCCGCCCGGTCGCTCTTGGCGGGATAGCCGAGCTTGCTCGGGTAGGTCACTCCGGCTTCCGGCCCGATCAAGGTCACCTTGCACCCGGCCTCCCGCAGGCGGTAAACGGGATACCAGACTTCCATTTCCTGATACTGCTGCTCGACAAGGATGGCGGCCCGAACGTTCTGAAGTTCCATGATTTTCTCCCTTCCCGCTTTACGATCATTTGCGATCATCTAGAGTTGCAGGGCGCCACGTTAAATGAAAGACGCGAGCGAAAGAAACAAACATCGAACTCCTGGAAGAAATTGATTTGTCCCAAGAGTAGAGGATGAGCGTCGCTTTTGGTCCAGGCGAAAGCCAAAGCGACGGGTGCGAACTTGCCGACCGTTGCTTTTACCAAGAGTCCTCTCGCCTCCACGCCTTCAAACGTGCCAGTGAGGTTAATGGGAAACGTCTGTGAATCCCAATCTACACCGAGTCGAACGCCGACGTCATGTGGGAGGACATTGACCGCCGCGCCCGTGTCCAATAAACCCTGAACCGAAATGGAGTTCCCGTCACGGGACAGTGTGCTTGGAATCAGAGGGACCAGCCCTTCCTGACCAGGGAACGTTTCCCTTTCCAGGTAGGGGAATTGCTCTGGCTCGGTCATTCCGGCTTCGCTCGCTCAATATCCAGAAACGCGGATAACTGGGAGGCCGCCAAGTGCTGATCGAGCGGCGTGTAGACTGGATAACTCGCGCCAGGCTCGAACGGCAACACGCCGTCTGCCCGCGCAAGATCGGCAATCAATAGTTGCACAAGCCGAAACTTGTCGGCCTTCGGTAAAGACTGGATCGACGGCAATACATCTGCCAACGGCATTTTGCATCTCGCTCAAGGCGCCTGGTGGAAGCTATCAGGGCCGAAGGTCACTGTCAACAACGTTTAGCGTCGCGCCGAAACTACAAACGGGTTGTTCTCCTTGTACCACGCCATCGTCTCGAAGATGGCGTCCTCGAAACGAACGCGTGGGAGATAGCCCAGGTCCATCTTCGCCTTTTCAATGCTGAAGTCCAGGTTGAGACCCATGAACTTGAGGCGTGGGAAGCTGAATGTAGGCGCTTCCTTTGCGCCGCGCAGCCTGGCCGCGCGGTCGCAACACCAGGTCACGAGCCAGGCAAGCCAATAGGGCGGGGTCAGAGTAGGCCGCGGCAATTCCATGGCGTCGGCGACGGCCTCGCAAAAGCGCCGTTTGGACACGGCCTCGCCGTCCGTCAGATTGTAGATTTGGCCGACCGCCTCCTCGCGCTCGACGGCCAGAAACACGGCGTCGACCAAATTGCGAACAAAAATCGTGTTGAGAGCTCGCCTGCCCTTGCCGCCCGGATAGCGGACCATCCCCGTACGCAGATTCTCGATAAGCCGCGGCATGACGGCCCGATCGCGTGGCCCGTAGACGAAGCCGGGCCGCAGGATCGCCACCGGCACGCCGAAGTCGCGATAGTAGTGCATGGCGACCGCTTCGGCCTCGACTTTGGATTGCGAGTAGCCGTCGCGATGTCTCTTGGGCAACGGTTTGGTTTCATCCGTGCCATAGTGATTACGGGCTGCATAGACGCCCAGACTGCTCATGTGAATGAACCGCGAAAGCGCCTGGCCTTTGCACGATTCCAGCAAGCTGCGCAGCCCTTCTACGTTGACCTGGCGATAGTCCTCCACCGGCCCCCAATCGCCCACCTTGGCAGCGCAGTGGACAACGACATCAACGTCCGTCAATGCCTGCCGCAAGAAACCCACGTCATTCAGGTCGCCGCGATGGAGCACGACGCCCTGCTTCGCCAATGCCGCGGCGTTGCTGCCAGGACGAACGAAAGCTGACACAGCATGACCGCGCTGCAAAC
This sequence comes from Planctomycetota bacterium, assembly GCA_016195405.1. Taxonomy (GTDB): domain Bacteria; phylum Planctomycetota; class Planctomycetia; order Gemmatales; family Gemmataceae; genus JACPZP01. The sequence continues at coordinate 78,502 of JACPZP010000032.1, read as the reverse complement.
AGGCGTCTACAACATGGCCGCCGACGAAGCCCGTGGCTCCGGTGATTAAGTAGCGCATGTCGTCGCCTTAAGGATGACACGATGACAAGATGACAAGATGACAAGATGACAAGATGAAAAACGTTATCTTACAGGCCCAATTATCCATGTTTCCGGATGGTTAATGATTCCTACCAGAGTTCGGAGAATCGAGTTATATACTCGATATAGCTCACGTCCCGCATTCGTCTCCATGTAGCGCATTGCACGGAGAATTCCAGCCACGTCTGTGTTTCCGCCGCTTCCCCTTCCGCCTCGTTCATCTTGTTTATGAAGGCAGCTTCGTAGCGTCTGCGCCGCCAGCCTTCTGCGATTTGCCCGCACACAGATCTGGAGGAGCGTCGACTTTGATCCGTCAATGAATAACGTTCCTCCGGTGGGAAACTTCTCGACACTTCAAAAATAGTCATCGCCGCTTGAAAAGCATTCTGATAAACCTGCAAGTCGCGATGATTTGTGATTTTCTTTGCCATTAGCCGCGACCTCCCTCGAGTTGTGTTGGAGTCATCATGTCATCCAGTCATCTGGTCATCCAGTCACGTGCCCGTCATTCCCGCTTGACACGAGTCCCCTCCCAAGCTATCACCCCCCGTCCCAATGGAACGCGCCGGAACGCGCCAGCGGCATCCCGTCCCCCGAGGATTCCCTATGAATGGGACCTACCCGAAACGTGCGGCACGAACACGTGCGCCTCGCTTTCCCGCCTGGAAAAAGCTCCTGGCGCTGGCGATCTTTCTGGGCATCTTGGCCGCCGCTCGTTCTCTGAGCCTCGCCCAAGAACCGAGTCCCCGCGAAACCGTCGGCGACGTGCAGATCATCGGCAACCGCAACATCGGCACGGACAAGATCCTCACCTACATCAAGAAAACCAGGCCCGGCTCGGAATACAAGTCCTCCGACCTTCAGGCGGACATCCTCGCGCTCACCAGCTCGAACATGTTCCGCAACGTGCGCGTCCGCGAGGAGCGCACCAACGACGGCCGGGTCATCGTTTACTTCCACATCGACGAGCACCCAAATCTGGTCCGCGAGATCGTCTACAAGAACAACAACCACATCAGCGAGAAGGAGATCGAGAGCATCACGCGCCTGCGCAAGGGGATGCCGCTTGACCCCACCTTGAACCGCAACGCCTGTGTCGAGATCGAAGACTACCACAAGAGCAACGGCCGCTATTTTGCCAAGGTGACACTCGAGGAAGGCGACAAACCGGGCGATTCGCGCGTGGTCTTCAACATCACCGAAGGGCCGATCGTCAAGGTCCGCGACATTCGCTTCAGCGGCAACAAGGAATTGGCGACCGATGCGCGGCTGCGCACCCAGATCGACATGTCGCGTGCGCTTTTCGGGTTCGAAGCCGGCAGCTTGATCGCAAGCAAATTCGACCCCAAGCGCGTGGACGGCGACGTCCTCAAGCTCGAAGAGTATTACAAGGACCAAGGCTACATCCATGCACGCGTAACCCGCGAGCCTATTTTCTCCCAGGATCACCGGTTCGTTGACATCATCTATCACATCCACGAGGGCCAGCGCCACCGCGTATCCGACGTTGAAATCAAGGGAAACCTGCGGGCCGTGACCATGGATCAGGCCCAGAGCATCTTGCAGGTCAAGAAAGGCGAATACTATAGCGGGCTTCTGTCTGCCGCCGACAAGCGCAACCTGAGCGACCAAGGCGGCTGGCGCGGCCATCAAGAGATGGTCACGAGCACTGTCTACACCATCCCGGATCAGCCCGGGCTTGTGCGCGTGCAATATGAAATTCAGGAAAAACCAGCATCGAAAGTCGGCCAGGTTTTCGTCGTAGTCAACGTGGTGACGCAGGACCGCGTCATTCGCCGCGTAATTGGTCTCTATCCCGGCCAAACGCTACGCTACCCCGAGTTGCGCATCGCGGAGCGCGACCTCGCGCGGTTGAACATCTTCAAGGTCGATCCCGAGAATGGCATCCGGCCCACTCTCACGGTCATCGATCCCGACGGCATCAGCGAATTCAAAGACATCGTCGTCAATGTGCAAGAAACGCAGACCGGCAGCTTGATGTTCGGCGCCGGCTTCAACTCCGATAGCGGACTACAGGGCAGCATCGTCCTTAATGAGAAGAATTTCGACTTGTTCCGCTTCCCACGGAGCCTAGAGGACATCTGGGAAGGCAGGGCGTTCCGCGGCGCCGGCCAGGAACTCCGCATCGAAGCCGTCCCCGGCACCGAATTGCAGCGCTATTCGATCACGGTTCGCGAGCCGTTTCTTTTTGACCGCCCCTATAGCCTGACCACCTCGGCGTATTACAACGACCGCGTCTTCAACGAATACACGGAGAATCGCACGGGCGGCCGCATCATGTTGGGCCACCAATTGAACAAGTACCTGACGCTCAGCGGCGGCGTCCGGATCGAGAACGTCAACGTCTCCAATGTGGCTTTCGGCGCCCCGCCGGCGTACACGTCGGTCATCGGCGACAATTTCGTCTTGGGCCCCAGCGTCAGCCTGACCTACGACACGCGCGATTCCTTCTTGCGGCCCACCGAAGGCGGCGTCGCCAGCGCCAGCTTCGAACAGGTATTCGGCAGTTTCACCTTCCCGATCTTGAACGTGGAGGCGAGCCGTTACTTTACGACCTTCCAGCGTCCCGATGGCAGCGGCAAGCACGTGCTCGCGCTCCGTTCGCAAGTGTCGTGGGCCGGCAGCGACGCACCGGTGTTCGAACGCTTCTTCGCCGGCGGCTTCCGCAGTCTGCGCGGCTTCGAGTTTCGCGGCGTCAGCCCGATGGTCAATGGCTTCGCGGTCGGCGGCGACTTCATGTTCCTCAACAGCCTTGAATACCAGATTCCCGTCCGGGCCAACGATCAACTCTACCTGGTGGGCTTCCTCGATTCCGGCACCGTCGAAAGCAACGTCAGCATTCACAACTACCGCGTCTCCGCCGGCGTCGGCGCCCGCATCATCGTCCCCATGCTCGGTCCCGTGCCGATCGCGCTGGACTTCGGCTTCCCGATCGTCCGGGCCAGTGGCGACCGCACCCAGCTCTTCAGCTTCTGGATCGGCCTGTTCCGCTAAGAACTTCTTGCAAACGTAGGAGGTTTTGCAAACCGTTCGGTCGAGGGGACGGATTGCAAATCCGTCCTACGTGTTCCTATCATAACTCAATGACCACCGCCTCTGCCCGCGCCGCCGGCATTCTTCTTCATCCCACATCTTTGCCCGGCCCGTTCGGCATCGGCGATCTTGGACACGCGGCTTACGATTGGATCGAAACGCTCCTCCACGCCAAACAGAAGTGCTGGCAAATCCTGCCGCTCGGACCCACCGGCTTCGGCGATTCGCCGTATCAATGCTTCTCCGCGTTCGCGGGCAATCCATTCTTGATCAGTCCCGAATTCCTCGTCCGCGACGGCTTGCTGGATCAGGGCGACCTGGCGGGCGTGAGCTTTCCCGCCGAGCGCGTCGACTTCGGCCCTGTCATCATCTGGAAGAATAATCTATTGGCCCGCGCCTGGGAGAACTTCCGCAGCGGCCGCGGCCAGGGCTTGCGCGACCCCTTCAACGACTTCACGGCGCGGCACATGAGCTGGCTGGACGATTACGGCTTATTCATGGCCCTCAAGGACACGCAAGGGGGCCGAAGTTGGCTGGAGTGGCCAACGGATCTTCGTCTGCGCGCCCGGGAAGCACTCGTCAAAGCGCGACGCGACCTGGCTGATTCCATCGGCCTTCATCAATTCCGCCAGTTCCTTTTCTTCCGGCAGTGGCAAGATCTGAAGGATCATGTGCGCCGGAGCGGTCTGAAAATCATCGGCGACATCCCTATCTTTGTCTCCAGCGATTCGGCCGACGTTTGGGCCAATCCGCAGTTCTTTCAGCTTGACAAGGATCGCCGGCCGACCGTGGTCGCAGGGGTGCCTCCCGATTATTTCAGCCCCACCGGCCAGCTGTGGGGAAACCCCCTCTATCACTGGGAGGCCCTGAGCGCCGATGGCTATCACTGGTGGCTCGAACGCCTCAAGGCGTGTCTGCAAGTGGTCGACTTGATTCGCCTGGATCACTTCCGCGGTTTCGAGGCTTACTGGGAGATTCCGGCCGGAGCGCCCAATGCGATCACGGGCCGCTGGGTCAAGGCGCCGGGCCGCGATCTGCTTCGCACGATCGAGAACGCCCTTGGCGAAGTGCCGATTCTTGCTGAAGACCTGGGCGTGATCACACCGGAAGTGGAAGCCCTGCGCGACGAATTCCACTTACCCGGCATGCGGATTTTGCAGTTCGCGTTCGACAGCGGTCCTACGAACCGATTTCTGCCGCACAACTACGCCAGCCCGCGCACCGTCGTCTACACCGGCACGCACGACAACGACACCACGCGCGGCTGGTTTCAGACGGCGCCCGAGCATGAGCGCGACTACGCCCGCCGTTACCTGGCACGAGACGGCAACGACATCACCTGGGACTTAATTCGCCTGGGCTGGTCGTCGAGCGCCGATTGCGCCATCGTGCCGCTGCAAGATGTGCTTGACCTGGGCCCCTCAGCAAGAATGAACTTCCCAGGACGTCCCGCCGGTAACTGGGGCTGGCGCTTCACCCAACTTTCACAAGGGTTCTTGGATCGGCTCCGCGACTTGACGGAGCTATACGGCCGATGACGGAGACCACCCTTTCCAAGCCTTCCGATGAGTCCAAGCCCGCAGATGAGGCCTCGAATCTGCGGGGTAATGACTCCCTTCAACCCTACCTCTGGATGCTTCTCGGCACCTTCTCGTTTGCATGCATGGCCATGCTGACGCGCGAGGCCAGTCAAGTTTGGGACTGGCAAGTCATCGCCATGTTCCGCGCCTTTCTGCCGATGGCCCTGCTCGCCGTGTTGTGCTGGCGGGCGCGCATCCGCCTGGTGTTTCTGCGGCCATGGACGCTCTGGATGCGCAGCATCGCCGGCAGCCTCAGTCTGGTCGGTACTTTCTACGCGTTCACACGCATGCCGATCGCCGACGTCCTCACCATCACCAACATGTTCCCGATCTGGCTCGCAATCTTGTCGTGGCCGATGCTAGGCGAAGTGCCTTCGCGCGTTGTGTGGCTGTCGGCGCTGTGCGGCCTGGCCGGCGTGTATTTGATCCAGGGGCCGCAACTGAACGAGGGCAATCTCATCATCCTCATTCCGTTGGCCTCATCGCTTTTTACATCCGTGGCGATGATCGGCCTTCACCGACTCAGGGGCGTCAACACCTCGGCGGTCGTCGTGCATTTCTCGGGCGTCGCCCTCGTGTTCGCGGCAATATCTTTTTTCGCGTTCGAGCGCGATCGACCCGTAGACACGCATCCAGACGCGACGCATCTTTTGCAGTTACTTGGCGTGGGCGTGGCTGCGACTGTGGGCCAGCTTCTGCTTACCAAAGCATTCACGACGGGAAATCCAGCTCGAATCGCCGTGGTGGGCTTAATGCAGGTGGTTTTTGCGTTGATTCTGGACGCAATGTTTCTCGCCAACCTACCGTCCTTGGAGCAGATTTGCGGCATCTCCTTGGTGCTCGCGCCCACCGCCTGGCTGATGCTTCGCGAGCGTGCGGCTGTGATCGCCGAGCAGCCCTAACTGGGTAAATACATTGATTTAGAGGTCAGTAAATCAATTCTTCGAACGGAACTGCTTTAGCGGATTGCTCTTAGAAGAATGGTTTCAGCGAGGCGCTGGGACACACACATCCCTGAATGAATCTGTTAAGTTGGTGAATCAATCCGCTGACTTGATGAATCAATCCGCGGCAAGTGACTGGGATCCCGACGCCAGCACGAGATAGAGGCGTGCGAGGTGGTGCCAAGCGCTGGTCTCGGGGAGCTGCTTAACCGCCTGTTCGAGGCTTTTGCGAGCGGCGGCAGCTTCGCCAAGAAACAGATCCGACATGCCGCGGTTGAATAGCACGGGGACACTAGGAGTTTGACGGCGCCATGCGTTGCGCGCCTGTTGCGTTTGGCCCCGGTGCCAAAGCAGGGCCGCTTTCTCGTTTTCCCAGGCGGCCGTCCATTCCTGCGGAACGTGAGGCTCCAAAACGGTTACCAGGCCGGAGGCGCTGTTTACCTGATTGGCGAGACGCAATGCTCCCAGCGCAAGGAGTGCGTCTGGAAACCGCCTTTGTGCGACGATCCCGCGGGCCCATTCCTCATATGCGGGAGCGCTTATGGGCCGGGCGGCAGTCGGAATCCACTGGGCGAGGTTGGCCGACTGTAAGATCATGTGAAAGTTGCGTACGAGCTGTGGAAAGTTGCCGACGCAAAAGGCAAGAGCCAACGCCGGCTCCTGCGAGGCAACGAGCGTCGGCCAATTCGGAGGGGCCTGCGGTCCAGTCTCCCCTCGCCCGTAGAGGGAGAGGGGTTGGGGCGTAACAAAATACCGAAGCGCCGCCTGAGCCTCTTCCCATGCCAGCGTGGCGTCAACTGGTTGTACCGGCCCCGCTTCAAAGGGCTGCACCAGGGCGTCCAAGTCAGACACGGCTAAGCCCTCCCGGTGCGCCGATGCCTGGTTTTGCAACAGACGCCCGAGCAAGTCGCCGAGCTTGGGCTGAGCGGGTGTTTCATTGGACATGGCGCTGGCTCCTTACTCTAATGACGCGGCCGGCGTCAAAACTTGCGCCAACTTGAATTCTCAAACCGGCTTAGGGTAGATCGTTCAAGAGGGTGCGCGCGCGTGCGCAATCAATGCAATCCAATAAACGCTTTCACTTCAATAAGTTACGGAGAACATATCCTTGCGCTGGCGCCATCTGAGCACTATGGATCGGCCCGGACCCAACGCTTCCATGAGAGCAAAATGCCGAGGGTGATGCCGAGCTGGTCGAAACCCACGTCGTCAAGTTCGCCGCTGCGCATGGGGATGAAATTCTCTTGAAGAAGCTCGGTGACGGTCGCGTGCGCCATGAGGAAGAACACTAAGATCCAGCGAAACCGCGCCGGCACCGGCAGAAAGGCGGACAGGATCGTCATGACCGCATATGCGCAAACATGCAGGCTTTTCGCCGCCGCGAAGCGACAGCCGGTGAGGAGCTTATCCAAAGGCTCAATCTCGGTCGCGGAACCCGGCAGGAGGAGACCCGTGGTCCAGAGGAGGACGTAGATGAGCCAGATGATCCAGACTCTCTTGTGGGCCATGAGTTCTTTGTTCCCTGCGTCAAGCGTTTCGCACACGACTAGTGCGTATTCATGCGGATTTTGAACCAAGATATGCTATGTTTATCGGGAAAGTCAACGATCAGCGAACGAGATGGCGATGAAATTGCGACGGTGCATTTGCGGATTGCTTGCTTTTTGCATTGGGTTGCTCTGGTTCTCGTTGCCTAGTCTGCGCTCTGGCGCAAACAACCGTATCGATTTTCGCCGACTGCGCCAGCATATGACAGAAACTGAAGTCGAAGCGATTTTTGGTAGGAGAGCCGATCTCAGTGGCATGTCGCTCCCGGGCAAAAACTGGAAAAAGTCGGAAGGATGGATGCGGATCGATTCCAGTTTTTGCTATGGACGTTCGAAAACATGGTTTCCACGTCCACCGGTTGGGAAAATCTGGTTAGGATCGTGTCATGCTGTGCTCGTACTTTTCGATTGCGATGGGAGGATTCTGAGTTGTCAGCTATTCCAGAAGGAAAGCTGGTGGAGTGACTTCCTCGTTTGGGTCGATACCGCTTTTGGCTTAGAAGAACCTTCAACGGCGTTCACAAACGTCACCCAGTGCATTGGAGCGTTGCCGGTTACCCCGTGAAATCTGATTCTCAGTCGAGTGGCACTCTGTTGGACGACCAGCCAGTCCTTTGACGGTGCTTTGTGAAATCGCGACTATTCAATTGTAGCCTTGTGGTCTTATTCGCCTCCCTGGTCTACCTCTGGATTTCGCGCCTTTCATCCGATTCGGTCAATGCTTCCAACTTCGATCGGCTACGGACCCATATGAATCGGACCGAAGTTGAAGCGATTCTGGGAAAAAGCGCCGATCTCATGGGGACGACGCCTCCAGGTCCGAACTGGGTCCGCTCGCACAGTTTTACGCGCGTACTGGAAGACGATGACAGACCAGAAATTTGGTGTGGACCGCGTTTTGCGATCGTTGCGACCTTCGATTCCGACGGGCGCCTTCGCGAGTACCAGCTTTTTGAGAACAAGAGCCCCTGGAATCGATTTCTTGCCTGGCTCACGAATGACCCGCCCGCGACATTTGCAAGTGTCACTAATTGCCCTTCGGCTCCGAGCCCCGCTCCTTGAGACTTCGATCTTCACAAGCCTTCTCTGCGTTCGTATCCTGCTTTTGCCACAATGAGGGTTTGCTCGTCTTGGCTGAACACCACCTGAAATACAAAGAAATGCTCGCACAGGCGATTTTCTGGATCAATCATGTGGAAGCCATAGACCATCCCGTCGAAGGGTTCGGTGAGCCTCATGAGCAACCGCGTCGGATCTGCGGCGAGTTGCTCGCGGAGGCGAATGTACACCTCGACAAGCATGAAGTCAGACAATCCCCACTGGGAAATAGCTTTCGCCACTGATGGGCGCAACACCACTCGGTAAGGCATTCAGGACCTCACTCACGAGTTGCGTCGTTTTATTTCCCGTTCCACAAGCACCGACCATTTGTCTTTGCTGATCCCTTTCGCCTGCGCGAACGCCTCGTCAATCTCGAGGCAATCGCCGTGTTGGAAATCACTCAAGGCTCCCTCAATGTCTTCTTGACGAAAATCAGGCCAGTGTGCGAAGAACTCGTATTCCTGCTGCTTCACTCCTTCGATCACTTCCACATGCGCATTCGCTTCCGCGAGGGAGCTTCCGGTGGAAAGATATGTCTGCACCAGTTCCTGGACGCCATTCAGAATCTCGATGGCTTTGGCAAAGGAGCGCCGCAATTCCAGACCCGTTGCGCCGTAGTCTTCGATCCCTCCGGCAGCCATCAAATCCAGCACGCTATCACACTCGCGGCGAAGCACGCGAGGAATCTCCCGGCATAGTGCCAAGAATCCCTTGACGTCGTTGGCGAGTCGGGCTTTCTTACGCTCATCCTTCGCAGTCAACTCGATTTCCTCTTTGCCAACAGCAAGCGCTTCCTCAAACGCTTCCAGTTGGCCCTGCGGCAGTCCGAATAGGATTCCTGTTGGCATAATCCAATACCTCATCCGCTCGATGACGCTAGTTTACCACATTCCGAGGCATACTCGCATGGTTTACATCTTCCCAATCACCGCATCCCCAAACGCGCTGCACTTCACTTCCTTGGCTCCTTCCATGAGCCGCGCGAAGTCGTAGGTCACCGTCTTCGCGGCGATGGCCCCGTCCATGCCCTTGATGATCAAATCGGCGGCTTCGGTCCAGCCCAGGTAGCGCAGCATCATTTCGCCGGAAAGAACGACCGAGCCGGGGTTGACCTTGTCGAGATTGGCGTACTTGGGCGCGGTGCCGTGGGTGGCTTCGAAGACGGCGTGGCCAGTCGTGTAGTTGATGTTGCCGCCCGGCGCGATGCCGATGCCGCCGACCTGGGCCGCCAGGGCATCGGAGAGATAATCGCCGTTCAGATTCATGGTGGCGATGACGTCGAACTCGTCGGGGCGCGTCAAGATCTGCTGCAGGGTGATGTCGGCGATGGCGTCCTTCACCAGGATTTTGCCCGAAGCCAGGGCGGCCTTCTGCTCTTGATTGGCGGCGTCCTCGCCCTTGTCCTTCTTGGTCCGCTCCCACTGCTCCCAGGTGTACACGTTGCCGCCGAACTCCCGCTCGGCCAGGGCGTAACCCCAAATGCGGAAGGCCCCCTCGGTGTACTTCATGATGTTGCCCTTGTGCACCAGAGTCAGGCTCTTGCTCTTGTTGGCGATGGCGTATTCCAGGGCCGAGCGGATGAGCCGTTCGCTGCCCTCGCGCGACACCGGCTTGATGCCGATGCCGCTCGTCTCGGGGAAGCGAATCTTGGCGTATTCCTTGGGGAAGGCTTCCTTAAATAGGGCCAGAAACTTCTTGGCGCCTTCGCTGCCTTGCTCGAACTCGATCCCGGCGTAAATGTCCTCGGTGTTTTCGCGGTAGATCACCATGTCGACCTTGCCGGGATTCTTGACCGGGGACGGCACGCCCTTGAACCAGCGCACCGGCCTCAGGCAAACATAAAGATCGAGCATTTGCCGCAGCGCGACGTTGAGCGAACGAATGCCGCCGCCGATCGGCGTGGTCAAAGGCCCCTTGATGCCAACCAGGAATTCACGAAACGCTTCGACGGTCTCGTCGGGCAGCCAGGAGTCAAACTGCTTGAACGACTTCTCGCCGGCATAGACCTCCATCCAAGCAATCTTGCGCTCGCCGCTGTACGCCTTTTGAACCGCGGCGTCGAGCACGCGCACCGAAGCCCGCCAAATGTCCGGCCCCGTGCCGTCGCCTTCAATAAACGGAAGGATGGGATGGTCGGGAACCTTGAGTTTGCCGTTGGCGATGGAGATCTTGTCGCCCGCGGGGACTTTGGTGTACTTGTAGGCCATGGGAACGTCTCCTGCAGATTTTCGGTTGCGGAACGCCGCGATAGGGATCAATATATCGGGGGCCGTATGTGACGAAAACGGTTTGCCATGCGGCGAAGATAAAGCCTAAGGAACCACGAAAAAGCAAATGTGCCGCTTTCCTTGAGGAATCGCCATGATTTGCCAACGATGTCGCTCTTTCATCCTGCTGGCTTTCCTGAGTTGCACTCTCGGTTGCGGCGGAGAAAGGAGCGGAAAACAAGGCTCAACTGCTCAATCACCCCCCAATCCCAAGGCCGCCGGTCGGAACCCGCCGGACGTGCACACGGAACTTACCGATACCGACAAGGCGGAAGAAAAACGGCGGACTATCTCCATTTCCAAGAATCGCATGACCATCAAGGGCATCCCGGTTCAGCTCGGGCGCACGACGAGGCAAGAACTGGAAAAGATAATCGGACCACCTGACCATGTTGTGGAGATTGGTCGCCCAATATGCATCTGGGACAAGGCCGGTTTTCGGGGATACTTTTCGCCGAAGTCGGAATGGCTCGATTATTTCGATTGTATCTTCGTCGTGGAAAGCGATCTTGAAACGGAACCCGAGAATACCTTTGCCGGCGAGTTCGCCCTTGAACGCACGCTGATTTCGAAAGCTACGACGAAGCAATCATTGCAAGGAAAGTTGAGCCAGCCCATGCGAGATCATTCCTTTGATTTGCCAGGTTTTTCGGTGGATTATCCACACGTCAGCATCTCATTCGAACCAACGCGGGACGCAAAAGGCTTGGCTAGTGTGCGCTTCGCCGCGCCCCTTTCCAAAGGGCCCGGACGTTAGTTCTCGGTCCGCCCCGTTTACGTTTCACGCTCGCATTGCGATTTTCGAGCATGGCGATTTTCGAGCATGGCGATTTTCGAGCGCGAAACGCAAGCGGGACAAGCTGAGTATCTCATTCCTCTTTCTTTAATTCCCTTAACTGTCCCGCCAACTCCTCGAACGGCGTCGGCACTTTCGGCACCTGGAACAACGTTTCCGCCATTGCCACCAACGCGGATTTCGTGGTCCGGACACGGTAGAGCTCGCCTTCAAGCCGCTGCAGCCACTGCGGCGCCTCGATGCCGACGCCGGAGGGAGTACGGGCAAAGGCACTGAGCGCCTCCTCCAGCTTGGGATGGGCGTCCTGGTCGAGCAGCTTCGGAGCTTCTTCCATGGCCGGCTCGATCATGGCGCACAGGCCGTCTATGGCGAGCGGCCGCACAAAGCGCTCCTCCAAAGAGTCGCGGACGGTCGGCAGGCGGATGCCATGGGCGCTTTCCAGCCGGCCCAATTCGCGTAGATGGTCCTTGGCATTTTCCCGGCAAAGCATCTCGACCTGCTCGCGCCACAAAGAGCCGGCTTGCGGATGCTTGCGGGCCAGCACTTCGTGGACCATGTTCAAGGGCCGCAGCTGCCAGGCGTTGCGCTCGTAGCTGGCCTTGAGGCGCAGGAAGTCGAAGAGCTGATAGAGGTTTTCGCCGTAGCTGGCCTGGGCGATCGTTTGGTTGAAGTCGTAGAGGTTGTCGTGGTTTTCGAGTAGGGTTTGCAGGATGATTTCCAGCCAGCGTTCCGCCTCGGGACGGCCAATGCGCGTGCCCAGCTCATCGACCAATAGAACCGGCTTGAGCGGATCGGGATTCCCGATGAGGTAATCGAGGTAGGCGCCGATGCCGCGACCCAGGAGACCACGCATGTTGCCGACAGCCAGGAAATGCGGAGTGAACACGTCCCGGCCGTAGCGGCGAATGAAGTCGGCGAGGCGCTTCCAGTCGCGCTCCGTGGAGATGCTCTCCAGGCGTGAGACTCGGAGCGTGCGCGCATGCTCCATCCACACGGCCAGGAACGGTTCGACGACCGCTTCAAGGGCGGAGATGATCCGCTCAGGACGGATGGCCTCGCCCTGGGCGGCGTCAACCACCGCTTCCGTGACCGCCTGCACGCCAAGTTGGAAAAGGCGATTGAATTCGGTGTAGCGGGGGCCCTCCAGCGATTGCCCCTGCTCCATCGCGTGCGCCAAGCGGACGAGCTGATGGGTTTCCAACAGCAACCCCTGCTTGGGCAGGTTGGCACACAAGCCGCGCAGGATGGTTTGGGCGATCCCGGCGCGGAGAATGTCGCGCGGATGGCCGCCCTGGCTCAGGGGCGTGTACAGGAGCGGCTCATCGCGAAAGAGACGGATGAATTCAGGCAGCCAGGAGCGGGCCAGCGCCGGATCGCGCTTCAGCAAGGCGCGCTCCATGCGAAGGATAAGAGGTTCCCATGGCGGTTCATCTCGATCAGGGGAGAGGGGTTGGGGGGGAGGGGGCGGCGTATCAAGCGATCCGTTTTCCATAGCCCCGCGCAAGGCCCCGATCGCCAACGCCTGGTCGAGACACGTGCCGATTGCCAAACCGAGGAGGCGTTCCTTGGTCAAGCGGCGGCGATCGTACTCGACCACGTTTTCATATGCCGCTGAAGGCTTGGGAATCTCGTGTTCGTGAATGGCGTCGAGCAGGCTGAGAATCCCCTTGAGGTTCGTGCGGGCCCGCTCGAGCCAACCTTTGGCGGCTTCCTGGGTGAGCTGCCGCTCCTCCCCGGCCAGATCGCGCAGAGCGCGGGTGGCGATGTTCCAGAGCCGGGCCAGCGTCGCCAGGAACTTGAGGCGCTTATCAAGCCGCTCCGCTTCCTCGGTCAAATCGAAGTCCTTTTGCGGCATGACGTCCAGCACCTCGGCTTCAACGTCATCATCGGTGCTGTCTTGGTAGGTCATGCCTTCGTAGGCGGCGCCGTAGAGCGAATCTTCCTCGTCTTCGGTCTCTTCGTCGGCCACCTCGTCCGCGTCGGCTCCGAGCAAATCGAGGCGCGGCACTTGCCAGTATTCCTCCGCGTTGGCCTCGAGATAATCGAAAAATCGCCGTACGAGCGCGACCGGGCCGGCGCCTGGAGTGAACTCGCCATGGTCCCGACTTGCCAAGGCGCAAACGCCGAGCATCCAGCGCAAAGCGAGTTGGTGGAACGAATGCGGTCCATCCTCCAAAGGCGCCTGCTCCGTTTGACCGAGCCAGGTCATAAGGAGCGCCATGGCGGCTCGGAAATCCTCCTTGCGGAGGAGCGCCTCGACAACCAACGCGAAGGATTTGGAGGTGTGAAAGCCTTCGAGGTGCTCGCGCCAGAATGCCAAGTCGACGCCGGCGGCGCCGCGCTCGCGCCACCGCGTCAGTGCCCCGGCAACGTGCTCGGCTGAAGCGGCCGCTTCCTCGCCGTGTATGTGCGGCATGTCGCCGACCGTGGTAGTGGCGAAGCGGTCCCACCAGACTGCCAGGTGGCGCATGTTCGTAGCCAGGGCCGCGTCGGGCGCAAACGAACCAGTCGCCGCGCCTTCGCTCATCACCCGTGAATAGAAGTGGAACAGGCGCTCGACGGCGCGCAACAGGTCATCAATGCGGTTGTCGCGGATGCTGTCTTCCAGAGCAACGAAGCGCGGGAACTGGCCCTGGAAGCCCAGGATGTTCCAGGGATCGACCAGGGCGCCGCAAGCGATGCCGCCCTGGAGCAAACTTTCGATCTGCGGCAGCAGCTTGGCCGCCTCAGCCAGTTCGCCCCGATCGATGCGCATGTGGCCGGTCGTGAGATGAATGTGAATCTCTGTCAGGATGCGGATCGAGGCCGGCAACTCCATCAGTTCCTGCGCGACTCCGTTGGGCCGCTGCGGATGTTGCGGAATGTGCGAAACAAGCTGCCGGCGGATGGCCGATGGGAAGCCGATCTCTGCAAGCAGGAGGGCGAGATGGCGCTGCTGGACCTGCCAGGCGCGCTGCCTGCCGAGGTATTGATTCAAATGCTGGCGCGCTCCCGCGAAAGCCTGCCGGCTCGTCTGGGCCTCGTGGCGAAGGCGCTCGCCATGGACGCCGGCGACCTTGTCGAGCAGTCCTGCGTAGAATGCCTCGCGATAGCGGGCGATCCGCGGTACCAGATTCGACAGGTTTACCGTAGAGTCGTAAGTTTGCGGCCCGGCGCCGCTGACGCCCGCGGCCATCAGAATCGTGCCCGCTAAGACTGCCGCGGCCTCGAACAGCAGTTCCTCTTGATCGAAAGCGACTTGGGTATTGACGCGTTCCCACAATCCCGCCAAAAGCATGGGACGGACGACAAAGCGTCGAAAGCGGCCCTGGTTGTCGATGTGATGCGGGTCCCATTCACCGAAGACGTAGTTGGGCCGTTTGTCGACCGGATGGCCAAAGTCGTAGCCGCGCGGGTCGAGAGCCAGCTCGTCCAGAACCGCCGGATCGAAGCACGCATCGGCGAGCAAATGGGCATCCGTGTCTTGCAGGATCTCGAGAGCCTTCAGGAGGAGAGGCTGATAGGATCCCCAAGCGACACCGGCGCCGCGCATGTATAGCGGAATGGGCCGGACCCGTTCGTGATCGTAGACCTCGCCGCGCTCGCGGTTTTCCAGGACTGCGACGGGGCGATTACCGACGAAGTCGTTAAGCTGCCGCAAGGCGCCGGCGACGATACGCTCCGTTTCCTCCCATGGCCCACGTTGCCCGAGCACGGCTTCGAAAGTACGTGCGAGAAAGAACGGTTGCCACAGACCGACCTCGCTCACGTGGCCGAGTAGGTCCGCATGATGTGCTCGATACGCCGGCAAGAGAGATTGGAAGACCAGGGTCATGACATGTCGTGCCTGGCTTGCGTCGCGAAAGGCCGCCGATCCGCTTTGTTTCAGTGCCTGTAAGCCGTCTCGGAGCGCGCCCGCCAAATCGCACCATGGCGTTGGGCTTCCCGCGGAGGCGGCCACAGCGAATGCGTCGTTGAGTTGCTTTTGAAAGCGGGCATCGGGTTTGCCTTCGGAGAAATTGAGATAACCCAGGATGGCTTGCAGCGACGGGATGCTCTCGAGCGCGGATTGGGATCCTTCCGACATGAGGGCCTCGCGGCAGTCAGGGACGGGTTACCATCCACACTATACCAGACTTGCAAGCAGGTTGTCCTGCGGATAGCTGTGTCCCAAGTGCTGCCGGAAACCCTCGGCGAAGAGGGCGCCGATGCTCTTGCCGCGCAGGGCGCTCCAATTTCGCATCGCCAACGTGTACTGGTCCATGCCGTGATGCTTGAGGAGCCAGTCGCGCTGGCTGGCGTGGCGCGAGAGCATTTCCGTTTTCACGTCGATCACCGCGGAAATATCGATGCAGAAGCCGGGATCCACCTCACGGCCCAACGGATCCTTGCCCTCGATGGGATCGCAGTAATAGAGGTGCGGAATGTGCGGCACCGACTCACCGACGCCGCGGTCCTGGAGGAAGTTCGGAATCGGCGCTCCGAACAGCGCCGCCCGCACGATGGTGCTGGTCACCTCGTGATCGAGCATGTAATCCGAGAGGCTGTGGGTCATGACGATGTCGGGCCGAACCTGGCGCAAGAGCCGGGTCACTTTTTCCAGCGTTACCGCGCTGTAGAAGATCATCAGGTCGCGCTCCTCGAGGCAATGGTAGCTTCCTCCGATGAGTTCCGCCGCCCGCGCGCCCTCGGCGCGGCGAATACGGCTAATTTCGTCCGGTCCAAGCTCCACCGAGCCGCAGTCGCCCGGCGTCATCGAGGCGATGTGGACGCTCCAACCGCGCTCGCGCTTGAGGCGAATCATCGTGCCCGCGCAGAGGAATTCCGCGTCATCCGGATGAGCTAGGATCGATAGGACGGTAGGCATGTGGGCGCCCTACTTGCGACGAAGTTTCTCGGCACGGACATGTGCTTTTTGCAGTTCGTTATAGAGTTCAGCCATTGCCTGGTCGCGAGGCAATTCGGCGAAGCGCCGCGCCTCCAGCGGCTGCCCAATGGAAACGGCAATGGTTCGCTCGGTCGCCGGCAGGAAGAGCGGCGCCGGAATGGGATAATTTCGCCAAATCGGATAGGCGTCGTATGCCCCAGCGATGCCCACGGGCACAATCGGCGCCTCGGTCCGCTTGATCAAAAGGTGAATCCCTGGCCGCAATTCGTGGAGGTTGCCGTCGGGGGTGCGCGAGCCTTCCGGGAAGACGAGCACTGCGTTGCCCTTTTTCAGTTCATTCAAGATCGCGCGAATGCCTTCCTTGCCGACGCCTTCCTGGTCGATGGGCACGGCGTTGAGGCTGCGGATCGCGGCGGCGAACACGGACTGGCGGAAGAGCGTCTTGCGCGCGAGGTAAACGAGGTGCCGGCTGGTCGCCATGCCAACAACCAAAGGATCGACGAAGCTCTGATGGTTGGCGACGAAGAGGGCCGGTCCGGTCTTGGGCACGAGCCGCTTCCCTTCATATCGATAGCTGAATCCAAGCGTGAACACCGCCATGGCGACGGTGTGCACGGCATCGTACCAAAGCCTTTGGAGGGGGCGTTCATCCGTCATGGCAAGCGCGCCCGCACTTCGCGATCCATGCGCTCGACGACTTGAGCCGGCGTCAACCTCGTGCTGTCGAGGATGATCGCATCCGCGGCGGGCACCATCGGACCGATCGCACGCGCGGCGTCCCGTAGATCGCGTTCTTCCTGAGCCCGAAGGACTTCATCAAAGGAAAGCTTGTTGCCGCGCGATTCGAGTTCCCTGTGCCGGCGCCGGGCACGCTCGACGGGATCGGCGACCAAGAAAAACTTGCAGCCGGCATCGGGAAAGGCGACAGTTCCTTGATCGCGGCCTTCGCACACCATTGACCGCCCTGAAGCGATTTGCCGTTGCCACTGAACCAGACGGCGGCGCACGACCGGGCTGCTGGCGATGGGTCCCGAAGCAGTGGTGATCTCCGGAGTGCGAATCAGGCCGGTGATGTCCTCGCCGTTGAGCACGACTCGGGCAGGCGGCATGTCGATCTTGAGGGTTTCCATCAAACCGGCGAGCGAGATTTGATCTTCGAGGTCGAGGTGTTTTCGCAAGGCCGCCAGCGTGACGGCCCGGTACATCGCGCCGGTGTCGAGAAAATCGAAGCCGAGCCGCTGCGCCAAAAGGCGTGCGGCGCTGCTCTTGCCGGCGCCGGCGGGTCCATCGATGGTGACGATCATATGCATATCATGGAAGCAAGTCGGCAACCTTGATCTTGGCATTCGGCAAGGCCAACGGCGAGACCGCGTCACTCGGCTCGAGGTAAACCACATCCTGATAACGAAACTGAAAGTCCTTGGATTCGTCCGGAATAGGATTGCGATGCACTTCAAGCCACTTTTTTTCCACATTCACGATCCAATAATCGGCTATTCCAACGCGGGCGTAGAGGCTTCCTTTTCGGTTGCGATCATACGAAAGCGTCGTGTCGCTCACCTCTACGATCAGCAGTGCACTCTTGGGATTATCGCTACCAGCGTTATCTCGGACCGAGCCTGGAATGACTGCCAAATCAGGATCAGGAACGGAATACGGCGTCAGATCGATCGACATTTGGACGCGCACCCAGAACTTTGGACCGAAGGCAGTCCTGAGGGCCTCTTCGGTAAGGCTGATTCCTTGGGCGTGCAGGTTGCCTTGTGCAGCCATATCGATGATCTCCCCGTCGATCAGTTCAATTCTCCTGCCCGCGAAAAAACCGATCTGCAACAGATGGTAAAGTTCCTCCGCGCTCCAGCGGTGCGGTCGCGGAACTTCCGCTGCGGGTTGGATCGCCGGTTGTTCAAGCGTGGCGGACATAGAAATCTCCCGCTCCAGTTGTTTGCGCATGTGCGAAACGGCACGCCATGATTAGTTGGCGTCGGCCATCACCTCGAGCTGCACCAGACTGCGCGTTTGTTCCTTCTCCAGAAAGTTGCGGCCTTTCTTGACATTGACGTGGTCCCAGGGAAGGACCTCATCGATGGGCCGGCTGCGCTGCGAATAAAAAGCCGGGTCGATGCCAAGGTCTGCAAATGTCTGCCACCAGATTTCTGGTTTGAAGCATTCGCGCCAGCCGTCGAGCCGGCAGCCGCGCCGCCACGCTTCTTCCAGCGCCGCCGACACCCGGCGATCGCCGCGTGTCAGCACGCCTTCCAACAGGCTGCAGTCGATGTCGTGCTGTTTGATCCGCACCGACTTTAGCTTGCAGCGTCGCCGCAAGTACTGCCCCGCCCACTCCAGATACGCACGCGTCTGCATGCCGTTCCACTGGTACGGCGTGTGCGGCTTGGGCACGAAGTTGGAGACTGACGCCGTCACCTCCACGAACCGGCCTTTCACTTCTTTGCCGATGCGCGAGATCGCCTCGGCCATGTCGACAATGCCGTCGAGATCGACAGGGCGCTCGCCGGGCAGCCCGCATAAGAAATATAACTTGACGCGCTGCCAGCCGGCCTTGAACGCCTCGCGGCATCCTTCGAATAAGTCTTCATTCTTGATCGGCTTGCGAATCTGCACGCGCATGTCATCGCGGGCGACCTCGGGCGCCAAAGTCAACCCGGCCTTACGCACACCGCTGAATAGCTTTGGCAGCGAGCGTAGTTGGTGCGTGACGCGCAAGCTGGGCAGTGAGATGTCGACTCCGAGCGGCGTAAAAACCTCGTGCATCCGCTCAACCAACTCCTCGAAGTGCGGATAATCGCTGGTGCTCAGGCTCAGGAGGCTGATCTCGTGATGGCCCGTATTGTGATAGCTTTCGAGGGCAGCCTGCACGATCGTCTCGACCGAGCGCACCCGTAATGGCCGTTTGATGACGGTGGACTGGCAAAAGCGGCACTGCCACGGACAGCCGCGCATGATCTCAATGGCGATGCGGTCGTGCGGCGTTTGCACGTAAGGAACGACCGGCTTGGTTGGAAGCGGAATGGCGTCGAAATCCTGCGTGATGGTGCAAGCCATGATCTCGCGCGGCACAACGGCGCGGGTGCGGTTGACGGCGGCGATCGTGCCGTCGGCATGATATTCGGGTTCGTAGAACGCCGGCGCGTAGGCCCAAGTCGTGCCGCCGACCAACTCGGCGATCATGTCCTGACGCGAAATCCAGGGTTGCTCCTTCAAGGCCATCCAGCGCTCCATGATCCACGGCAGGCTTTCCTCGCCATCGCCGATGACGAAGATGTCGATGAACGGGGCGAGCAGTTCGGGATTCTGCGCTCCCGGGCCCCCTGCCAGGACCAGCGGATGGTCAAGCGTGCGGTCTTTCGAGTGGAGCGGGATGCCGCCCAAATCGAGCATGGTGAGGACGTTGGTGTAGCAGACCTCATATTGCAGGCTAAAACCGACGACATCGAACTCGGCCAGCGGCGTGAATGTCTCCAGGCTGTAAAGCGGCAGTCCGGCGCGGCGCAGCTCGCCTTCGAAATCGATCCACGGCGTGAACGCGCGCTCGCAGGCCCACTGCGGATCGTTGTTCAGAAGTGTGTAAAGCACCTGCAAGCCGTGGTGGCTCATCCCAAGCGTGTAAGTGTCCGGAAAAGCCAAACACAACTTGCCGCGGACTTCGGCATGATCTTTGACGACGCTGTTCAATTCGCCGCCGATGTACTGCGCTGGTGTCTGGACGCGCGGCAAAAGGCGCAAGACACTATCTTTGAGTGCGGGGTGGCGCATGATTCGCTCCGTGAGGGAAACTAACCACTGATATGGTATGATGTCGCGAAAGTTGATGAAAGCCCCAGATGCCGCTTGCAGTTCGGCATGGCCGTTATGATACCGGCGGCGCTTGAATAGCAAACGAGAGGCTCAGGCCGCCAATCGGCGCCTGCAGAGTTGCTCGAGAATCCGTATCGGCGCCCGCTCCGGCGTCACCATCGCCTTGTGATCGACGATGTAGGTCTGCTCGATGGCGAACTGCCCCGACAGCACCGCGTGTGGCACCGAATCGGTGTATACCAGCCAAGTCGAACCCGGCGGCAGCTCGTGGTGGACGCGCGGGGCGTTGCTTTGGTAATCCTCGTTCTCTTTCAGATAATTGTGGAAGTGGTGCATGAACTGGTCGTAGGGCGACGGCGGCAAACTGCGACGTCCAAAAAGCCGCCAGGAAAGCGCCGTCATCCGCGCCGCCATCCACCACAGGGGCGAATTCAGCCGGCCCGCGTACTGTGCCAAACCGGCGTCACGCGCGTAGCGCAGCGCCAGGCTCTCAAAGTTTTCGCCCGTGATCCAGCATCGTCCGCGCGTCGGATTCAGGTTGGTGAAGACGCGCAGGATTCGGTCTCCGCCCGTGGGCCGAGACGGAAAGGCGTCTACATGCAATAGGTCATTGCGTTTGTGCAGGCTCAAGGCGCGCCCTTCCTCCTCGACGGGACGGTAGCTGGCGAAATCGAGGCGATATTTGCCGCGATAGGGCCGCAGGAAATCGTCGACGAACGCGGTAGCGCTGGCCGCATAGTCTCGCAAGATCGTCTTCAGGGCGTGAAAGTCCTCGGAACTTGTGTCGCCCTGACCACGAAGCAGATCGCGATCGGGCTGATAGGAGATGTTCTTGTGGAAGCGCAGATCGCTCTGCTTCTTCGATAACAGCGCCTGCTTGTGCTCTTCCTGAAACGCAAAGGGCATGGTCGGAAAGAACAGGATGTTGCCGCCTTCCAGCTTCTCACAATAGTGCTGCGCCAGCGCGTCGGCCTTCCTGGCCTCCGTCCAGCCGACAATTCGGGTAAATTGGGCAACTGCCGTCAGGGCCATGACCAATCCTTCCTTGGCAACCGCGCGGGTTCGGGGCGGCAAAAGAGATGCGCTAGTCTTCTAATCGGCTATTCGCCGCGGTTTCTCAAGCGATTGGCCCTACCTCATTCTCGACGCAGACCTATGGTAATCCAGCATGAAAGTCTTCTTCTTCCATCTGATGCCCTGGCCGTATCTGCCTGAGAACTTCGACAAGAAATACGACTCCGCCTGGGTCTGGTGCCCCAACACGCTTTATGATCCGATCAAAGGCCATGAGCTATACACCGAGTACATCAACACGCTGGCCTACGCGGAAGAATTGGGGTTCGACGGCATCTGCGTCAATGAGCATCACCAGAACGCCTACGGCTTGATGCCGTCTCCGAATGTGATCGCCGGCGCGCTGACGCAACGCACCAAGTCGGCCAAGATCGCGGTCATCGGCAACGCCCTGCCCCTCTACAATCCGCCCCTGCGCGTCGCGGAAGAATTCGCGATGCTCGATGTGCTTTCCAAGGGCCGGCTGGTCGCGGGCATGGTGATCGGCGGCGGTCCGGAGTATTTCACCTACCAAGTCGATCCAACCAACGCTCGTGAGAAATTCCGTGAAGCTCTCGACCTCATCCTGAAGGCCTGGACCGAACCCGGGCCATTCCTGTGGAACTCGAAGCACTTTCACTTCCGCTACGTCAATCCCTGGCCGCGTCCTTACCAGAAGCCGCATCCGCCGATTTGGATTCCGGGCGTAGGCAGCTTGGAAACGATTGAATTCGTCGCTCAGCGGCGATTTGCCTACATGGGGGTGCCGTACTTTCACATCGACGTCTTTCGCCGCGTGTTCGCACAGTTTCGCGAGGCATGTCAAAAAGCGGGTTACACCGCCGACCCGGAGCAGATGGGCTGGGGCGTGCCGGTTTACGTCGCCGAGACCGACCGGCAAGCGCGCGAGGAGTTCGAGCCGCACCTATGGTATTTCATTCGCAATCACTTGAAGGGCATTGGCCTTACGCCGCCGGGTTACACGTCGCCGAAATCCGCACTGGCTATTCTCAAGAACCAAGACAAGTTCATTTACGCCCAGAAAAGTTGGGACGACATTGAGAAGGGAATCTTCGCAATCGTCGGCAGCCCGGCGACCGTGCGCCAAAAGCTTTGCCAATATCAGAAGGAATTAGGCGTCGGCGTCATTCTCACCGGCTGTCAAACGGGGACCACGAGGCACAATGTTCAAAACCTTGAAAAAGCTGACCTATGGCATCCGCGTGATGCTCTCTAAAGGCGGCGGCGAACCGGAGACCATCGAAGTCGTCGGCCGGCCCACGGTCATCAAGCACGCCGGCGCGGGCACGCCCTTCGTCTACCTGCACAGCGCGCTCGACGAGTCCGCGATGTGGCTGCCCTTCTACCAAAGCTGGGCACGCCAATTTCGCGTCCTGGTGCCGACGCATCCGGGATTTGGCCTTTCCGGCGGCCTCGACGGCATCGATGCTATCGAGGACATGGCTTTTCACTATGTCGAATTGTTTGATGCCCTCGGTCTTGACGAGGTCATCCTAGGCGGAGTGAGCCTTGGAGGCTGGATCGCCGCCGAGTTCGCCGTCCGCTGGCCGGAGCGCGTCAAGAAGCTTTGGCTCGCTGATGCCCCAGGACTTTGGATCGAGGAGTCGCCGCTGCCCGACTTGTTTCGCATCATGAACGACCGCGAGCGGTTGCGGGAACTGTTGTTTCACGATCCGCAGGGCGCGATGGCCAGCCTCGTAATCAGTGATCAGCCCGACGAAGCGACGATGATGCAAGCGTATCAGTCGCTTTCGGTGCTGGCCCGGCTCGTCTGGGAACGGCCGTACAATCCCAAGCTGGCGGGCCGGCTACATCGCATCGGGTGTCCGACGCTCCTGGTCTGGGGCGAACACGATCGCTTGGTGCCCCCGGCTTACGGCGAGGCATATCACAAGCACATTCGCGGATCCGAGTTGAAGCTCATCAAAGATTGCGGCCACCTGCCGATGTTTGAAAAGGAAGCGGAGTTCGTGGAGATGATCGCACGCTTTTGCCGGGATTAGCAATTGGCCGCATCTAATTGCGTTTAGCCGCGAGCCAGCGGCGAGCGCGGGCGGCGAGCGCTGGCTGCGTGCAAGTTGCTTGCGTTTCGCGTTCACCGAGAGCCATGCGAGCGCGAAACGTAAACAATCATCAGGGCAATCCAAGCGCGATCTGGTAGACTTCCTCCGCGTCCAGCACTTGATCGTTGCTCTCGAAGAGGCGCGCAATGGCGGCCTTATGTGCCTTCATCTTGGTTTCGCCGACGCCGATGGCGCCGTAAGCGAGCACGCTGTCACGCTGGCCGCCTTTATCCGTCACCTCGATGCCCTCGATCCCAAGCGGCGGCACCGCGTTCAAGTCGATGACCACTTGCAAAGTTCGGCATGCTTGCCGGGCGGATTTCGGCAACAGGACGGCGCTCGCAGCACCCGCCGCGATGACAAGGATGCGCCCTTCCACCGCGGCGTTTAGTTCCGGCGGCGAACCTGTGGCGAGTGGCGTCAGCCTGGCGCCCGAGACCTTCCCTGCGAGTTCCTTACAGACCGCGGCCGCCCGACTCTGTTGACGGGAGCCGACGCGTACCTCAGCGCCTTCACGAGCAAGAAGCCGGGCGACACGCTGACCGACCGGACCGGTGCCGCCGAGGACCAGAGCCGGACAATCCTTGAGCGCGAGGTGACGCCCCGCAGCGCGAACCGCGGCGGCGGCGGTCGTGTTGGCGCCGTTGGCGTCGAGGAGCACGGACACGCGAAGCCCGAACGCCGGCAGCATCGCTTTAACGGCTTGGTGCATTAGCTTCTCGCCGGCCGCCACGTCGCTGCCGCCGATGAAAATTGCCGTCCGCTTGAGATCCTTCGGCCCGCGCGTGAAGATGCAGCCGTGAACCAGGGCTTGCACCTGTTCGGGTGTGACGCCGCCGTAACTGAAGACTTCATCGGCCCCGGCATCGACGGCGACCACCCGATCAAACGCGCTGGGTTGCGGATCGCTGTCGAGCTGCAGGAGGACGGTGCGCTTGTCCATCGGAGGAGTGAGTCATGAGTGGTTAGTGGTTAGTGGTGAGTGGTAAGTGGTCGTCTCTTCCAACTAGCCACTAACCACTATCCACTACCAACTATTTGGGCGAGAACGGGTGCTTTTCCTTGTCCTTGCGGGCGATGATTTCTTCGATCTTCGGCTCGCCCTTCATGGCGCGGGAAATGGAGAGCTTGGTCGCTTCGTAGTTGTACTGGTAAATCTTGTTGTCATCCTTGGCATCCTTGTGGATGAAGACGCCGCACACGATGACGAGGTTATCGGCGTCGCGCGCGGGAATGACGCCGGCGGCGACGCTGTCGGCCACCGCGCGGGCCACGGAAGCCTGGGCCGGACCGAACATCTGCACCGCTTGCTTCAGGTGTTCCATGGTGAATTTGGTGATGAGAATCGTGGCGGGCTTGCAGATCAGGTTCGGCGTGATCACGGCCAAGAGGTTGCTGTGACCCTTGGACTGGTTCGTGAGCGCGGTCGCGAACGCGGTGCCGACCGGGCCATCCTTCGAACCGATGAGCAGGTCAATATGGGCCACTTCATTGCCTTCGCCGACCAGGGCTTCGCCGATGAACATGGACATGTGCGCACTCCTTGGTTGAAAGATTGATCGTGCCGATATGGGGAGAGCATAGCGGCGATGGCCTGAAGATCAAGCGCCGAGCCCCATTCACATTACTCGATTCATAAGTTATGAATATAGGTTGTACTTCGTCAATATCTCTGTATTATGGCGTTTGCGATGGGAGTTCACACCATGAGTTCTCCGCGCACCTCGTCCTGCCTGCCCGTTTTCTTCCTCCTCATTGTTCCTTTTTGAAAAGGGGGCCCCCATGATCCGCTCGTATTCGCGGCGCTCGGCATTCACGTTGATCGAATTGCTT
Source organism: Planctomycetota bacterium (assembly GCA_016195405.1). Taxonomy (GTDB): domain Bacteria; phylum Planctomycetota; class Planctomycetia; order Gemmatales; family Gemmataceae; genus JACPZP01. The sequence continues at coordinate 53,479 of JACPZP010000032.1, read as the reverse complement.
GTGGTCATCGCCATCATCGCCGTTTTGGTCGGCTTGCTGCTTCCTGCGGTGCAGAAGGTCCGCATTGCGGCCAGCCGTACCGAAGCGGAAAACAACCTGAAACAGCTCGGCCTCGCCGTGCACAACACCCATGACATCCACAAGATCGCCCCGATGATGTACGGGGACTATGCGGGCAAGCCCGGCTCGGTGTTCTACCACCTGCTCCCCAACCTCGAGCAGAACAACCTCTACAACCTTGGCCAGGACGAAGCCCGCACCCGCACGCTCGCGGTCCTGCGCAATCCCTCCGATCCGACATATGGCAACGGCGTCTTCACGTTGACCAATGCGATGCCCTCATGGTGGTCCGCTTCGGGAACCGGCAATCCGGTGCCGCCCTGGGCCGGGCCGAGCACCGATTGGGGTCTGAGTTGCTTCGCGGCCAACTGGCAGTTTTTCGGCGACAAAGGCACCAGGTTCTCGGCGGTGGTGGACGGCTTATCGAACACCATCATTTTCGACGAAAAACTCGCCGTCAGCGAGCGGCCTTCGGGCAATCCCCGCTTCGGCGCCGGCCTCTGGGGTTACGGCGTCCTCCAGGAAACGAACGACTACAGCGTGGCCCTGCCCACGAATTCTCTTTACGTGAATGGCTACTGGCCACGCACGGGATTTGTGAACTTCGCGGGCGCTAATCCGACTGCCTGGCCGTGGACCCAGCCGTGGCATTGCCGCTGCATGCGTGCCCCCGAGTGGATGCCCAATCCAAAGCGAGCGCATCCGCTGAAATCACACAGCATCACGCCGGGCGGCATCTTGACTTGTTTCGCCGACGGCAGCGTCCGCACCGTGCGCGATGGCACCGACGACGAGCACTGGTGCGGCGCGGAAAGCCCGGCCGCTGGCGAGATCGCCCTGCCGGATTGACCGTTGACGTTGCTTCAAAGGCGTGGCCGGGGCTGGGCATTCAAAGCCCCGGCCCACCGAAGAGAGCCTTGACGTGAAACCGCGGTTCGTCGCATTCCTCATTTTGACGGCGCTTGTGGGCTGCCACGGCGATTCTTCGCCCGCAGCCTACGCTCCGGTCGCTGGAGATCGCGTCACGCCGGAGTTGTTTCTGGTTGAGCCGTGGCTCGCTGGCGAAAAGGCCCAGGTGACCGTGCGCCTGCAGCTGGAGGGCAACTCTCACATCCAGCCTGCGTTCGTACGCTTCGAAGATGTTCCCGAAGAAAGCGCTCCGACGGCCACTGTGATCTTTTGGAAGGATCAGCAGGAAATCGCTCACTATGACGACCTGCTGCTGAAGCGCGATTGCTGAAGCACCGGCGCGTATGTGGCTTCGGTCGAGGCCATCGCCGTGCCGAGGGATGCAACCAGGGCAGCCGTGAGGGTGACCTTCACCATGTCGCTGCCGGGAGTCGAGTTTCGCGCGGCGGAAAAGACAACGACGATCGAACCAGCGCCGACGATCAATCCCGATACGAGGGAGAAGAAAACGTCATGAACATAGCAAGGATCTTGAGGCATCGCCGGAGGCCGCGCGACTTCGTCAGGAAGTGGGCGTTGATCGCGCTGGTCGGCGTCGTCTTGGGCGTCGCGGGGTGCGGCAACTCCGTGCCCGAGGCAGACCTGGAGCGGGCCCGCAACGCCCTGGAAACGTCTCTGGAGGCCTGGGAATCCGCCAATCCCGAAAAGCCTGCCCAAGCCCCAAGCGTGCAGTTCATCGATCCCGATCAGGCGTCCGGCATTCGCCTCGTAAGTTACTCCATCGAGCGCTGCGCCGGCCGTCATGGTGAGAACATTCGCTGCTGGACCAAACTCGCCTTGGAAAACTCGAAAGGGGGCAGAATGGACAGAGAAGTCGTATTCGAAATCAAACTCGGCGAGCAAACGACGATCGGCCGCGATCCATTTAATTGAGAGCGGACATTGCCCGGACGCTTCGAGTCCCATCATGCCGCTTTCTACTGCCGAACAGGATCGACACGGCAACTATAACAACCAGGCCGCGCGTTGTGCAGGTGCAGGTAAGCAACTTTTGCATCGGCAAAGAAGCATCCGATCTGGACCTCGAGATCGCGTCCCTCCGCGACCTCGGCCCCAATCATCAGACCGGCATGATCATAGGCGCGGATGGATAGGAGCCGATGGCGCACGACTTCAGGCAATTCATTGACATCGAGGTCAGCCTGCTGCGCCCGCTCGCGCACAAAGATTGGCCCGGAAGCCCGATAAGGTGAAGCAACGTCGTGATGCTCAAAAGGCAACAAAATCACGCGCTCGCCCGGCTCGGCATCAACAAGGCTCACCCGGCAGGGAAAGCCCGGCTTCTGGTCGGCGACACAGCGGCGGGCGCTGTGCTTGGCCAGCTCGCTGTCGTCCATCGTGAAGAAAGATGTGAATGGCTCGAGAGGAAGAGCGCTGATGCGGAAGCGCGTGATGGTTTTCACAGAAAGCTCCTTTGCAACTTTGCCTCTCAGGACGAGAGTTGTTTATTCGAATCATAGTTACGGGCTCGCAAGCCGCTCCACCGGAGACTGAGCGCGGAACTCATTTTTGAGCAGGAGGCTTGGTGCGCGTGGGATTTGGAGAGGCGCGGAAAGCGCGGAGACTATTTCTTCTCGACTATCACGAATCCATGAGGAGCACCCGGCCCGGGGTCGCCGTCGAAAAGAATTCGAATTTTATCGATTATGCCGGACAGGCCCAAGAGGTAGCGGGGGAGAGTAATTGGCGTTCGAGGCGGCTCATCAGGGCTGCACCACCTTTACAGTTGGGTCAGGCGATGTCGGCCAATACTCGGCTGTTTCCTCCCAGCCGATGCCGAGGACTTCAATCCCGTCCAAAAGGGGCTTGTACGCAACTGGCAGCCCTTCGTAGTACCAGGTAAGAGTCTGATATTCCAGGCTTTTTCGGGCGTATTCTTCGGTAAAAATGTGAGACGCGAACTTGGCCCTTTCACGGGAATTTGCGTCGATAATGTGAGGAGGAAACTTCACAACGCCCCGTGGGAGCTGTTCAAAGGATAATTGGCAACGGGGACACTTTGGGTCTGTGAAAGTCTCCACAATGACGCTCCTTTCACCGTTTTGGCACGTCTTGCGGTGGCCTGCTTGATCATAGTGGAGCTACGCTTTCGGCGTAAGACCAAAACTGCCCTCGTGTTTCTTCCTCGCGTGGCGTCCCTCAGGCCGGCATGATCATTAGCGCGGATCGGAATGCATCAGCAGAATACATTCTACTTGCCTGTCTCACTCCGGGAGTGTACAAACGAAGATGCGCCGCACCTCTCGCTCTCGGAGCATGTCATGCTCTACCGAATCGTTTCGCCGCTGCTGATCGTGATCGGCCTCGGGCTTTTAGGCGCCGCTGGCTATCTCGCTTTTCAGCCTGAGTTCTTCGTGGAAGCGAAGGCGCTCGACTACGAGCTGGACGCGACGGCCGGCCAAGCTACGACGTTTTTCTTGCGGCTCACCAATCATTCCAGCCGTCCCGTGCGCGTGCTCGGCATGGGCTTTTGCTGAAACATGAATTCTCGCTTCAGTCTGAAGCGCGACGACGTGCAAGAGCTGCCGCCCGGCCAATGCGATCTGGAATGCAATCTCGAAGTCATTTCCAAGGCGCCCTTCAGCGCGCAGATGACGTTGTTCATCGACGACCACGGCACGCGCGCGCTTGAGTTCACCATCCACGGCAACGGCACCGCCGCCCCATAGCGTAGGTCAGGCTTTCGAGCCTGACTGCCTTTTGCCTCGCTCGCATCTCCGTCTCGCTCCGCGCTCCGCGTAGGAGCGCTGTCCGGACGCTCCGTGTCCAATCCCGTCGGCCGCGGCTTCTTTGAGCCAAGTGCGAATGATGAGGAAAGCACCGATATAAGGTATTATTACCTATAAACGGGGGTGGGGGTATCTTAATGGCGTAAGTGCAAATTTCCCAAGAAGTTGCAATTATTTCCGAAAAAACGCGGAATCTTTGTCCAAATCGAGACCCGTTTGGCAATTATTAGTACGTACACTTTCGCGTACAGCAGTCGCGTACAGCATCCCCTACACATCACCATCGCAGGAGGCCCATATGCCCATTCGCGTCCCCTCGAATGCTGACAAAAAATGTAAGGCCACACGACGCGATCCCGCTCGGTGGGCTCACCCCCAAGATTTCGGCAGCGGTTTGGGAGCTGTTCCAAAAGGCTTGGCGCCTTTCGTCGCAGCAGTTACACACAGCCCAAGCGCTTTGCCGCGCGGGCAAGGTCACCCTGATTCACAAGCAGCTGGCGCTGAAGTTCGGCGCCGGCAAGGTGAAGTTCGGCACCGGCAAAAAGCACGTGAGCCGACTTTACAAGCATTGCAACATTCACTCGCGTGCGGCGCTGATCGGACTGGTGATGGAAGCCGATGCGCGTTTCTCGCGGCAAAAACGCAGGAAAAAGCGCGCGAAGCCGCGGCGGAAACCGAAAAAGCGCGCGTAGGGTCAAAAGATGACAGCGACATCGCTTGCAATCGCGGCAATGCGGGTTACGATAGGCACCACGTTTCAAATCAGATGCCGTCATCGGGCAACTACGATTTTCAGCACTAAGGATCGACGCCCATGCACCATCTCTGCCATCGCCTTCGCCTTGGACTAAGTCGTTTGTGGGATAAACTCTCCGTGGAGCATCTAGCTCCGAGCCGGGCTTGCAAGCGTCCCGCGCGCAAGCGCTTGCATTGGCGATTCACCCCGAACCTACAGACGCTGGAGGTCCGTGAAGTGTTGAGCGGCGATCCGATGCAAGCATTCGATATTTCGCTCTTGCAAAATGGAAGCGCGCTTATCCAAGATTTTCGCGCGTTTTCGTCAACGGGCTCGGACCAAATCGCTAGCGACACGAGCATGCCAGTACCTTTTCAAGCATGTGCCGAAACACCTAGCGCGGATTCCCAATTCCAATCGCAGGGCGACAAGTTTCAACTCCTTCTGGACACTAGCGCGGCAGCGACCATGATCTTGCCATCGGCGGCCGGTAACAACCCCGACGAAGCCCACGATACCCTCCGACTTGGCCTGCTCGGCGCAAACGCAACCTCGCCTTTCGGCGCCCAAAGCTCGGCGCCGCTCAGCGGCTCTAGCGAAGCAACTGGTTTCCAAACGAATGACGGTGTCGATTCACTCAACAGCTATTTCGAGCTTTGGTACCAAAACGTCTACGACGGTATCGATGAGAGCTTTGCCGCGACCCAGGATACACTAACGTTCAATTTCTTCGTTCACCCATTCGCCGATGCAAGCCAGCTGACCCTGTCCTATACTGGTGCGGAAGATCTGCAGCTCGATAGCCAAGGGAACTTGCTAATTCGCACTCAATCCCACTTCCTGATGCAGACCGCTCCGGTGGCCTTTCAACAGATTGGCGGCGAATTCCATTCGGTCCAGAGCGGCTATGTGCTAGCCGACAAGGGCCAGGTAAGCATCCGCCTTGGCGACTACGACCCGACCAATTTGCTCGTAATAGATCCGAATGTCCAAATCAAGCCTCCCGTTGCCTACGATAACTCTTATTCCGTAGCACACGACCACACGCTCTCCGTTTCTGCCCCAGGCGTTCTCGGCAACGACGTATTCAACGGAGGCTCCCAATTTACAGCGGTCCTCGTTGCCACGACGTCTCACGGCTCGTTGAGCCTGAGTAGTGACGGCTCATTCACCTATACGCCTTCCTACCTCTACCTGGGCCAGGACTCATTCACTTACAAGGACTACAACGGCACCAGCTACAGCAACGTGGCGACTGTGAGCTTGAACGTCACCAATTCGCCGCCGCTCGCCGTTACAGATGCATTCGAGGGCTTGCACGACACCACGATCACCGGCAACGTGCTGGCCAACGATATCGATAGCGATGACACAGTATTGACAGCAACATTGGTCGGCGGTCCGGCACATGCCCTTTCCTTCGCGCTGAGTTCCAACGGGAATTTCAGCTACACGCCCTTGCCAGGCTGGACGGGCGGCGACACTTTCACCTATCAAGCCCACGATTCCGTGGGCGGCGTCTCCGGGACAACGACCGTCACAATAGCGGTGAAAACAGAGGTGCAGCTTAGTTTTCTGGACTATCAGATTAGCGCGAATTGGAATGTTTCCAATCTCTGGTCGCAAGAAGGCGACCCTTACACTCTCCCCTGGATCGATGTGCAAGTGGTGGTTCAAGGCGGCACTGCGGAAGGCGACAGGCCTCACGGTACTGTCGATCTTTACGCTAATGACGGCGGCACGCTGACCCATTTGGGCATTGGCGCCGTCAACCCGGTTAACAGCGTAGCCATCATATACGATCTCGACAGCGGCTTCATCGGACAGCCCGGGATCGTCCTTGAGGCTCATTACTCAGGAGACACTTTTTTCACAGCCTGCAACGACACTGATCTCGGCGTTACTTCGGCACGAGTCCGAGATGATCCTCCTGACAACGACAACCCAACGATTACTTCAAGCTCACAAGGACTTACGGTGGTGATTGTCGGTGGCTATAACGGCGCCGAGCGCCGAGCCTATCGACAACAAGCTAGGGATCACTACGGTGGCAATGCCTACATTATCAGCAACGTCCACAGCGTGATTGGACTCGGAAGCGTCTTGAGTTGGTTAACACAAGACTACGAGTACTTTTTTCCCGACCACAGCATTTCGCGCTTGGTGCTCGCAAGCCACGGAAATCCGTACGGTGTACAACTCGACCAACGCGGGAACGCGGCATCACTCCTCTATAACGAAAACGTGAATGAGATCGCTGATGCGATGCGAAGAGCCCTTTCTAACAACGCCCTGATCGATCTGCAAACCTGCGCTGCGGCAGCGTTGAACTTTTCAGATGGGTCACCAGTTGGTCCTGGCGTGGGGGAAGACAATATGCGGCGAATCGCAACTCTGCTTGGTGTGCGCGTGCGAGGAAACCGAGGTTGCGTTACTTGGTTCGAAGTTGGAGATGGCGCTTGGATCACTGTCCCTTAAGAGGACCGCCCAGCGGTTTCTACAATAACGAACCGGGGTTCTTATGAGACCAATTGCCCGAGTGCGAATGCTCTGGATTGCCGGATTCGGTTGTGCGCTTGTTATGCTATGCGGCGACATTCTAACAGCGCGACTTGAAGCCATAGGTCCGCTTGGTGAAAAGTCCGCACTTTTCGAGCCGCTCTGCGAGCTTACGCGGCCAGACGGCCACCTTACACACGGTGTTTCCTTCACCCCAGACGGAGCTTACGTGATTGGCTTCGGAAATGTTAGGCGCCAAGATGACTCCCTGATCGACTTTTGGGACATTAAGACGCGCAAGCACGTTCGCACAGCCCGCGTGCCCGAATGCACGGCTTGTGATTTCTCCCCTGATAGCGCGAGCCTCTTGACAGCATCCCGAGACGGCAAATTGCGTCTCTTGAGGGGGCGCAACTGGGCAGTTGTAGACGAATTTGACTTTGCACTACCCGGAAACCGGCCGTCGGGAATTAAGTTCCTCCCCGGCGGAAAGCGTTTCATTTCGATCTGCCTAACCTTGAAAAACCCGCAGATTCATTTCTGGGACTTGGAGACACACAAGTCAACCCCACTACCAGCCGACTTCAAAGAACAAGCCACGAGCGTTGCAGTTTCGGCGGATGCCAGTCGCTTGGCTCTTGCTTACGCTTTCAAGCTTGAGCTTTGGGACGCCGAGAGACTTCAAGTCCTCAAACGCTTCGAGCATAAACGTGAACCGCCTGCAGGGCTCTTCCACGGAGTCGCCTTGAGCCCTGACGGCAAATGGATAGCTACGAGCGGCGTCGGCGCTCCTCATCGGCAAGTGATAACACTTTGGGACGCATTTACACTCGAAAAACTGCACCAATTTGACGCACTTCCAGACGCCGCGCGTAGGCTGATATTCACAAAAGACAGCAAGTTGCTCCTCACTTGCACCGGAACGGAGTATGACCTACCGGGGAGAGTCTTCGTTTGGGACTTCGCGGCAGGAAAGATCGCAGCCGATTTCGCCCCAGGCAAAGCTGGGTGCCCTTCAATGGCCTTGTCTCCCGATAACCGCTGGCTCGCGACTTGCGGCATGGACTCAACCCTGCGACTTTGGGACTTCGAGAAACTGCGACTTAACGCAAAGTAGTAAATCAAGAAAGGGACGTGGCACACAAACGGCGACAGGCAACAAGATTGTAGCTGCCCGGAAGTTAACGAGTACGGCCGCCGGAGGCTTCCAAGGTTTTCGGTGACGCCAAAGCGAGTAGCTTCGAGGTTTCACGTGTCGAGAGATTCATCAGAAAGTGTGGCCGAGCAGTTTCCGAGGAGCGGTCGAGCCTCCGGTCACGCATTCATTCGCTTTGTAGTAGTCTTCTTGCTTCTTGGCGCATCCGTGATGAAGGCACATGCACTCTTCATTGGTGGTCCAGCGCCATTACAATCAAACCTCTTCAATTTAGCCATAAACGAGTTGGAATTAGTCCTTTGCATTTGGCTAGCTTCCGGTCTTCAACTTCGAAGCGCATGGGTTGCTGCGATTGCTGTGTTCTTGGCCTTTGCAGGGATTAATTTCTCACTTGGCGTGCAGGGGAAAACTAGTTGTGGGTGCGTGGGATCCTTGGCGCTAAATCCATGGATTGTCTTCTCAGCGGACTTGTTGGTTTTGGTCGGCCTTTTGCATTGGAGTCCTCATTCACTCTTCCACATTTCTAACTTCGCTTTGTTCCTAGCATGGCGAGAGTTGATACTTATGCCGATCTTGGCCCTCGTCCTTTTCGGAGGGTTGGCGTGGGTCCCGTCCATCCGCGCTTCGCTGTTTCCGGAAGGGGTCTTGCTCCATCCCCAAGTGTCGAACTTGGGAAGCTTTTCAACGGGAGTTGAAGTCGTGACAAGGGTCACGATAACGAATAACTCCGAGGTCAGGGTCCGCTTGCTCGGCGGCACATATGACTGTTCTGTTAATGCCCTCCGCGATATGCCGCTCACTCTGGGGCCCGGAGAATCAAAGGCCGTTGCGATGGTGGCGAGATTTCCCGGCCCAAGTGGTACGTTTGGAAGTACTTACACGATCTATACGGATCACCCATCCCACGCCCAGTTACAAGGCTGGGTAGTTGGGGACGTTCTCCCAAGGTGAATCTAACGTAACCCATTTTATCATTTACTGGAGGTACACAATGTTCGATTCGGCTGAGCGTAACTGCGGTTCACTGCTTGCCGTCATGGGCCTGTTTTGTCTCATTGTAAGCTTCTGCCTGATGCCACAGGGAAATGTGTTAGGGAACGATCCGCCGCCGCCTAAACAATGTGTTGGAATTAATTGCACGGCAACTGCGTGTTCCGTGTCAGATCAGCAAGGGCCATTGTATGTCTGTTTCACAGCCCCTGGCTTTTGCAAGGAAACGCGACTGGACTGCAACTGGTGCGAATGTATCGAGACACTGCAGGGTGATTGTCAGTGCAAGGAGAAGAAGAAGTGATTTGACCTTTCCGGGATTGCGCCGGCTCTGTCGTTCGAGCCGAATTCCTTCGCGACGTGTGTTTGCGATAATTCGCAGTCGACTGTGCTTCAGGCCGTGGAAAGGCGGCCCACGTCGTTTGTGCCGGATGCCTTCCTACTAGCGAAAATGGAAAGCTGCAATGAAACGAGTCATAACGGTCCTAACTGCTTTGTTTCTCGCTACCTTGACCGGTTTCTTGAGTTGCTTTTCCGTTGGCGCGAACGAGTTCCTCAAGAAAGCTCCGGCGGGTTGGGAGAAGTACAAGCAGAAACTTCGACGGTTACAAGGAAAATACTCCCTATTCGTGCAGGTTAACGAGAGGCCCAAATCCCTTGTGATGCGCGGTGAATTTCGCCAATGTCCAACAGGATCTTGGTTCATAGAAAGACGCCCCTCACAAGACGACTCCGGGATTCTGAGCGGCGAGTGCTCAGGTATTAACTCCAAGTACGGCTTTTCGCTTTTCCAGAAGTACGATAACGCGCCTTGGTTGCTGAGGCGGATTGAGCGCGGGGCCGAGAAGGCCACGGCCGCTTCGGATCTTTCGATTTTGTACCTGCTCAATCTTCCCCTTGATTTATTAAAGCATGACTACCTGCCATCTCTCGCGACAGACAACAGACTCGTTTGGGGAAAGGAAACCGTGACCAAAGAAGGAGAAAAACAGTGCCTAAGAGTAGACTTCGAAGACCGGCGACCCCCTACTCTTGAAGGGCCGGATCAGAGGAAGAAGGCAGTCCACATTAACAGGGGAACCATGCTCATCGATTCCATGGGTTTCTGGCTTTTGCGAAGCTTTGACCTAGAGGTTTCGCTCGATGCGGGAGATATCTGGAACGATGGGCGGATTAAAGGCGATTTTGAGTACGATACTTCCAATGCGGATTCTGCTATTCTGAAGAGGTTCGTTCGAACAAAAACATTCAAAGCACTTGGTGAAAATAAGGAGTTAGTCACAAAGAAAGACATCTACGAGTTTTCGCTCGACGAAGGCAACTTCCTCGAAAGCGAATTCACGTTAAGCGCATTTGGGCTTCCCGAACCCAGTTGGCCGGCGCCGGGCTACCCGACTTCCAATACGGCTGGTGGTACGCCGCCTCGGGACAACTTCTGACCGGTTCCGCCGACATGCACATGGGCATGAGCGAACTCAACGTCATTCCCGGCAATCCTTACTCGTGTCCGCCGGGACCATACTCGTTCAGCCCCGGCAGTCTTACCGAGCAATGCGATATGTTCCATTTCTGGAGCCTGCATTCCGGCGGCGCCAATTTCGCCTTTGCCGACGGCTCCGTCCGCTTCCTCTCCTACTCCGCCGCCCCCATCATGCCCGCGCTGGCCACCCGCGCCGGCGGCGAAGTCGTCAACCTCGAGAACTACTAATCACCTGACCCCTACCTCACCCAAGTTTGATGGTGCGCGCGCGTGCGCAAGCAATGCAATCCATAAGTTGCTTTCCATCAATCGGTTATGGATAATCAGTTGATTGCGCACCGGAGAAAGGTGAGTCAGAAGCCGGTCCTGCCGGCGGGGGGTATATGAGTGTGAGACTGTGGGTCCCTGACATTTTTTCCGCCGTAACATTCATATAATCAACGTCTTACGTCGACGAGCTCACCGCCAAAGTGCATGAGTCTGTATGAGGCTGTGAGTCCCTGAGCTTTCCGCAGCCGTTTCGTCCGTCAATTTCCTCCGCGCACGAGCCGTAACCCCATCGGCAGCGACTCGCCGAACATCTGCGACTGTTCCTCGCTGTCCAATTCCGCGACTTCTGCCACCATCTGGGCCCAGTGCTTCGGCACGGACTGGTTTTCGAGTACAGTAAGTACGCTTTGGCGGTGGCTGTCGTCGACGTCCAGAGCGCGTTGGCCGCTGCATCTGGCGAGCTGCGCGAGGCAAAAGCACCAAGCCAAGCGTTCGCTGTGGTTACCGGGCTCGAAACTCAGGATGCCGTCGAGCCAGGTTTGCACGACCTGTGGATGGACGACGGCGTTTAAGGGGCCATAGAGGAGCACGCGGGCCCCCAGGCGGGTCAGCGCGAAGAACGCGTGCGAGGGGACGGGGCTGCGGCGGCAAGCTTTGACGATGGTGTGGCCTAGCTGTTCTTTTTGCTTGACGTCGATGCGCTCCAGGGCCCCGGCCGCGCGCCACATCTCGGTGAATTCGTTGGCGCCGGGTTTGGCGATGCTCTTGCCCTTGGCCGGCAGCAACACGGGGCGAAGGCGGTTAAAGAGAGCGTTTTGATATTGGACGCCAAGTCCGCCGGCGACGCGCCGCCACATGATCCAATAGTCGGCCCCGCCTTCAGGAGCGGCCAGGCTCTTGGCGGGAGCGCCCGAGCGGTTGGCGCTGGACTGGGTGCGCGTGGCGTGGAGAAGCTTCCATAGTTGCTCGACCCGGAAGCGATCGAGCGAGTCGCCGAAGCCGGGTCGGAGCGCGAAGCCGACCAGGTTGTGCCAGCGGCTCAAGTGCGCGGGTGACGTGCGGCGACGATCGGCGACTTCGCTCAAAAAGTCCCAGAGCCGCCGGCAAAGACCGGAGGGCCATTTATCGCGGCCGGCGTCTAAGGCGGCTTCCAGTGCTTTAGTCAGTTGCCGTGGATCGGAGGCGTCGGGCTCGCCTTGATAGACGGCGCGAATCGATTTCGCCGCTTCTTGCACTTGTTCTTCGGGCCAGACATCGGTGAGCGCGGTTTCGCCGGCCTGGTCGCGCTCGCCGGCGGTTTCCTCGGGATCTTTGACGATGTCGCGGACGTTGAATTCGAGCCGCCAGCGATTGGATCCCTCCTTGGCGACGCAGTGAAGCTCGAGCGTGCCGATCTCGGTGCAGCGGGCGGCCAGCGTCACCGGAACGTTCTTTTGGCCGCTGCGTTTGCCGCCGCGCAGGATCGTATGCAAAGGCGGCAATTGCAGAAGCTGGCCGGGGACGACTTCGATGAGTTCGCCGGCCTTGTCTTCACCGCGGACGGTGGAGGAATGAAGTGGAAAAAGCACCGGCTGACCGAGGGCCAACTCCAATTCGGGCTTGGCAAGCGCGATCTCCTTGCCTTCTTCAAGATGTTGCGGCACGACACAGAGGACGGTGGCTTTGTCTTGCCTGGTGGCGCCGTCCTGGGAAATGCCGACGTAGTACGAGCGAGCGATGCCGCCGCCGATGCGTTTGCCGCCGGTGTGCTTGAGCCAAGCGAAGTGGGCTGCCCCCCAGGCGACGGCGAGATCGAGCGAGGGATTGGTCAAGACGAGCGGCTGCCACGGGCGGTCCTTGGCATCAAACCAGTGGTGCAAGACCTTGACGACGCGCTCGCGCAGAAGGGCAGGCTGGAAAACGCCGCCGTTGAACAGAATCGCGCGCGGAATTCCGTCGCCGCTCGTTCCCGGCGGCAGTTGCCTCTTGAGGAACGCCGCCAGATGCCTGGTGACGGCCGGGTCGCTGACGTAGGGCAAACCCATTTCATGCAGGCCGACGCGGGCGCCGCGGCTCGGCTCGGCATCGCGCGGCACCTGAGGAAGAAAGCCATCGAGAATCGTCTTGCGCACTTCGTCAGGTGTTAACGTGGTGTTCAGCGAGCCGCCAATAACTTGCCGGCCACGGCCCATGACGGTGACCGAATACGATGGGGGCGGCTCGTGTACAAGCAGACTTTCTTTGGCTTGACGGCACGCCTGAGTCAGTAGGCCGTACTGGGCGGCGTCGAGGCGGCCGGCGGCGGGGAGCTTGCCTTCGACGAATTTCGCCAGCGCCAGGTCCATGTTGTCGCCGCCCAGGAGCAGGTGATCGCCGACGGCCTGGCGGACAAAGGTCAGCTCCCCTTGCTGCTCGACAGCTTGGATCAAACTGAAGTCCGTGGTGCCGCCGCCGACGTCGACCACGAGGCAATGGTCGCCGGGCCTGAGCTTGGCCGCCTCCTGGGCGGGATGGGTCGCCAGCCAGCAATAGAAGGCGGCCTGAGGCTCTTCGAGAAGCGTCACGTTTTCCAAGCCCGCTTTCTTGGCGGCTTCGACGGTCAGTGTGCGGGCCATGTCGTCGAAAGATGCCGGCACCGTGAGGATGACCGCTTGCTTCTCAAGTCGATTCTCCGGATGCTTGCCGGCCATCACGTGGTTCCAGGAATCGACCATATGGCGCAGGAGCCGCGTCGAGGCTTCGACCGGCGAAATGCGTGGCACGTCGGGCGGGGCACTCCAGGGCAGAAGCGGAGCGGAACGATCGACGCCCGCGTGGCAAAGCCAGGACTTCGCGGACGCGACCAAACGGCCGGGGATACGCGAGCCGTGGTTGCGAGCGAATTCGCCGACGGCATACGGAAATTCCTGGGAACCCCGCAGGCTCGAAGACTCGCCCGCCGGCTTGGGGGGGTCCCAGGGCAACGCGGTGGCGCCGGCGGGCAGGTCATGCGCTCCTGGCAGGTAGAGAAAGGAGGGAAGCAAGGGGCGCGGAGCGGATTCGCCAGGCGCGACGAGTTGCGGCATGGCGAAATGCTGAATCGTCCCTTTTCCACCGCCGTGTGACGCCTTCAGGTCCACGTATGCCAAAGCGCTATTCGTGGTGCCGAGGTAGATGCCGATAAGGAAACGGGGCATGAATTCGCACCTTACTTCGCTCGCGCAGCCGCGATTTTCTGGCGCAGGCCATCCGCCCACGGGTCGTTCTGATAGAGCTGCTCGAGCCCGTTCCAGATGGCCTCCGCCTCGGCCCGCTTGCCCTGATCGCGCAGCTCGTCCGCGCGATCGAGACTCGCGCTCACCGACTTCCATCGATCCGTGGCGGCGCCGTTTTTCTCAAGTTCGGCGAGAGCCTGCTCGGAGCGCCCCACCCAGGTTGACTCCGCCGTCACGCCGCCAAACGCCATGACCACGTTTTGCCAGACGCGGCGAGCGTCCTGGAATTTGCCCTCCTTGAGCAGCGTTTCACCTTGTTGGTAGAAGCGCTGGGCTTCACTGGGTCCTGGAGCGCGGGCTGCTTCGAGCTTTAAGCGTAGTTGTTCGACTTGGGCCTTATAGGGATGATGGGGAAAGCGGGAGTTCAAGGGTTCGAGGTAATCGCGCCAACCTTCCTCCATGTCGCGCAAGCTGTCGTGGGCCATTAGGTCGGCGCCGCGCGCGTACAGAGTGTCCATGCCCATGGGCCAAAACGTCCACACCATGACGCCGACGCACAGGGCCAACAGCGGAACGATGACCCAAGTGCGGTTAAAAAGCTGGGTAAGCGGACCGCCCTTGATTTGCCGGTCCAGCTCGGCCCGCACTAGCTTGCTCATGAGCGTGGCCGGGCCGACGTGCTCTTCCGCGACCACGTCCTCGGGCCGGTTCTCGGCAACAGTCACATCGCGGGCGACGCCGGCCGAGGTCTGCATGTCTTTGCGATCGAGCTTCCGGCGGATGCTGTCGAACTGTTTGCCCAATACCATGCAGTCGGGCGGCCGTTTGTCGGGCTCCTTGGCCAGGAGCTGGCAAACCACCTCGTCCAGCTCATAGGGAATATCAGGCACTAGCTTGCGCGGCGGGTCGAACTGGGCGTAGCGGTGCTTGTGCAAGAGGTCGAGGAACGAATTGCCCACGAACGGCGTTCGCCCCGTCAAAAGGGTGTAGAGCACGACGCCCAGGCTATAGATGTCGCTGCGCTTGGTGACCGGCTTGCCGGCCGCCTGCTCGGGGGACAGAAACTCCGCGGTGCCGACGACGCCGCCGGTGGCCGTCAGGTGCGAGCTGGCGAACACTTTGGCGATGCCGAAGTCGGTGAGTTTGACCACGCCCTGGCTGGTGCGGAGAATGTTGGGCGGTTTGATGTCGCGGTGGATGATGCCGTGGTCATGCACGTGCCTGAGCGCCGGACAAATTTGAACCGCGACGTCGAGCACTTCGCGCCAGGGCATCTTGCCATTGTTAAGCAGGATGTCGTCGAGACTCTGGCCCTCGACGTATTCCATGGCGTAGTAATAGTGGCCGTTCTCGAGGCCCGACTCGATGAAGCGGACGATATTCGGGTGATCGAGCTTGCTCAGCGTGTCGATCTCGCGTTGGAAGCGATGCAGGAAGCCGACTTCCTGAGCCAATTCGCCAGCCAGAATCTTGATGGCCGCCTGCTTGCCGGTAAGTTCCTCTTGGGCAAGGAAGACGCGCCCCATGCCGCCGCGGCCTAATTCCTTGAAGATGACCCAGTTGCCCAGCCGTTCACCCAGCATGATGTTTGTCTCGACATGCTCCTACAAAGTTCAACAATTGTCAGAATACCGCAAAACGCCTCTGATGTTTAGCGGGGAGCCGCAGGCGACCGGTCGCCTGCGGCTCCCCGCTAAACCGAGAGTGCGTTTCCCCTGACTGGTAATACCGCGCGAAACAGCGATCCCTTCCCCTGAGTCGACTCGACCTCGATGCGGCCGCCGTGGTCTTCCATGATGGAGAGGCTGATCGACAGGCCCAGCCCGGTGCCCATGCCTGGGGCCTTGGTGGTGAAGAATGGATCGAAGATCTTGTTCTTGATCGCGGGGTGGATGCCCGAGCCGTTGTCTTCGATGTCGATTACGATGTTGCCGCCGTTGGCCCGGCTACGAACAACGACGCGGCCACCGGTTGGACAGGCGTCAATCGCGTTGGCGGCTAAATTGAGCACCACCTGATTGATCTTGGCTGGCTGGCAGCGGAGCCTTGGCACAGGTCCGAGTTCGCGGTCAATGCTCACGCTTTTCGCGTCGGCCTTCACTTGGAGAATGTTCAAGGTCGATTCGATGCCGGCGTTCAGATCGACCTCGTGCCAGTCGCGGTCGCTGCCGCGGGCGAAGTCGCGCAGGTCGCGGACGATGATCTGGATGCGGCGGACGCCGTCCTTGGTTCGAGTCAACAAACGCGCAAGATTGTCGAGGGTGTAGGCCGCATCGATGGCTTCGGCGTGTTCGCGGGCCTTATCGAAAGCCGCCGCGTGGTCGGCGCCGAGGTTTTTCTCCGCCTCCTGATAATGGGCGAGTAGCTCGCGCAATGCCGCCAGGTCGCGCTCAAGGACAGCGAAGTTGTTGGTGACGAACGCGAGTGGATTGTTGATTTCATGAGCGACGCCGGCAACGATCTGGCCAAGGGCGACCATCTTCTCCGCCTGCACGAGTTGGCTTTGCGCCTTCTTGAGTTGCTGGTGGGCCCCGCGCTCGGAGGCGACAGCGTTCTCAAACTCCGCGGCAGTGTCTGCCAGTTTCTTTTCAGCTACTTTGCGCTCGGTTATGTCACGAGCCGCGCAATAGATCTCCTGGCGTTCCGGAAGCGGGAAGGCGTTCCACATGAGCCACTTGTAGCTGCCGTCTGAGCACAGGTAGCGATTTTCAAATGAGATTGTCGGACTGCCTTGATAGAGCTTTTCGACCTCGGCCCGGACAGCTTCGCGGTCGTCGGGATGAACGAATTCCATGTAATGTCGTGACATGATCTCTGCCGAAGTCCAGCCAACGGTGAGTTCCCATGCCGGGTTTAGCCGGGTGACGTTGCCCTTGAAGTCGCCGATAAGGAGCATGTCTAACGATAAGTTGAAGAAGCGATTGCGTTCTTCTTCGGCGCGCTTAAGGGCTGAGATATCGCTGGAGATGCCGCAAATGCCGTAGATGACGCCGGCGGTGTCGCGCATGGGAAACTTCAGCGAGATATACGGATGCAGTCCGTCGTCATGGGGCGCATCTTCCTCCCATTCCAACGGCTTGCCTGCTTGAATCACTTTCAGGTCGTTGGCGCGAAAGACGGCGGCGTTTTCGTGGGGGAAGATCTCGAAATCGGTCTTGCCGACAATCTCGGATCGGCGAATGTGAAAAAGCTGTTCGTACTGGCGATTGATGAAGATATAACGGCCTTCTAGATCCTTGATGTAAATGACGGCGGTGCAGTTATCGACGACGGCTTGTAGGCGATCGCGGTCCTCGCGCCATTCCTGTTCCACGCCATTCATGTCGTTAATTTGTGTGCTTTGGCCAGTCCCGCCATCGTCCGGAGCACTTCTTTCATGTTGGGGAATCGATCCTCGGGCCGCTTCGCCAGGCATCGAACGACAAGGCGTTCGAAATCATCAGGAATGCCGAGGTGCAGCGTTTTGAGGCTCGGCGGCGCCTCCAGACGAATCTTGGCAACCAGGTCTGCAACCGTGGAGGCTTGAAACGGCGGTTGGCCGGTGAGCATGGCGTACAGGGTCGCCCCGAGGCTGTAGACGTCGGCACGGGAATCGACGGTTTTGCCCGGCCCGTCGGTGCGTTCCGGCGGCATGTACGACAGTTCTTCCGAGGGAACGCCGGCCGCGGAGATCGGCTTGGTCGGATCGCCGTCGATCGCGGTCGCCAACATTAAGTCGGTGAGCTTCACCTGGCCCTGGTCCTTGCCCACGAGGATATTCTGAGGGGTTACGCTCTGATGGATGAGCTTCTTACCGTGAGCATATTCGAGGGCGCGCGCGAGCCGGATGCCGAGACGCATGACCTGCCGCCAATCGAGCATGCCGGTCTGTTCGATGCGGCCCACGACCGCGGCCAAGCTTTCGCCGGCGACGTACTCCATAGCGATCCAGCAATGTCCCGATGTCTTGCCGGCGCCGTAGAACTTGATGAGGTAGGGATGACGCAAGGGCATTACCGATTTCATCGCTTCAACAAAGCGTTTGACGGACTTCTGGTTGCTGGAGAATTCGGGGTCGAGGACCTTAAGGGCGACCGGAATGTTCTTGCGGATTTCGCGGGCGTGGAAGACGTAGCCGGAGTTGCTGCGGGCCAGCGGGGAGCCGATTTTGAAGTGGGCGATCTTCTGGCCGACGAGGCTGGCCGCCCAGGCGGGACCGCGCGCTCCGGCAGGCTGGGCAACGGGAACGGCGCCTTTTCGGCGTGGGGGCGCACCTTGACCGGCGATTGGTTGAGCGACTGGGAGCGAAGCGCGCTTGGCTCCCGGCGCGGCGACGGGAGCGCCTGCGGGCGCAGCTGCCGCCTGCGCGCCGGCGTCCTCCGCGAACTGCAGGCGCGTGTTGCCGATGCGGATGATGTCGCCGGGGACGAGGGCCTGCTTGCTGACGCGTTTGCCGTTGACGAAGGTGCCGGCGGCGCTGTCGTAGTCCGCGACGACCCACCGATCGCCTTCTTGCAATACCTGGCAATGGATGCGGGACACGTGCGGATCGAGAAGATGACTCTCCGTGGCCCGGCTGCGGCCCAGGAACAGGGCGTCGGACCCTAAATGGAAAATCCGCCCCTCATCGGGGCCGGCCAGCACAACCAGTTGTTTCGCCATGATTTTCCTTTGGAGTGAGCGCCTGGGGATTTTCGTCATCGTAGGGAATGGCATGTTGCCGGTCAATCGTGCCCGCTCAATCGCATCGAGGCCCCCTTGCCCGGCGCGGCGCGGAAAGTATCCTTACCTCCTGCCAGATTTCCGCTCTTCACAAGCCACGCTCGTGGCGGACGTTTCAGCGAGATCACGACCATGAGAACAAACGCACTTTCCGTGACGGTGCTTGTCGGCCTCGCCGCTGGCTTCGCCGGCATGTCCGGCTGCGGCCACAAAGAGGGCGCCGGCGAGGCAAATAAGCCCCTGGTTGTGCGCGTGACCGAGCCGACCGTCGCCAAGATCACAGAGTACGCGTACTTCACGGGTCGCACCGACGCGGTAGAGTCGGTCGAAATGCGGGCCCGTGTCACCGGCTACCTAGACGAAATCCTTTTCAAATCCGGGCAGGAAGTGAAGAAGGACGAGATGCTTTTCCAGATCGACCCGCGCCCGTACAAGGCCGAGGTGGATCGCGACGAAGGACAGGTGCTGGTCGCCAAAGCGAAGCTGAACCTGGCAATCGCCGACATGGCGCGGGCCAGGGAGATCGCCCGCACGCCCGGCGCTGTCAGCCAGCAGGATTTGGATAAGTATTTCGCCGCGCAAAGCGAAGCGGACGCATACCTTAAGGCCGCAATCGCGAACAAGGAAGGCGCCGAGCTGAATCTGAAATTCACCAAGGTGATCTCACCCATCAACGGCGTGGTCAGCCGCAACTTACTCACCAAAGGCAACTTGGTCACCGCGGACAATACCCTGCTGACCACGATCGTGGCCCTCGACCCGATGTACGGTTACTTCGACGTGGATGAGCGCACGCTCTTGCGCATCCAAAAGATGATTCGCGAGGGAAAGATGAAATCGGCCCGGCGCGGCGACAAGATCGAAGTGGACTTGGGCCTGGCCAACGAAGAAGGCGAATACCCGTACAAAGGTTCGATTGACTTCGTCAATCCGCAGATCGACTCCTCCACGGGCACCTTGCAGGTCCGCGGCGTCTTCGACAATCCCAAGCCTGCCGATGATTCGCCGCGGCTCTTAACTCCCGGTCTGTTTGTGCGCATTCGCGTTCCGCTGGGCGAAGCGCGCGAATCGCTGCTTGTGCCGCAAGCCGCCATCGGCACCGACCAGAACAAAAAGTACCTGCTCGTTGTGAACAAGGACAAGATCGTGGAATACCGGCCCGTTCAACTTGGCCCCGAGCCCGAGAAATACCGTGGCATGCAGGTCATCGAGCCGCTTTCGATTGTTCACAGCGAGAAGGGCGTTCGACTTGCCGGACCGGGCGAACAGGGAGAACCAAGCCTCAAGGCCGGCGATTTGATTATCGTCGGCGGCTTGCAGCGGGCCCGTCCAGGCGCGAAGGTGGAGATACGCATGGAAAAGGAACGGCAATAAACGACAGGCGCTATTCCGTGGCGATCGTCATCGGCACTCCGAATGGATTGCATTGCATGCGCACACACAGGCACACATTTTGGACGAGTCTTGTTTTATTGCTGGCGTTCTTTTTCGAAAGGGGCCAAAGCGCGCCTGCTTGGACGCAGGACGCAAAGCCGGCAGTAGCCGTTGTCCATCCCGTTGAGCGCGAATCCAGAGAGTTTGAGTTTTCAGGGCGCATCGAGGCGCCGGCCCTACTGGAGTTGCGCTCGCCGCGCGCCGGCGTCATCTCCAAAGTCGATTGTCGTCCTGGTCTTGAGGTCAAAAGGGGGGAAGCACTCTTCGAATACGCAGCCGACTCGGCGAAGGAGGAACTTGTCCGCGCGGGCAAGCAGCTCAAGAAAGCGGAGGCCGTGCTGGCCAAGCTACAGGCCGATCTCAAAGATGCGCGCGGTTTGCTGGAGCAGCTTGATGTGAAAGCGCGTAATGCCAAGCTGGACGAGGAGTTGGGACGAATCCAAGCGCCCATCGAGAAGTCGCGCGACTTGGCGCTCGCTGCTCTGAAGGAAGGCGGGCTATTCGCGGCCCGCGAACAAACCCAGAAGCTCTATGAGGACTTGGATCGTGCGCTCCGCCTGATCAAGGCGCGAGCGCCTTTGTCCGCCGCCTACCTGCAAGACCGGCTCGCCGGCCTCCGCCGCAATGTCACGCAGCTGCTGGAAGGAAATGCCGGCTCGGCGAAGGAACAGCCCGCCAAGAAGCTGGCGTCAAGCCTTAGGGAGCTGGCTGAATCGCTTGACAGAGTTCGGCTGCTGTCGCTCGCTAGGTCCAAGGAGGGAATTGCAACGCTGATCGCAGAGCGAGATTTGGCGGACTTGCATCTTCGGCTGGCTCGCAAGAACAAAGAGGACGTGGAGAGCGAGACCGCCAACCTGAATGTGATCGCGTCCGCGGATGGACGAATCGTTGAAGTGTTTGTCAAGTCGGGCGACAAAGTCGAAAAGGCCGCGGGCTCCCAGGGCGTTCTTGGTACGCTTCTGTCCGCCAAGACCATTCGCATTGCCTTCGAAGTGGATTCCGAGAGTTTGCAGAAAATGGGCGCCCTGCTTCGCGCCGGCAAAATCAAATTGCGAAGGACGTCCGAGGTGCCCGTTACCTTGGCACTTCCCGACGACAAGGACTACACGCATTCCGGAACTTTGGAAATGGTCGACCAATGCTTCGATAAGGGCCGGTGCCGGCTTAAGGCCTACGCCCTTTTTGACAGGAGCGACCAAGCGCTCGCCAGCGCGGCCGACAGCGACTCCGCCAAAGAACCGAAGACCGTTCGTGTGCGCCTCGACTTGGGGCAGCCCGCGAAGTTGCTGCTCGTTCCTCGCTCGGCCGTAGGCGCCAACGCTGACGGAAAGAGGTTTCTGCTCGTTGTAAACGCTCAGAACGTCGTAGACCAGCGGCCTGTGGAATTGGGCGGCGTCCGCAATGATTACCAAGAGATCGTCGGGGGCCTCAAAGCGGACGATTGGGTCATCGTCGGCTCGGCACGGGAAAAGTCTAAGGACGGGCAATTGACGCCACGCGATTTTTCCGGCGACATCCGCAGCTTGCGAATTCGTCCTGGCATGACAGTTGAGGCGGCTCGCATCACGCTGCCGGCCCCGGACCGACAGGGAAATGAGAAGCGATAATCATGGCGAAATTCTTCATCGAACACCCCGTCACCGCCTGGGTCATATCCATCGTCATTTTGCTTCTTGGCGGCGCTTGTTATGTGTCGCTGCCCATTGCGCAGTATCCCGAAATTACCCCACCGACGGTGTCCGTGTCGGCCATCTATCCCGGCGCCAATGCCCAGGTAGTAGCTGATTCGGTGGCTGCTCCCATTGAGCAACAAGTCAACGGCGTCGAGCGGATGATGTACATGTCGTCGCAGTGCACCAACGACGGGGCGTACACGTTGAACGTCACCTTTGAGCTGGGCACCGATCTGAACTTCGCCCAGGTGCTGGTGCAGAACCGCGTGCAGCTCGCCATGCCGCAGCTTCCCACCCAGGTACAGGTGCAGGGCGTCAGCGTCAAGAAAAGATCCCCGAGCATTCTCTTGGTGGTGAACCTCATTTCGCCAGACCGAGTCTACGACGATCTCTATCTGAGTAATTACGCGACGATTCAGATCAAGGACGAACTTTTGCGCATTCCCGGCGTGGGCGACATCAGCTTCCTTGGCCAGCGCGACTATAGCATGCGCGTCTGGCTCGATCCGGAGAAGATGGCGGCCCGCAACCTGACCGCCAGCGACGTCGTTAGCGCCGTCTCCAATCAAAATGTCCAAGTGGCGGCCGGCCAGGTCGGACGGCAACCGGTCCCGACCGGTCAGCAATTCCAGTACACCATGAGCACGCTGGGCCGGCTCGACGACGAGGAGGAATTCGCGGACATCATCCTCAAAACAAGCCAAGGCAGCAAAGCGCAGGGGCGCCCTTCCAGCCAGGTGGTTCGCCTTCGCGACGTCGCCCGCATCGAAATGGGCGCCCAACAGTACGACCAGATTGCCGGCCTTGACGGGCAACCCACTGTGGGCCTGGCCATCTTTCAATTACCGGGTTCCAACGCGCTCCAAGTCGCGGACGCCATCAAGGCAAAAATGAAGGAGCTGAAAAAACGTTTCCCTACGGGCCTCGATTACCAGATTGTGTACGACACCACGCCCTTTGTGGAGCAATCCGTCGATGAAGTTCTTCATGCTTTGATCGACGCCATTGTCCTCGTCGCTCTGGTGGTGCTGTTTTTCCTGCAAGATTGGAAAGCGATGATCTTGCCCATGATCGACG
Source organism: Planctomycetota bacterium (assembly GCA_016195405.1). Taxonomy (GTDB): domain Bacteria; phylum Planctomycetota; class Planctomycetia; order Gemmatales; family Gemmataceae; genus JACPZP01. Next base: position 30,532 of record JACPZP010000032.1, on the reverse strand, counting down.
TGCCGGTTTCGCTCGTGGGCACGTTCATCTTCATGCTCCTCATGGGTTTCACGATCAACAACTTGACCCTGCTCGGCATGGTGCTGGCGATCGGCATCGTCGTCGACGACGCCATCATGGTGTTGGAGAATATTGAACGACTCATGGCCACCGGCCTCGATCCCAAGAGCGCCACAATCAAGGCCATGGCGGAGATCACCGGTCCCATCGTCGCCGTCACTCTGGTGCTCATCTCCGTGTTTCTGCCGGCGGCGTTCTTCCCAGGCATCACGGGTCAGTTCTTCCGCCAATTCGCTTTGGTCATCTCGGCATCGATGGTGATCTCGGCCATCAACGCCATGACGCTCACTCCTTCTCGGGCAGTCGGCATCTTCAAGGCGGAACACTTCGGCGACGGTCATGAGCACCAGCGCGAGGCGCTGCCGTGGTGGATTTTCGGCGCCGTCGGCGCTTATTTGACCTACAAGTATGGCGACGCGTATTTTGGCCATCAGCTGAGGACCGCATTTGTGCCCGAAGGCGTCAATCCGCCGAAGGTTGTGTCCTGGATCGTGATGGGCCTTCTCCTCGCACCCGGCTTGTTAGTCGGCGGCTTGATCGGCTGGGTCATTATTCGACCGGTGAATGCATTTTTGAGCCGAATCTTCAAGGCCTTCAATCGCGGATTCGACAAGGTTACTTCAGCCTATGGCGCGACGGTCGCCCGCTCGTTGCGTGTGGCGGCCATCGTGTTGATCCTTTACGGCTGCCTCTTGTTCATCACCGTGCGAACCATGGCGAAAGCGCCTACCGGGTTTATCCCAACGCAGGATCAGGGGTATTTGCTTGTCAACATTCAACTACCGGATTCCGCTTCGGTGCAGCGAACCCAGGAAGTCCTGACGAAGTTGAACCGCATCGCCCTCGGGGACGACAGCGGCAAGTTCAAAGGTAGCGCGGCGTCCGAAGGCGTGAAACGGTACCCAGGAATTCCTGGCATCGTCCACACGGTCAGCGTGGCCGGGCAGTCATTCCTCTTGAACGCTAACTCTTCGAACTTCGGCTCCACCTTCGTGATCCTGGATCACTTTGAGAAACGTGGCGAGCACGATCGCTATGACGAAGTGATTGCGGAAAAGCTTCGTGCCATTTGCGCGGAGGAAATCGATGATGCCGTGGTGAGCATCTTTCGCGCCCCGCCCATTCAGGGCCTGGGCAACGCCGGCGGCTTCAAGTTTCAGACCGAGCAGCGCGGCTACGTCGATCTCAAGGAGTTGCAAGCTGAAACAGACGAGCTGATAGGCGAAGCTCGCAAGGACAAACGTTTGCTCGGCGTGTCCACCATGTTCCGCGCGGAGACGCCTCAGCTTTATGTCGACATCGATCGCACCAAGTGCGAATCGTTGCAAGTTCCTGTCCAGGAGGTATTTAACACGCTCCAAGTGTACATGGGCGGATACTTTGTGAACCTCTTCAATAAATTCGGGCGCACCTGGCAGGTCAATTTGCAAGCAGAGCCGCGTTTTCGCACCAAAGCGGCCTACCTGTCTGAGCTAAAGGTGCGCAATCTGAAAGGCCAAATGGTGCCATTGGGCACCGTCGCCAACGTCAAGCCGGTGGGCGGTCCCGCGATCGTCATGCGGTACAAATTGCATGCGTCGGCCCCGGTGAATGGCGCTCCTGCGCCTGGGGCCAGCTCGGGCGAAGCCATCGAAAGCATCAACAAGCTGGCGGACAAGCTCGGTGTGCCCATTGAGTGGACCGAGATCACCTACTTGCAAATCACTGCCCCCAGCGCCATGGGGATCTTTCTCCTTGGAACGATCTTGGTCTACTTGGTGCTTGCGGCGAAATACGAAAGCTGGCGCTTGCCGTTGGGTGTCATTCTTGTTGTGCCCATGTGCCTTTTGTGCGCGGTGCTCGGCATGTTGATCGCACATCTTCCGGTCGACATCTTCGTCCAGATCGGGTTTCTGGTGCTGGTGGGCCTGGCCGCCAAGAACGCGATCCTCATCGTCGAATTTGCCGAGCAGCTGCGCAAAGAAGGGAAGCCATTCCGCGACGCGATCTTGGAGTCGAGTCACCTTCGCTTTCGACCGATTGTGATGACCTCGTTCGCCTTCATCGGCGGTGTGGTGCCGTTGGTCCTGGGCCACGGCGCCGGCGCGGAGATGCGACGATCGCTGGGAATCGCAGTCTTTTCGGGCATGATCGGCGTCACGATCTTCGGCGTGTTCTTGACGCCGGTGTTCTACTACGCGCTCATGTGGCTGCGCAGGCGCCTCTAGCGCCACCGCGCATGAAAACGGGCCCGGTCGCTTGACCGGGCCCGCGTGAACCTTCGGGGGCAGGTTCACGATCACAGCGCAACGATTACAGCGCTTTCTTCAACTCTGGCTCCAATTCCCCGACTTGCAGGGAACGGTTGATTACTTTGCCGTCGCGGCCTACCAGGAACAAGGTTGGCAGACCGTTGATGCCGTATTGGACCGCGAAAGGGCTGCTGATGCCGACGCCATCCTTGGCCGCCTGGAAGAGGTGGATGGACTGCACTTTGTTGCGCTGCAGGAACTTGGTGGCATCCTCGGCCTTGTCGTCGAGGCTGACGCAGACCAGCTCGAAGCCCTTGGCGCCATAGTCTTTCTGCAGTCTTCGGAACGTGTCGAAATCACGTTCGCACACGTCCACGTTGCTGGCCCAGTAGTATACCGCGACGAGCTTGCCCTTCAGCTTCGTGATGTTGAAGTTCTCGCCGCTGCCCAACTGCGGCCCCGATAACTCGAGCTGGTTGCCTACCAGGTTGAGCCGGTTCAGTGCGCCTTTGGCGCCCTCGGCCGAGTGATGTGTTGCGAAATGCTTGACGATATGCTCGTTCCACCGTTTCGCCTCCTCATCCTTGCCGTTGAACTCGGCATTCATTGCGAGTTGGCGAAGTGCGTCCGGCGTGTCGTCGGCCGTGGAATAGGTCTGAACGAACTTCGCAAGTTTCTCGTGCCATTCCTCTTGGATCTTGGCGAACTCCTTAGGCGCTAGCTTGGGATTATTCAGTTGAGGACCATAGATGGCCGATAGCTCCCGAAAAACGGCATAGGCGGCGAGGCTGGTCCCGGGCAGCTTTCTTTCGAGGTCCTCGTGCCATTGCTTGAGCCTTTGTAGCGAAGGAGCATGCTCCGTCTGGGCGGCGGCGCTCAGGTTGTCGATGATCTGCTTTGTCCAGCTCTCGCTGTTCTTGGTTTCGTCGACCGGAAGAATCTTCTCAATCAGATCCGCGCGCTCGATGTTGTATTTGCGGATGCCGTCTTTGTCATTTGGGTTGATATTGCGGCCATCGTCGTCGAGCTTGGCCAGCTTTTCAAGGAACGGCCGCATCTTGAGATTGTCCTGATTCGCGGCGGCCTGTGGATTGTTTCCATTTTGCAGGTCGGGACCTTCGATCAAGCGCCAGGCCAGGCCGACCTGAATCATTTCGCCGGACTGAATCCATTCCTCGGCTTTCTTCGGGCCGGCGGTTTCGAAGAGGATAGCTCGCGAACCGGTTTTGATCACGTCCTGCTCGCCACCAAAGGACTCCGATGGAATGCAGGTGGGCCCGATCGCCTCGACGCGGAGAAATTTGGCTTTGATGTCGAGGCCTGGGATTTTCGCCAGCACGGCCTGGAATTTCGCCGCCGCCTGTTTCTGCTGCTTGCCGATGCGATCGATCTCCGCCGCGGGCATTTTCAGGGCGCGCATGTCGCTCTCGCTGATGAAAAGCGCTTCGAGCCGAGCCAGGTCGCGCGCCGACAGGGCTAGGAATATCTCCTGGGCGACTTCCTCGGACGAGATCATCCGCCAGACGTCGATCTTGCCGTCTTCCTTGGTCGAGATGCCCCATTTCATGCCGGCGCTGTTGAGCCAGCGAAACTGGTCAGGCCGTCCGTTGAAGTTGCTGTCGACCTCGCGATATACCTCGACACCGTCCTTGTAATACGACCAGATGTCGATCTTGTTGTCGCCGTTGGAGTCGATGAATCCGCGGAGCGGTTGCTTCTTGGCGTCAAGCAAAAGCCAGCCGATCTTATTACCCTTGGCGTTTTTCACCGCTTGCACTTCACAGGTTGCGAGTTCGTCGGCGGTCGGCGTGGTGATGTGAACATCCTGGCTTGGCTTGAAGCTCAGCATCTGGGCCGCGGTGGGATCCGCCCACGCTGGGCTGGTGAAAACGCACAGGAGCAGACATCCGCAGACCAACGCCTTGAGCGCCGTGGTCCTGGCCATTCCCGGTCTCCTTTCCATGATGAAACATCGCCCATTCGAGGGACGGATTTGCAATCCGTCCGGTAACAGGACGGACGGATTGCAAATCCGTCCTACGGCGAGTGGTCTCTCCCACATTCATCGGCAGCGGCCATGAAAACCATGCAACGGAAAAAGCGTAATAATCGGCATCCGTGGAAAAAGCGGCAGAATAGTGTTGCATCGCCGCTCGTCACTGATACTTTGGGAGGGAAGTTTTCTGTTTTCACCAAAGGAGATGCCATGCGCAGGGTCACATCATTGGTTGCCGCACTGTTTGCGATGAGTCTTATGGCCGCTCAGGCTTTGGCCGAGAACGTCGAAGTCAAAGGGCCGCACATTTGTTGTCCGCAGTGCGTGAAGGTGGCGGTAGGTTTGTTGAAAGACGTCGCGGGAGTGTCCGACGCCAAAGCCGACCAAAAGAGCAAAACGGTGACCTTCACCGCCAAGGATGAGACGGCGGCGCAGGCTGGACTCAAGGCGCTTGTGGACGGGGGCTTCTACGGCCAGGCCACCTGCGGCGGTAAAGAACTGAAAATCAAGGTCCCGGCCGGCGATGGGAAGGCCGACTCCGTATCGGTGACAAAAGTGCACGTTTGTTGCGGCGCCTGCCAAAATGCGATCAAAGCGCTGTTCAAGGACTCAAAGGTCAGCTTCGAGGAAAAAGGCCCACAGCGTACAGTTCGAATTGACGGCAGCAACCTCGACCGCGCAGCTGTGATGGATACCTTGCGTAAGGCGGGATTCAATGGCACGCCCTCGAAATAACGTGCTGAAAACTCGTGCCGCTCGAGAGTGAATTCACAAGTATTTGGTAAGTAACGGGTTCTGGATTTCGTTTCTCTCGAGCGGTACGATTTGCATGAGGGTCTCCTCAAGGAACTATCCTTATTCCTCAACCTCGCAGGCGACGAATAAGGTTGGTTTCTGTGCAGGATTCTGTGCAAATCGCTCACACCCCCCTCTCTTGGCGCCACCTTGCTTTGAACCACGCCAGAATATGATGGTCGTGCCCATCGAAGCCGGCCACAATACCTCGAAGTAGGGCATGACGCCAAACTTTCTGGGAGCTATTGTCATGAAAGAACAGGCAAGGAAGGAGCTATGTGACCTCATCGCCGAACAGGGGATCGGTTTCTGTCAATTGACAACGATGGCTGAAATCTCCCTCAAAAAGCAGGAGGCCGCTCACCCGCAAGAAACCCAAGCCTTGATTGCGATCCTTCGCCTCGGTGTGACGGCAAAGTTAAAGACGGCTTCTATGGACGAACGGGCTGCTATCGCCGAACAGGCTTCCAAGGCCAATCAGTTAAGCTTGGAACTGGCCCAGTGGGCAGTCGATTCATGGGTCAACGCCCTAGAGAGGGTCGTTCCACCCAGCACGCCGGCCTGGCAATCCGTGCCCGATTCCAGGCCTCACCCCGAGGGCAGTAGCTATCTTCACCGTTCTATAGTGCATCTGTTGGTTGTGACGCTGGCGGGTGCAGGCGGGGCGGCGATGCCCGGCATTCAGATCGGTACCGCTATTCACCACGACTTAACCGGCCAAATCAGCGCGATAACATCTAATTGGTTGGGCGGCGAAAACGGGCTTGAATTTGCCTTGCTATATGGCTCCCTAGGTCTGGTTGCTGGCGCCGTCGGCGCTGGCGTGGGTTGGATGGTCGGAGGTGGGCAAAGCGAGACGTACATGATCTCCGGTGGCACTACCTTGGGCCGGCTGGGCGGTGCCATGGTGGGCGCATTCCTGCTGGCTCGTTTCGGGGCGCTGGTTGGTCTTCTTCTGGGTGGGACGGCTGGGGTGTTCTTTGGAGGCTTGATCGGCGGGACGGTCGGCGCCTTTCTTGGTTACATAATCGGCGCTTTCATTTTTCTATTCCTATTGTTGTGCATCTTCTTTTGACCCGACCGGCAGCATTGTAAAATTCTGTCAAAGCAAACACCCCGCTGTCAACGAGTGACAGCGGGGCAATGTCGGGGCGAGCGGATTCGAACCGCTGACCTCCTGGTCCCAAGCCAGGCGCGCTAACCAAACTGCGCTACGCCCCGTGTACTCTAAGTTTAATAGAAAGTTCAGCCGCGAGCCAGCGGCGAGCGCGGACCGGACCCGCCGGTATGGACCTCGACCGCGCTCGCCGTTGGCTCGCGGCTAAACGGAATGAGGGAAGTTGACACAATGAGGTTCACTTCTGCAGGGCTTCCAGCACGCGCATGAAGTCGTCGTTGGATTCGAAGCTGATGATAATCTGGCCCTTGTCCTTGCCGTGAACGCGAATTTCGACGGGTGTTGCGAGCTTCTGGCGCAGCTCGTTTTCCAGGCTGCGGACATGGGTGGTTTTTTCGTCGGCTTCCGGTTCGGAATCCTTCTTCGGTGACCGCACATCGCTGTCGTTTGACTTTCCCGCGGGTCCGGCCTTCTGTTCGCGAACCAAGCCTTCCGTCGCCTTGACGCTGAGGCCCATGGCGACGATCTGCTTGAACATTGACACCTGGCGGTCGCGATTCTTGATGCCTTTCAAGAGCTTGGCGTGGGCTTCGCTGATTTGGTTTAGCCGGACGCCTTCTTGCACCTCGGGAGTAAGGTCGAGAAGATTGACGAGGTTGCTGACGGTCGAGCGGGCCAAACCGAGGCGCTGAGCGAGCTGCTCGTGATTGAGTCCAAAGCGGTCGAGATAGTCCTTGAATCCTTGTGCTTTTTCGATGGGGTTCAAGTCGGTGCGCTGGATGTTTTCGACCAGGGCGGCTTCGAGCACTTGCTGGTCGTTGAAGTCGACAACCCGAACGGGGACCGAGGACAGGCCGGCATCTTGGGCGGCGCGCAAGCGGCGCTCACCGGCAATGAGCTGATAGTGATCGCCGACGGTACGAACGACGATTGGCTGAAGGATGCCATGCTGCTTGACGCTGGCGCTCAGCGAAGCGAGTTCATCCTTGTCGAAGCTCTTTCGAGGCTGGAAGGGATTGCGCTCTATTTGTTCCAAGGGGACTTCGCTGCCGGCGCCGTCGGGCTCGGTGATGAGGGCGTTTAGTCCTCGCCCAAGTCGTCGTTTGTCCATTAGTCTAATTCCTTCCGAAGATTGGGACTCCGTTCCGCGGGCTATTCTAGTCGTGGGGTGAAAACGAAACAATGTGCGATTCGTTGGCGTAATGTTCGTTCCGCGCGGAACAGTCGAGGCAGGCGTTAAGGTCGTCTAGAGCGGTCGCTGCGAAGCCGAGGGATGAATTGAACGAAACTCAAGCGGCACCGAGGAGCGGAACGGGTTTTCGCAGGGTCATTAGAACATGTTGCCAAGTCAAAAAACAAGGTCAGGTGCGGTGGATTTATTGTTGGGCTTTTTTTTCGCGGAATGCCTGCTGTAAGATCCCGCCCGTCGTGACGACGGAACCGTCCGACACAGGCCACGGAACACGGCCTTCAGGGAAGAGGATGAGATGAACGGACTCACTCCGGATGCGGGCCGGAACACCCGCTCCATGTCTTCATCGCGCAAGTCATTTGTATCCAGCGTTCCCGTCTATTCTCCTCTGAAGATTCCAACCGCTGATCTGCCATCAGGCTAACCAGCGGCATGCTCCGGGCATGGATGTCCCGCTTCCATTCTCCCCAGGAACAGAGCATGAATCGCGACCCAATTTTGATTCGTGTCGATGCCACAGCCCGAACCGGCTACGAGCGCCTCGCCCGCTGCTTGACGCTTGCCGCCGCGCTGCAACGCCGCCGCCGGCCCACGTATTTCTTGTCCCAACTCGAACCCGGCTCGCTCGGCCTTTCCATCAAGCGGGCCGGCAACGATTGGCTCGATGCTTACCACCCGGCTGGCAGCGACGATGACCTGGGCGACGTGCTGCAAGAGATCCGCCGGCTCGGACCCGCCGCCGTCATCGTGGACGAGGCCGACGCCAGCCCCGATTACCTGAGGGAAATCGCAAGCACCGGCGTCCTGCTGGTGTCGATCGACCACCAGGCGAATATCTGCTTCCCGTCCAACCTCCTGGTGAATCCGCTCCTGGCGCCCGGCCGGGAGAGCTACGAGTTCATCCCCGGTACGCAGCTGCTGCTCAACCAACGGTACACGCTCGTTCGCCCGGAGGTTCGTCGGCTGCGACAGGGCCGATCGCAAGAGCCGCCCGCAATCGTTCCCGCCAACGCAAAACCCGGCTCGCAGGAATATCGGGCGATCGTTTCGCTGGGCGACGACGATCCGCATCGAAAGACAATAGAGTTGGCCAAGCTTTTGTTGGCGGCGCCCAGGCTGGCCAAAGTCGACGTGATTGTCCGCCGTGAACATCCCGATCTTGAGAAACTGCAATCCTTCGCCGCCGGCGAGGAACGGCTCGAACTCGCTCTGGAACCGGCCGAAATCGCGGCCCGCATTCTGCGGGCTCACTTCGCTATCACCAGCGGCAGTTCGTGGTCGAACGAGTTAGCCTGTGTCGGCATTCCCCAACTCATCATCGTGCAGAACGAGAGCCATTGGCCCAACGCCCAGCGGCTCGAGGAGGAGGGCTGTGCGACATGCCTAGGCTGGCACGAAAGCGTGTCCGCCCAGACCGTTCGCCTCGCCGTCCAGAACATCCTGAACGATCCACTCGAACGTCAAGCTATGTCCCGATGCGGCCGGCAACTCATCGACGGCCGCGGTCCGGATCGCTTCGTCACCGCCCTCGAACTCCTGCTGCATCCGGCGCGTCGCATCGACGTGGCGGCGGAAGCGGCATGAGCAGTGAGTGGTGAGTGGTTGCGTTTAGCCGCGAGCCAGCGGCGAGCGCGGACGGGAATCTGTCAGTGGTCCGTTGTCCGTCGTCAGTAGCCGCCCACGGACAACGGACCACGAACAACTGACGGGATCCCGTTCGCGCTCGCCGTTGGCTCGCGGCTAAACTTTTCATAGCACAACCACTAACCACTCACCTATTACCAATAACTGCCGCTCATGGATAAAGCCCAAGTCGCCGCCGTTCTTGAGGAAATCGCCACGCTCTTGGAACTGCAGGGCGAGAACTCATTTCGTTGCAATGCCTACGCGCGGGCGGGGCGGTCGATCGCTCAGCTCGAACAAAGCCTCGCCGACGTCATCGCCGCCGACCAGCTTGGCGAGATTCCAGGCGTCGGCGAAACGCTACGCGGCAAGATCACCGAGCTGGCGACGACCGATCATCTTCCTTTTTACGAAGACTTGAAGGCGAAGACGCCGCCGGGCTTGTTGACGATGTTGCGGCTGCCGAGCATGGGTCCGAAAAAGGTCAAAGCCCTATACGACATTTTGGGCATCGACGATCTCGACAAGCTCAAGAAGGCTTGCGAAGAAGATAAGATTGCCGGACTGAAAGGCTTCGGCGCCAAGACCCAAGAGAAAATCCTCGAAGGGATCGCCTTCATCGGCGAAGTCGGCGAGCGCGTCCGGATCGATCAGGCTCAGCTCGTCGCCCGGGAGTTGGTGGCGGCGTTGCAAAAAGTTGCCGGAATTCGCCGGCTCGAAGTCTGTGGCAGCCTTCGGCGGCGAAAGGAAGTCGTCAAGGACATCGACATCCTGGTCAGCGCTGACGACGCCAAGCCGATCATGACCGCCTTCGTCAAGCTGCCGCAGGTGCAGAAGATCGTGGCCCACGGGGAAACCAAGTCAAGCATCGTGGCAGCGGTTCTGGATGAAGCGGGCCATCGGGTGATGATGAACGCCGACCTTCGGGTCGTGACCGACGCCCAGTACCCGTTCGCGCAGGCATATTTCACGGGAAGTAAGGAGCACAATGTCGCCATGAGGCAGCGGGCCATTCAATATGGCCTTAAGCTCAATGAATACGAATTGGCCGGCCCCAAGAAGTCGATTCCGTGCAAGGAAGAAGCGGACATCTATAAGGCGCTCGACCTCGATTATGTGCCGCCGGAATTGCGCGAGGAAACCGGCGAAATCGCGGCGGCCGCCAAGCACCAGCTTCCCAATCTGGTCGAAACGAAGGACCTGACGGGCTGCTTTCACAATCACACGACTTGGAGCGACGGCAAAGCGAGTCTGGAACAAATGGCCCAGGCCGCGCGCAAGCTCGGCTTCAAATATCTCGGCATCGCGGACCATTCGCCATCCTTAACCGTCGCAAACGGCTTGACGCCGGAGCGTGTGAAACAGCAGCACAAGGAAATCGACGATCTCAACAAGAAATCACGTGGCTTCCGCCTCTTCAAAGGGACCGAGTGCGACATTCTCGCCGACGGCTCGCTTGACTACAGCGACAAAGTTTTGGAAAGCTTCGACTATGTGGTCGCCAGCGTACACAGTCATTTCAACCAGACCGAAGCCGAGACGACTCAGCGGGTCATTAAGGCGATCAGCAATCCGCGCGTGACTATGCTGGGACATGCGACGGGCCGGCTACTCTTGCGCCGCGAGGGCTACAAAGTTGACCTTGGGGCAGTCATTCGCGCGGCGGCCGAGCATGGCACCATGATCGAGATCAACGCCAATCCATACCGTCTCGATCTCGACTGGATTCATTGTAAGCGGGCCAAGGCGCTCGGCGTGAAGCTCGTCATTAATCCGGATGCGCATGCGGCCGACGAATTGGCGTACACCGATTACGGTGTCGACGTCGCGCGGCGCGGGTGGCTGGAAAAGGACGACCTGTTCAACACGGCGAGTTTGGCTCAGGTGACGAAAGAGTTGGAAGCGCGACGGGCGCGGTGAGCGTAGGACGGATTTGCAATCCGTCCGTTCGACCGGACGGTTTGCAAAACCGTCCTACAGGCGTCGGGTCAAGCAAGTCGATATTTCGCATGCCCGTTCAAATAGTGCTCCACGCGCTCGGTACGAGTGATTGCTTCTTTCAAGAACGCCACCGCCTCATGCAGGCGTTCATCCGGCTCGGCGCAGCTGAAGCGCAGGAACCCCTGGCCGGCGGGACCGAAGCATTCGCCACCAAGACACGCCACGCCCTTGTGATCGTCGGCGCCTTCCAAAAGGAACATCGCCAAGCCGTGAGACGAGATCTTCAGCCGCTTGCAGACCGCGGACACATCTGGGAACACATAGAAAGTACCTGCGGGCATCAACACCTTGACGCCATCGACGCACTTCAAGTCGTTCACCAGTAATTCGACCTTTTTATGAAAGCGGCACATGACTTCATCGCGCTCGGCAGCGTCATTCTGCAGGGCGGCTTGACCGGCGAGTTGCACGATGGGCGGCACGCATGACAGCGAGGTATTGATGAGCTTCGCAACCGTCTCAATGATCTTCGCCGAACCGATCGCGTAGCCCAGACGCCAACCGCTCATGCTGTAGGACTTGCTGAACGTGTAGCACGCCAGGCATTGTTCGAGCATCCCGGGCTGAGCGAGGAAAGGGTGATGCCGGCCGGTCCAGACCATGTGATCGTAAGGCTCATCGCTGAAGACCGCGATGTTCCGTCCTCGCACCAAATCGGCGATGGACATGAGATCGCTTTCAGTCGCCACGCCGCCGGTCGGATTGTGCGGCGAATTCAGAAAGATGGCCTTCGCTTTTGGATGTTTGACGAACTGCTCGACGTCATTGAGATTTGGCCGAAATTGATTTCCTTGACTGAGCGCTGAGAGAACAATTTGTCCGCCGCGGCGCTCGATATTCGGTGGATAGGTCGGGAAACAAGGGCTAAACACAAGAACCGCGTCGCCGGGATCGAGGAACGCCTCGCAGAAGAACTGCTCGAAGACCTTGGCGCCCGGACCTGCTACGACGTTCTCCGGCTGAATCGAAATGCCGTATTCCCTCTGGTAGTTCGCGGCCACCGCTTCTCGAAAGCTAGGCAGGCCCGTGGAGGCAACGTAATGGGTCTGCCCTTGGCCGATGGCGTCGATGCCTGCCTTTAGAGCGCTCTTTGTGCTGGAAAACGGGCTATCGCCGATTTGCAATTCGATGACGTCCTTGCCTTGGGCTTTCAGCCGGCGCGCGACGGCGAGAACATCAAAAGCGGTCTCGGTGCATAGGCCCTTCGCGAAACGGCTCAAGGCCACAGAAGGTGTGGTGCTCATTCGGATAGTTTATTGTTTATTCGCGATTGTCTGGGCCAGTGGCTGAATCACCGCGGGAATGATGTGGTTGTCGACCAATTCCTGGCATGTCTTGCGCTGGTTCTTATAGGAATCGCCGAAGGTGCGGCTCCCTTGCCGGCCCCAGTATTGTCTTATGGTGAAGTAGACGCTGATCGGCGCCTCGGGAAATTGGCCGGTGCGAATCTGGAATGCGTTCGTGCGCGTTTCGACGTTGAGCCGGCATTGCAAACGGCATGGCTCGTCGAGCGACAGCATCAGCGCGGGCTCATAATTGATAACGCGTGTCCCGGGCATTTGAATCAGGCTTTCAAGCGTCGTGTTCAGACCGAGTGCTTCGGCCACTACCTCGTCGTGGTTGCCGCTGTAGGTGAAATCGAATGCGAAAAGGACATCAAGCGCCTCGCAATCCAGTGGGCTGAAATCGAGATGGAACGGCGCCACTTCGAGAACGCGCTCGTGATGGGCGTCGGCGGCTTCCAGTCCCGGCGGGTTGACATAGCCAGAGCAGAATCGCTTGGTCTCCAAGCTGACCCAACGGTAGTTGCCCTGCTCGCGGTCTTCCTCAAGTACGAACTCGCCGGTTTCGCGATGCTCAAAATCGGTCATTTGCGGAAAGGTCTTTTGCAAGCTGTCGAAGAAATGCAGAACCGTCTCGCGTTTGTTGCAAAGCTCCATCTTCGTGTTGACGTAGACGTAGACTCCGAAGTCGTCACACAGGGAGCCATAGGGATTCATGATTTATTCCTCAATGAAGGCCGATATGCTTCATTTTTCGTGTTTGACGGGGCTTTTGCAAGAGTGGATGGCGCTTTTCAGGCAATCGCTCCTTTCTGTCACGGGACACTGACCCATCCAAATCAAGCCATGCTTTGTAAGCATATCAGTTTAGTCGGAGATGCGTTAAGCAAAAAACCTCGCCAAACGATAATTCGCGTGGGAGGTTTAATCAATCTGGCCGTGTTTTTGGGAGCGTTAGGCAGCCTGGGCGATTTTCTCGTGCGACGGAACCGCCAAATTCGTTTGATGGACCCACCGTCCCGAATCGGGGGCTCCGTGCCAGCGCTGCAACGATATTGATTGAACGTGCTCGCGCTCTTCGTCATCCAAAAGCTCGAGGAACGCGGCGCGGAAGCCGGCGCGAACCTGGGTCGAAGAGCGGTTTAGGTAAATCAACTGATCCGACCGGTCGTCAAAGATCGCCACCGCCCGCCAACACTGCGGCTTGGCTTCGGTCTGGTAAAACATGATCGCTACCCTCCTTGGTAATCCTAATCCGACTTTTCTCATCCTGAGATTCTCATGCGGTGGATGGTAAAGGTGACGAAGATGAATCGCGGCGTCAAGAGCAACTTGAGACTTGCGAGCCCGTCCACCTTGACAGTAGGATGACCATTATGAACGGCCATCCCGCGACAAGACCGGCAAGACGCAGACTTTCCGACTATCCCACCTCGGATGGAAGGCCCATGGCGGAAACCGACTGGCACCGCGAGCTGATGATCGCCCTCATTCACACACTGAAGGCGTTCTTCGCCCACAACCCGATAGTCTACGTCTCCGGCAATCTGCTGGTCTTCTACGTGCGCGGCGATCGACTCAAGCACCTTTCGCCGGACGTGTTCGTTGTCAAGGGTGTGCACGATCACGAGCGTCCCCATTACTTGATCTGGGAAGAAGGCAAGGCGCCGCAGTTCGTCATCGAACTCACTTCCTCATCTACGCGAGACGAAGACATCGATGACAAGTTTTCCCTTTACCAGGACATGCTGAAAGTGCAGGAATATTTCCTGTTTGATCCTTTGGCAGAGTATCTTGATCCGCCTCTTCGCGGCTACCGTTTGAAAAAAGGAAAGTATCGTCCTATTCCCATGATTGAAGGACGATTGCCGAGCAAGGTGCTGAATCTGCATTTGGAACGGGACGGGCGACGATTACGCCTTTGGAATCCGAAAACAGAGGCGTGGTTACGAACGCCTCAAGAGGAGATCGAAAGTCTGAAAAGTGAAATTGCCCGGTTGCACAAGAAGGGGCGTCGTGAGGAGTGAACTTCCTTGACCTGGCTTCGCACGTTCGTACATTAATCGCCAGAGCGCCAAGCGCTTTAACCTCGACCTCGGTCGGGTTTCTTTTTGCCATTATTTGTGAAAACAATCACGAACTTCGGAGCGGGCCGATGACCGAGCCGACGTTTGACCTCTCGCTTTACTACCCCATTTTTCTTTATTTGCTGATACTTCTTGGATTCGCGACGACGGTGATGATCCTGATCCACGTCGTAGGTCCACGCAAGAAGACTCCCGTCAAACAGATGCCTTACGAATCGGGCATGGACCCCGTCGGCGACGCACGCCAGCGCTTCGACGTCAAGTTCTACCTGATCGCGATCATGTTCCTGGTTTTCGACGTCGAGCTTTTGTTCCTCTATCCTTGGGCGGTGGCGGCGTATCAGGAAGGCGGCGTTCCCGAAGTCCTGCGCCGACCTGTTTTCTGGGGCGTCCTCGTTTTCATCGTCATGCTGCTGGTGGCCTACATTTACGACTGGCGCAAAGGGGTCTTCAAGTGGCGCTAGAGATCCCCGAGAGCGTGGTCCTGTCCAAGCTTGATAAGCTCGCGAACTGGGTGCGCTCCAACAGCCTTTGGCCCATGCCGTTCGCCACGGCTTGCTGCGGCATCGAGCTGATGGCCACCGGCGCCAGCAAGCACGACATCGCTCGCTTTGGCGCCGAAGTGATGCGCTTTAGCCCGCGGCAATGCGACTTGATGATCGTCGCCGGCCGGGTCGTGATGAAGATGCTCCCGGTCCTGCAACGCATTTGGCTGCAGATGGCGGAGCCGAAGTGGTGCATCTCGATGGGGGCTTGCGCTTCTTCGGGCGGCGTGTTCGATACCTACGCCGTCGTGCAAGGGATTGACCGTTTCATCCCGGTTGACATTTATGTTCCCGGCTGCCCACCGCGGCCCGAACAGCTGATTCAGTCGGTGATCGATCTGCAAGAGAAGATTCGCAAGACCGGCACGTTTGGCGGCAGCGAATTTGCCAAGCGCGTCGCACCCGAGGGGCCGCCGCAGAACCGCGACATACCCGGCGATGTTGTCGTGGCGCCTGGGGATTACACCAAGTCGCGACGGATTAGCTTGAATTGAGCGAATCCTCAGAGCCGCGCCCGTCAGGAAGCGGAGGCGAGCGAAACAACGCTTCTTAACGGGCGCGGCTCTGATGTACTGGAGTTTCTCGATGCCGTTTGACGAGATTTGCCAGAGTCTCCGCGATCGCTTCGGCGGCGAATGCTTCACCAGGTCGGAATTTCGTGATAATCGCCGTATCCATGTCGCGGCGGATCGACTCTTTGAATTCATGGCGTTCCTCAAGGAACAGGGCTTCGACCAGCTTGCCGAACTCGGCGCCGCCGACTACCTCAAATACCCAAGCGCCCGCGACCGCTACGGCATTTGGTACATTCTGGTCAACACCATCACCGGCGAACGGTTGATAGCTAAGACGTTCGTCAACGACCCCGATCCGGCAGTCGCCTCGATGTTTCCGCTCTGGAAGGGGGCGGATTGGATGGAGCGCGAAGCATATGACATGTACGGAATCGTTTTCGAAGGCCATCCGGATTTGCGCCGTATTTTGCTTCCCGAGGAGTTTACGAGTTATCCGCTTCGCAAGGACTATCCGTTGCGTGGCCGGGGCGAACGGCACAACTTCCCGGTGATTACGCGGGCGGAAAGTTGAGTGTACTTATGCCATTGGAAACGGCCGCGACGCTTGAACCGGCGACCGAAGGCAGCGACCAAGAATACCTCTGGACGCTGAATTTCGGTCCGCAGCATCCCGCCACGCACACGACCCTGCGACTGATCCTCACGCTTGACGGCGAGAAGGTCGTCAAGGCGGTGCCGGACATCGGCTATCTCCATTCCGGCTTCGAGAAGCTTGGCGAGGACTTGGACTTCAATCAGTATGTAACCATCGTCGACCGGATGAATTACATTTCGCCGTTGTCCAACGAGATCGCCTGGCATCACGCGGTCGAAAAGCTGATGGGCATTGAGCTTACGCCGCGGTGCAAGTATATTCGCGTGATCATGAACGAGTTGGCCCGCATCAGCGATCATCTCCTTTGCACCGGTGCGCAGGCGCTCGATTTGGGGGCCTTCACGGCGTTCCTCTATGCCTTCTACCAGCGCGAGATTCTTTACGAGATCTTCGAGTACGCGTCAGGCCAGCGCTTCCATCCCAGCTACACGCGCGTCGGCGGCTTGCTTTTCGATTTCACCAATGAAGTCGTCCGTAAGATTCGCGACTTCGTCAAGAACTTTTCGAAGACGCACGCCGACATGTGCCGGCTGCTAAATCGAAACCGCATCTTCCTGGATCGCACGCGCAACGTCGGGATCTTGTCGAAGGAACTAGCGATCAACCTGAGCTGCACGGGCCCGGTGGCCAGAGCAAGCGGAGTGACGCGCGACCTGCGCAAAGACGAGCCCTGCCTGGCTTATGGCGACTTCGACTTCAAAGTGATTTGTTGCGACGAAGGCGATTGCTACGCGCGTTACCTGGTGCGCATGGAAGAAATGCTGGAGAGCATTAAAATCGTTCAGCAAGCAATCGAAAACCTCCCGGCCGGGCCGGTGAATGTGGACACGGAAAGCAAGGTGGTACAGCCCGATCAGCTATCGGTGTATCGCTCGATTGAGAGCATGATTCAACACTTCGAGCTGGTGATGCCGAACCGCCAGTGGACGCCGCCGGTGGATGAAGTTTACGGGGCCATCGAAAGCGCCAACGGGGAGCTGGGATTTTACGTGGTTTCCAAGGGGGACGGCGTCGCCTACCGGGCCCGCACCCGGCCGCCCTCGTTCATCCATTTCGCGGTTTTCCCGTACTTGATCATCGGGCACCAAATAAGCGACGTCGTGGCCGTGCTGGGGAGCCTCAACATCATCGCCGCCGAGCTGGATCGATAGAAAAGTGTCTGCCAAGCCCCAAGATAAGCGCAGCGAATCCGGGGGTATCCTAAGGAAATCATAATGCCCGCCCTGAATCCCGAAATCCGCCGCAAAATAGAATCCTATTTGCCGCGCTATCCCAGTAAGCAGGCGGTGACGCTGCCCGCATTGCACATCGTTCACGACGAAATGCGCTGCGTGTCAAACGCGGCCATCGAAGAAATCGCGGAGATGCTCGACCTGGCGCCGGCGGAAGTCCAAGACACGATGAGCTTCTACGAGTTTTTCCACACCGAAGAGGCGCCCATGGGCAAGACGCGCCTATGGGTGTGCCGCAGCTTGGCGTGTGCCTTGCGCGGGGGCGACGAATTGCTGTCGCATCTGTGTCGGAAACTGAACGTACAGCCGGGCGACACCACGGCGGATGGCAAGATCACGCTGGAATTCGCCGAGTGTTTGGGTGCTTGCGAAGGCGCGCCGGCGGTGATGATCGACGATGAACACGAGCACAACGTGACGCCGGAAGCGGCCGAGAAGATCGTCGAACGGCTCCGCACGCCGCTTGCGGGTTAGCGCGAACTGGATACCGAACAACTGCGCATGGAGCGAGCGCGAAACGCAAGCGGCGGCGCTAGGGTGATTTTCATGGCGGAATTCGAACCAGTACTGTTGCGACGCGTCGGCAAGGTCGATAGCGCGGCGCTCTCGACCTATCGCGCCGACGGCGGCTACCGCGCGCTCACCAAAGCGCTCAATGAAATGTCGCCGGCGCAAGTCGTGGAACTCGTCAAGGATTCCGGACTACGCGGTCGCGGCGGCGCCGGCTTTCCGTGTGGCGTCAAGTGGACGTTTCTACCCAAGGATCATCCCGGTCCGATCTACCTGTGCGTCAATGCGGACGAATCCGAGCCCTGCACGTTTAACAACCGCATCCTCATGGAGGATGATCCGCATCAGGTTCTTGAAGGCATTCTGCTCGCCTGTTATGCAACGCGGGCCAGCACGGCGTACCTGTATTTGCGTTATGAATATGGCCGCGCGTATCGCGTTCTACAGAGTGCAATCGACGAGCTTTATGCCGCCAATCTCCTCGGCAAGAACATACTGGGCAAGGACTTTCATCTCGACGTCTATCTCCATCGCGGAGCCGCGGCCTACATCTGCGGCGAGGAGACAGGGCTAATCGAAAGCCTGGAAGGGAAGCGAGGCTGGCCTCGAATCAAACCGCCGTTTCCGGCCGTCGAAGGCGCCTTCCGCAAGCCCACGGTCGTCAACAACATCGAAACGCTGGCGTGCGTGACGCATATCATCGACCGCGGTTCGGCGTGGTTCAAGTCGATCGGTGTGCCTCCCGATCCCAAGAACCCGCGCGACGCGGGCAGTTACGGGCCGAAGCTCTATTGCATCTCCGGCCACGTGAACAAGCCGTGCTGCGTCGAATTGCCCTTAGGCGTCACGGTCCGCGAACTGGTGGAAAAATACGGCGGCGGCGTTTGGAAGGGGCGCAAGGCGAAAGGTTGCATCCCCGGCGGCATCAGCATGGGCATCATGACGGAAAGTGAATTCGACACGCCGCTCGATTTCAACGGACCAGGCCGCGTTGGCTGCCTCGGACTCGGTACAGCGGCGGTCACGATCTTCGACGATCAAACCAGCATTGTCGACGTGCTCTACAACATTTGTCGCTTTTTCGCCCATGAGTCCTGCGGCCAATGCACGCCGTGCCGTGAGGGGACGGGCTGGATGTTCAAGATCATGGAGCGATTCCGTCGCGGCCAAGGCCGCATCGAAGACTTGCAGATTCTTGAGGAAGTCGGCAAGTCGATCGGCATCATGCCGGGCACGACGATATGTGGCCTGGCCGACGGCGCCGGCTGGCCGGTGAAGAACGCCGTCGCCAAGTTCCGCCTCGAGCTGGAAGAGTTCATAAAAAAGGGAGTGCAGTCGGAATCAGCGCTCCCGTTGGCGATGGCCAACTAGGAAGGCCCGTTTGGGGAGAAAAGCCATGCGATGCGTCATCGTCGCGATCGTGGTGTGTGCGTTCTTTGAATGCGGCTGCAACAAGGAACCGGAGCCGACGCCGAAAGGGCCCGTTCCGGTTGCGCAAGGCAAGGACCAGGCGCCCAAGGAACGAGAAGTGCCGCCCCGGCAACCGAAACTTACCCGCATCGGTCGGCGCATGGAAATCTCCGAAGTTCGCAACATCATGCAACAGCTTGGCCTTGCTTATGTGCAATATGAAACCCAATTCAAGAAGGGCCCAAAGACCATCAGCGACTTGGAATCGTACCTCGAAAAGAATCCGAAGTTCACGGACCCCCTAAAGAATGGGCACATCACCTTTGTCTTTAACGTAAGCACGATGCAGATGCCGTCGGGGCCAGGGAACTCGATTCTTGCCTACGAAAATGACGTCGATGTTAACGGATTCCGAGTTGTACTGATGGGCAACGGGCAGACGGTGCAGGACCTGAACGAGGAGGACTTCAATAAGTCTCCCAAGGCAGGAAAGTGAATGCAAGCCCGCGGGCGGGTCTACGAGCCTGCGGGGCGCCTGATAAACCCCGCACGCTCGAAGACTCGCGTGCGGGCTTGAACCTGAAGAATACATGGCCGTCGTTTACGTCAATGACAAGCCGGTGGATATCGGCAACGACAAGCTCAATCTCATCCAAGCGGCCGAGCGCGCCGGGGTGTTCGTTCCCTATTACTGCTGGCATCCCGGTCTCTCCGTCGTCGCAAGTTGCCGGATGTGCTTGGTCGAAGCAGGCGAGCGCAAGCCCGACGGGACGATCAGCATGCAGCCGCGCGTGGTGCCGGGCTGCCAGACGCCGGCGCGGGACGGCACGGTCATCCGTACTCAGAGCGAACGCTCCATTCACGCCGAGCACCAGACGCTGGAATCGCTCCTACTCAATCATCCGCTTGACTGTCCCGTTTGCGACAAGGCCGGCGAATGTCATCTGCAGGATTACAGCTATCGCTTCGGCCGGGCGACGAGCCGGATGATCGACGACAAAAACCAGCCGCCCAACAAGCCCCACATCGGCGAGCACATTACGCTCTTCGCGGACCGCTGCATCATGTGCTCGCGCTGCGTTCGCTTTACGCGCGAGGTCAGCGGCACCGCGGAACTCCACGTCATCAATCGGGGCCATCATTCCGAGATCGATATCTTCCCGGGCCGGCCGGTCAACAACAAGCTGGCAGGAAACGTCGTCGATCTCTGTCCCGTCGGGGCCCTGTGTAGCAAAGATTTTCTGTACAAGCAACGGGTGTGGTTCCTCAAGTCCGAGAAGAGCGTCTGCCCCGATTGCAGCACGGGTTGCAGCATCTTCGTGGATCACAACAAGGACATCGTCTTTCGGCTTCGTCCGCGCGAAAACCCGCAGGCCCAAGGGTATTTCATGTGCGATGAAGGCCGATTCGATTACCACTACATTAATGCCCGCGAGCGCATCAAGGTTCCGCTACACAAAGGGACGGCGACGGCGTGGGAGAAGGTCATACCATCGCTGCGGCGCGAACTCGCGGAGTCGGCTCAGAAGGACGGCGGTCGCCTTGGCGCAGTCCTGTCGCCGTTTCTGACGTGCGAAGAGGCGTACTTGCTTGCGAAGTTCGTCAAGGGTTTGTCGAAGGAGGCGCGTTTGTTCCTCGGATGGGTGCCGGTGCGAGGCGCGGACGACACTTATCCCAAGGACCGCAAGGGCCGACCGATTCAGCCCGTCAAGTTTACGATTCACGCGGAGAAGTGCCCGAATCGACGCGGCGTGGAGGAAATCCTCAAACATTTCCAGGGCGAGGTCGTGTACTTCGACCGCGCCCTTGAAGCGGCGGAGGCCGGCGATCTTCAGGCACTTTATGTGACGGGCGGATATCCGCCGCGGTTAGGCGAGTGGCTGCCGGCGCCCGTGGTGCAAAAAGTCAGCAAGGCGCCGCTCTTGGTGGTTCAGGATTTGTTTTCCAGTGAGGCAACCAAGGCGGCGACGTATGTGCTGCCGTCGTCGAGCTTTGCGGAGAAAGACGGATGCTTCGTCAACCAAGCCAACTTGGCGCAAGCAATCCATTGGGCGGTCAGGCCCGAACATCATTCGCGCAGCGATGGGCAAGTATTCCTCGACCTACTGGAAAGACGCGGCCTATTGCACGCAGAGAAATTACGCCAAGAACTCTCCGGTGAAGTGCCGTATTTCGCGAAGCTCGGTGAAGGAGATCTGGGCGAATTAGGAGTTCGACTCGGATAGTATGCACGAGTTCCATTTTTGGCCCACTTTGATCACCATCGTAGTGATCTTCTGCGCGCTTCAGGCCACGGCGGGTTTCCTCGTCTATGTGGAGCGCAAAATCTGCGCCTACATGCAGAATCGCATCGGGCCCAATCGTGTCGGTCCTTATGGCTTGCTCCAAGTCCTTGCGGACGGACTCAAGTTCATCCTCAAGGAAGAGTTCGTGCCCAAGACGGCCGACAAGGGGATCTTCCTCTTGGCGCCTTGCATCGCCATAACGACGGCCATGCTCTCCTTCGCGGTGGTTCCTTTCGGCGCAACCGACAATGACGCGCAAGCCTATCAGTTTGTGATCGCCCCCGGCCTCGACATCGGCATCTTGTTCATCTTCGCGATCTCGAGTCTGGCGGTTTACGCCATCATCCTGGGCGGCTGGGCGTCGAACAACAAATACAGCATGCTTGGCGGCCTGCGCTCCAGCGCCCAGATTATCAGCTACGAAATTCCATTGGGGCTCTCGATTCTCGGTGTTGTCTTGCTGACCGGATCGCTCAACCTAGAGGACATCACTTGGCGTCAGACCAGCGCGGGCTGGAACATTTTCTTTCAACCGTTGGCGTTTCTATTGTTCATGACCAGCGCCTTTGCCGAGTGCAATCGGTTGCCGTTCGATCTGCCGGAGTCGGAGCAGGAACTGGTGGGCGGTTATCACACCGAGTACAACGCCTTCAAGCTGGCGATGTTTCTCTTGGGCGAGTACGTTCACATGATCACCACCAGCTTTCTGATGGTGATCCTGTTTTTCGGCGGCTGGCATTTTCCGTTCATCGCCGGACCGGATGCGCATTGGATTTGGAAGCTGATCGTGATCGCGGGCAAGGTGACGTTCTTCATCCTGCTCTACATGTTGGTGCGCTGGACGCTGCCGCGTTTTCGCTTCGACCAGCTCATGGGGCTGGCGTGGAAGGTGCTCATTCCGCTGGCGCTCGCTAACGTCATCGCGGTGATGTTTGTGGTTGAATTCCGCATCAGTCCCTGGGTGCTGTTGCCGGTCTCGATCGGGATCTTAGTCGGCGCCGCGGCGCCCGCGCTGCGGCCTATGAATGGCGCGGAACCGATCCGCGCTGAGCAGTAGGACGGTTTGCAAACCGTCGAGAAGTAGGACGGTTTTGCAGACCGTCCCTTTGAATGGACGGATTGCAAATCCGCCTTACGCGGGGGGATCGTGATGCCGATGAAGGACGAGGATGTGCGTTGGGTGAAGGCGCCGCGGATGGGGCTTGTGGAAAAGCTCTATATCCCTGCGATCATGCAAGGCTTTCAAACGACGCTCAAGCACATGTTCTCACCCAACGTCACGCAACAATATCCGGAGGAGAAGCCGAAGCTGCCGGCCAATTACCGCGGCGTGCATCGGCTCAACCGCGACGAGGAAGGACGCGTCAAATGCGTCGCGTGTTACATGTGCTCGACGGCTTGTCCGGCCCGGTGCATCGACATCGTCGCAGCGCCGTCGCCGTGGCCCGATCGCGAGAAGTACCCGGAAGTGTTCGTCATCGACGAATTGCGCTGCATCTATTGCGGCATGTGCGAGCAGGCCTGTCCGTGCGACGCCATCGAGCTGACCACGCTGTTCGATCACACCGGGCTTAGCCGCGAGGAAATGATGTTCGACAAGGAAAAGCTCCTGAGCGTTTTTGATCAAACGGTCGCGGCGGGCACCGATCCGATTCGCACGCGGTCCGGGAAGCTGAGCATTGCGTCGGAACCGATTGCGTCGGAACCGATTGCGTCGGAACCAAAGGCTTCGGCACCGAAGGTGTAAGCGGGAACTCGAAATACTCATGACGCGGGTCACTTCATTCCTGGGCGAGAATTGGACGCTGCTCTCGCCGGCGCTCTTCGGGTTTGTCGGCATTTATTTTCTGTTGCCTCAAGGACGGCGCTCGCGGCCGCTTCCTGGCGCGCTATTAGGCGCTGCGGCCTTACTGTTGGCGGGCTGGCTCCTCGTCGCAGCGGTCGGACCATTGCCCGAATCGATCCTCTTTTACGCATTCGCCGGCCTCGCGATCTTGGGCGGTGGGCTGATGATTTCGCAGAAAAATCCGGTGCACGCGGCCTTGTCATTCGCCCTGATAGTGCTGGCGAGCTGCGGCATCTTTCTGCTGAACGCGGCGCCGTTTCTCATGGCGGCGACCATCATCGTTTACGCCGGCGCCATCGTGGTCACGTTCCTGTTCGTGATCATGCTGGCCCAGCAGGCGGGCATCTCGGAGGCGGACCAGCGCTCGCGCGAGCAGTTTCTGGCGAGCCTGGCGGGATTCGTGCTCATCGGCGGGCTGTTGTGCGTCTTGCACCGGACTTACCAGAACAATGACTTGGATTCCGCCATGGCGACGCTCCGGCAAGTAGCCGACGCCAATACGCCCGCGGAAATCAAAGAAATCATGGGCGATCCAAAGAAGATGGGCGATCCCAAGAAAATCCGCCGTTTGGCAATGATGGAGGAGCTTAAGAAACAATTGCCCCAAGAACACACGGAAATCGACAACCTTGAAGGCGATTGGGCTCGGATGGATGTGCCGGCGCTGACCTCACGAGCGCGAAGGTTGCTCAGCTCGCATGTGCGGGTCGGAAGTCTCGTCCCCACGGAAAAGCATCTTTCCAAGAACAGCGGTGTCGCGCCCAACGATCCGGATGCTTGGAAAACCACGTCTTCGGGAGCCTTGACCGAACGTTTGCCCGCCCGCAACGTCGCTGCGCTGGGCAAATCGCTCTTCAGCGACTATCTCATTCCGGTCGAGTTGGCGGGGATGCTGCTCCTCGTGGCAACCATCGGGGCTATTGCGATTGCCGGAAGGCGGCAGGAGGCCCTGCGATGACCCCCGTCGGCCTCCAAAGCTACTTGGTCCTCGGCGCGATCCTATTTGGACTTGGCGCGATCGGCTTTCTCGCCCGCCGCAATCTGATTCTGATGTTCCTGTCGGCCGAGATGATGGTGCAAGGAGTGGCCGTCAATCTGCTGGCGTTTTCGCGCTTTCGCGGCAACCTGGGCGGCCAGGTGCTGACGTTGTTCATGATTACGGTGGCCGCCTGCGAGGCTGCAATCGCCCTGGCGTTGATCCTGATGCTCTACCGCCGCCGCAAATCGCTGGATGTGAGCCTCTGGCAAGAGCTGCGCGAGCCCGACCAAGATGCGGTAATCGACGAGGAGCCGTTGCCGCTTCCACCCATGGAAGAGCCTTCGCCACGGCTGACGCCGGCTGGTCCGGCGCCGCAAAAGCGCGAGGAAGAAGTCAGCCATGTTTAGCGACCCGCGCTACTATCTGTGGCTGATCCCGGCACTGCCGCTGTTGGCTGCCGCGGTAATCGGCGTTTTAGGCAAGGCGATTCTGCGCGATCGAAGTCATTGGCTCTGCATCGGCGGCGCGATCGGAGCCTGCATCCTGTCTTTCATGACGCTTTCGGCGGTGTCCGGGCTTGAGGGCGACCGGATCGATGGCCACAGGTGCATTCGGATCTACTACACGTGGTTTCACGCCGGCAACGTCGATATTCCCTTCTCGCTTCAGGCAGATGGTTTAACGGCGGTCATGCTGGTGACGGTGACGTTCATCGGCTCGCTCATCGCCATCTATTCTGTGGGCTACATGCACGGCGATCCCGGCTTCCCACGTTTCTTCGCCGCGGTCAGCTTGTTCTTGGCCTCCATGACGCTGCTCGTTCTGGCCAACAACTTCATCGTGCTCTTTGCCGCGTGGGAGGGCGTTGGGCTGTGCAGCTATCTGCTCGTCGGCTTTTGGTACGCCAAGCCCTCGGCGGCGGACGCGGCTCGCAAAGCATTTCTGGTCACGCGGCTTGGCGATGTCGGTTTATTCCTCGGCATTCTGCTCATTTGGGTGAATTTCGGATACTCGCTGGAATACGATGTCGTTTTCGAACGTGCCAGGAGTTTCGACAATCACGGTCTACTTGTGGTGATTTGTCTGCTGCTTTTCTCCGGGGCGGTCGGCAAGTCCGCGCAGTTTCCGCTCCATGTTTGGTTGCCCGACGCCATGGAAGGTCCGTCGCCTGTCAGCGCCCTGATACATGCGGCCACGATGGTGACGGCCGGCGTATATCTGGTCGCGCGCTGCACGCCGCTTTTCGGTCAAGCGCCGGAGGCACAGCTTGTGGTCGCCTGCATCGCCGCAGGCACGGCCCTGTTGGCGGCGCTAATCGCGCTCACGCAAAGCGACCTGAAGCGCGTGCTGGCGTATTCGACGATCAGCCAGTTGGGCTATATGTTCTTGGCGCTTGGCAGCGGCACGATGGACCATCGCTTGGCTGCCGTCGCCGTGACCGCCGCGATCTTCCACCTGTTCACGCATGCGTTCTTTAAGGCATTGTTGTTCTTAGGCGCCGGCAGCGTAATGCATGCGATGGGCGGCATCATCGACATGCGCCGATTCAGCGGCTTGCGCAGATTGCTGCCGGTCACGCACTGGACGTTTCTGTGCGGCGCCGGAGCGCTCGCGGGCATTCCGCTTCTATCGGGTTTCTGGAGCAAGGATGAGATACTGGCCGTGACCAAACAGGCGGGGCAGCCGGGGTCCTTCGCCTCGGGCATCTATCTGCTTCTGTTTTTCATCGGCGTGGCGACCGCTGGCTTGACCGGTTTCTACACCTTCCGGGCCTACTTCTTGACGTTCTGGGGCGAGGAGAAAGTGCCGCACGAAGCGGGCCACCACGCGCACGAATCGCCGCCAGTGATGACATTGCCACTGTGCGTACTGGCTGTCGGGGCTGTTGGCGCCGGATTAGTGTTCGGTCCAACCGGATGGTTCGGCGGATTTCTTGAAGAGCACTGGGTCAACCCGGAGTTTCCGCGCCGGCTCCTTTCAGATAGGGCCGAACATGCGCACGATTATCTCGTAATGCTCTTCAGCAGCATCGTTGCGCTTACGGGCGTCGGCGCTGCATATTGGATGTATGTTAGGCAACCGGCTTTGGCGGATTCCCTGGCGAGAGCGTGGACGGGCCTTTACGAACTGTCGCGGAACAAATTCTATCTGGATGATTTCTTCTATTCGATGATCGTCAAGCCGCTGACAGTGCTGGCACTGCTTGCGCGAGTCGTCGATCAATACATCGTGGACGGCCTGGTCGATTTGGTCGGGCAAGTCCCCGCGTTTATTGGCTATGCGGTTCGCCCGGTGCAAAACGGGCTGGTGCAGTTTTACGCGTTGCTTATGGCGCTGGGAGTGGGCGGGTTTTTCCTGGCGATCTTGTTGCGCTGAGTATGAATGATCTCCAAAATGCGCTGTTGGCCGGTCAATTCCGCTACATCCTGCCGGAAATAGTTCTGGCGGTGGCGGCGACCGGCATTTTCATCGGCGGCACTTTCCGCTCGGGACGCTATCTTTGGTCTTGGGCGGCGCTGGGCAGTTTGGTGGCGTCCCTATTCGTGCTGACGATTACAGCTGGCTTCGTCCTTCCTTCGGGCGAGGCGGGCCGGACGGCGACATTCAGCACGCCGCTACTGTTCGATTCCCTGGCGAACTTTGTCCGCGTGCTGGCAATCGTCGCCGGCATTCTGCTGGTGCTTTTTAGTTGGAACGAAGTCCCCGATCGTCACGCGGCCGATTACCTAGCGTGCCTGTTGGTGATCATCGGCGGCGTCGGCCTGACGGCTTGCGCGAATGACCTGGTGAGCCTCTATCTCGCGCTCGAATTGATCAGCATCCCAACGTACATCCTGCTGTACTTGCCGCGCCATGACGACGCCGCCCAGGAAGCTGCCCTCAAGTATTTCCTTCTGAGCATCTTCTCGTCGGCGCTCCTGCTCTTCGGCTTCAGCTATCTTTACGGTTTGACGGGCACGACCAACATTGCCGCCATTTTGCATACCCTTTATGGACAAGGCGGCGGCGACATGCCAGCCGTGGCCCAGATCGCCTTGATCACGGTGGTGGCTGGGCTAGGCTTTCGCATCACCGCGGCCCCGTTTCACTTCTATGCGCCGGATGTTTACCAAGGCGCCCCGACGGTCGGAGCGGCCCTGCTCGCTTCGCTGCCGAAGCTGGCCGGCTTCATCGCGCTGCTTCGGGTGCTTGGGTTCGTGACGCCAGACGGCGTGCTTGTGCCCGTAGCCGGTCGGCCGCATGTGTTGCCGGGCATGGCTCTCAGCGATCAGGTTCCAATCCTGTTTTGGTTCCTAGCGGCGTTCACCATGTCGCTTGGCAATCTGCTGGCCGTGCTGCAGGACAATCTGAAACGCCTTTTGGCCTATTCCAGCGTCGCTCATGCCGGCTACATGCTGGTGGCCTTGGCGGCCGCGCCTTATCTCAGCGAACGAAGCAGCGGCTCCGATGGTGTGCATGCGTTGCTCTATTACTTGGTCGCTTACGGAGTCATGACCATCGGCGCTTTCGCGGTTATCGCCTTCCTGAGCACTCCGGAACGGCCCGTCGACAATGTGGAGGATCTCGCCGGCCTGAGCGGCAGTCATCCCTACGTCGCTTTGATGTTGGCCGTGTTCATGTTTAGCCTCATCGGCATGCCGCTGACGGCCGGCTTTACCGGCAAGTTCTTGATCTTCTTCGGCGCCATGAATGTCGTCGGCGAACAGGCCGATCTTTATCGCTGGCTGGCGGTCATAGGCATGCTGAACGCCGCGGTCGGCGGCTGGTATTATTTGCGCATCATCGCGGTCATGTACCTGCGAACGGCGCTTAGGCCGATTCAGGGGCGGCGGAACGTACCCGGTCTTGTGACGCTGATCGTGTGCGCCGTTCTAACCATTGGCCTCAGCATCCCGCCGGGAGCGAATGTACTGTTAGACGCGGTGAAGAACGCCACAGGGATAAAAAGCACGCCGTCGCCAATTGCCCAGCGGTGAACTTCGGAACCGCTTCCTAACGGGCGCGGCCCTGATAAGGCGGACCGAGGCATGTCACCAGTTGACAAAGTCTTGAGCCGATATCCGGCGGGCCTGGCAGCCACGGTTCAACGCATTCGCCATCAAAGCGGATTCAGTGGGGCTCAAATCTGGCGCACTGATGGGCTCTTGGGTAGCCTTTGCCTGCGAATGTGGCCGGCGAACACGTTAGGGCGGACTCTCGACAACATTCACGCGCTACTCGAGGCGGCTGCGAGCGTGAATCTTGAATTCGTGCCGAAATTGATTCGCACCGCGCGCGGCGGAAGCTGGCTTGAGATCGACGAGCACATCTGGGAATTGACAACCTGGCGGCCTGGAAAGTCTGATTTCCGTGAGAAACCGACATCTGCACGGCTCAAGGCGGCTTGCGTAGCCCTGGCGCAATTACACCTTGCCTGGGACAAAATGAATCCAAGTCATGGTCCGTGTCCGGCCGTCGCGCGCCGGTGGACCGCCTGGCGAGAATGGTCGGCGCTGTGGGAAAGCGGTTGGCGACCCGTATT
The DNA here is from genome assembly GCA_016195405.1 of Planctomycetota bacterium. Taxonomy (GTDB): domain Bacteria; phylum Planctomycetota; class Planctomycetia; order Gemmatales; family Gemmataceae; genus JACPZP01. The sequence continues at coordinate 1,648 of JACPZP010000032.1, read as the reverse complement.
CGATGAGGGCGATCCAGTCACGCCGCGGGCGAGCCAAGCGATTAGCAGACTTGAGCGATTGACCGGATCAATTCCCCAGCTACTTGAGCCATGGAACGCAACGGATCTGCCGGTGCATGCCTGTCTTTGCGATATCTGGCACGATCACGTTCTGTTCACTGGAGACGAGGTCACCGGCTTGATTGATTACGGCAGCGTCAAATGGGACAACGCCGCCGTCGATCTGGCGAGGCTGTTGGGAAGCCTTGTCGGCGATCCCCCGGGCTGGTCCGTGGGAATTGAGGCTTATCGGACTTGTCGGGAATTGTCGCCGGAGGAGACCGAATTGGCAAAAGCTCTCGATCGTTCGGGCGTGATTCTGGGAGTTGCCAACTGGATACGGTGGCTTTACCACCAGAAGCGACCGTATGAGGATCGTGAAGCCGTTGCAGGGCGATTGGCCGAACTGGTGCGACGTATGGACCGGTGGTAACTACCGCTTCGAGAACTGGAAGCTCTTGCGGGCGCCTTTGCGGCCATACTTCTTACGTTCCTTCATGCGACCGTCGCGGGTGAGGTAGCCGGAATCGCGCAGCTTCTTGGCCATGCCGCCGTCGCCTTCGGCGCCGGTTTCATGCGGGGCGTGGCCAAACATCTGCTTGAGGGCGCGGGCGACGCCTTGCGAGATGGCGCCGGCTTGGCCGGTGATGCCGCCGCCGCGCACGCTGACCGTCACATCGAGGCGATTGCGCATCTCCGTAACCATGAGCGGGCCGACCACGGCGCTGCGATCCTTGTCCTCGGTGAAGAAATCTTCCAGCGTGCGGCCATTGATCGAAATCTTGCCGGCGCCATCGGCAAGGCGGACGCGAGCCACGCTGGTTTTGCGCCGGCCGGTGCCGAGGTGATAAATCTTTTTCGCGGTCGCTTCTGCCACGTCAAATCCTCTTGTAGCCGAATTCGTCGGAATTCGGTGCCCTGAACTCTTACGAGTTCAGCTACATTACAGGTCGAGCTTGAGTTCCTTCGGCTGCTGGGCCTGATGTGGATGCTGCGGCCCGGCGTAAATTTTCAGCTTTTGCATTTGTTTGCGTCCCAGGCGATTGCGCGGCACCATGCGGCGCACCGCGGCTTCCAGGATGCGCTCGGGATGTTTCTCGCGGATTTCGCCGGCTGTCTGCACTCTCAACCCGCCGGGGTAATGCGAATAGGCGGCGTAGGTTTTCTGCTCCCACTTCTTGCCGGTGAACTTGACCTTTTCCGCGTTAATGACGACGACAAACTCGCCCGTGTCATGATGCGGGGTATACTCGGGGCGATGTTTACCGCGGAGAATATTGGCGATGGCGACGGCGAGCCGGCCCACGACTTTGTCGGTCGCGTCAATCACGTGCCAGCCTTGCGGGACCTCGCCGTTCTTGGCCATGAAGGTGGACATCGAACTTTTCCAAGTCAGGAACCAGATTTTAGGAAAAAGATATGATAAGGGGCGGGACAGGGGCGTCAAGGGGAAGATTAACTGCGAGATAATGCCGGGTGCACGACGCGGTTTGCATGGTGCGCCTGGGTTCTGGTATGCTTGTGTCGGTAAATGGTAGATTCGGCAACGGGATGGGACGAGGCTCTTTTCAGGAGCCAAGGATGGCACGCAAGAAAAAAGTTCCTGCGG
>JACPZP010000053.1 GCA_016195405.1 Planctomycetota bacterium | reverse complement strand
CGTTGAGCGCGATCTCGGCGCGCGCCGCCGAGAGCAACAGAACCAGGCTCCCCAGAGCCCTGCCCACAGCTCCACCCCACAGCCACTATACAATGAAATCCGGGATGACCCTCGAAATCAGCGTGATCTCCGACGTGATCTGCCCGTGGTGTTTCATCGGGAAGAGGCGTCTGGAACAAGCCCTGCGCACCCTGGGCGGCGAGATCCACACCCCTGTCACTCGGTCAGCGCGGCGCCCACTGGAGACGATTGGGAGTATACTGGCTGGTGACCGGGGAGGCAAGACTGAAATCCTTGGTAATAACGAAGGGGCTCGATGGGCAGCGGCTGCAAAGCCGGGCCGGCGAACATGATCGCGACCCGCCGCTTGGCAGTGCCTTTCCCGTGCCTGGTGCCAGATTTCGTCCGGCGGCGGCAGCATCCCCAAGCGTAATTTTTCTTTGGCTGGCGGCCGGACCAGGCCAAAAAGCGCCAACCATGTCCGCGGCATTTCTGTCCACCCGAATCGAGGCGGGCAATCCCGTTCCCCGCGTGGAGATCGCCCTCCTGATCGGAAGAATTCACTCGCGAGTCTAAAAGGATGATGGTTGGCGCATACGAAACCGTCCTGGGGAGTCCAAAATGGAACCCCGCCTGAGGACTCATCGTTCTCCGCAGCGTACCTCTCCGGACAATGAAAGGAAGTATCCGTTCGCGACATTTGGAAAGAGAGCAACCTGTTAATCGGCATCGGCAGGCGGATGAGCGCTGCACCACCGGTGTCAACCCGCTGGAGCGGAAGAGGAAAGAAGGTATGTTGATTTTCAAACTTCCCCGCAGGCCGTTTTGGGCCGTGTTCCTGGTGATGATCCTGCTGAGCGGCAACGCACACGCCTACATCAGCCCGGCCTCCAAAGAGGAAATCAAAGAGAAGGCTAAAGATGTGTTGGAGTACTTGGAAAAGCTTGTTGCCGTGGCTGCCAAGAACGCCGGCGAAAATCCCAACCCGGTCGTTGGAGCCCTAACTACGCTGCTGCTGAATTCCGGTGACCTCATCTGCGAGAGTTGGATTATCAGGGGACATGTCATCGTTCGTGACTTGTCGGTGGCGCAAATGGACCCTGTGCTGATTGACAAGACCCAGCGACTTCTGTGGCGAGTCGAGCGTGCTTGCGCGGAAGGGGGTAGTGACCCGCGGCCCGACAAGGCAGGTGGTCCGAGCAAGCCAACAGACCCCCCAGACGGACCCGGCGCGTTCCATCCACGTCCAGGCTGGACCGTCGATCAAGAGATCTGCGCCCGCAAATGCGGCGACCCATACGCACGCTATCTCGCGGCGGTTCGCTCGGCTGAGCGAGTGCAGCTCGGCGCCGATACCGCCAAACACACCGCGGATCGGGCTAACCAAACTGCCGCGGATCTGGAAAGGAAGGCCGATAACGCCGAGAAGGAGCGTTCCGCGGCTCGCGAGGCGCTGCTCAGCGTCCGTTCCGGCACTCTTGACACCGGCGAGCTTGCACGTCTCAACGCGGTTGCGAACCGTGACACAGCAGTGCTCAGGAGCGCAGCCAAGAAAGCACGCGTGGAGGCGGAGGAATGGGCCGGGCGTGAAAGGTCGCTGGCCGGCGCAGCGCGGCGGGCCCGCAGCCGCGTGGAGGAAGCCTACCAGGCTTACGAGGGCTGTATCAAGAGCTGCCAGGAGTCCAAGCCAACGACTGGACAAGTCCAAGACGCTCCGAGCGCCGTTTCCGCGGGAGCCAAGCAGATCCTAGCCCGGATGATCACGGAGGTGCAGCAGTTGCGCGCGCGTGCGTTGGCCGATCTGCCCGGCAAGGCCGGCTCAACGGGAAATCCGGGCTGGCCATCCGCGCAATGGACGTTTACGCGAGAAAGTGTTGACGCTTGGTTTACGAATCCGATAGCCTTCCTCCGCAATGAATCCGGCGCCGTGGACACCTACTTGGCCCAGGTGCGCGCGAAGAAAGCCGCACTCGACGGTTTCGGCGGCTTCTATCACAACACGTACGCAGCCGTATGGGACTCAGCGCTAGCGGTTTGGAACCTGCATCAGAGAATCATGTGCGATGGGTGGACGACACTGTTATCGTATCGTTTCGTTGCCGTCCGTGGTCAGATCATGAATACGCAATTGGCGAACGACGCCAAGCGCGCGGACGCATTGCGCCGGCAAACCTTTGACGATGTCGCACTGAAAGAACGGGCCTTGGCCGCGGAGCTCGCCGCCACCCGGCGCCGCTGGGTCGTCGAACTTTGGACATGGTCTGACGCAGCCAAAGCGCGCAGCACGAACCCGAACGACATTCACGCCTGGGCCAGTCGGAAGTTTCAAGAGGCCATTGCGACCTTTGACTCTTTCGATCAGGGCATCTGTTATTATCACGGCTCGGTCGATACACGTTATACCGACTACGACTGGGCCAAGCGCCGCCCCTATCCGGACGTGCAGGCGCCGTCCGATCCCGGTTTCCTGAGCCTTGATGCGGCTTTCAAAACACCTTCCGGACGCCTCCGGCCCTCGGATAACACTAACCGCAACGACGACACACGCACCAAGACTACCGGCTCAGCCCCGGGAGCTAACGCCAAAGAGAGACCGTGAGTGAGAGATGGACTCCCCTCTCAGATTACGAGAATGGTGGATCCTGGCGATCGCATTAGGCTTACCCGCGCTCGCAGCCGCGCAAGAAGCTAATAGCCAGAGCAATGTCGGGCTTGCCCCCGGGAAATGGAAGAGAGTAGGCGGGGGCGATGAGATTACCATTAGTGTAAAAGACAACAGCGCCGCACTGCTCACTCTAAGCGGATTTCATAAAGATTGGGGAGATGGAGTCTACGACCAGTCCATACGCAAATGGCGTTTCATCAGATATCCCAGACCAAGCGAGATGGGCGATTCCGATCCCGTCACAGGCAAGAAAGTGCCCGACTGGGCGAAAAGGAAGGTGACCACAAAAGCCAACGGCGGTGCGCTTGAAAGCGGCGGCATCGAGTGGCAACTGGTGTGTGACATTCACATAGAATCCGGTGAGCTCGTCCTGGCAGGGCAGTGGTATCGCGGTGAAGTATGGTGGCGGGAAGACACAGACGATCGGACTCAAGAGATCAGACAAGACGCAAAGTGGTACACCGATGCACAACCGGTTCACGTCCAGTATAAAAAGATCTGCATGACCGAATCAGACTCCGAGGTAATCGAGCTCGCCGCCGCCGAGGCTGCACTTCTGAAGAGCCAGACCATCCCGGAATCTGTCATCAAAACGAAACCTGCGTCCGATATCGCCTATTGGTTTGCGCAGCTATACTACTACATCACCCGCTACGAGATTGAGAAACGCGGCAACCTTGAGCATCCAGGCTTCTTACTGCACTTTATTCCGGTCTTCTACGATATGTACGCCGAGAACGCCGAGCGCTTCGCCAACAATCAACCGGACTCGATCGCCCCCCAATGGAAGGATCATTTCTTTCAATCGCGCATTGGTATTGCGCTCGAGCCCACCATGATCGGCCCCTACCTGGAAAGAGTCAGAATCTCCCTCACCTCGGGCGTCCAAGCGCACATCAAGACAGACATGTCGGAAGCCCTCGCAAATGCTTACTTGAGCTACAGGCAAAAGTATTGCGATGCCCCTCCATTTGAGGCCTACCATGACGATTTCTTTAAGAGAAACAGGCCTGTTTTTGACCTCGTAAAGGACTCCCTTATCAACGACCTGGTCAACCGCGTTATCTTTGGAGGTCAGGGGGCGAGCGATCCGCACGTAGTTGCACGGGTCTCGGACATCGTAAAGAAGGGCTTAAACAATGATGACGTCTACGATTGGCGCGAAACCGCGTGGCAGGATGCCGCGTTCAAAATCAAGAAGGCCCAGCCCAAACGACCAGAACGGTAAGGCCGCGGAGTGACCTAGATCAGTCTACGACGTGACGCTGGGGGCGCACGAACAATGTCAACCGTCACCGTAAGAAATGCACGGCGAGCTATCACAGTCGGCTTATTTTGCATGACTGGTCTCGCTTCAGTTTATGGCTACGACAAAGAGACCCACTACGGCCTGACGTATTTTCTCGCAAGGAGGGTCGGCTTCACTATCCGCCAGGCGCAGCAGCTCGCCAGCGCTGACTGGAGCGTCGACCTGGATCCCGACACCGAGCCAGTGCGACTCCCGGCTGGCGTGAATCCACTCAGCGCAGACAAATCACAACTGGTACGAGCGAGATTCCATGCCCTGCCGGAGACTGCGGACGAACTCACGTACGCGCTAACTCATGGCGACTTGTCGTTGACACAGGAGAAACATTATCGGGACGTCGTAAACACCAGGCTGAATCAGTTGTGGCAGCAAGCCTTATCAAATGGCAACCCAGGCGTATATTTGCATTATCTTCAGGACAGCTTTGCACACAATGGCTACTTGAGTATGACCGGGCACACATTCGACTGGCCGCTGACGAAGGACCCGGCCAAGAGCTTCAAGTTTCTTCGGGCGTCTGAGCTTGACTACCTCAGCAATGATCTGACTGCGGGATACGCGATGGCGAGCGCGACGGTACAGGCGCTTCAAAACTTCATGGTGCAGTACGGGAAACAGAGTGCCGGCGTCGGCGGCGGAGACGAAGGGTGGGGCCAGCTTCCGTGCCATCCCGAGCAGGTGGCAAGTATCGTCACTGCACTGGGACAGGCCAACCCCGTGCGTACACTCTCGGAGCCGGTCTGGGAGAGAGCAAAGGAAGTTCTGGAGAAGAACCTGCATGAAGACGTGCCGGAGGTCAGTGAATTCAATTTCGACAGCCAGGGTAATTTGGAACGAGCACCGGTAAACAAGGATTATAGAATACTCAAAGCTAGACCCGTGGAGCTCATCAGCGGAAAGGGGTGGCATGTAGGCGAAAAGGACGGCATCACCCAGGTGCTGTTCACGCGAGTCTTGGACCATCGTTTCGAGCCGAAGATTGATTTCTTCGGAAATCATCCATGGAAGGACGGCGTCTACGATGCGGCTGCCAAAGAATGGCGCCTCACGAGGAAGCCGGATCTTCGGCAAATTCCAGAGCGAGTCGCTGGCTCCAATGCGGAAATTCCGGAATGGGTGCGGAAAGCAGTGCATGGCAAGCTGGAATGGCGGCTCACCCTGAGAGCAGAGAACTGCAAGCTGAGCGCGACGTTTTATCCGGGACTGATTCGCTGGAAGGAAGCAACTAAAGAGGCGTGGGTGGTACAAGGGAAGGAGGGCTGGGGACCTCCGAGTAGCCTCGAATACAAATGGCATGGTGCAAAGGTTCCTTAGTCTCGCGACCCATGGATTGTCTGGCCTATGAAAAGGCGCCGAGCCCGCCATAATCGGTTGGCCGTTTTCTCAGACTGGTTGAGAGATGGCGGGATATGAAGATATCCCCTGGTCGGGGTTCCGCGGCGGTGCGCAGGGGCTTGGCGCCGCTGATATGCAGGCCGCCGGCCGAGTCCCGCACCACGTTGGGAAACAACCGTAGGGCGTGGCGCAAGCTGTGAGTGGTGGGATAGGGCGACTTCCAGGATTTGCACGCCCGTGATAGTGTGCTCACGGCGGTGGTGTTGGTGTCGATGCCGGGCGGCGCCACGGTCACCAGGCTCCCCAGAGCCTGCCCACAGCTCCACCCCACAGCCGCTATACAATGAAATCCGCGATGACTGTCGAAATCGGCGTGATCTCCGACGTGATCTGCCCGTGGTGTTTCATCGGCAAACGTCGTCTGGAACAAGCGCTGCGCCTGCTGCTGGGCGGTGAGATCCAGGCACGTGTCGCCTGGTTTCCATTTCAGTTGAACCCCCGCATGCCGGCGCAGGGCCTGGACCGGCGGACCTATCGTGCGGCGAAGTTCGGAGGTTGGGCCCGGGCGCTCGAGTTGGAGGAGCACGTCGCCGCCGAGGGCCTTTCCGAGGGGATCGAATTTGCCTTCGAGCGCATCGCGCGGACGCCCAACACTTTCGACGCGCACCGCCTGATCTGGCTGGCGAAACGCCTCGATGTCCAGGACCCGGTGGTGGAGGCGCTGTTTCGAGCCTATTTCCTCGAAGGATGCGACGTGGGGAGTCGCGAGGTGCTGGCCGCTGTCGCTGCCGCCAACGGCATCCAGGGCCTCGACGCGTTCCTGCGCTCGGGCGAGGGTAGCGCGGAAGTGCGGGAAGAAGAGCAGCAAGCCCGGCGGATGGGCGTGAGCGGTGTTCCGTTTTTCACCGTCAACGGAGTTCCCTTCGCGTCCGGCGCGCAGAAGGCCGAAGTCTTGTCTCGTTTCCTGTCGGAAGCCACAAAGTGAATCAGACCGGATCGTCCGCGGGAAGTTCGAGGCGAAAAGCGGCGCCCGGCTCAAGGCCGGAAAGCATTCGATAGTCTCCGGCCTTGTCGCCCGATTGCAAGCTGGTGGCGTTCGCCTCGTGGCGCGCTTTCTCCGCGGACGTCGTGCTCCGCCTCACCGGCATTGCCGGGCGCCGAGGGGGGAGTGTTTCCCGCCGGCCGGCAACGGCCGGGTCAAAGGGGTCCCCGAGAGTCACGGAGGCGGCCGCGTTTTCCTGTTATCCAACCACCTCGGCGGATGGGAGCTGCTCGCCTACACTTCCCGGGGCTCGGGCAATATGGATGTGCCCCTAACCAAACAACCGGTGGGACCGCCGTTCGAAGTGCTTCCATTCCATACCGCGGGCCGCCCGCTGAGTTCAGGCTATGGAAAAGCGATCATCCGCGACAGGCTGTTTCTTGCGCTGCAAGAGACCACCGGCAAATCTTCCTCGCCGAGCGCGAAGATCCGGCTCCACCCAAGCCCTGAGCATCGCCAAGGCGACGCCATTCTCCTGCCTCCTGCCTCCTGACGTCCTCGACCTCCCAGCAAACTTCTGTTTCCTGAGCGACAATCTTTACATGACCATTCGAAGCTCTTGGATTTGGCTATGTCTCGCTCTGCCGGCCATGGGAGCGATCTCCGAAGCTCAGCGCGCCCGGATCGATCAGTTGACCGGGGCCAAGGGCGCCTACACGGCGGACGAGGACGTCTATCGGGTCGCCTTCCCCCGGACCGACGTCAAGCTGGCCGTGGAAGGCCGGGCGATGCATCCGTTCCTGGGTCTCACCTCCTGGGCGGCCTTCACCCCGGACGCTCACGGCGGGGCCATGGTCATGGGCGACCTGGTTCTGTTCGAGGATGAGGTGAACCCGGTGATGTCCGCCGCCTTGGACTCCGGCCTGGAGGTGACGGCGCTGCACAATCACTTCTTCTTCGACAATCCTCGCGTGATGTTCATGCATATCGGCGGCAGCGGCGATCCGGAGCAACTGGCGGGCGGCGTCCGCAAGGCAATGGACAAGGTGCGGGAGATTCGCGCCGACGCCCCATCGCCCGGCGCCCGGTTCGCCGGCCCTCCGGTTCCCGAGACCAACTCCATCGCCGCCGCCGCGATCGATCAGATACTGGGCGTGAAGGGCCAGTCGAACAACGGGATGTACAAGGCGCAGATCGGGCGCAAGGCGAAGATGCATGGCCGCGAGGTCGGCAACCAGATGGGCGTCAACACCTGGGCCGCCTTCGCCGGCGCCGACGACAATGCCTTCGTCGACGGCGACTTCGCCATGCTCAAGAACGAAGTGCAGCCCGTGCTCCGGGCTCTGCGCAAAGCCGGCATCCACATCGCGGCCATCCACAACCACATGACCCACGAAGAACCGCAGTACGTTTTTCTCCACTACTGGGGGAAGGGCCCCGCCGCTTCCCTCGCAAAGTCCCTCAAGACGGCGCTGGACACACAGTCCAGATGAAGGAGTCCCCCATGAAACGATCTCTGTTCCTGCTCTTGCTCTCGGGCGTCTCGATCCTGGCCGAAACCGTGAACTTCGACTCCGCCCAACCGGGCGCCCTCCCAGCCGGTTGGTCGAGCGCCATGACCCATACGGGCGGCGCTCCCAAGTGGGAGGTGGTCAAGGACGACTCGGCCCCCAGCAAACCCAACGTTCTCGCGCAGCTCTCTTCGGATCGCACCGGAGGACGCTTCCCGCTGGCTATCTGGGAGAAGGCGAGTCTGAAGGACGGCACACTGAGCGTCAGGTTCAAGGCCATCTCCGGCGGCGTCGATCAGGGCGCCGGGTTGGTCTGGCGTTACCGCGACGTCAATAACTACTACATCGCCCGGGCCAACGCGCTCGAGGACAACGTCGTGCTGTACAAAGTGGAAAACGGACAGCGGATCTCCCTGGCGCCCAAGGGAACGCCCGCCAAGACCTACGGGGTCACGCATCGCGTCCCCAAGCAGACCTGGTGCACGCTGAGCGTCGCCTTTCAAGGAAGCCTGTTCACCGTGACCTTCGACGGACAGAAGATATTTGAAGTGGAAGACACCACCTTCTCGGGAGCTGGAAAGACCGGACTCTGGACCAAGGCCGACAGCGTGGTCCATTTTGACGACTTCCAGGTCGCGGGCAAGTAAGGATGGGGCGGCGGATACGGTTGCCCGTTCTCCTGGCGGGGCTCCTGGCCTCCGCCGGCTGCGGACCCAGGCCCAGCGTCGTCGTGGTCTACGTCAGCGAGGACCAGGTCTTCTCCGAGCCGATCCTCAAGGATTTCGAGAAGGAGACGGGCATTCGCGTCAGGGCCGTCTATGATACCGAGGAGGCGAAGAGCACCGGGGTCATGAACCGCCTGCTGGCGGAGAAGAACAACCCGCAGGCCGACGTTTACTGGGCCAACGAGCCGATCCGGGCCGGCCTGCTGCGCCAGCAAGGGATCTCGGCGCCCTACTCGCCCGGGAATGCAAAGGGAATTCCGAATCAGTTCAAAGACCCGCAAGGTTACTGGACCGGCTTCTCCGCCAGGGCCCGGCTGCTGGTGGTCAGCAAGACCGCCGCGCACAAGCCGGCCGGCATCCAGGCCTATCTCGATCCCCGCTGGCGAGGGAGGGCCGTGATCGCCAATCCCCTCTTCGGCACCACCACGGCCCAGATGGCGGCTCTGTTCTCGTTGTGGGGCGACCAGAAGGCCAAACAATTTCTCGCCGGATTGAGGGCGAACCAGGTGAAGCTCTCCACGGGAAACGGCGAGAGCGCGGATCTGGTGGCATCGGGCGCGTTCGACTTCTCCCTGGTGGACAGCGACGACGCAGTCAGCCGCGCGCGGCAAGGCCGGCCGATTGAGATCGTCTATCCGGATCAGGGCGAGGACGGCGCGGGCGTGTTCCTCATTCCCAACGCGGTCGTCCTCATCAAAGGCGGGGCCAACACGGAGAATGGCAAGAAGCTCATGGACTATCTGGTCTCGGAAGAGACCGAGCGCAAGCTGGCCGCCGCCGATTGCGCGCAGATCCCGCTGCACCCCGGCGTGCCGACTCCCCCCGAGATCAAGCCGGTCGACCGGATCAAGACCATGAAGGTCGACTACGCGGAAATCGCCGCCAGGCTGACGGCGATCCAGCCAGTGCTCAAGGAATGGGTCGGGTACTGAGCGCGAAGAACGTCACCCTTGCCGGCGCCGCCGCTGTGTTGATCGTGGCCGGCTTGCTGCCGCTGGGCGTGATGGGGGCCAAGAGTCTGGGCCACTACGGCCCGGTATTGAGCAACGCACGGAATTGGAAGCTGCTGGCCAACAGCCTCCTGCTGGCCGGTTCCACTACCGCTGTGGCCGCGCTCGCCGGAGTGCCGCTGGCCATCCTGTTCGGCAAGACCAACCTGCCGTTCCGGCGTCTCTTCGCCGTTCTCTTTTCGCTCCCGCTGTTGCTGCCTCCCTATGTGCTGGCGGTCGGCTGGTTTCAGGTTCTGGGCTCCTCCTGGCTGTTCGGCCTTCCTGGCTGCATCCTGGTGCTGGCCTCCTGCTACATGCCGGTGGTCATGCTCCTCACCATGGTTTATCTGCGGACCGTCAATCCGGCCCTGGAAGAAGCGGGCCGGCTTTCCGCCAACGGCTGGCGCGTCCTGACAGGGATCTCGCTTCCGCTCGCCGCGCCGGGCGTGATCCTGTCGTTGCTGCTGGTCTTCCTTCTCACACTGGGGGAGTTCGGCGCCACGACCTTCCTGCGGTTCGACGTCTTTCCCGTCGCCAGCTTTACGCAATTCTCGGCCTTCTACGACTTTGGCGCGGCGACCGCGGCGGCCATGCCTCTGGTGGCGATCACGCTGGCCGGCCTGCTGGTGGAACGGCGCTTCCTTCACGGCAAGACCTTCGCCTTTCGTTGGGCGGCGCCGGCGGAGTCGTCGCGCATCCGGCTCCGCGCCCTGGGTCCGCTCCTGCTGCTGGCGGTCTTGGCCGCCATGGCCGTAGCTCTGCCTCTGTCCGCCATCTTCTGGCGCGGCGCCTCCCCGCGGGCTCTCGGCGACGCCTTCCACCGCGCGGGAGACAGCGCCCTGTGCAGCCTGTTGTACGCCGTGACGGCCGCCACCATTCTGACCCCCTTGGGCTTCCTGCTGAGCTATCTGATTCACCGCCGCGCGCTGCCCGGTTGGCGCCTCCTCGATGCGCTGGGATTGTTTCTGTTCACCTTGCCGGGCACGGTCCTCGGAATTGGTTTGATCGTCCTGTGGAACCACCCCGCGACGAACTGGATTTACGGGACGCCTCTCATCCTGGTCGCCGGCTTCATCGCCCAGTACACCGCATTGAGCACGCGCCTGATGCTGGCCGGCCTCTCTCAGGTTCCCGTGTCGATGGAAGAGGCCGCCGAGCTTTCCGGCGCCGGCTGGTTCCGCGGAATCTGGCGAATCCTGGCGCCTCTGTGCCGCGGTTCGATCGGCGCGGCCTGGATCGTCACGTGTCTGTTCTGTCTCCGCGACTCCAGCCTTCCCCTCCTGCTCG
>JACPZP010000055.1 GCA_016195405.1 Planctomycetota bacterium | reverse complement strand
CCGCTTGGCCTTCCGACGCGGAGGATCGAATCACTGTTACTCGATCATTCCGTTTTTCGTGAGCTTCCCACCTTGCAGCAGGTCACGTGTCGGACACTCTGGTGAAGAGAGGTTCGGGCGTGGTTGAGCGCCACCCCGACAGTAGTACCATCAGCTTCGTGAGCTACTTCTCCTTTGCAAGTAACAGGTTAGAACCTCAAAGGTCCGTAGCTAACTGGTCGCACTCATAGTATTATGACGCAAAAACGCAGTTTTTTTAGATACACCCGGCACGCGACAAGAAATGCGGCCGCGACGCCGCGAGCGAGTGGATCATCTCTCATGAGGAAGTGACACGCGTACGCAATGAGGGCTTGCTGCCCGAATCTTTTCCGTACCGCCACGTTAATTGGGTAGGTAAACGGATGGCGCGCAATCCAGTGTTTCCGCGTGCTCGCCATACCCGCAAGCACTTCCCGCAGATCAACGCCAGGCAAATCCTTGACGGGAATATCCGCTACGCCCGCCGCCGCTTCGCGACCAGGTTTTAGAGATGGTGAGCGGTCGTTGAAAATCCGAAGTCCTCGGTTGTCATTTCATCTTGCGATGAGCGAGACCAGGATTCCGGAAAGCGAATGTTGGTTCCCCGCCCGTGATCGGGTTTCGATGAGCTGGTTACCTTTCGGTGGTGACCTTCTGCAGGCATGCGTAACCACAGGCAAAATCGAAGACATTCCCCCTGCGGTAAAAGGCCGTTCACACGGGCTGCTCTGCCGGTCCGAAAAAGGAGACAGTAGAATGGCGGATACGCAAAGCTGAGGACGCATCTATGACGACCGCTGAAAAGATCGAAGGGATGACCGACGCTGGGCAATACGAGATTCTAACCACCAGGGTGCTGCGTGAACTCGACGCAGATTGTCGAGCCGTCGTTCACGCCGGTGTCAATGCCCAGGGCAAGACAATCGCGAACCCTCTCGACGCCTTCTGCCTCGTCCCAGGGAGCAATCCGCCCCGCTATGTCATGGCGGGTTTCACGTTGACCGCACCCGATGGCCTTACCCGAAAGTGGCTGTTCGACCACAAAAAGTACAAACCGTCAGGGAACCGCAATAAACCTCTCACGTCTGCCGTCGATGACGGGGACTTGATCAAAGCTGGACGCGAGGCCGCAGCCATCAGGGCCAACTATCCGGACGCGAAGTTTGTCGTCTGGCTTTGCACAAACCGGCGTCTTGATAACTCTCTGCAACAACCGGCCTACGATAAAGCCGCCGAACTGGGCATCGAAGTTCGGTTTTTGGAGCAGTCGCAGTTGAGAGACTTCCTGGATGTAAGGCCGGAAGGGCAGTGGCTCAGGCAGGAACACCTGGGAATCCAGGCCGATCAGATATCCGGATCGTTGCTTCGCCGACTATCGCAGAACAGCCAGAACCAGTACGCCAGTGATCTACTACTCCCGCCTCAACACGAGATCGTATCTACCAAGGCGGCAGAGACCGCAGCCGATAACCTTCGGGAGCTGGCGTCGCTGCATCTGCTCGTCGGGCCGTCCGGTGTTGGTAAGAGCGTGATCGCCCATGACTTGCTGCGAGGCCACCTCGGTCGTGATGGCGTGGGGCTATGGATCCCCGCGGAAGTCGCCGACAGAGAAGCCTCACTTGCCGATGTTGTCGAGGTAGTCATTCGTTCGCTTCACCCACGTGCCGGCGTGGGATCTGGCCATGAGGCCTTAAAGCTCGGAACGCCAGATTTGCCTTTCGTACTGGTGATCGACGACGTAAATCGATCACCGGCACCAGTCCGGCTGCTCAGGAAAGTGATAGGCTGGTCCAGGCCAGGTCACCTGACAGACGGGATCGCCGGAGCCGGGAAAAGTTCAATCCTGGTGATATGTCCAGCCTGGGACGCTGTCTGGTACCCGCTGAGACATACCTACGATTCGATTAGCTGGCTTCGCGTCCAACCGATCGGGCCGATGAAGCGACCTGAGGCGGTAGACTGCCTGAGAGCCACACTGCGTGAACAGACGGGAACCTACTCCGACGGGCAACTGGCAGACTTTGCGGAGCGCCTTCATGATGACCCGATTCTGTTGGGTCTGTTCGGCAGGCTTCTTAAAGCTAACCCCGCAGCCAACCCTCTCGCAATGGCCGAAAATGTTATCGGCCGCATGACCGAGCAAGCAATCGCGGAGTTGGCGGCCTCCAACAACACTCCGCACGTGGATTACTCGAGCTCGCTCATCCGCTTGTCGGTGGAGATGATTCGAAGGAAGAATCTGTATCCTCGCTGGAAGGACGCGGAGGCTTGGTTCCAGGCGGAACCCGCCGTCCGAATGCGCCTGGCCGAACTTGCAGCTCAGGGACACGTTTGTCGATTGACTGGCGCCGCTGGCGTGCGACGTCTAGAGTTCCGACATGACCGCGTCCTGGAGTACCATCTCTCGCTGTCTGCCTCTGGGATGTTGCTACAGGAGAACGATGACCGGGATGCCGTGGCGGACCCGTACTTCACTCCATTCGTCGGCCGGGCGATCGCACGAGCAGAGCTACCACGTGGAGTACTGGAGTGGATCTGGCTTCGGAACCCGGTCGCCCTAATCGCGGCGGTGCCCTATCTGGTGACATCGCCGTCCGGATACGCTGACGCGGTCGTCCAACTTGCGCGTTCGTGGCTTATGCAGGCCGGCGATTTTCCTGACTCCATGCGGTTCGCTGCCCTGTGGACTTTGGCCAGGGCGAACACTCCTCGTGTGCTTGACGTCACTGAGGGAACGCCGGGAAAGCGCCGCGTGTGGGAGGCGCGGCTCCGGAATGGCGACGCCGCGGCTGGGGCGTGGGCCTTGTCACGAGAGTTTTCCCCTGCGGTGCGAGACCCTTGGCTCGAGTCGTTAATCGAAGATGCCCGGACACACCATGGTCTCCCCCTGACCGAGCAACTCCGGGGCCTACTCCGGTCGAAGGAACTTGACGATCAGCAGCGGTACGGGGCATTATGCCTCGCTGGATATCTGGCTGACCCGCATTTGGCAGCCGACGTGAAGTTTGCGTGGGAATCTGCAAGTGCCGGGCGAAACGTCTTGCTCGCCGCCCTTTGGGCGGCATGTCGTTGCGCTGGCGACGCCCCGGACACGGTGCTCGGCCCAATGATGCCCTCCATCTTGATCCTCCAGCACGACGACTCGGGGCAGAGCGTGGACGAACGGGGGTCCCTGCTCCAAGAACTCGGGTTTGCGTCACGACACGGCTTCGGGGAGCCGGTCCTTGCTTGCCTGGCGGAGTTGGGCAACTCCCGCGAGGAGTTCCGTTGGATAGTCGCCGCGATCTTGGATGATATCGATCACCCAATCGCAATCGAGTACGTCGTTCGTTTGCTGGCCGAAGCAAAACACAAGGCGGAGCAGGCTGGCCGCTTCTCTCCCTGGGCAATGATCTGGGGTGATCGATGGAAGCAGATGAGGAAGGAGAGAGAGGCCCGCCTCTCGCGCCCTTCGGGGGCGGCCTTGAAATCCTTGTGGGCCGAGAAGCAAAATCCTGAGTGGCTGCAGGATTACGCCTTCTCGCACTGGGCGCGGTACGTCGCTGACCTATCCGAGCTCGCGGCAATTCAGCCGGACTGCCGGCACTACGAGGGTGCCGCGTGGGAGCGAGCCCTCCGCAATGACAGGCAAGTGGCAGCGTTCGTTCTCGCCAAATCCAGAACAGATGCCCACTGGTTTCACGTGGTCCCGCGTGTGTGGGGGGCTGAATTCGAGCCGGTAATTGACGCCGCCCTCAGCCAGCTAGCGGCAGACCCGGACGTGAAAACAAAATCATGGTCCAATCAGCATTTTTCCATGAGTCACTTGCTACGGGATATTCCTACAGACGCCGCGGAGAGACTTCTCAGCAAGCACTGGAACGGCCTGAGTAGGTCAGGACTGTTTATCCAGGCCGCCTTATACCACGGCACGCCAAAGTGCCGGGAGCTCGCCGCATCATCGCTGGCTCAACAGCCCGAAGGTGATGATCCGTTCAAGCACGTTGGCTCGTTCTTCGGCTTTCACACGCAAGGCCTAATGGACCGCCTCACGCCCCGGCACCTCGAAATCTTACTCCGGTATCTCCAGCGGCTCGACGATAGTTGTCTTGGGGATATGCTCGATTGGTGTCGCCGCTTCGACTGTTGGCCGTGGGCTAAAGCTCACCTCGAGCCCGAAATGAGACGCCGAGTGTCGCGGGCAAAGCCGGACTTCGACGGAGGTCCCTCGTTCATTGTGCGAGTGACCCAGCACTGGTTTCCTACGGACGAGGAATTGCATGCGGAACTGGATCGAATGGAATTGATCGACCCTCGTTTTCGACACGGGCATTTTTCACATTGGTGGGACAACTTCGTCGAACGCGGCGACCCGCCTGATCGAGCCGGCGGATTAATTGTCGCATGGCTCGCTAATAACCCTTCCCAATCGAGATTCGTGGCCGCCGCCGAACTGGTGGAGGACCGAGGCAAGCGGGGGGACTTGCAAGCACTCCAGGACCTGAGACCAGTCGGAGAGGACACTGTCGTAAACCGGGCCGCTGCTGCAGCCGAATTCGCTGTTAAACGGCGGTCACTGGATTGAAGCGTGAATGGACGCGTAGCGTGACTGCAGTTTCGCTAAGTAGGTAACCGCATTTGTTAAAGACGTGGTGATTCGCCCCTAAAACAAGTCCCAGCGATACCCAAGCGAAGCATTAACGCCGAGGGCATTCCCCTCGGAGTTTCGCGTTTCCCGCAATTTTCGCGGGATTCTTGCGAGTTGGGAACCTGCCAGAAACTCTCGGCATCGAAGACATTCCACCTGCCGGCATCCGTCCTGAGAGGGTATCCTCCCAAAAGGGCTGAAACTCTCGAACCCTCTCTTTCCGCCTCCAATGGAGTTAACGGCAAGAATATTATCACGGGAACGGCAAAGGTCAAGGAGGCAAAGGCCAACGCTACCGCTTCGCATCCGCCTGCCAGTAGTTCCACATTGCCGCCTGGCCGCGTTGCATGCTGGTGATGGCCAGCGCCTCACCGCCGTCGCCGGGAATGACGTACAGATTCCGCGCGCCGCTACGGGTCGAGCCGAAAACGATCCACTGGCCGCTTAGGCTCACCGATGGATGGTAATGCAATGTTCCTGGCTTGGAGCGCGTGAGTTGTTGCTCTTTGCCTTCTTCCAAGGAGGTGCGCATTAGTTTAGTTCGACGCTCTCGCCGACCTTGGCCGTGTAATAAATCCACTTGCCGTCCGGCGACCAGGCCGGCTGGTCACTACTGCCGCCGTGAATATCGGGTACGTCCGGGTACGTCCAGGATACCCACGACTCCTTTGTAACCTTTGCGATTGCCGACATTGCGCAACTCCTTCCCGACTTTGTTCAGCAGGTGGGGATGGCAGTTGTAGTGTTCGCCTGCAAGGAACAGTAGCCGCTCACCATCGGGGGACCACATAGGCACGAAATTGAAGCCGTGTCCCGTTTTGATGTGCCGGATGTTGGACCCGTTCGCATCTGCCAGGAACAATTGATAGTCAATGGTGTATGCCAGGCGATTGCCATCGGGGAAACGTTGACGCCGTAGACGATGGTGGCCAGTCCCTTTGAGAGGTCCTTTTTGTTGCCTCCATCGAGATCCATGCTGAAAGGACGCCAGCGACCGTCGACGAGTGCATGGAACTTGAGTTTTTTCGGGTCGCCCGGCCAGAAGGACAGCCCCGTGTTGTAAGTACTGACTCGCTCCGCCGCGGTGATATTGGTCAGTTGCTCCGTCGCCAGGTCGAAGAAGTAACAATCGCTGCAGCGACCCTTGAGGCGAAAAGCTCGTTGCCTTTCTTCCAGAGCGGCATTGTCGGGCCTGTTGGCACAGTGGTAGAAGATGGCCAACCGGCCATCGGGCGACCAGGCGGCGAATTGCGTCTACGTGTCCGGCTTGCTGATCAGTTCTTCGCCCAGGGCGCGCCGCCTGGTCCCATCCGCCTGGACCATGAAAGCCTGAGCGGCGCCGCCACGGCAACGTCGCTCACCTTGGGCGGCGCTTTCGGCTTCGCCACGTGGCTAGGGCGGATAATAAATCGTCTCGGCGGTGAAGCGGCGGACGATCACCCGGCCGACTTTGTCACCTTGCTGGTCGAAGGTCTAAGTCGAGCTGTCGTTGCCGAGCGTTGTGAAGGTATTCGGCCCTGTCGGGCGGAAGACATTGCTGCCGACGACCAAGCCGGCGTCGCCGACTTTAATCGTCATGGTCGTGGTGTTGTCGTTTTCGTATTTGCCGGCGAGCGTTTCCCACGTCACTTTGGCTTTCGGATCAGCGGGCGTGAGCGGCTTGGCCCCCGCCTTGGTGAGCGCCTCGCGCACTTCATTCCTGCTCTCCGGCGTGGCGAACAGGGCGGCGTCAAGCGCCTCTTGACTCACCCGGCCGGTTTCGACAATCAGTTGCAACAGCGTCACGTTGCCGCGGCCGGCGGCCCGTGATGGCGGCGTTGTCCACGTCCTTCGCCCCAGCCTTGAGCAGGCGCTTGGTGATTTTGAGATTGCTTCCGCCGATGAAGCCGCCAAGCGACAGGCTGAGCGGCGTTTGGTACCAGATGCCGTCGCGGGCGTTGACGTCGGCGCCGTGTTCCAGGAGCGTTTCGACGACTTCCAGCTTCCCCTTGCTGGCCGCGATCCACAGCGCCGTGACGCCAATTTCGTTCTTGACGTTGACGTTCGTGCCGGTTGCCAGTTGCGCCTTGACCGCCTTAGCGTCGCCGTCGCGGACGGCCGCCCAAAGCGCACCGCGGGCGTCGTTCCCGGCGTTTGCCCTCACCGCAGCGAGGAAGAAGGAGCCAAGCGCCAGTCGGAAGAGGACTGGTTGCATCGCCCCAGCCGCCGTGTGTCGGTGCGACCCGCTGATCACCGGGCATTTGCATTCGGTCATCATATTTTCTCCACCAGTCTTTTCCGGATAAACGCTTGCACGCACGGTGAGTTCCGGAGGATGAGTCTACGACTGCGAATAGCTGAAAACAACTATTCTTCCCGCAGGGTTGTCGGCGCGTTGACGGTGAAATGGCTCCACGGGCGCACCCGGGACGCCCGGCAACGACTGCGGCAACCGAACCAGTGACCTAGCGGTCACAATCCTCCACTGATCCGATCTCTGCGAAGGAGCAAGAAATGCTGAGGGACGGTTGCCTGCGTCGGTCCCCCTCGACCGGAGTGTGTCGATCCAACACGCTAGTAACTGCGGTTGTTAGGCATCGGAGCTGTTCCGTCGCCTCGTTGGCAAGTAAACTACAAATTGCGGCGACCTTGACCAAGCGAGCCGACCGTATCGGAAGAATCTCTGTGAGTGCGACGCGTTGCTCAACCGGGAAGATCTTGATAGAGGGATTGAGCCTCATCCTATTGGTATCGATTACGCTATTCTTCGCCCGCGCCGATGAAAACCCGGCATCAATGGAGAAGGCCCTCTCCTTCAACCGCGATATTCGACCGATCCTCTCCGAGCACTGCTTCACCTGCCATGGAATGGACGAGAAGAACCGCAAAGCGGGCCTGCGCCTGGACGAGCGCAGTGCCGCCTTGCGCGGAGGAAAATCGGACGGGCCGGCCATCGTTCCCGGCAAGCCCGATCAAAGCGCGCTGATCCAGCGCATCACCGCTCACGAAGACGACGGCGTCATGCCGCCGCGGCGAGTCAAGAACCCGCTGAGCGCCAAGCAAATTGCCACGTTGAAGCAATGGATCGCAGCCGGCGCCATGTATGAAAGGCACTGGGCCTTTGAAATGCCTCGCAAGCAAGCGGTCCCCAAGAACGAGCATCCCATCGATTTCTTCGTAAAGCGAAAGCTCGCCGACGTCAAGCTGCAGCCATCGCCTCCGGCCGACCCCGCGACCCTGTGCAGGAGGATGTACCTCGATCTGGTCGGGCTGCCGCCGACGCCTCAGCAGCTCGATGCGTTTCTACAGTCCTATAGTCGCAACCGCGCACGCGCCATCGTCGAGCTGATGCGGAGCCTGGCGTCTTCACCGCAATATGGCGAACGCTGGGCCCGGTTATGGCTCGACATCGCCCGCTTCGCCGACAGCAACGGCTTCGAGAAGGACCTGTTGCGCGAGATGTGGGCCTGGCGTGCGTGGGTCATCCAGGCGTTCAATAGCGACATGCCCTATGACCGGTTCATCATCGAGCAGCTCGCCGGCGATCTCTTGCGCAATCCGACGCAGGACCAGATCGTGGCGACCGGCCTGCTCCGCAACTCGATGATCAACGAGGAAGGCGCCATCGTTCCCGAACAGTTTCGCATGTTCGAGATATTCGACCGCATGGATTGCATTGGCAAGGCCACGCTGGGGCTGTCGCTCCAGTGCGCTCAGTGCCATTCCCACAAGTTCGACCCGATCTCGCAGGACGAATACTACGGCCTGTTTGCCTTCCTGAACAACACCTACGAAGCGCAATCGTGGGTCTACACCAGGGAACAACAGAAAACCATCGACGACATCCATGCCCGGGTCAAGGCCGCGAATGAACTCGTGAAGAAACGCTGTCCCGAGTGGCACATGGAAATGGCCGCCTGGGAAAAGAGCGTGCTGGCGAAGGAAGCGCTGTGGCGGCCCATGAAGGCAATCGAGCTGGCCAGCAGCGGGGGATTGAATCATCCCACGCAAGAAGCGGATTTCGGTATTCTCACCCAGGGACACCCCACGACCAGCGGCGACATCTTCGGCGTCTTCATCCCCGACACGAAGGGCGCCACGGGCCTGCGGCTTGAAGCCCTCGCCCATCGCGACATGCCGTTCGCCGGCCCAGGACGCAGCAAGTACGGAACCTGGGCTGTCAGCGAGCTGAAGGTACTTTTCCAACGTCCCGGCGGCAAGACCTGGGAGTCGCTGAAGCTGGTGAATGCTTCCGCAGATTTCTCGGAGCCAGACGGCGTGATAGAGGATGAATGGAGGACGGACGCCGACAAGACCAAGAAGCGCGTCCGCGGACCGGTGTCCTACTTGATCGACGGCGACGAAGCGACCGGCTGGCGTGCCGACCGCGGGCCCGACCTGCGCAATGATTATGCCGCCGTGCTCGCCATGGGCGCAGCGCCGAAGGATCGTTCTAAAAAACAAACGGACGTGATCTTTTCCGCCTGGGTCAAGACGCTTACGGATGCCGAGTCGCGCAAGACTCAAGAAGCGATCGCGGCGGCGTGGAAAAATCACCCCGTGGGCCAGACGTCGGTGCTCCATCTCGCGGAGCGACTGCCCCACCATGCCCGGGCCACGACGCTTCTTCACCGCGGGGAATGGGATCGACCGAAGCAGGGGGTTACGCCGCACGTTCCGGCTCTGCTGCACTCTCTCGAAAAGGGGGAGGGCTCGCCAACCCGGCACGACTTCGCCCGTTGGCTGGTGAGCAAGAACAATCCGCTGGCTGCCCGCGTCGCCGTCAACCGCGTCTGGCAGGCGATTTTCGGTGTGGGCCTGGTCGAAACTGCCGAGGACTTCGGCACGCGTGCCCCGGTTCCGCAATACCTGGACCTGCTCGATTGGCTGGCCGTCGATTTCATGGAGCACGGCTGGAGTCACCGACATCTGATCGAGAGGATTGTGACCAGCGATACCTACCAGCAGTCGGCGGTGGTGACTCCGGACCGCCTGGAGCGCGATCCCAAGAATCGGCTGCTCTCCCGCGGCGCCCGCTTCCGCATGGACGCCGAAGTGATCCGCGACACCACACTGAGCATCGCGGGGATCTTGCACCTGAAGGAAGTCGGTGGCCCGAGCATTTTCCCGCCGGTGCCCAAGAGCGTTCTCGACGACAATTTCACGAAGCCTACGTATTGGGTCCCACCCGAAGGACCGGAGCGTTATCGCCGGGCACTGTATGTGGTCCGCAAACGTTCGATGCCCGACCCCGTGATGACGAGCTTCGACGCTCCCAACGCCGATATCGCGTGTGCGCGCCGGTCGCGCTCCAACACACCCCTCTCCGCGCTCACGAGCCTCAACGAGATCACATTCGTCGAAGCCGCGCAAGCGCTGGCATTGCGCATTCTGAAGGAAGGCGGCAAGGACGACGACGCCCGGGCCAGCTACGCCTTCCTGCTGTGCACGGCTCGCCCCGCCAGGAACCTGGAGCGCGAGGAGGTGCTCCGCTTGCTCAGGTCGAGCCGCGAGCGGCTTCAGCGCGGTGAACTCCAGGCGAGGCCGATCGCCTTTTCGAAGTTCACCAAGCTCGACGACCTCCCCGTTGATGCAACGCCCAACGATATCGCGGCCTGGACCATCGTGAGCAGGGTGCTGCTGAATCTGGATGAGACGCTGTGCAGACCGTGATGCGCGGTTGGTGAATGTGTACAAGAGGAGCCCGCGGGCCTTCGGATAAAGGAAAGTGAGATGAAACGTAGCTTCGAAAAACCCCGTGTCACCGACGCATGTTCCGTTACGCGCCGCTGGTTCTTGCGTGAATGCGGCGTTGGTCTCGCGGGGATCGCCGCCTCCTCGCTGCTGGCCCATGAACGCCCGGCAGTGACTGGCCCCGTGCGCCGGCCGCATTTTGCTCCGAAGGCCAAGAGCGTCATCTATCTCTTTCACGCCGGGGCGCCCAGCCACCTTGAGTTGTTTGATCCGAAGCCCGAACTGGCGAGGCACGACGGCAGGTTGCCGCCGCCAGAACTGCTCCGGGGTTATCGGGCCGCTTTCATCAACCCGAACTCGGCGCTGCTCGGTCCGAAGTACAAGTTTGTCCGGCATGGACGCAGCGGCATCGAGATCAGTGAGTTGCTCCCCCACACGGGCAGCATCGTGGACGATCTCTGTTTCATTCGCTCCATGCATACGGATGCAGTCAACCATGCTCCCGCGCAGATCATGATGAACACCGGCTCGCAGCAATTCGGCCGGCCCAGCTTTGGCTCGTGGACTCTCTATGGACTGGGCAGCGAAACCCAGGACTTGCCCGGCTATGTCGTCCTCAACAGCGCCAAAGGGACCAGCGGCGGCGCCAGCAATTATGGCCACGGCTTTCTCTCGACCGCCTTCGGCGGTGTTCCGTTTCGTTCGAGCGGCGATCCCATTCTGTACCTTTCAAACCCCAGCGGCATTGACGCCCGGGCCCAGCGCGATTCGCTCGATACCCTCAACCGTCTCAATCAACAGGCTCATAACGTCATCGGCGATCCCGAAATTGCCGCGCGCATCCAGGCCTACGAGATGGCCTATCGGCTGCAAACCAGTGCACCCGAGCTGATGGACCTCGGCCACGAGCAACGCAGCACGCTTGACCTGTACGGCATTCGGGATGTCAACGAGTCCAGCTACGCCCGCAATTGCCTGCTGGCGCGTCGGCTGGTAGAGCGCGGCGTGCGCTTCGTCCAGCTTTTCCACGAGGCCTGGGATCAACATGGCGATTTGACCCGCGCAATCCGGGCGAACTGCGACCAGACCGACCGCGCCAGCGCCGCGCTGATCAAGGACCTCAAAAGGCGCGGTCTTCTGGAAGACACCATCGTCATTTGGGGCGGCGAGTTCTGCCGCACGCCGATGGTGCAAGGCGGCAACGATGGCCGGGATCATCACAACCGTTGCTTCACCATGTGGCTGACCGGCGGCGGCCTCAAGAAGGGGCACGTGCACGGCACGACGGACGAGTTTGGCTTTAACATTGCGGACGACCCAGTCCACGTCCATGACTTGCATGCCACGCTGCTCCACCTGCTTGGCCTGGACCACGAGCGTCTCACCTTCCGCTTCCAGGGTCGCGATTACCGCCTGACGGACGTCCATGGGAATGTCGTGCGTGATATTCTCTACTGATAACACGGACTGCGCCAAAAGTTGCAAAGGATGTCGGTGAAAGTTGCAGGCTCTGTAGTCTTCCCTGGCTCCGAAGCCGTCGCGCGCTCCGACCCATTGACCGGATGAGCGTGCGTCGGTGTGTCGGGGGTGACGGACGTGTGGCGGACCGAGGCGCGCCATCACGGCGGCCCGCTTCCCGCAATTCGCGAACCGCGCTTCGTCGAACTCGCCGTCTTCGCGTGTGTCAAGTAGCGCGTGCCTTTTCCCTTTACGGGCGGGAGCGGTCGGTCGCCCCGCCTCACCACGACGAATCTTCGACACGGTGCGCAGGCAGCCGCGACGACCCGTGGCAGAACCCCTCCCTATCGCCCGGTGTCACGTTGACGTGTCGTCCGCTACCGGGCAGCGGAGGCTCTTGTCATACATCCCAGACCGATCGAAGCAGCACGGGCGTCGCTTTCCTTTGGCGAGCATGTCGCAGGCAGTTCTGATCCGACACGCGCGCTCCTCTGCCACCGGCGCGATTTCCAGCGTGACGACCTCCCCCGCCTCCGCGCCCGCCTCTTCGAGCATCTTCCGGTCCACTTTGAGCCAGTGGCCTCCTTGACCGTCAGGCTCGAGCGTGGCTTGAAAGGCTAAGCCATTGAACGTGCCTTCCACCGACGTCATGCTCCGCGAGGGGAGCGTTGCACTGGCTTCCTTTGGCAGGGTCAGAAAGATCCACGAGGCGGCCTTCGCGATCGCCTTCGGCCGCAAAAGTGTCGCACTGAAACGGATCTTGGACGCTGCTTTTGAATCGCCGAGATCTCCTGGCGAGTCGAGCTTTGTCGACTTGATGGACGTCTTTCTAGCCATTGCGTTCACCCCAATTGATCGACTTGCCTTTGTGCGGCCCGCTCTTCTTCAGCCCGGATCTCCTCCTGCTAGGATAGGCTGAGGGCGACGACAGGTCAGCCCGCGTCGGTTTCATGCCCGATGCTGGCTCAATTGTTAGGTGCGTCGAGGTGTCGGCCGGAGCGCGCCTGGGCAGAGCGCATAGATGTTGCGTTCCAGGATATGACCGCCGCCATTCGTAAGCAGCGCTGAAACCTCGGCGTCTCGTCCGAAGTGCGCAGCGCTAGTGAGACGCCTTGACAGGACCAATCCCACGCCCCGAATCGTTGTCGCTGGATCGCTCCGACGTAAAATGCGCCAGGGCAACGCCTCTGGCCGTGGAACTCGGAATCAGCAAGCACATCGCGCTGTCATCGGCAGTGACGAGGAATCATGTCGACAAAAGAGTACGGCTGTTTTTTCTGCACTGGCAAGTCTGTGGATGCCCAAGGGCAATGTCCTACATGCGGCGCGCCAATCGACGTCTCCCCAGCCCTGCTAACCGTTGCTTTCGGCGATTATCAGCCCAAGGCAGTGCTTGGACGCGGCTTTTACGGTTGGACGTTGCGAGTCGAAGACCCATTTCAAACATTCGCCCTGAAAGTCGTTCCCCTGCACCGACAGAAGGGAGGCGTACCGGACGCAGAAGCGAAGAACCTTGCTGCGTGTTCTCCGCACCCCAACATCGCTTCCTTCATTCGCTACTTCCAGACAAACGTGCTCGTCGACGGCCGGAGTGTTTTTTTGAGCTGCATGGTGTTTGAGTTCATCGCCGATGCGGCCCCGCTGAAGTATTTTGTGGACGGAGAGGAGCGCCTTTCTCGAAGCGATGTGGTGTGCATTCTCGCTGGAATTGCGAACGGTCTTTCGAGGATGCACTCAAGGAATCTTTGGCACGATGATCTGCACGACGACAATGTGCTTGTGCGCAATGTGGCTCCGGACGAAGGTCTCGCCCACAAATTCCAATCCAAGCTGATCGACTTCGGATCTTGCAAGCCGAGGGCGGCGGAGATTCCCGAAGCGGGGGTACGCGGCGACTACTTTTATCTTTCCAAGCACATCTACTCTCTTGTTTCGCGGTTCGAGAGAAGCCAACTTGGTGCGCTTGCTCCGGCGGACCGCACTTTTGCCGCCAAACTTAAGCACCTCGCACACCGCGTTGCTGATCCCAACGTGTCTCGACGGGATTTGGATCCGACCAAGATCGCGGCGAACATTCATGCTGCGCTTACCGAGTGTTCCGCTGGGCACCAGCTTCCAACCTTTCAGGAGATGTCGGCCGCAATACAGGTGTCGCTGCGCGATCCTTTGGACAAGACCAACGCGCTCACTCTCGAACCGCAGGACATTGCGTTGCTGTTCACGGACACATTGGGGTGGCAGGAGCAAATCAAGAAATCGGAGACCGTGATCGTTGTCGGGCCGCGCGGCTGCGGGAAGACTATGTTCCTTCGATACCTGTCGATCGCCAGCCAGGCACGGCCGAGAAAGGACGAACGATCTGCCGACGATGTTCGCCGTCGGCTTGATCAATCGGATCACGTGGGCTTTCTGGTCAGTTGCGCCGAGTTGCGAACTCCGTTCCTGCGGTCTTGGTACAAGAAGCTCGAATACAAGGATCGAGCACAGGCGGAGGATTTTTGTCGCGAGGTCATCAATACCCATTTTGCCTTGGAGGTTGCGCGCGTCATCGTGTGGCTCAAGCGCGAAAAGTTGGCCTCCATTCGCGATGAAGACTTGGAGGCCGTCGTCGCCACGATCGGCGGTCTAATGGGTACGACGGCGCATCAACGGAAGATTGAGAGTTCCGTCGAGGAGTTGGAACGCCGATCGATTCAACTCTCGAATCCGCGGAAGATCGAGGTATACGACCCATCGGGTTTGTGCGGTGACGACGTGTTGTTGCTTCTCAGTCGGTCACTGAAAACCGTGCCGTTCTTCACTCGCAAAGAACCATGGTTTCTGCTAGACGACTACAGCGTGACAGTATTCAGCACGTTCGTTCAGAAGGCGTACAACCCCGTGATGTTTCGCATGTCCAGCGAGGCCAAAATCAAGCTGAGCAGCGAAGGCGACGGGCCCATACTGAGCGACACACTCGGTCGCCAGTATAAGGAAGGCCGGGAAATGACAAAGCTCAATTTGGGCGAGGTGTATTTCCGGGCGAGTGAACACGACGGAAGGTCCTTTTTCGAGAGCATATTGCACGCCCGCTTCCTCGCGACGGGCACGGGGAGCATTGTCAAATTGAAGGCACTCCTCGGTGAGCACGACCACGCGGGCAGTTTCGGTAAGTACATTTGTGCGCAATCCCGTCCGGGTGATGCGCGTTTCTATGGGTTTTCCTTGCTATGCAGCCTTTGCTCTGGCGATGTGAGTTTTATCATCGAACTATTTCGAAAACTGGTCGGGACGGAATGGTCGGTTGAGAAACCGATTGACGACAAGGTCCAGGATCGGGTCACAAAACAGTTCGCCCAACAGCAATTGGCTGACCTGCGCGCGACTGCTGACACCGGCCCCCGACTCTACGAATTTGCCGATCACCTCGGCAGCGTCTTGAAGGACTACCTCTTGAACTCCAAAGGCGCAAATCAGGTAGACGAACGACTACGAATCGTAATCGAAGGCAGCGGGGAATTGAGTCAGCCGGCCCAGGAGATGCACGACGCGCTCTTGAGGCACAGTGTCCTCATAAACGGCGGCGCATGCAAGGGCCGGCGCGGTCAACCCGCGAGACAGCTGTTTTTTCGCCGCCTGTTTGCCCCTTGTTTTCCGTTTAGCCCTCGGCGCAGCGGGAGTATCGAATTGACATTTCAGCAATACGAAAGACTACTGCTCGATCCAAAATCGCTGAAAGCCAAGGAGGATGACCCAGATCCCTGGGAATCGGGATTGGGGCGAATGGAGACGACAGAATGACAAACATGGCCGATAGCATCGAGTTGACCGAGTGTCTGCGATACATCGATCGTGCAATTGACGAGCAGCCTTTTGCCGATTGGAAACCGGCGGGCCGACTTCCCGCGCTCATTATCCCGGAGGGATTCGAGGAGCGCTCGTTGGGCATCCTCCAAAGCCTTGCGCGCCGCGGTGCGCGGTTGCCACGAATTGTGATCGGTCGGTACGTGAAAGACGTTGATATCAACAAGAAGCATCGTGCTCGCTTCGAGGAACTGGCCGAAGAGTTGGCGCCTCGCGCATGGGTTGTCATTGAGAATCACGACAACGGCGACTGGGTTCGGCAGGCCCTCCAAGCAATCCCAGAAACTGCGGTCGCACTTGACATCACCGGCCTCTCAAGCCGCGCGGTATTTGGCGCCCTTGATGCCCTCTCCTGCGCGGATGCTGCTGCTACGCTCATGTATAGCGAAGCGGCCCATTACTGGCCAAGCGTCGAGGATTGGCAAGACATCGAGAGAGAACGTTCGCTCGATTACCGCACTGCGACTGCCCTAGCCGACCGGGCCGACGAGAGCGACTGGCTGTATAGCGGTCGGAATTTCCACGTCGACCTTATTGAAGGTCACGAGGGATACGACGTGGCGGGGACTTCCGCGCTGGTCGCATTCCTACCCTTCAAGGCGGGGCGGCTTGCTGCGGTAATGAGTCACGCCGAGTATTCGGAGTATGTGTTTATCGCTGGGAGACCGCGGTTACCCGCGAACTTGTGGAGGCTCGACGCCCTAAAGCGGATCAATGGTGTGGCCACAAGAGAATGGCCCGTCGTTGAGATGAGCACATTTGGTTACCGAGAGGCGTTGAGGCAAATGGCTGCTCTCTTGTTCGGTTCCGACTCAATCTCACATCGTTGCGATATCCACCTGGCACCAATGGCGGCTCGAAGAGATCAGTTTCCACCGGTCCGACACGTCGATGCCAACTCGACTCTCCGCGTTGCGCGCTCCGGTCTGATCGACCGAACGGACCAGTCTTGACTTCGATGCGTCGGCGTGGCGGACCGGAGCAGGTTCCGCAGATTGCCTTGGACCGTTCGGGCGATGGTGCCGGAGCAGGTTGACGGAGTTGCGATGCGCGCCACGGTGTTTCGGAGGGGATGTTACCGCGATGCCCGTTTGGTCGCCGGCAAGATCTTGATTGGCTTGCTACAATCGCTGTGGCGAACCGAGCGTCGACGCTTGCTATGCGAACAGGGCCGTGGTCACGTGTCGCCAGTCGGCGGTTTGCGCGCGGCGGCTGATCTTGTCGAAGGCTTTTCGGATCCGGTCATTCTTTTTCAGCGATTCTTCCTCCAACAGCAGATGCAAGCCGTCGTGCAATAGGCGCAGCCCTTGCGTAAAAACGGGCACGCCGCGCTCTGCTGCGAAAGCCAGCCACCGGGCCACCTGATCCAAGTCGGGGTTGGAGCCACGCCACAACTGCCATGCTCGAATGACGGCACCGTCCGGCAGCCATTCGTATTTTTCAGCCAGTGTCTCCGTCCATGGCCCTAGCTTGGCGGCGTCTCCCGCGCGCAGCAGAAAGTAGCCGACGACGACGGCCGCCATGGGATCGAAGTCGCCCTGCGAAAGTCTGTCGACGCTTTTGACTAGAGGATTCGACGCGCGGCGCGACGCGTCATAGTCGCCGCGCGCCAGATAGCCAACCAACGCGTTGACTTGTGGATTGGGCGAGCCAACCTTCACGGTCAGCCCGTCCTGATCATCGTCAGTGGGACTTGACTCGATCAGGACCGCCACAGGTGGATTGTCATGCGAGCTTTGCCAGGCGTAAGATGGAATCGCGAAATCTTTCCGGGGGCCAATTCCAGAAAGCCGCAACCAGAACTGCCGAGGCTCGATGGGCTGGCCGACTCGAAGCTCCGCCTCGATGCCGAAAAGGCGCAGCGAACTCGTCGCGCTAGCAAACTCAAACGGCGCCAGGCCGGGCCGCTCGTTCCCATCTTCGTCCAGCAATGCGATCTTCAGCGGCGACGCGGGCCGCGGAGGTTGGGTATGGCTGTCTGCAATGCGGCGGTCCTCCGAGAACATGATCCTGCTGCGAACCGGCGTCGAACCCTGCTCGAACTCCGGCAGAATCCACGGAGTCGCAGCCAGTTCGTTCGCCAGGAGAGATTCGCTCAGTGGGTTGCTCAGGGTCGAATTGGGTATCAGCTGGTATGCCCAGGCGAGATCCTCTCGCGGCGAACCCAATTGGGACTGAAGCTCGACCTGAACGGGACGGTCACCGACCTTGACTTGCTCAGAAAGCATCTCTCCAGATGGCAGCGTGCAGCGCACCAAGTAGGTTCCCGGCGATACATCGCGCTTGACTAGACTTCCGATTTGGAGCGACTCTTGCAATGCCGTTCTTTGCCCGGCCAGCGGAATGATATCGAGCGGGACGGTCGCCCCGCCTTCGCTCCAATTCACCTTAAAGACGATCGTGAGTTCGGCCATGAAGTCCTACCCCTTATTTCAGGACGTTTCGATCTTTGGCGCGAACAGCGGCGGCCACGAAGTCTGCGCGATAGCCTGCACGTTATTGTAACCATCTGCAGGCTTGAAGGTAGCATTAACGTCCCAGTCGGCAAATTCGACATCAAGCAACCAGGGATAAACTTCGGGATTCCGGCGACTGAGCGGCACGGTCCGGGCCGAATGTGTCAATGAGAACGCCGCCAGCGGGTGCGCCGCAGCAGGCCGGCAGCGAATCTCGGCAAAGATCCGCGGCGGACCGGAAAACTCGTGCAGGTCGCGGGTGAAGTTACTGACGCCGTTGCCGGTGTCGCAACGGTTGGGCGCGAACCGCTCCATGTGCATTTGCACCGCACGTTTGAGCGAGCTGGTGGTGACTACCCAGTTCGTACCCGAGCGGCGCTCCGCGCCATACTCTCGAAGAGATTCCAGCACGGCGGTTGTGAAGTAGCTCACCTTGCCGGGCGGGGCCTCCGCCTGTTTGCCTTTGGTGGTCGCCTTGAGGATCGGAGCGTCTCGGTCGTGCAATGGCCGGTTGCGCAATGTTTCCAGCGACCTGGGCTGAACCGTGTGATTCAGCGCCAGGCTCACCGGTAGTTCGCGGCAGGCATCTACGAGGTACAGCTGCGTATCGAAATGATTGGCCCCCATCGCGGCGTGTGTCGTATCGAAAGCGATGCCCGTATCCCAGGCGTTGTTGGGATTGGCACCAAAATCCTCGGGAAGCAGGATGTGTTCGCCTTTTTCCAATCCATGGCCGCAAAAGTAAAAAACTCCGACGTTCTCGCTGTTTTTGATGCAGCGAAGGATCCAATCCGAGAACGCGTTGCGAATGTTGTCGAACGTGGCCCGATCGACGGCTGAATAATGGGCGCTGACGGCTTGAGTAGACTGGGGGGAGAGCAACAGGTCCACCGACCCCAGCGGCCGGGCTGGATTGTCGTACTCGTAGCGCATGAAGTGGGCAAATTCAATGGCCGACATCGTCGGCGATTGCAGCTGCTTGAGCAGGCCCAAATTCTCGGTGCAAGGCTGGGCGGCGTGCTTGCTGCCGCCGCGCAGATGCGCATAGTGCGAAACGCCAATTACCAGGGCATGCGTCTGCGGATCGCCCGCTGCGGGCTGGGCCGTCTTTCGACTCCAGGCCAGGACGGTCATGTCTGTATCTCCCCCAGGGCCTCCTTGATGCGAACGGCAAGGCGCTTGTGAAACAAGGGCCGGATAAAGTAAAAGCTATGCGCGCTGCCCACGTGCGTCCGCGTGTGAAACGCGTGGTCCTTGGGGCCGTCAAAGACTTTTTCCACCGCGAAACCTACGGGGTCCACGGGATCGAAAACATTGATCCACTTCGTGATGTTCTTTGGTTGCGGCACGCGGTTATCGTTGGCCTTCGAGAAGTTCAAGCTGCTCGCGTGGTACAGCTTGGCTTCCTCGAAAAAGGCCACCTGCGAGCCGACCGTGATGAACAGATCGATGTGGAGCTCCGGCCGATAGTGCGTGAGGATATCGTAGCAAATGGGGCCGCCGAAGCTGTGTGCCACGACGATCAGTGGATCTTTCGCAGTGCGGGACTTCGTCGCCTCCGCGAGGGCGCCAGCGACCCGCTCCACGATCGGACCTTCTTTTCCCCGCTCGCCGCGGTTCTTGAGATACTCGAAGACATCGCCGACGAAGTAAGCAAATCGCAAGTGCAACTTCGGACGAGCGATGCGGACCAGCGGATTCGTCAGCGCACCGATGCCAGCGCCGATCGCGAGACCGGCCTGCTCCTGGGCCTGCACGAGTTGGTCTTTCCCGCGCTGCCACACCTTGCCCGCGGCGTTGCCGATCTGGGCGACGACACCCTGAATGCGGGCCCATGCGTCGCCGATCCCGAACGTTTCTGTATTGGTGCTGTCTTTGCGCCATTCTTCGATATGCGCGGCCATCGCGTCCTGAAACGCGGCGTCACTCTCGAAATGTTCCGATTTCAGCCAGGGAGGCACCGGGTTTTCGCTGGCATAGCGGGCTGCCGCCGCGGCTAGTTCAGCGAACTTGCTCGAGTCGGCGCTAAATAAGCCGGTACTACCGTCGTCCGCCAGCGCCGCGGCGGCAAAGAGCAGATCGACTGCCCGCGGGAAATCGATCCTCGCAAGTTCGCGCAGAAAGCGGCTGGAATCGCTGGAGACCGCGTCCAGGCCCAACTCCTCAATCAGCGCCTCGACTTGATCATCGCCGCTGCCGAACTTTTCGTTATCGCCGCCCGGTAGGCAGCCATGATTCCAATAGAACTTTGAAGCGAATTCGCCCCAATATGGATTGAATATTTGGGGCTTTTGCACCACGCCGCGCAAAGCGACCTGTGCAAACAGGGCATTGCGGTCCCGTTCTGCCAGCTTGTACTCCTCGTCGAGGCGATTGTTCACGCCGTGTACAAATACCAGCGGCATAGCCGACTCCTTCCGTAAGGCTCATCCAGCTTGGAAGATGTCACCCGGCCAGCTTACCACCTCGCAAAGCAATTACAAGGCTTCCAACAGAGTAACGGAGCGTCAACTCCAAGACGGTTCGTCCCGGGGCAATGCGGGCAAGTGTAACGACGGGGCTGCGACATATCGCGCGTGAGTGAGCTCACTTTCAAGGACGAGCCTGAGTTGCTTAACGGTCCGCGGGCGGACTAACGCCAACTGCATCGGTTTCATCGACCGAGTGTACTTCGGCGTGTCGGACGCGTGTCGGATCGACGCAGGTTGCGCATGTCCGGTGACGTGTTTCTCGACGCCGAGGCGCTGCGTGTTACTTCGGTCGCGGTGAGCAATGCCGACTTGCGGCCAGCTAGAGGCCATCCACGAAGCGAACGGTCGAAACAAGGACGACGTTCACGTCTCTGACCAGGCAAATTACTCAGCTGGATTCCAGGAAACTCTTCTCGGCCACCACGGCAAAGATTCGATTTGTGCAGCGCCGGAATGGAATCCACACGCGAAATTCGTAAGTTGGCATGAAAACCAGGTGTTCGAGGCGAGGCTCGTCACATTGCCTGAATATCATGATGGAGCGGCATTTTCACGACCCTAGTGAGCATCAGCCATGCCGCCCGTGCCCATGAAGATGCCCGAACCTTTTCTCGTCGTGAGGGAACACGACCTCCAAATCGTTCCGTCGATCTGCGGACTGTGTGTAGGGTACGAACAGGGTCTCTGGCGAAAGAACGCTCTTGCTGACCATATCGTCGAGTGGCTACCAGAGTTCTCGCTGACAGCGGACGAGTGCAAACTAATTCAGCATGCCAATCTGGTTAAGTTCATTCGGCGAGCGGCTCAACTGGTATACCAGACGAAGAAGTTTGAAAAACGTGGAGAGTTCGGCGAGCTTTTTCTTCACGCCATCATTCGACAGGTTCACAAGTCTCGCCCTCTGATTTCGAAAATCTATTACAAGAGTGCCGTCAATGAAACCGTCAAGGGTTTCGATGCCGTTCATGTTGTCGGCCCAGCTTCAAACCTGGAGCTTTGGCTCGGCGAGGCCAAGTTCTTCAAGAGCATCGATCGTGCGATAACAGTGGTCGTGAAGGAAATAGAAGGCCACTTGGCAACGGATTACTTGCGACAGGAGTTCATGCTTATTACAGGCAAGCTCGGGGATGGGCCGATTTCCACAAAGATCAAGACTCTACTTTCGCCAAACACGTCTTTGGACGGCGTTTTCAAACGGGTCTGTATCCCAGTGCTGCTGACGTATGACAGTACATGCGTTTCCGACCATACCAGCTGCTCGACTGCATATGCAACTGCGTTCAAGTCCGAGATTCTCAAACACCACAAGGCTTTCTCTGACGCACTGAAACACAAGAAAGTCCCCGCTGACATTCGCATTCATCTGTTCCTTGTGCCCTTGCACAAGAAAGAGGAACTGGTTCAAGCGTTGGAAGGGAAGCTGAAGACATGGCAAAACCTCTGACGATCGATGAACTCCGCGAGTGTTTCCAACCAAGCGGCCTCACGGAAGATCCCTTCGACATCCTGAGAGCGATCGGAGAGTTGCTTGGCACGAACGACAATGAGAGCGTTGCTCGCGAGATGATTTTGCGCGCCCTTGAAAAACGAAACGACTTCGGCCCTGCTGGCGTCATTCTCGATTCGCTAGCGAGGCAGGTTGGATTCTTCCCATACGCCGACGCGGACGCACTCGATCTAAGGGATCGTCTGGCGTACGAATGCCATCGGCCTCTGTCGATGCCCCCAGAATTCGTTTTTCACCGTGAACAGGCAGCTGTCTATCACCGTCTCCTTTCCGGGGACAATGTCATCCTGAGTGCCCCAACAAGTTTCGGAAAGAGTCGGATCATCGACGCAATCATCGCCACGGCGCAGCATGAAAATATCGCCGTGATCGTGCCAACACTCGCTCTGATTGATGAGACCAGGCGCCGACTTTCAGCATTCTCAAACAACTACAAGATCATCACGCACGTCACTCAGCCTCCGGCTGACAGGAACATCTTTGTTTTCACGGCCGAGAGAGCTGTCGCATGCGACTCCTTCCCCCCGATATCCTTCTTCGTCATCGACGAGTTTTACAAGCTCGGCTTGATGACGGACGATGAAGCCCGAACCATTGCTCTGAATCAAGCCTTCTATCGCCTGTGGAAGGCAAGAGGTCAGTTCTACCTCCTTGGACCGAACATCAGCGCGATCCCTCCCGGCGTGGAAAGGGCGTATCACTGTCATTTCTTCCGCACCGATTACTCCACCGTTGTCATTCAGGTTCACAAGCCGCCGAAGCGAAAAAAATCGTTGGCCGATCTGGTCGCGTTGGTGCGTAAGCTCACCGAGCCCACGCTCATCTTCTGCAGCTCACCCCCGAAAGCCGATGAAGTAGCCAGCGAGCTAATAAACGCGGGCATCTCCGCAGGCGTTCCATCCATGAAGGACGCCGTAAGGTGGATAGGGGCGACATTCCATCCTGATTGGGTGTTCGGCAAGGCGTTAGAAAAGGGAATCGGAATCCATCACGGAAGGCTGCCGCGATCACTCGCACAGTTCATCGTCAGAGCGTTCAATGAGGACAGAATCCGCTACTTGGTATGCACATCAACGCTGATCGAGGGGGTGAATACAAAAGCGAAGAACGTGGTCGTCTGGCATAACAAGATTGCGAATCGGGCAATCGATCACTTCACGTTCAACAACATCAAGGGGCGTTCAGGACGAATGTTCAAACACTTCGTGGGGAATGTTTATCTCTTTGACGATCCCCCACATGAAGAACTTCCTTTCGTTGACTTCCCCTTCTTTACCCAGAATGAGACAACGCCAGCCGCCCTCCTCGTTCAGTTGGACGAGGATGATTTGACTGATGAATCTCAGGTTCGAATGGAGCATTACGCCGACGAGGACAGTCTTTCGTTGAGCGTGATCAAGCAGAATGCCTCCATCGATCCAGACGATCAGATCGCACTCGCTGAGTACATCGCGGCGAACGCATCGAGCCTGTGGCATCGATTCGCGTGGAACGGTTTTCCAACGTATCGACATCTTGAGTTTGTGTGCGGGCTCCTCTGGGAGTACTTCGTGAAGAAGTCACTTCACAATGTCGTTTCCGCAAAGCAGCTTACACTGAAAACGTGGCAGTTCTGGCATGAGCCCATCACAGCGAGGCGGATTCTCAACGAACTCACGGGAGGCAGGTACGCCGCAAAAACTCCCGATGAAGCGGTCGAGCGTGTCCTTCAATTTGAACGCAATTGGATGGGCTTCGACCTTCCGCGTTTCTTGATGGCCGTTTCTCGGATTCAAGAGGAAGTACTCGACGGGGCTCGATTGCCATCGGGTGACTATTCGGTGTTCGCGGCACTTGTGGAGTCTCTGTTCCGACCCTCAGTCATCACGGCTCTTGACGAGTACGGGATCCCGATGCAGCTTGGTGAGAAGATCCAAGCGTACTTGAAGACCAGGGACGATTTGGACGTCGCACTAGCGAACCTGAAGACACTCGATGTCTCCAAGCTGCATTTGAGTCCGTTCGAGAAGGAGCTTTTGACCGATGCGATCGAGGGGATTGGATGAGGATGTCAAGCGCCTCGACGGAGGCACGATTGAGAGGTGTGATTTGACACGGGAGTGACGGTGCGGGCAGTTCACCGACGCGCGTTTTGTTCGTGACGGAAACTACGTCGGTCCTATCGACCGCCGCGCGCTCCGGTCACATCGACCGGGTCCGTCCGGCATCATCGAAGCCTTTCCGGCAGCACGCGGGACATTACAAGTAAAGGTCTCAGGTCAAGGTCGCGAGAGCAGCACGTCACGGTCCACGCATCAAATCCTCAACATTTTCCGGCGGGCACTTGAAAAGGACAAGGGGCGGCGCGAAAGATGGCATGGCATTTCATGGAATTGCCTGTCTCATGGAGGTTCCTCATGGCAAAGTCTCGCCGTCTTTCGCCCGTTTACATCCGCAGATTCTTCGCCAAGCTGCCTGACCCGCGCCGACGCATCAGTCGTGTCCGTTATCGGTTGCTCAGCCTGGTGGTGATCGCGATTTGTGCCACGATCGCAGGAGCCAACGACAACGAGGAAATCGCTCTCTTTGCCCGCACCCTTCGCGTTTGGCTGGCTCGGTTGGTGGAATTGCCCGAGAGCCCAGAGCAGGTGCCTTCGCATGATACCTTCGACCGTGTGCTGTCCGCTCTGGACCCGATCGCCTTTCAAAAATGTCTGCTGGCCTGGCTCCATGCCTTGCATGAAAACATGCAGGGGTTGATCGCCATCGACGGCAAGGCCGCCCGCGAAGCCATGGCGCGTGCGGGCGATCAGGGGCCCTTGACGCTGGTCAGCGCCTGGGCGTCGGCCAACCATTTGTTCCTGGGCCAGGTGGCGGGAGCGCGGGCTCCAACGAACTGGAGGCGATTCCGCGCCTTTTGCAGCTCTTGGAATTGGAGGGCGCCATCGTCACCCTGGATGCCTTGGGATGTCAGCAGCACATCGTCGAGCAGATCGTGGAAGCGAAAGGCGACTATGTCATTGCGGTGAAGGGCAATCAACCCACGTTGGAGGCCGCCGTGCACAAGGCCATTAACGATGCCATGTCACAAGAGCCGATGTCGGCGCCGACCTTGTGGAAGGAGGAGAGCCGTCGCCGCCGGGAGACACGCTGCTACGTGGCCGTGCCGGTGCCGCCCGAAGCGCCCGAGTTTGACGCTTGGGTCGGGGCAAGGAGTTTGGTGTCGGTGACGCGTGAATGTACGGATGCCAAGGGGCAGAGCCAAATCGGCACGCGCTATTACATCAGCAGTCTGCCGCCGAAGGTGAAGCTCTTGGCCAAGGCGGTGCGTGGCCATTGGAAGGTGGAGAACCAGTTGCACTGGGTGTTGGATGTGGCGTTCCGGGAGGACCACAACCGTTCGCGTGCCGGCCACGCTCAAGCCAACTTGGGCGTGCTGCGCCGCGTGGCCCTGTCCATGCTCAAGAACACACCGGAGCTAAAAGGGAGCATTGATTCTAGGCGCAAACAAGCTGGCTGGCACGAACCGACCCTGGAAAAGGTGCTTTTCGGTAGGGAAGTCAGCGAAAGTTAGATGCGTGGACCCTG
>JACPZP010000059.1 GCA_016195405.1 Planctomycetota bacterium | reverse complement strand
GGCGACCCTTTGCATCGAAGGCTTCGGCAGTATCGTTGCCTCCACTGCCGCTCCGATTGCTACCGGCTGGAGCGACCGTTGCCGGGTGGGACTTGCACCCACTGAAGATCGGCGCCTTGGCACGGCGCACAAAGGGGACATCCATATTTTCTATTGAAGTGGACTGAGCCGAGAAGACCGCCCAACGATTGGACTTGCAAGCGACCCTACGGCCGCGCGGCCGGCCCCGGAGGCGAGAGCACTGACGTGAAATGCGATAATAAACATGAATGTCCCCTTTCTTAGTTCCCGCGATTGGCCAGGTAGCGCAACACGCGGACTCCCTCAATCGTTATCAAGCCCTCTTGGACCGCGTCGTCCAGAAACGGAAGCAAGCTTTTGATTTTTTCAGAGCTGTCCACCAGCTCAATAACGACCGGCAGGTCCGTTGACAAGTCGAGCAGCTTGGCGGCGTGCACGCGGCTATTGGCCCCGAAGCCCATGGGGCCGCGCAGGACCGTCGCGCCGGCCAGACCAAGCTCCTTGGCCTTGAGGACGATTGCCCGGTAAAGCGGTTGCCCGTCCCAAGTGTCGGACTCGCCGCAAAAGACGCGCAACAGCTGTCCTTCTTCACTTAGCTTCATGGCGGAGAACTCCTGCGGAGATGGCAGATTGGAATAGGGCGCTATCGGAGCGGGGACCTCAAGGCGCATGGCGAGCGCTTCCGCCGCGGCGCGATTGTGTCGATACAGGAGGACATGGGCGCGCTCAAGCGTCGCCAGGCCCTCTGTGAGAATCTCACCAACATCAGCGAGAAACGGGCCGATGTTGTGAGGGTGGTCGACGACTTCGACAATGACGGGAACATGTTCCACGATGGACCACCGTCCGGTCTCCAAAAGCCGGCCGGAGCAATCAAGGCCGAAGATGCCGCGCAGCACCGTGGCCCCGGCCAGGTGGCGTTTTTTGGCGCGTTCCACCAGCGTATCGGTGGCTGAGGACCAACCGCATTTGTCGGTGTTCCGCAGATAAATGCGAAGCAGGGTTTGCTCGCCTTCCAGTTTCATGGAGCACCTCTTCTGGATCACTTTACGAGCCTCGGGCCAGAAGCATTCCCAAGCGCACGGCGACCAAGCCAAGAAAGACGCTGCCGAAGATGTACGTCAGTCCCAGCAAACCGTCGTTGTCGCGCAACAGGCTGTGCGCTTCGAATTCGAAGGTGGAAAACGTGGTATATGCCCCCGTGAAACCGACGGCCAAGAGCAAATGGAGGTTGTCGGCATGGATCCAGGCGGCGCCGTTCGTCAGCCTTTCCTTCAGCATCATGGACAACCAGCCCAGGAAGAGGCTGCCTGAAATGTTAATGAAGAATGTTCCCCAAGGGAATGCGAGACCGAAGAGCCGCCCAAAGCCCACGCCAATCCCCCAGCGCAGCAAGCCTCCCAAGGCGGACCCCAAGGCCACGAAGCCGATCTGAGCCAGGACGTGCACTGTCACCTCCCCTTATCAAAAAAAGAAACCCCGCCCGGAGCGTGCCTTCCGGGCGGGGTGCGAATGTTCGCGGAACCCCTACCGGAAGATTCTGGTAGGGGTCATCAGCCCCGGTTATCCGAGGCGGTTTTCGGCGAACCCCATCGCCTTATACAGGCATTATTGCTTCTTGTCCTGTAAGAAGCAATGAAAGCTTGCTTCACCGGCGACCGAATGGCTATCAAGCACTACGGCAGCGTGATCCACGTCTCCAGAAGCGCGTCCCTATCCAGCATCTCCGACTGGAGCTGGGCGAAGAACAGGTCGAGTCCGTCTCCCCCGGTCAGCTGGTTGGCAGCGCCATTCTTGTGGACCGTCATCGCGTTCAAGAGCGATGCGGTGCCGCTGCCGGCCCATTCGTTCAAAATCGCCAGCAGCGTGTCATCGTCGTTGTCGTAATCGGTGGTGCCGCCGATGAGGATGTCGCCGCCCCCGCCGCCGTCAAGCGTGGCCTGAGTAGCGCCGGCGATGAGTACGTCGCGCCCCGCCCCGCCGAAGATGGACAGGCCGACGTCCGGGATGGCGCCCCGGACCACGAAGGCCTCGGCGGCATGGCCGCCGCGGAGGGACACCGACGCCCCAGCGCCGAGGTTCCAGTACACGTCGCCGGGCGCCAAACCGCTTTCCACGGTGTAGGGGAAGAGCGGGCTGGTGGGCGGACTGATGGTGACAAGTCGCGGTGTCGTGGCTTTGTCGCCTGAGTCGTCCAGGACCAGGTCCACACGGTCTTCCAGGCTGTAGCCCCCGACAAGTGTGTAACCCAGGACGTCCGCCATCGTGCCGCCCGTGCCTGAGGCATGGCTGCCGATGACGACGCGGTCGCGGTCCTGGGCCTGAACCTGGGCGGCCGCGCCGGCCGCGACGCTCTTGACGTTGACCAAGTTCCCGCCCACTTTGCTGACATTTACGGCGCTATAGACGAGCCCGTCGAACGTGACCGGCGCTTGACCATCGCGTTTAACGGCGCCAGTGCTCATGGTATACGTATGCGGGTTGACGCTTTCGAAATCAAAGAGGATGAAAAAATCCAGGTCGGCTTGCTGCCCGTGAACGGTGACGGCGCCGTGGATGGCATCGGCGGATGTGTAGACGACGATCTCGTCCTGGCCGCCGGCCCAGCCGTTGATGGTGACCGGGGCGTTGGCAGCGGTGCCGAGCACGCCGACGCTGCTGCCGCCGCGGCTCACGTTTAGTGTGATCCCCTCGAGGTGCGCGAAATGGGCCAGCGTGTCCAGCGGCTCCTGCCCGACGTCGCCGCGGTCGAAATGGTCCGTGTAAAGGTCATAGCTGTGGTAATTCATGTCCGCCGAATCGTCGAACATCAGTGTGTCGGTTCCACCCTTGCCGTCAAGGGTCACCCCGGCCCGCAAATTGTCGAGGGAGTGCGTGGCATCGCCGATGGTAAAGGTGTCATTGCCCACGCCGCCGGTCATCGAAACGGGTGTGGCGGCGGCCGTGCTCAACACGTGGAATCCGGTATTCACCCGGTTGCCGAGGATGTTGAGCTGCGCCAAGTTCGCATAGTTAAAGAAGCTCGACGAGTTGATTCGGCGGGCGGGCGGCCCGAATGACTGGTCCCATTCAACCTGCTTATCCGTGACGATGAAGCCACGCCCTTCGTTGAGCAGGAGGCTGCCCGCCGCCCGATCATCGAGAGTGAGCGTGTCGCTGCCGCCGCCGCCGTCGACGGTGACGGGGGCCAAGGAAGCGCCGACGGAATGCGCGCTATCGCCGACGATAACGGTGTCGTCATCCGTGCCGGTGTCCAGAAACAGAGCTCCCGTAGTCTTTTGGACCTTGACGGTGTCCTTGCCGCCTTCGGTGAAGATCGAGGTTCGCATGCCGGCAAAATAGGCGCTGTTGGGCGTATCGGTCACCGTGTAGGTATCGGCGCCATAGCCACCGAAGACACTCAAGTAGCGGAGATCCGCGGCGACGTAGCCGATGGCTGCCGGCGCGAACGGGCCTGCGAAGGAGATGCCGGCTGCGCCGAGCGTCGCCGTGCGCGACCCCT
Source organism: Planctomycetota bacterium (assembly GCA_016195405.1). Lineage (GTDB taxonomy): Bacteria > Planctomycetota > Planctomycetia > Gemmatales > Gemmataceae > JACPZP01. Next base: position 13,655 of record JACPZP010000059.1, on the reverse strand, counting down.
GAAAGCCCGTGTCGATCACGGTCAGCCCCGTGTAATACGGGGCGTTCTTGACCAGTACCTCCCCGCCGATCAATTGCAAGCCGGCCCCGTAATTGCCGACATTGACAATATCGGCGCCGCCTTCGCCCTCGATGGTCAGGGGGCCGGTGGTGCCGTTCACTTCGGTCGTGTCGATCCCGCCGCCGGTGTAGAGCGTCGTGCGCATGGAATCCACGTCCACGTTGCCCCCAATGACAACGAGCCGGGGGGGCCTGTTGGGCGTGTCGTTCACCGTGAGGTTGTTGCCGCCGCCGCCAAAGTGAACATTGAGGTGGCGCAACTGCGAGGGCTGAAAGTTGATCAAGTAGCTGCCCTGGAATCCGGTGCTCGGGTTGATTCCCGTCAGGGAGAGAGTGCCGGAATCGAGCGTCGCGGACGTGGAGGTGCCGCCGAGCGGGCTCGTCACGTTCAGTTCCGTGAAACCCCCGTTGTTAGCGATATTCACCACGCCTCTGTCCGGCAGTCCACGCAGGTTGACTAGATCGTCGCCGCCGTTGCCCTGGATCGAAATCGTCGAAAGCGGCAACACCGGCTCGATGTCCACTTCATCATCCCACTGCCGATCGGGGAGCATGTTGATCTGGATATTGCCGAAGGTCCTGCCCACGTCATTCCAAATGTTGCCGGCATGGTAATTGACCCTGTCTAAGGCGTTGCCGGCGCGGTAGCTGACCCGGTCAAATCCCAGAATCCCGTCGCGGACGGTGTCCACGCGGATGTCCATGCCGTCGCCGAAAACGGTGAGGTCCCGGCTGCCGTCCGGCACGATGAAGGCGCCCTGATTGGCGGACCAGTAAGGCTGGACCCACACGGGATTTGACCCGCGCAGAAGATACAGATAGTTTTCAGGTTCGCCGTCGGCAATCTGTTCCGGACGTTTCAGCGTCGGGCTTATGACCTGGGCGCCACGGTTGTCGGTCGTCGGATCCGACATCTTTTCTATCATCTCGTGCGAGAAGACCCTGCCGAAGTTCCGTTCCGAATTTCCAGCGTCCGAGCCCACATGAATAAAGTTGACGGGCACACCGTTGTAATATTTCACGAAATTGGAGCCGCCGGACCCCGCCACCAGCCCCCGTGCATCCACGGTCGTGGAGAGCGTCCCGTCCAAGACAACCACGTAAATGGGCGCGCCGAAATCAGTGAGGGGAGTGTTTGGCGGCGGCGCGGGGACCCCACCACTGTTGATTGCCAGGTTGAGCTCATACTGAAGAATATCACCACCGTACTTCGGATTCAGAGGGTTTTTGAGCACGTCCTGATCGTCAAGCGACAAATCGAGAAAGGATCCCCCGTAATGGGCTATCCCATCGCTGCCGTACTCGGTCAGGCCGGTTAGATACGGACTTTGCAGGATCGTGTTGGCGTCTTTAATGAGCTGACCGACCTGCAACGTGGGGAGGACGATGCCCCCGCCCAAGCGCGTACCAAAATCGGAGCCGGCGAAAATAAGGTACACCGTCGGGCTGCTTAATGTGGTGTAATGGTAGTCGCCATTCGGAGTCGGATTCAGCGTGGGTTGGCCCAACGACGGGACGAAAACCGCCGTGGGCACCACGCGGTCTTCCAATGTTTCGACCTGGAGCCTGCAGCCTGGCTTGCGCCGGCGCACGGGCATCGTGGGACGCGGGGTCAAACAGTTCTTAAGCCAGCGCATCATGTCGATCTCCTTGGAATGGGATGTGTACGATTCGAGCGGCCGTAGTTCATGACACTTTGTCCGAACAGCCAAAAGCCCGTCGGATAAAGGGCATGCCGCTCGATCTTCGCCTGGGCAAGGAAGGCTTCAGATAAATGACCTGGGGGCCTCGGGTGCAAGCTTAATCGGCCGTCGCTTCGACCCTCTCTTTGTCCTTCTTCTTGGCAGCCACTCGGTGGTCGGCCGCAAGTCCCTCCTGATTCTGCTTAGCGTGCATGTGCTCTTTTTCCTTGTGTGCGCCTGGGAGGGGGTCGAGTTTCCACATTCGGTCATAAGCCCGCTTGGTGGCCAGATCCCTGTCGAAATCGCCTTTTACAAGCGATGCGAAGTATTGCCAGACCACTACGGCTCCGCTGGCCCCCGGGGGTTCCTCAGGATCGTAGTGCTCTGGGATCTTTTTGCCTTTATGTTTGAACATGCCCCACAAAGGAGGATTAGGGCCGGGCATGCTTTTCAGTGCCTCCGTGTATGCATCGCCGAGGAATGCGACGTTGTTTGCCTGGCTTTTCCGCGACACGTTGGCATAGATCCCCCCAAACCCGTACTTGGATGCACGCATTCCCTCCCACCATCCGAGGATCCAATCCGAGCTGATGATCCCAATATGATTCGGCTCCGAATCCTGTTCCACGTTCACGTAGATCGACACACCATGTGGGATGTTCTTGTCCAAGCTGTCGGCGGCGGCTTTGGCTTCCAGGGCGGCCCACTTTCCCCTGGCGTGTTCTTCTTCCGGGTTGCGGGGCCTGTCCTGGAAAAAACCAAGGTTAACGGGGTTATGAATCAACAGCAGGCGCGTCTGGGGACTGTTTTTGCGGAGGAAGTCAATCTCATCTTTCTGCAATTTGAACCTGGCGAGGTACCGGCCCCAAAAGTCCGGAACTCTCTCGGCTTGTCGCACCACCGTGTTAAACATGCTCTTAATGGAAGAAACGGAATCGACTCCCCAAAGGCAATCCTTGGGTATGGTCATCTTCTTACCTCCTGTCTTAGCGAAGGCTTTTAACAGCCCGTTGAAAAAGGGAAAGGACGTCTGGCGTCACTTGTTCGCCGCCTGCGGGCCGGAACAAGTCGTGAAGGCTGTTCCGCCTGGCTCAATAACTTCATTGCGTTTGCCGGCCAATGGAGACAGGAAATTACGAAACTATTTTTTGGAGGGCCGCAGCTGAGGTGAAGAAACGTGTGCTTAAGTAGGGAACTGAGCGGAACTTGCGCGCGGGGCTAACCACTGTTAACCGCGTTGTCGTTCAGGAGGCCTGCGGTTGTCATTTCATTTCAGAGGACTTGCCCAACTCCATCTCGGCTTCGCGCTGGATGGACTTAAGTTCCGCCTGCTCGCTGGCGGTTAGATTCCGCCGAGTTTTCATCCAGCGCTGGGCCTGGTCGAAATGGGCCAGCGCTTTGCCCGCGTCTCCAAGGCGATGGTGGCACAGGGCCAGAAAGAAATGGTCGGAGGCGTCCAAGCGATTCTTGGGCAGAGTTAAGCTTTTTTCCAGGTGTTGGATGGCTTCCGCATACTCCCCTAGGCGGTAATGGACGACGCCCAAGGTATTGCGAAAGGCGGAAGTGTTGGAATTCAACTCCACGGCTTTCTGAGCGAGGGGCAAGGCCCGCTTCGGATCGCGCAACTCCGTGGGGCCGGTGACCAGAAGCCAGGCGAGATTGTTGGCGGCGAAGCTGTCGCGCGGCTGGAGGACGAGCGCCGCTTCCAGAAAGCGCACTGCCAGCGCGTCGTCATCGAGAGACTGGCTGCGGAGAGCGAACTGGTGGCACGCCCAGACGAAATCGGGAAAGGCTTCGCGCACCAGATCGCGGTCGGTCGAGGCGGCAAGATGCTCGCCGGCAAGAAGCTTGGCCAAGGAGCGATGATAAAAAGCGCTCATGCGCCACGCGGGGGAATCCGCAGCCCGGGTAAACTGGTCGCGGGCCTGGGCCAACTGATTCCTTCGCAGTAATTCAAGGCCCTTGTTGAAATGGGACTCGGCGTCGTCGGCCGCCAAGCGGAGCGGTTGGACATCGGTGGACGCGGGCGGCGATTTCAGCCACGCGTCAGGCAAGTTTTTGTCCTGGCCAATCGAGGCGAGTCGTTCGCGCAGCCCGATCAGGTTCCAAACATGGATTCCGTCGTTGAGACTCAATGCTACCAGGCGCGTGCCGTCGGCGGTGAAAGCGACCCGGCCCGGGGCCATATTAGGGTCCTCGAGTCTTGCCAACTCGACCTCCCGGGCCAGATCGAATAGGCGGATTTGTCCCGTCAGAAAGGGAACGGCCAGGAGACGACTGTCCGCCGAAAAAGCTGCAAAGCCGAGGCCGGGGTCGATCCGCGGTCCCGGCGTCCAAGCATCGGCGCTGTCCGCGACCTTCCACAGGCGGCCGCCATCCAGCCCGGTTGCGAGCCAGCGGCCATCGGGGCTGAACTGCGCGACGGCGATCCCCTCACCGGGGAATTTCTTGACCGCCGTACTGGTCGCGACATCCCAGAGCTGGAGATCGGGGTGGGCATGCTTACCGACAACGACCCATTTTCCATCCGGGCTGACCGCGACGGAATTCGAATCGACGCCCGCATTCAGATGAATAGGCTCGGCTGGACGGTCGGCGAGGCGAAGCCATAAGCCGGCAAGCCGTAGGCGCGTGCCGATGGCACGATTGATTTGAGCGACGACTTTTCCATCATTACTCACGGCAATATTGTCGCCGGCGAATGACAGCAGTTTCTCGGGAGACGCCATCTCCAGTTCGCCGCCGGCGAGGAATCGAATCGGCCAGCGTTTGAGGCCTCCGCGAGTGGCCGCCAGCAGGGCACCCGATTCCGGCTCGAAAAGAACCCCAGTGACCTGCCCGCTTTGCGGCAAGAATCGAACTTCCTCGCCGCGCTGCAAGTCAAAGAGTCCAAGCCCATCGCGCATGGCAACTGCCAAGAGGCGGCCGGCAGGATGAATCGCCAGGTTTTCGTAGGAACTGGAGGGGGACATCGCGCGGCGCACGAGCGTGCTGAATTCCCGGCCGGCAGCGACGTTCCAGAGGACCAGCCGGTTCTTGTCGACGCTGCAGGCCAGAAGCCGGTCGTCGCGGCTGAAGCGGAGACTGTGGCCAAAAAAGTCCGCGGGCGGGAGATGAAAAAGGAGCCGTCCGGCCTGTACGTCCCAGAGTTGCGTAAAACCGCTCCAGCTTCCCCACGAGAGCAGACGATCGCCGGTGTGATTAAAGGTGATCCACGCGCCCCCTTCGCACGGCCCGAATTGGTGTACGAGCCGGCCGCTGTCGGTGTCAAAGAGGCGCAGGCGCAAGTCGCCGAGTATGCCGGCAGTAGTCAGCGACCGCCCATCCGGGTGCCAGGCGCAGGAGGCGGCGCCCAGGACGTGTGGAAGAACATGGCGAATGGTGCCCGTAGGCAACTCGCGAATGAGCACCTCGTTGTTGAAATAGGAGCAGACCGCCACCAAGGGTTCGCTCGGGTGCAGCGCGACCACTACTTCGTCGGCCATTCGGGGAGTGGCTGCGAGAACCTGTTCCATTCGCGTCACCAGATCGAAATGGCGCAGCGTCCCGTCCAGATGGACCAGGATGGCCTGTCGGCTGTCCGGGCGGAAGTCGAAGAAGGAAGCGTGCTTGCTTTCGCACCACACTTCCGGCGCCGGGCCATCGAGCTTCCAGATTCGCATGCGCCCATCTTGATAGACGAGGCCCACGAAGCGGGCATCGCGGCTCAGGCGTGGCGAGAGTAGGGCGCTCGGCGAGCCCACCGTCGGCAGCGTATGGAGGACGACTTCCGTTTTTCCGTTTCGGCGGCAGATGGCGCAGTTGCCCAGGAGGTCCGTGCGCGCATAGATTTCCAGAGTATCGTCGAAATCGACGCGGTGGGACCCCGGCGGAAAGCCCTCCCAACTCAGCGCGGGCGCAATGTCGGGCATGGCGAGCGCGCCCAGCGCGAGATTGCGCAATTCCTGAGACTCCGGCGCCGGCGACTCGAGTTCCTGGCCAAGGCGGTAGGCTTCTTCCACAAGGCGCAGACTCTCGAAGCGCTGGCCGCTACGACGACTGCGCTGGTTGGAGCGGGCCTGCGCAAGCAAAGAATCCAAAGTCTCTTTCTTGGCGGCCCACTCCGCGCTCTTGGCCCGGTCCAGGTTGGCCTCGGAGGTGTTCAGGGCCGAACGCAACTGAGCCATCCCCAAGATGGAGCCAAGGACAATGACGAGCACGAGGGCAGCCAAACAGCCCAACATGACGGCGGAGCCAGGGTGACGCCGGCACCAGCGCCAGCAGCGCTCAACCATGCTGATGCGCCGGGCCCGGATTGGGCGGCCCGCGCGAAAACGGCTGAGGTCCTCGGCCAGGTCTTGGGCGGAAGGGTAGCGCTTCTTAGAGTCTTTTTCGAGACACTTGAGGCAAATGGTTTCCAAGTCTGGGGGCAAGCGCGGCTGAAGACGGCGCGGCGGCACGGGGTCGATGGATCGGACTAATTCCAGCGTTTCCAGCATCGAGGCGCCTTGCAAGGGAGGCCTGCCGGTGAGGGCGTAATAGAGGAGCGCGCCCAGCGCGTAAATGTCCGCAGCCGGCCCAATGGCATGTCCCACGCCGGATGCTTGCTCGGGGGCCATGAATTCCGGAGTGCCCACAATGGCGCCGCTCTGGGTATTGCCGCGATCGACAGCCAGCTCCTTGGCGAGGCCGAAATCGGTGATCTTCGGCGTGCCTTCGGGGGTCAGAAGGATATTGGCAGGCTTGAGGTCGCGATGCACGATGCCACGGCCATGAGCGAAATGCATCGCCCGCGCCAGTGTCTCGATCATCTCGGCCGCCGCTTGGGGAGGTTGCGGCGCGCCGGCATAGCGTTGGGCCAAGTTCCCACCGGCAACGAATTCGAGAGAGAAGAAGGGCCGGCTCGCCAGGTCGCCGACTTCGTGGACCTGCACGATGTTGGGATGTTGGAGTTGAGCGATGGTGGCCGCCTCCGCTCGGAAGCGGGCCAACTGATCGGTGTTGGCTTGCTCGCCAAGGACGTTCATCTTGAGGGCGACCAGGCGATTCAAGCCTTTTTGTTGGGCCTTGTAGATCACGCCCATGCCGCCGCGGGCCAGCTCACCGAGGATTTCGTAACCCGCGACCACCGGCAACGCTGCCGTCTCGCTGTCAGATTGGGATGCGCCGGCTTCTGTCACGAGCAGGGTAGGGGCATCCAAGTCCGGCGTGGGCTCTTCCATGGCTTCGTGCAATTCGATTTGTGTGCGCAAGTCCTCCATCAAGTCGGGAAACCGCCGCGCGTACTCGTCCAGGCAGGGTTTTTCGCCAAGCTCCTCCCGCAACAAGTACTCCCCGTAGACGAGATCGAGTCGGGCTTCACGGTCGTTGCCCAAGGCGGGAAACCCCTCGAGGTAGGTTTCCGCACTGACTTTGTCCCCATGCTCCCGTCGTGCGCGCTGATCGATCTGCAACACCGCCGCCACTTGGTTCTGGGAAAGTGGACCAGCCTTATCTACGAATTCACGAACTTCCGGGCTCTGGCCTGAGCACCACAGTCGCCACAACTGCCGGGCCGGGCTTTCCGTGCCAGGACCGTCCTTGCCAGGATCCTCTGGAACAGTGGACAACGTGGGAGTGGGAAATTTGTCAGACATCGTCCGCCTCATCCAGCTTGAGTTGTTGCGAAATGCGTTGCATGGCCCTTCCCAGTTGCTTGCAGCGCGCCTTGGCGTTTCCGCCAAGCTGAGCGGCGATTTCCTCCCAGGCATGGCCCTCCGCGCGCAGGTCGGCGAGTTGTCGTTCCTCGTCGGTCAAACGCTCGCGGAACTCTCGCAGCAGTTCTTTGCCCGCCGCCACTCTACTCGGACTTGCGCCCGCTGCAATCGCGTCCAGAGCCTCGCCAGGCAGCTCGACCATTTGCCGCATGTCACGCTTCAGGGCCTGCTGTTTGCGGACCTGGAAAGCCACCTTCTTGCAAACCATGCCGGCCAGCAACTTCACCAGGTTGGCGGGTTTCTCCAGGTCGAAGTCCCCCAGGGCGGCCCGGACGAAAAACGAGGCGAGCACGGATTGGCACACGTCCACGGAATCGAACAGGCGTGTCAGGCGCGGGTTGCGAAGGCGCATGCGGGCTTCGCGGCGAATAAAGGGCTCGAAGCGCCGTACAAGTTCGACGGCGGCTTCCGGATCCCCGCCGCGTATGCGCTTGATGAAGTCAGGAAATGAATCGTCTTGGGACACGGTCCCTGAATTATAAACGGTCGGCCGTGGCAATCCAGAAAAAGAAGGACATGGAGGTGGTACTTAGCGTTCCGCATCCTTCACCGTGGTCTTGCCGATCCGATAGAGGTTCTCCTTGGTGCGTAGAAATAAGTCGTTGCCCGCGACCGCCGGCGAGGCGACGATCTCTTCCTCCAGATCGCATTGGGCAATCACTTTGAAGCTGCGCGCAGCTTCGACAATCGTCGCCTTGCCTTCCTTGCCGAAGAAATAAACCTTGTCGCAGACGACCAACGGCGTGGCTAGGAAACCGTTGGCCAGGCGCTGTTTCCACAGCTCCTTGCCGTTGGCGGCGTCGATGCAGACCGCCATTCCGGGATTGGTGGCGAGGAACACCAGACCGTTGGCGACGACAGGACTGGCGGCGTCGGGAGTTTGGCCGGCGTATTTCCAGCGAACATGGCTGGCAGTAACGTCGCCCGTCCCGCCGCCGCGCACGGCAAAGAGCGGCCCTTTCATGCCTTGAACGGCGTAAATGGTGTCGCCTGCGAGTGTGGGGCCGGAGATAACGCGATTGCCGGCGAAGATGCCGCAGTGCCACAGGCGCTTGCCGTTTTGCGGATCGTAAGCGTCGAGGACGTTGCCGCCGAAAACGATCAACTCGGTGCGGTCGCCATTACGGAAGAGCAGCGGCGTGGTGTAGGAGTCAGCCGGCTCCTCGGACGCGCCGGTGGCGCGTTTGACGAGCCACTTCTCCTTGCCAGTCCGCTTATCGTGGGCCACCACATAGCTTGGGCCGTCCCCTTTGGGATCCTGCATGCACACGGAGATAATCATGTCGCCGGCCAGGCAGGGAGAGTTGGCGTGCCCCCACCAAATGGAATAGGCGCCGTAGCTCTTCATGAGGTTTTGCTTCCAGACGTGTTCGCCGGAGAAGGTGTAACAGGCAAGATCGCCATTGCCGAAGTGAACCCAAACGTGCTGGCCGTCCGTCACGGGCGAGGGGCTGGCCATATTGTGCTCGTCGTGGAAGCGGCCATTGCCGATGGGGCCCTGGCGGCGCGGCGTACCCCGGCCCACGTCGCGCTGCCAAATGGTTTTGCCGCTTTTCCGATCGAGGCGCAAGAGCAGCAAACGGTCGTTCTCCTGAGTGGTGACGAAGACGGCGTCGCGCCAAATGGCCGGCGTCGAATTGCCCCAACCCGGCAGCGGCGACTGCCACGCGATGTTCTCGGTCTTACTCCAGCGCGTCGGCAGATCGCGGCTTGGCGCCACGCTGTCGCCGGTGGGTCCGCGCCACTGGGGCCAGATGTCCGTTCGCGACGTCTCATCGCCTTGACCACTGCAGATCAAGAGTCCGAACAAAACAGCCAACATTGAACCGCCCCCCCTTTGGTCTCTTAAGTGAATCCAAGTCAGGTTATACGGGCTGGGGCGCGGGTTGTCCTTTTGTCTCCAGACTCTGCAGATCAAGCAAGTAGAGAAGGGCGCGCATGGGAATGTTGGCTACGTCGAGCCGGTTCACGAGGAAATGGCGCAGCTCGAAAACGCCTCGGCCCAGCAAGTAGAAATTCAGCAAGATCTGCATTTCTTCCCGGACTTTGGGCAGAAACGAGGCGGACGAAGCGATTTCGAGGTACGTCTGCATGAAGGCGACGGACACCCAGACGTGCCAGAAACGCGTCCAAGGGATAAGGACGGGGATATCTTCAGGCCGCACATCCCCCTTACGCATAGCGGTACGGGCGGCAAAGTGCCAGGAATGCAAGAGGCTGGCCACGTCGCGCAGCGGCGAGCGCTTGTGGCGCCGGTTGCTGAGGGGCAGCATTAGTTCCCCTTCGAAATCGACGATGGCGAAATCCTTGCCGGTGTGCAGCAGGCTGCTCAAATGATAATCGCCGTGGCCGCGGGTGCGCTGGGCGATGATGCGGCGCTCCAGGATTCGGCGCAGGGAGGCATGCAATTCGCTGTTGCGCGCCATAAGCCGTTCCGCGTCGCTGCGCGCATCCTCCGGAAGATCACGCATCCGATCACGCAGCGATTCAAAGGCTTGCAAGGCTTCGGAACGCACCGTCTGGTAAATCGAACGCTGATATTGGATGGTGAAGGGCGCCGGCGCGAAATCAGCATCGGTTACGACCCCAGCCAGGGCGACGTGCATCTCGGCGGTGCGGCGGCCGATGAGGCGCGCGGATTCCAGGTAAGGACCGATCGCCTCCACAACGAACGCAGGCACCTCCTCCGCGACGGCATCGAGCAAGGGCTTGTCGGGCATGGGCGGCTTTTTTTCCTGCGCGTACTTGGTCAGCACATCGACAAAGAAGCGATGCAGGGCGTCGCGGGTGAAATTCCACGCGTCGCCTTCGTTGGCCACAAAGCCAAAGAGTCCCGCGACCGTCATCGGTTGCCGCGCTCCGGAGCGATACTCCAGGGCGCCGGCGACCGGCGCCGCATGACGAAACTCCGTCTTCTCAGCAAGGGCACGTTCCAGCTCCATTTCCGGATGAACGCCCTCTTCAACCCAGCGGTAGATTTTGAGGAAGAGGCGATCTCCGAGGACGACCGAGCTGCTGTTTTCGCCTGAAACCAAGCCGGGCCTCGGCTCCGGATCGACGCTGCCGCGCAGACGCGCGAAAGCCGGGGCCGGCAGAGCGAACAACTCGCCGCGGTTGCCACGGAAGCGGCGGCGACGGGCGAAAGAGTTTAACAAAGCTTGCGAGAAGTCTTTATCGCCCGTGGGATCATAAAGAAGGCCTGTTCGTTTTTCATCTTCGGGGGTCGCCGGTGCGGAGGAGGGATTTTCCGAAGCGCGATTTTCCGAAGCGGCATTTCCGAAATCGCCATTACCCGAGGCGGCATTTCCAGACGCCGGACTTGTCACTTTCAGTCGGCAGATGCCGTCGCGCGGCTTCGCGGCTAGTGCCGGGTCGTGAGAGTCCGCTACGAACCCCACGGGGAGGATGCATGCATCGGGCTCGCCTTCCACAAATTCGACGCGCAAAATCGCGAGGATCCAGACCGCGCCGTCACGCGCGATTGGAATATTCTCAGTGATCCGCACGGCGCGCGGGTCCTTGCCTTTGGCCGAAAACCACGCTTGCTTACGGAGGTAGCCGAGCAGCGCGATTTCAAGGCTCTCCCGGACGGACGCGCCGAAAACGTGCTCCCATTTTTGCGACACCTCCAAGAAGGGCAAATCCGCGGCAGCCGTGGGGGCATGAGCGGCGTCGACCGGCGTCGGTTCCAGCGCCAACCAGTAGAAGGCGTATGGCCCCAAAGTGAGCAGATAGGGTAAGTCGCCTATTAGGGGAAGCCGGGTTCGGCCCATGGTCTCGACCGGCGCCAAGCCGCGAAACGCCGCCAGATCCAGCTCGACGTATTGCACGAAGCGCGACAGATTCGCCACGACAAGAATTGTCGGGCCGCCATCGCCTTTTCGCAAGTAGGCCAGCACTTTGTGGTTCTTTGGGTAGAGAAACTCGAGCGTGCCGCGTCCGAACGCCTGGTAGCGCTTGCGCAGGGCGATGAGGCGCTTCATCCACCAAAGAAGAGAATGGGTGTTGTTCTGCTGGCCCTCGACGTTGATGGTCTGGTAATGGTACTCGGGGTCGATGATGACGGGCAGGTAGAGTCGTTGCGGATTGCCCTTGGAGAAGCCGGCATTGCGCTCGGGGCTCCATTGCATCGGCGTGCGGACGCCGTTGCGGTCGCCCAGATAGATGTTGTCGCCCATGCCAATCTCGTCGCCGTAATAGATGACAGGAGTGCCGGGGAGCGAAAGCAGCAGCCCGTTCATGAGTTCGATCTTGGCGCGATGGTTTTCGAGCAAGGGCGCTAGCCGGCGGCGGATGCCGAGGTTGATGCGCGAATGGGCGTCCTGGGCGTAGACGCGGACCATGTAGTCGCGGTCCTCGTCGGTGACCATTTCCAGGGTCAGCTCGTCGTGATTGCGCAGAAAAAGCGCCCACTGGCAATTCGCAGGAATGGCCGGCGTCTGCTGGAGGATGTCGATGACCGGAAAGCGGTCCTCCATCTGGATGGCCATGAAAAGCCGGGGCATGACCGGAAAATGAAATGCCATCTCACATTCATCGCCTTGGCCGAAATAGGCGACGGCATCTTCGGGCCACTGGTTCGCCTCGGCCAAAAGCATGCGGGAACGGCGGCGGGCGTCGACATGGGCGCGGAGTTTTTTCAGGAAAGCATGAGTTTCCGGCAGGTTCTCACAGTTGGTGCCTTCGCGCTCATAAAGGTATGGAACGGCGTCAAGGCGGAAGCCGTCGATGCCCATGTCGATCCAAAAATCGATTGCAGCGAGAATGGCTTCTTGGACCGCCGGATTGTCATAGTTGAGGTCGGGCTGATGGGCGTAGAAGCGATGCCAGTAGTAGGCCTTGGCCACCGGGTCCCAGGCCCAGTTGGAGGACTCGAAATCGTTGAAAATGATGCGAGCGTCCTTGTACTTGTCGGCCGTGTCGCTCCAAACGTAGAAATCACGCTCCGGCGTCCCCGGCGCGGCGCGACGGGCGCGCTGAAACCAGGGATGCTGGTCGGAGGTGTGGTTGACTACCAGCTCGGTGATGACATGCATGCCGCGGCGATGCGCCTCGCGCAAGAAGCGTTTGAAGTCGGCGAGGGTGCCGTAAATCGGATTGACGTCTGTGTAGTCGGCAATGTCGTAGCCGTCGTCCTTGAGAGGCGACGGATAGAAAGGCAAAACCCAAAGCGCGGTCACGCCGAGATCGCGTAGGTAATCGAGCCTCTCGGTCAGGCCGCGAAAGTCGCCGATGCCGTCAGCGTCGCTGTCGCAGAAGGCACGGACGTGGACTTCGTAAATGACGGCGTCCTTGTACCAGAGCGGATCTTCTTCCGCCGACAGCCGTAATACGTTGCTAGCCATTTAGCTTTCAAGATTGCCTGCGAATGGAATTCCGGATTTCATCAATGGAGCTGGCTTCCTCGACGATCGCCAATAGGTCCCGGAGCCGTTGCGCATTGCAGTCGGCCGGAACTTCTTCGAACAACGCCTAACCGGGAAAGGCAAACTTTGATTTCAAAACCGCGCGGACAGCTTCGCGCAATCCTTGCTCCAGTCCTTGCTCCAATCCTCGCTCCAATCCTCGCTCCAATCCTTGTTCCAATCCTTGTTCCAATCCTTGTTCCAATCCTTGTTCCAATCCTTGTTCCAATCCTTGCTCCAATCCTTCCTTCAGACCTTCTTCAAGGCCTTCTTTCTTCGCCAATCGCTCGACGCTTGTTACGTATGGCATTTGCTTTTCCTCCTCCAAACGAGTCAAGTCCTGGCGAAATTGGTTTTCGAACTCAAAGGGCAACTGCAAAAGCCAATCTAGAATGCGGAACAGCTTGCGAATCCGAATTCGATCCAACAGCCCCAGCGCGAACTGCGGTATACACCGGGACGCCAATCCGGCCGGTCGTCTCCCAGGACCGCCAAGCTTACCACTTCCTGATTATACCTGTCACGAATTCGAGAATAGTAGAGGAACATTCGGGCCGCGAATTGCTTTTCCTCTTGAGCCTGGACCTCGATATGCAGCAACACCCAACTTTCTTTGCCGCTGCGGAGCCAAACTTTCGCTCTTCCGTTCTTAACTGCAGAATAATGGCAATTTGGCATTTCCCAGTTACGGCAGATTTTTTACGCTGAGGAACTGAGGAACTGGACCGTCCACCGGAGGGATCGGTGGGCACACTACACTAAGCTTTAATTGCC
>JACPZP010000058.1 GCA_016195405.1 Planctomycetota bacterium | reverse complement strand
GCACGGTCACCTTCAAGGACGGCAACATGGTCCTGGCCCTCAAGGACTTGGGCGCCCGTTACGAAGGCAAACTCCTTGACGACGGCAACACCTTCGAAGGCAAATGGAAGCAAGGCGGACAGGAGCTTGGCCTGAAATTAATGCGGCACGCCAAGGCCCCAATTTTCGAGAAACCGCAAAATCCCAAGAAGCCCTATCCCTACCGCGAGGAGGAGGTGAGCTACGAGAACAAGTCGGCCAACCTGACGCTCGCCGGCACGCTCACCCTGCCTAAAGAAGGAGGTCCGTTCCCCGTCGTGTTGCTCATCACCGGCTCCGGCCCGCAGGATCGTGACGAAACCATCTTAGGGCACAAGCCGTTCCTGATTCTAGCCGACTATCTGACGCGTAAAGGCATCGCAGTTTTGCGCGTTGACGATCGCGGCGTCGGCAAATCGACGGGCAAGTTCTCGCCCGCCACCACCGAAGACTTTGCCGGCGACGTGATGGCCGGCGTGGAATTCCTCAAGTCGCACAAAGAAATCGACCCGCGCAAGATCGGCCTGATGGGCCACAGCGAAGGCGGCATCATCGCCCCCATGGTGGCGGTGAAGTCGAAAGACGTGGCCTTTATCGTCCTCTTGGCCGGCACCGGGCTTCCCGGCGCTGATATTACGGCGATGCAAACCAAGTTTCTTTTGAAAGGGGCAGGCCTGAGCGAGAAAATGCTTACCTGGAGCCGAGACTTGCAAAAGCGAATCATCGAAGTCATGCACGAGAAAATCGATGACGCGGAAGTGGCCTCTCGAGTCAAGGTCATGGTCGCGGAAGAGCTGGAGAAGCTCGATGAAAAAGACCGCAAGCTCGCGGAGAAATCGAAAGGCCAGCTCCAAGGCCAACTCAGCAAAGACGCGCTGCGCTGGTCCAGGTTCTTCCTGGTTTACGATCCGCGGCCGGCGCTGCGCAAAGTGACCGTGCCAGTGCTTGCCGTCAACGGCGAGAAGGACTTCCAGGTGCCGCCCAAGGAAAACCTTTCGGAAATCGAGAAGGCCCTGAAAGAAGGCGGCAACAAGGACTTCACCATCAAGGAGTTTCCCAACCTGAACCACCTCTTCCAAACCTGTAAGACGGGAAACATCACGGAATATGGCGCGATTCAGGAAACCATTGCGCCTGTGGTGCTGGAGTTTGTGGCGGAGTGGATTGGGAAACGCGTGAAATAAAAGCCGCTTTGCTGACATTGGACAACGCGATAGATTGACATCCGGTTATCTGTCGATCGTGCCGAGGATCTTGTCATGCCCATTACGATTGAAGCTACCTATGAAAACGGCGTGCTTAGGCCGGCGCAAGTGCTGCCGCTGAAGGAACACGAGAAGGTCCGCGTGACCATTGAGCCCGATATCTGCTGGGCTGAGCGCACGGCCGGAATGCTCAAGTGGTCAGGCAAACCGGAACTCTTGCGACGGATCGCTGAAGACGATGAATTCGGCATTCTGGAGTCTCCATGACCTTTTCGCAAATCCCGGCAGGCGTCGCCCTTTTTCTCGATGCCAACTCGCTCATTTACCACTTTCGCCAATGATCCCCAGTACGGGGCAGCCTGCACACAATTATTGAAGCGTGTCGAGCAGCGGCAGTTGGTCGGCTTCACATCCTCGCACGTTCTGGCCGATGTCGCCCATCGTGTGATGACACTTGAAGCTATCAGCCTCTTCGGATGGCCCGCGGCAGGAATCGCTTCCCGGCTGCGTAAGCACCACGCCGAAATCCCCAAACTGACTGTCTACCTCCAAGCTATCGCACAGTTCTCACTCCTCGGCATCCAAGTTCTACCGATAACGCAAACGCTAATCGAAGCCGCCACTTTGTTGAGCAAGCAGCACGAACTCCTCATCGGCGACGGTCTCCTTTTAGCAAGCATGCAACATCACAGTCTTACGACACTGGCGAGCAATGATGCTGACTTCGATCGGGTGCCAGGACTGACACGCTACGGTCCGGTGTAGGGCTTCTTCGGCAACGGGCGATTCTCGACCGTGTTCGTCTGTCGGCTTACCCAGTCCAACATCGCATCCGGATAGCCCGGCACGCTCTTGGGCCAATCGAAACTCCCGTCTTTTTTCGAAGACAAGCGGAAAGTGTGATCGGCGCCTTCGAAGAACTTGACGTCGAGTTGGGCGCCGGTGGATGTGAGGTAGGCCCCGGCGATGCGTGCCGCGCTCCGGCGGACTGGAACGCGCTCGTCGGACTCGCCGTAAACCAGCAAGGTAGGGGCCGCGACCTGACGCCAGTGCACCAGCGGATCGAAATCCGCGATTCGGCGCGAAAGCGCCCAGTAGCTCGCCTTCTCCGCGGGCGGCGGAAAAACCCAACTCTTCCCTTTGACCTTCTTCCAGGCCGTTTCCAAGTCGCCGCGCGGCGTCCCGCGATAGGCCGTGGATACTAGAGCGCGGACATATTCGCGCGCCAACTCGGCATCCGCGGCACTCAAGGTCCCAACTCCCAATGAATTTTCCACACTGAAGATCTCACACTCCTCCGCCGGAATCCCGGATGCCGCGGAAGCGACGACGAACGCCAGATCCTTGACCCGTGTCGCCACCCACGGCGCGATCGTGCCGCCTTGGCTATGTCCGTGGATGCCGACTTGCTTGCAGGCGATGTCGGCACGCGACCTCAGAGCGTTCACGGCCGCCACGGAGTCGTGCACCAGTTCCTCAAATCCCGCCGTCCGCCAGTCCCCCTTCGATTCGCCAACGCCGCGCTTGTCGTAAATCAAGGCAGCCACTCCACGGCGCGCGAATTGGACCGCCAAAAAGCGCGAAGCATGGCGTCCTTCCGCACCGGAACCGTGCAGGAATACGACCCCCGCAAACGGACCGGTCCCATCGGGGAGCACAACGCTACCCGCGAGAGCCACATCCCCGTTGCGAAACGAGATCGGTTCTTCGCGCGGCCGCTTGATTGCGTCCTCCATTCGCGTCAGTGCAAATGATCCCTCGGCCTTACCTTCACGGAATTGTCCACGTAACACGCTGTCACGCAACTCGCCCTCGAAAATCGTGGTCGTGGCGTCGCCCACCACCGTCCAGCGTACATTCGGCGGAATGTAACTGAGCTTCTTGATCGGGATGCCGATGACGCGTAATTGCTCCGAATCGAACGAGCCGGTGTAGCCATCGCCGGCCCGCACAAATGTCATGACCACGTCCAAAGCAGCTCCATCACGGACCCACTTTCCGGCCCAGGCGCCTACAAGTTTCGCTTGTGCGCACACCGGCGATGTCAGAAGGCCGATGAGCAAAACAGAGGCGACTAAAGTGCTGTTCTTCATAGGTTCGTAGCCGATCCAGGCGATGAGGTCGGGCATCGGTCGAGGAGCGATTAGCTCGTTGCACATACCGCGTGTGACGCGGATTTGTTTCATTGACAACGGCGCAAATCGCGCACTGGGCTAGCTAGAGTTTTCCGGATTTCGTGTATTCGTCCGTCTGTCTGTCGGCACTATACTCAGACAAGGCCTTCAAGGAGCCCGTTCATGGTGGGCGGACAACTGGTTAGCGTGGTGCGCTTTCTTCGCAGGGTTGCCGGTGCGCCTTCAGTGGCCACAGACAGCGATGGAAGTCTTCTGGAGCGGTTTGCGAGTTCGCACGATGAGGAGGCGTTCGATGTTCTGATTCGGCGCCATGGGGCGATGGTGCTGGGAGTTTGCCGGCGCGTCCTCAGCAATGCCGATGACGCCGACGACGCTTTTCAGGCCACTTTCCTCGTGCTCGTTCAAAGCGCTCGGAGCATTTCTCGGCAAGATTCCGTGGGCAGTTGGCTCTACGGCGTCGCCTATCGCACCGCTCTCAAAGGACGCGCCCGGGCTGCACGTCGCCGCGCTCGGGAAAAAGTGGGGGCAGCCATGTTCGATGAAACTGCGTCCGGTAATGATCCTTCACTTGAAGCCGAGCGTCATGAGTTACGGCCGTTCATTGACCAGGAATTGAATCGGCTCTCGGAAAAGTATCGGGCGCCGGTCGTGCTCTGTTACCTCGAAGGCAAGACCAACGAGGAAGCGGCACAAGAGCTGGGCTGGACCAAGGGGACGGTTTCGGGCCGGCTGGCACGGGCGCGGGACATCCTCCGCACCCGGTTCGCACGCCAAGGAATGACGCTCTCCGTGGGCGCGTTGGGCGCCGCCTTGTCAGGCAGCACGGCTTCGGCAGCGCTGCCGTCCGCGTTAATCCAATCCACCAAGGTGGCCGCGCTCGCGAGCGTGGCCGGCAAGGCGGCGGCGACGGGGGCGATTTCCGCCTCTGTGTCGGCGCTAACAGAAGGAGTGATGCACGCGATGTTCCTTACCAAGCTCAAAATCGTGGCGTCGGTGCTGCTCGCGGTTGGACTAATGGGCGCGGGCGGCGTGTGGACTTACGGCGCTGTCGCCGGGAAAATCGTAGCAGGCAACAACTCTGGCAAGTCGCAGGGCAGCGATGCGCGTGGGCAGGATGGTCCGGCTCAAGCTAAGTCGCCAAGCGATCTTGACATTATCCAAGGCACCTGGGTCCCTGTCTCAGTGGAGCAAGACGGCAAGAACGTGCAAGCCGAGGATTTGGCCGACCTCAAATTGTTGTTCAAGGCAAGCAAGCTTTTCACCAAATATGGCGAGAACGGAAAAGACTGGCGGCAATCCGATTTCAAGCTGCATCCAAATAAAAATCCAAAAGTTATCGAGCTCATTACGCCGGACGAATCGGACAAACCGGTAAAGGGGCTCTATGCTCTCAAGGGCGACACCCTGAAGCTGTGCATCAATAATCGACCCGGCGGCGAGGAACCGACTGAATTCACGGCCAAGGAGGGGACCGGCCTGGTGATTTTCGAGCTGCGCCGCGCCAAGGCGGGCGAGGCCCTGCAGGAACCCAAGAACGCCGAGGCGTTCCAAGGCCCAACCAAGGTCATAAGTTCAAACAACCTCAAGCAGATCGTGTTCGCGATGCTCAATTATAACGACGCCAACGGCAGCTTGCCGTCGCGCGCGGTATACAGCAAAGACGGCAAGCCGCTCTTAAGCTGGCGCGTGCTGATCCTGCCATACATCGATCAGGACGCGCTTTACCAGGCATTCAAGCTCGATGAGCCCTGGGACAGTGAGCACAATAAGAAGCTCCTAGACCAGATGCCGCCGCTGTACAGAGTTGGTACCAAGCCTAAGTCCGCCACGTTTTACCAGGTCTTCACCGGTCCGGACACCGTGTTTGAGGGCAAGATCGGAACCAAGCTCGCCGATATCGTGAAAGGCGCTGCGAATACCCTGATGGTGGTTGAAGCCGGCGAAGCGGTGCCGTGGACGAAGCCCGACGACCTCGTCTACGACCCTAAGAAAAAGCTGCCTGCACTCGGCGGCGTGTTCAAGGGCGGCTTCCACGCGGTCTTCGGCGACGGCTCGATGCGATTCCTGCTCAGAACGGCCCGTGAGGAAGAGTTACGTGGCATTATCCAGCGCAAGTGATTTCCTGGCATCGAGTTCAGACGCGAAATGGATTCTGTTGTCAGGAAAGGGGGTATATGAGTGTGAGACTGTGAGTCTGTGACAAATTCCTAGGCGCAAGTATTTATTGAAAAAAGGTTTACGCAATGACGCTCACCGCCAAAGTGCTTGGCGGTGAGGTCGTGCGCTAGCGCGGAGGTCATTGCGCGTTTTTGCACATGTAAAATTGAAACGAATGGCAATTCGATGGTCGAAACGCTCAACCGCCGATCGCGTGCATGGTCCGCAGCGGCTTTATGAAGCGGGCGGTGTTGATCTCATGGCCTTCCCACTTCTCGTGGATGTTGGCGCGCACCACCTCGGCAATTTTCTCCGCTGAAGCCCCGCCGCGCAATAGCGGCTTGACGTCGGCTTCGTCGAGGGCGAACAAGCAGTTGCGGACCTTGCCGTCGGCCGTAAGGCGGACGCGATTGCACTTGAGGCAGAAGGGCCGCGACACCGAAGCGATGATGCCGATGCGGCCCTGGCCGTCGGTGTAGCGAAATTCCATGGCCGGGGCGCGCGGGTCGTAGTCGTCCACCGGAACCAAAGGACAGACCTCGGATTCGATCTTCTCAAGGATTTCGTGGGCGAAGTAGACCTTGCCGCGCTCCCAGTGGTCGGCGCCGATCGGCATGTACTCGATGAAGCGCATTTCCAAGCCATGTTCCCGCGCGAAATTCGCCAGGGGAACGACTTCGTGCTCGGTGACGCCGCGAATGCTGACGGCGTTGATCTTCACGGGAGCAAATCCCGCCTTCTTCGCCGCCAGGATGCCTACGATCACCCGGTCGAGGCCCTCGCGGCGAGTTATTTCTCGAAACCTCTCATGATTCAAGGTGTCGAGGCTGACATTGATGCGGCGCAAGCCGGCGTCGAAAAGCGCTTGAGCCTGCTCGGCCAGAAGGATGCCGTTGGTGGTGAGGCCGACGTCGCGGATGCCCGGAATGGCGACGATCAGCTCAACCAAACGTGGTAAATGACGGCGCAAGAGCGGCTCGCCGCCTGTGAGCCGAATCTTGTCGATCCCTAAAGGCGCGACGATTTCAACAAATCGTGCGATCTCCTCAAATGTGAGCAGCTCGGCCCGCTCCATGAAAACGACTTCTTCGGGCATGCAGTAGGTGCAGCGCAGGTTGCACCGATCCGTCACGCTGATGCGCAGGTTGTTGTGAACGCGGTTGTATGTGTCGAGCAGCGGCATGTATCACTCACAAGCCCCGGGATGAGTCTTCGAATCCCGGGGGTGGTTGTCAGGATGTACCCATTCCGTCGTTCCGTCCGCCCAGTTTTCCTTCTTCCAGATCGGGACCAATTCCTTAAGCCGGTCGATCGCGTAGCGGCAGGCTTCGAACGCTTGAGCGCGATGCGGGCAACTGACGGCCGCCGCGACGCTGATCTCGCCCACCTCCAGGCGGCCCAAGCGATGCTCCAGCACCATGTCGCCCACCGGCCATTGGCGCCGCGTGTCGGCTTCGATCTCCGCCATTTTTTTTTCGGCCATCCCTGGATAGGCTTCGTAATCGAGGGCGACGGTGGTTCGCCCATCGGTCAGATCGCGCACCGTTCCAAGAAACGTGACCACGGCGCCGCAGTCGTTTCGGCGAACCTGCTCCGTCAAGTTTTGGTAATCGATCACGTCCCGAGTGAGTCGAACCATAATGACATTCTAGCCGCCACTGACGGGAGGCAACAGCGCGACCTCCGCATCCCCTTCAAGACGCTGGTTATCGCCGGCAAATTCATCATCGACGGCGACGGCGGACCGCGCCAGCAGGACCTCCAATGCGGGATAGTCCGCTGCCAGGCGCCGGCGCAGATCCTGCACCGTCGCTCCGTCGGGAAGATCGAAGGAAGCGGACGACGTGCCGGCTAGGTCGCGGGCACGGGCAAAAAAGCGAACGGTGACTTTCATCGAAGCATCACTTTCATCGCAGCGTCAATTCCCGAATCGGTTCCTTGAGGCGATCGGCGATCTCGGGCATTAATCCATAGGCCAGCGCGAGATATTGGGCTGGATGCAGCGCTCGCTTGCGGCTGCCCTCTTCCATCTGCATGCGGCAACTGGAGCACTCGGAGGCTCCGTACTGAATCGCTGGACTAGCCAGCTCCGCAAGCATGGGCCGGCCGGCATCAAGCGACGTTTGAAAATCGTACGTCGTCATCCCGAAAGTTCCCGCCATGCCGGAGCAGCTTACATCGATGGTCTCGACGCGCATCCCTGGAATTTGACCGAGCAACCCCGGACCATCGACACTCCCGCGCAGCGCTTTTAGATGGCATGGGACGTGATGACCGACAATCGCTTCAAGAGAATGGAAATCGGATCGCAGTTTCCCTTGGTACTTCAGCTCGCCGAGAAAGGTCGTGAATTCGACGGTCTGTCTAGCGACGAGCCGGGCGTCCGCGTCATCCACCAAGTCGAGATAATCATGGCGCAGCATGACGGCGGCGCTTGGCTCGGAGCAGAGTATGGGCACGCCGTCGCGGGCCGGCTCTACCAGTGCTCGCAGATTGTATTGGGCGATGTCGCGGGCGGTGTCGACGTCGCCGTGCGCCAGCGCCTCGATGCCGCTGCCCCGCTGTTTGGCGGGCACGTACACGTCGAAGCCGTTGTGATTCAGCACGGCGACAACCGCCTCGGCGATCTGTGGATCGACGTAGGTCGCGTACAGGTCGGGGACGTAGGCCAGCCAGGGTCGGTCTCCCTTGGGCCGTGTTGTCCAGCCGCGCTTTCTGGCCCGGCGCAGGAAGGAACGGCGCGAAAAGCGCGGCAACCGGCGCCGGGGCGATAGACCGAACAGCTTGTCGAGCAGCCAGCGCGTGGGCCGGCTGCGCAGGATCAGATTGGCAAAGAGCGGCAACGCGCTGCCCCAGCGGGCGAGGCGGTCCATGCGGGCCAGAAACCATTCGCTGCGATCCAGCCCGTGCTCGGCGACGTTGGCGGCTTTTGCCTCCAGCATGAGCTTGGGAATGTTGACGTGAGCCGGGCATTCCAGAGCGCACATCTTGCAATTGACGCACAGGTCGGCGACCGCGCGGACCTCGTCGGCCGAAATCTTATCGATAGCCGGCTTGCCGTTGGCGTCGCCGGCAGTCAACAGATGGCGGAGCAAATTCGCCTTGGCCCTTGGCGTCGCGGGCTCAGCTTGCGTGGCCCGAAAGATCGGGCACATCCGTTGGTGCGGCGCTTCGCTCCGGCAGTGGCCGCAACCGTTGCAATGGAGCGCTTCCACGCGCAGCTCGAGCGGCCGCCAATGGAGCGCAAGTTCTTTTTGCTCGGGCTTCTTTGCCTCGGGCTTCTTTGCCTCGGGCGCGGGCGTCGCGATGCGGCGCAGCGGCCAGGCCGCTTGATCGGAATTCGGATCGACGATCTTTCCCGGATTGAACAAGCCACGCGGGTCGAAGATTGCCTTCACCTGACGGAAGATCGGATAAAGCGGCCCGGTTTGACGCGCGACCCAAGGCGTCCGCGCCAGTCCGGTGCCATGCTGAGTGCTGACGGTCCCGCCCAAGTCCAAAGCAAGCGTGTGAACTTTTTCGGCCAGCGTACCGATTCGCGATACGTGCTCGGGATTTTGCAGATCGAGAAACGGCCTGGTGTGAACTTGCCCCGTGGCAGCGTGAACCAAGTACGAGGCCGTGGTTTCATGTTCCTGAAACACGGCCTGAACTCGATGCAGGAATTCGCCGAGACGATCGAGCGGAACTCCCACATCCTCTACAAACGGCACTGGCTGGGCGCCGCCCTTGACGCTAAATAGACTTGGCAGGGCAAGCTCTCGAAGCTGACGCAGCTTTTCCACTTCCTCCGGTTCGTATGCCGGCAACACATAATTTGCGAGTCGGTCGAGCCGGCCCAAATGTTCGACGAGATCGGACGCAGCATTGCGAGCTTCGGCGGGCGTGTCGGTCTCGAATTCGACCAAAAGGATCGCTTCGGCGTCCGACGGAATAAGACTCGCCACCGGACCCGCGTCTCCTGATCGAGCCAGACTCAGGAGCCGGCGATCCATCAATTCGCACGCGATGGGATCATGCGACCGCACGGTCTCAAGTGCCTGCAGCGCCGGCTCCAAGCTGGCGAATACCAACAGGACCAATGCTTGCCCACCGGGAAGCGGAACAGTTCGAATCGTTGCCTCGGTGAAAAAACCGAGCGTTCCCTCCGAACCAACCACCAAGCGCGGCAAATCGAGCCTGCCATTGACGCATACCCCGTCGAGCGTGTAGCCGCAGCGGTTGAAACGGGTTCGCGGCTGACTTTCTTGAATGACGCGCTGATTTTGCTCGAGCAGCATCGCCAACGTCGTAGCGATGTCGTGCAGATGGCCCGGGGCGACGTCATCGGCAATCGGCAGCGGCAAAGGAGCAATGTCCACGGCATCGCCGTTGTCGAGTACCATTCGCAGTGCCAAGACATGGTCGCGCGTGTAGCCGTGACGGAGTGCGTGTGCGCCCGAGGCGTTGCTCCCAAGCATGCCGCCGAGCGTGCAAACCGCGCCGCTCGCCGGGTCGGGGGCGAAGCGCCGGCCCGTCTGCGCCAAACGCCGATTGAGGGCGGCCAATGTTACGCCGGGTTGAACTCGAACCGTGTCCCCATTGACTTCGCGAATGTCGCGAAAGTGCCGGCTGAGATCGACGATCAATCCTCGGCCAATCGACTCGCCGGCCATGCCGGTTCCCGCCCCACGTGGAACCAGCGGGAACTGCTTGTCGGCGGCGTAGCGGACCAGTGCTTGGACGTCGGCCTCGTTGCGTGGCATGGCCACGCCCAGGGGCTCTACCTGGAATATGCTGGCGTCGGTGCTATAGAGGGCCCGGGACAATTCATCGAAGAACAGCTCGCCTTGGAAGAATCCTTTCAGATCGTCCCGGATTCGCCCCCGTTCCTGCTCGTCCACGCAAGTCTACTTTCCGTAAAAAGGGGACATTCATGTTTATTTTGAATGCCAGTGTACTAAGAGAGATGCACCAAAATAAACATGAATGTCCCCTTTTTAGAGTTGTTCACGGCGAATCTGTTCCTGACGATACCGCTCGCCGATGGTGAGTTCAAACGGTTTGTGGGCGTCGGCCGCTTGAAAGCCGCGATAATGGGCATGGCAGCGGTAGCAGACGATCGCATCGCCGACCCAAAAATGCAAGATACCGTCAAAGAGAAAGGTGCCGATCAACAATGCCCAGGTCAGCCATTTCTCGTACCAACCATACGTGAAGAAAGAAACGACGCACGCGGCCACCAGAATGCCCATCCCGAGCGTGTGTGGGAAATCCTTCTTCTTGTAGAGTTCCTTATTGCCGCACACGGCGCAGACGGGCAGGGCCGGCTCGACGGCTTCGAAGCGCAAGCGGTGATCGCAAGCCGGGCACTGCCAGTCGGTCGAAACGCCGAGGAGCAAACGCGCCGGACGCTCGCACAGCGGACAAGCAAAACAGACGTGCACGTGACTCGCGCCTTTCAAAGAATGTAGCTGGTTTTTTCCAGAAGCAACTGACTCGTCAATTCACCGAGAAAAACAACGATGACGACGACGTAAAGTATCCCCGTGGCCGACTGCGTCGAGCGGATGCGGGCCGTTTCCCAGGCCATCCAACCGAGGACGAGCGGCAAGACCAAGCCGAGCATCCAGCGCACGGAGAGCCACAGAAGCATTTCCGTTTCCAAGCTCCCCGTCGACGGGCGCCGCGTCCACATCCACAAGCCCGCCGCCGCTAAAGCGCTGCGAAGCAGCAGGGAGACGCCCAGCGCCCCTAGCAAGCGATACAGAGGCGAAAGCGACATCGCCGGCGCGATCAGGTAGGAATGTCCCATGAGCATCGCCGTCGTCGCGCTGCCCAGCACCGCCGCTGACGCCAGATCATCCAACACCGACGAACCTCTGCTTTCATCGCCATGCGCGGCGATTCCGCCAAGAAGTAGAGCGGTTGTCAAAATCGCCGCCGCCGCGTAGACGGCAATCGTGCCGCCCGGCGCGTTGTCGAGGTGCCAAACGATGGAGCCAAACAGGCATATTGCCATGCCGCCGGCCAGCGCAACCAGGCTCCATGTGTCCGTCGACGGCGGTCGAAAAAAGGCTGCCGTCGCCAAAAGGCCGAGGGCGCTCAGAAACTGGACGCGATAGAACTTCGGTTGAACCTGAGCAGGCGAAAGCACAACGAGGGACGCGGTCAGACCGCAAGCCAAGCGGAGGCAGAACGTCGTAACCATCACTAAATATCTTAGGAAACGCCGTCACGACTTGCCCGAGTTGATCAGCGACAACAACTCGGCGCGGGTGGAGGCGTTGGTGCGGAACGAGCCGCGCATGGCGCTGGTGGTGCAGACCGCGTCGGGCTTGCGCACTCCCCGAATCGCCATGCAGGTGTGTATCGCTTCCAAGACGACGCCGACTCCCTTGGCGTCGAGTTCCTTCATGATCAAGTCGGCGATTTCCTGCGTCATCCGCTCCTGAACTTGCGGTCGCCGCGAGATGATCTCGACGATGCGGGCCAGCTTGCTGAGTCCGACGATCTTGCCATTGGGGAGATACGCGATGTGCGCTTTGCCGAAGAACGGCAAGAGATGATGCTCGCACATGCTCTCGAAGCTGATGTGACGCACCAGCACCATCTCGTCGTACTTCTCCACGAACGTCTTGCGCAAGAGTGAAGCCGCGTCATTGCGCAGTCCCGAAAACATCTCGGCATACATGCGGGCGACGCGATCAGGCGTGTCGACCAGCCCGTCGCGGTCGGGATCTTCTCCCACCGCCAAGAGGATTTCTCGAACGGCCGCAGCGATGCGCTTGTGGTCGATGGGCCGATCGAGGGCCTGGCCATTATTCTTCACCGGCCCGGCGCGGTCGCGGCTGTCTCGTTGGCTCATGAAGCTTTTTATACCGTTGAGGGAGGCGCTTACAAGACGCCTCCTTCTTACAAGACGCTGCGGCTCCTTTCGCGTTGCCGTAATAGCTCGTCGACGATGATTCCCAAAAGCAGAATGGTGCCGATCATGATTCCTTCAACGGCCGAAGGAATCCCCCAAAAGGTATTCATCATCCGCAGAATCTGAATGATGGCGGTGCCGGCGATCATACCGTAAATGGTCCCTTCGCCGCCGCGAAGGGTGCAGCCTCCGAGCACCGCCGCGGCGATGGCCCCCAGCTCATCGTTCTGGCCCGTCGTGGAGGGGGCCACCGATGGCGAGTTCATCAATGCGAGGAAGCTATATAGCGCGGTCAGCACCGAGCAAAGCACAAAGGCGAAGATCCGGTAGAAATCGGTGGCGATGCCGGAGTAGCGCGCGGCCCGCTCGTTGCTGCCGATGGCGACGAAATAGCGGCCAAAGACGCTGAAGTGCAGGAAGATCGTTCCCACCACGATCAACAACAGGAGCACCCAAAGGTAAACCGGCATGCCGGCGATGGCGCCTTCAAAGAAATCGGGGAGAGGCCCGAGATTCTGCGCCAACTCGTCGATCTTAGCTTCTCCGGTCATCCAGCGGGCGATGCTGCGAAAGATGAACAGACCGCATAGAGTCACCATGAACGGCTGCAGGCGCAGCTTGGTCACGAGAAGCCCGTTCGCCAGTCCGACAACACCTCCGAGCAGGATCATCGCCAGAAACGCCAGCGCAATCGAAACCTGATACCTGACGACCAGCAAGCCAAACACCGTGGAGCAAAGGCACACCAGGGAACCCATCGACAGATCAATGCCCCCCGTGACGATGAGCAGTCCGGCGGCGAGGCTCAGGATGCCATACAGGCCGATGCGCTGGCCAAGCAAGAAATGGGTATCGAACGAAGCGGCGTTCTCGTGCGACACCATCAGCGCGCCGTAGACAACCAGCAAGAAGAGCGTGATGCCAAGGAGCTTCTTCAAAGGGCGCCTCCCGTAGCAAGACGCATGATCGCTTCTTCCGATAATTCGGACCGCGCGACCTCGCCGGCGAGCCGGCCCTCGTGCATGACCAGAACTCGGTCGCTCATGCCCAGGATTTCTTCAAGATCGCTGGAGATCATCCAGATGGCCATTCCGGAGCGCGCGAGTTGGTCGATCAGGCTGTAGATTTCTGCCTTGGCGCCGACATCGATGCCGCGCGTCGGTTCATCGAGGATCAACACCGTCGGCGTGCGGCACAGCCATTTCGCCAACACTACCTTCTGCTGATTGCCGCCGCTCAGCAGGCCGACCAGTTGCTGCAGGCTAGGTGTGCGCACCCGGAGTTGATCGACCATCCGCTGGGCCAACTCGCACTCGCGGCGCGGTTGCACCAGCCCCATGCGGCTCACCGTATTCAGCGACGCCAGGCTTATGTTATGCTGCACGCTATTCGAAAGGACCAGTCCCTGGACGCGGCGGTCTTCCGGAACAAGGAGTATTCCCGCCGCAATAGCTTGGGCCGGACTTTTCAGCTTGAGCCGTCGGCCGCTTACCCGAATTTCCCCTGTCCGCAAAGTCCGCACGCCGAAGATGGTTTCCGCCAACTCAGAACGGCCGGCGCCCATGAGTCCCGCCATACCGACGATCTCGCCGGAAAGCAATTGGAACGAGACGCCCTCTTGCTGCTGCGCCGACCAGCGCACGTTCGACGCTTCAAGGATCGGCGTTTCCCGGACCGGCCGCTCTGGAGCGTGTCGGGTAAAAAACTGCCGCAGCTCCCTGCCCACCATGAGTCGCACGATCGCATCGTGATGGATGGCGGCGCCGGCTAGCTCGCCGGCGTTGCGGCCGTCGCGTAGCACGCTGACCCGATCGGCGATTTCCTCGACTTCTTTGAGACGGTGTGAAATGTAAATGATGCAGAGACCCTGTTTTTTCAGCTCGCGCAGGACGTCAAAGAGCCGAGCGCTCTCGCGCTCCGTCAGGCTGGAAGTCGGCTCATCGAGGATGAGGACGCGCGAGGACAGAGACAGCGCCCGGGCGATTTCCACAAGCTGCTGGTGCCCCACCGACAGGCGTTCCACCATGGTACGCGTGGACACGTCCAGGCCAAGGCGGCGCGCAATCGCGGCGGCTCGTTCATGGATAATCGGATCGACAAGCCGCAGGATGCCGCCTCGCGTCGGTTCTCGCCCAAGAAAAATGTTGCCTGCGACGTCGAGATGCTCGGCAAGATTCAGTTCCTGGTGAATGACCACGATGCCGTAGCGCTCGGCGTCTTTGACGCTGTGGATGGCGACTGGCTGGTCCTGGACTCGGATCTCGCCGGCGTCGGGCGGTTGGACGCCGCCCAAAATCTTCATGAGCGTCGACTTGCCGGCGCCGTTCTCACCGACCACCGCCAGAGTTTCTCCCGGATACGCCTGAAGATGCACGTCGGCGAGCGCTTGTACGCCGGGAAAACGCTTGCTGATGCCGCGGGCCTCAATCGCCGGGACACTTGGTAGGACGGATTTGAAATCTGTCCCACGACCTGGGTCATGCGCCAACTACTTCTCCCCCTTGAGCTTCTTCATTTCCGGGTAGAACACATCGACGTCGATGGTTTCGGAATCGCCGATGCGCTCGGTGCCGGCGTTTTTCACCACCACGCGGTGCGGAATGTAGATGCGATTTTGCGAATCGATGTCCTTGCGATTCTTCAAGACGCTCTCATCGCCCTTGACGAGACTGGCGAGGATTTTCATCGACTCGTATCCGAACTTGTAAGGGTTCTGGACCACGGTGCCGATGATCTCGCCAGACTGGATGCCCTCCAGCGTCTGGAAATTCTCGTCGAAGCCGACGATGGCAGGCTTGCTCTTGGAGCCCCGGACCGCGCGCAAGAGCGCCGGCGGATTGTACTCCCACAGGCCGACCAGGCAGTCCACGTCGGGATGGGTCCTCAGGATTTCCTGGGCTTTTTCCTGGCAGACGGCTTCCTTGCTGTCGTCGGTGCGCGTGTCGATGAGGACATATTTGCCGACGGCAAGATTGGTCGCGTTGAGGTCGTCCTTTTTGTCCATCTCGTCCTGCTTCTTGCCGGCTAGATAATCGAGCAATCCCTGGCGGCGCTCCACGGCGTTGGGCGCGTCGAGCTGACCGACGAAGATGGCGATTTTGCCCCCCTTGGGCAGCGCTTTCTCCACCAGGGCGCCGGCCGCTCGACCGGCCCGATAATTGTGAGTGCCGACATAGCAGCGCCGCGCCTCCGGGTCGGGAACGTCGTTGTCCGCGCACAGCAACTGCACCTTGGGCGTGACCTTGCTCTTGAGGAAGCCGACGACGTTGCTGGCGTCGTTGGGGCTGAGCGCGATGCCCTTGACGCCGGTGATGAGCAGGTCCTGAATGATGCGTTGCTGCTCGGCGCTGGTCCCCTCTTTGGGCCGGCGAAAGACCAGCTCAATGTCGAGTTCCTTGGCCGCCTGGTCGCAGCCGCGCTCGGCGTAGGTCCAAAAGCCGTGGGCGTTATTGGAGACAAACGCGAGCTTCGTCTTTCCGGAGCTGCGCCCGCAGCCGGGCAGAATCGTCAAAAGCAACAACAGGAGCAAGAAGAAGCGTCGGCACATGGAGTCGCTCAGGGTTGAGAGGGTGGCGAGCCCGGTTCGCAGCCTCGGGGTTTGGGAGGTTCCGGGAATCCTTGCAGGATAACGAAAGGATACGCGGAAGCAAGTCGTTCGTCCTTTTATTGGATAAACTCATCAGGACTGGCCGTTTGCTGCGGACCTGCTTCAGCCCACTTTTCAGGAGTATCAGCACATGACGCGACCCAAGCCATATGCCATTTGCGCCGTCGGAATCACTTTGGCCGCGAGCTTGTTCTGCGTCCTTTCGACCCAGGGCCAAGGCCCGACGTTGGATGACAAGGAGCTGCGTCAGTTGGTCGCGCACGATGCCAAGGCGATTCAGACTCTTCTGGCCAAGCCCAAGTTCGACAAGAAGGCCCAGGGCAAGGTGAAAGCCGCCGCCGTCATGATCGCCGCCTATGCGGAGTTCGCCGGCCAGAAAAGCGACGCGGCAATGGGGTTGCGCGATCGAGCTTTGGAGCTTGCCAAGGCCGCCGATTCAGCCAAGGCCGACGTGGCTAGAAAGCTGGCCGCCGACCTTACCTTGGATGCAAAAGGCGCCGGAGGAAAAGCGGAGGCGGTGGATTTTACCAAGCACATCGACATCGCCACGCTGATGAAGCAATTCGCGGCCGAGCGCTTCGGCGGCTTCGCTTTGGAAAAAGCTCTGGAAGATCTGGTGGAATCGAAGGGCCCCACGGACGCCAAAGAAGCGGCCGAGGTTGCCCGGCTGGCCAACAAGCTGGCGACGCTGGCGGCCCTTGCCCGCGACCTGCGCACCGATGCCGACGAAGGCGCCAAGACAAAAAAAGCCTGGCGTGAGTTAGCCACGCAGATGCAGTCCACCGCCCAAGAACTGGCCCAAACCGCCAACACGCGCAAAGACGCGGAAGTCAGCAAAGTCGCCAACCGCCTCTCGCAGACCTGCGTGAAGTGCCATGACGTGTTTCGGAATTGAAGATCTGTCTCGCCTGATCCGAAGCAAGGGCATTGCTTCACCGAGCGATAAATCAATTTTTCGAACCTAAGCGCTGCCGGCTGTTGACGTTAGCGAAATGGCTTCAGCGTGGCGCTGGGACAGATACAATCCCGCCCTGTTATGAAGGAATCGGCCTATCCGCTGAATGAATCCGGCATGTCGCTGAATGAATCGGGCCTATCGCTGAATGAATCGGGCACATCGGTAAACGCATTCGGCATGTCGGTAAATGAATTGGGCATGTCGGTAAATGAATCGGGTTGATTACCCACTTTTCTGCTATCTCCGATCGCGTGGCACAGGAGCGAAGGTTGGGATTTTCTTTTCCTCCAACCTTGCAATCGGGACATTTGTGTGTTCTTATCTTGGGATTGGCGTAAGTTGTTGCACCTAGCGAATCCGCAGCCATGCCTGACTTTTTCGCTCACTCGGGACTGGATGCTGCACACTTTTCCGATTGGCAGCCTCTGCGTGATCACCTTGAGGCCGTAGCCGCAGGCGCCCAAGCGCTGGCCAAGTGCGCTTGTCCTCGGGATCCCACTATTGCGGCAGCTGCTTTCGCCGCGGGGCTATTACATGACTTGGGGAAATATCGCTGTGAATTCCAAAGCATGTTAAAGGGTGTGAGCGTCCAAAGGGAAAAGACCTATCACAAACAAGCGGGGGCTGCCAAGGCCGCATCGCTGAAGCAAGCTCCGGTTGCTTTCGCCATCGCCGGCCACCACGGCGGCATTCCGAATAAAGCCGATTTGGAATCACTGATCAAAGGCGAGAGCGGCCAAGCGACTTGTGAAGCTATCTGGACCCAAGCAGTCGTCGATTGCGCCCCCTTGGCAAAGTTCGCGCTGCAAGAAAACCGCCTTGGCGGGCTTGATGCCGATTTGTTGACGCGCGCACTCTTCAGCTGTCTTGTCGATGCCGACTGGGCAGACACGGCAGAACACGAACGTAGGACGCGCGGCAAGCCCGCGGAGCCGCAACCACCTTCCTTTGATGCGCCTCTTTGGTTGCAACGCGTGCTGGAGAATATCAAGGAACGGGCGGTAACCTGTAAAGACCCGAAGGTCGGGCGCGTCAGGGACGATGTCCTTCAGGAATGTCTACACGCAGCGGAGCGCCCACCGGGGCTTTACAGCCTTACGGTCCCGACCGGCGGCGGCAAGACGCTGTCCGGGTTGGCGTTCGCTCTCAAACATGCTGCGGTCCACAGTGACAATCAGAACTTGCCGCTTTTTCGGCGATTCATCTACGTCGCACCCTATTTGAGCATTCTTGAGCAAAACGCGCGCGTGATTCGAGGCGCCCTCGGACTGCCGAGCCACGCTGCGTCTGTCCTTGAACACCACAGCTTAGCCGATCCTCCTGGCGATGAAGATCGAGAAGAAACGGACCGGGCAGCTGCGGCACGTCGCGCGGAGAACTGGGACGCGCCGGTTGTTCTGACAACGAGCGTGCAGTTTTTCGAGAGCCTTTTTTCGAACAAGCCGGGCCGGTGCCGGAAGCTCCACAACATTGCCAGAAGCGTGATTCTCCTGGATGAATGCCAGACGCTGCCGCCGGAGTTAGTCGCGCCGACGTGCGCCATGCTGAGGCAGTTGGTTCAGCAGCTTGGCTGCTCGATCGTTCTTTGCACGGCCACACAACCGGCCTTCGACCACCCGGCACTGGGAGCCGAGGAGCGCCTTGGCGCGACGGAGATTATTCCGCCTGAGTTGGACCTGTTTGGCCGCTTGAAGCGTGTGAAGATTGCCTGGCCAGCGCATAAGAGAGGGGCCTTGGCGTGGCCCGAGGTCGCAGCGCAAATGCAAACGGAACGCGCCGCCTTGTGTGTGGTCAACACGCGCCGGGCAGCGCGCGAGCTGTTTTTCGAGTTGAGAAAGTCGGATCAAGGAACACCGATTTTTCACCTTTCCACGACCATGTGCCCTGCCCATCGTCTGATGGTGCTCGACCAGGTTCGTGATCTCTTAAAGGCCGGCGAAGGGTGCTATCTGGTTTCGACCCAGTTGATTGAGGCAGGCGTAGACTTGGATTTTCCGTTCGTGATGCGCGAGCTGGCGCCTTTAGAGGCAATCATCCAGGCGGCAGGACGTTGCAATCGGGAAGGAGTGCTAAACGGGCCGGATGGTTCGCCGGGCGGCCGCGTGGTGGTTTTCCGGAGCGTCGAAGGCAAGCTGCCTCCGGATCGCTGGTACTGGGCCGGGCGTGCAGTCCTCGAAACGAATTTCCTAAACGCAGGCCGGCTTCCGCGCATCGACGAGCCTGCCGACATTCGTGACTATTTCACGCGTCTCTATCACACCGGGAAACTAGACGAAAAACAAATTCAGGCTCTGCGCCGGCAGTTCAGGTTTGCCGACGTGGCTCGGGCTTATCGCTTAATCGATGATGATGGCGCCCCGGTTGTGGTGCAAACTTGGCGCGAAGGGCAGAGTCAGATCGATGTATTGCTATCGGAATTGCAAGAGTCACCGAACCGAACGAGATTCAGGAAGCTCGTCCCCTATCAGGTTCAATTGCGGCGATTCGAACTTGCAAAGTGTGGTTCACTTTTGGAACAAGTAGATCCACGATTTGACCTGCGAGTTTGGCGCGGGGAATACGACAGTACGATTGGATTGGTCGAAGGTCCCGGTAACGAATTGTTAATCGTTTGAGAGTCAGAAGGAGCTACCACGTGTCGCCTTCAACAACATCTGTCAAGGTATGGGGCGATTTCGCTCTGTTCACGCGCCCGGAACTAAAAGTCGAGCGTCTCTCCTATCCGTTTATGACGCCGTCGGCGGCGCGCGGCATCTTCGACGCCATCATGTTCAAGCCGCAAATGCGCTGGCACGTGCGACGGATCACGGCCTTGCGACCGCGCTTTCCGGAGGGCTTTCCCGAGGAAGCGGCGCGGCTTCCATACCGCTTGATCGCCGTCCGCCGTAACGAGATCAACGACAAGATATCGAGCTTGAGCGTCGGCAAATGGATGAAAGAGGCGGCTTCGTTTGAACCCTATCTGGTCGATTCCGCGGGACGCGAGTCTATTCAGGGAGCGCACAGAGCCCAAAGGAATACGCTGGCGCTACACCATGTGGCATATCGGATCGACGCGACGCCGATCCTGACCGAACGCGCAAATCAGCCGCGTGCTGGTCCTGAGGACCAAGAAGACGCCGGGCGTGATACCGTCGCCAAATACCTGGCTATGTTCAATCGCCGAGTTGAACGCGGGCAGTGTTTTCATCGCCCTTATCTGGGCTGCCGCGAATTCGCGTGTTACTTCGCGCCTCCGGCAGCCGACGACATGCCTCTCGAAGATTGGAACGAGCAGCTCGGTTTGATGCTTTATGACATTCGTTTTGGCGGCGATGGGGACCACCGCCCCGGATTCTTCCAGGCAGCGATTGTCCGGGGCGTTCTGCATTGCGACAGCGAGGCCAAGGGACCGAACAACGAAAACCCAATCACAGTTTTCGGCTGGGACGAAGAAGGGGGCGGCGCATGATCCTGCAACGACTGTTCGAGCTGGCTCAACGTGAGCATCTTCTTCAGGACCCGGCCTTTGTGCGCACGGCGGTCGCCTGCCAAATCACTATCGACGCAAGTGGTCGCTTCCTGGGTTTGATTGATCTTCGCCAGCGCATCGAGGTTCCCGCCAAAGGCAAGAAGGGCAAAGCTAAGGTCGTCGTCAAGGGCGGCAAAGATTTGTTGGTGCCCGTCCGCCCGGTTCAATGGGACGAGCGTAAAGGGAAGTGGAAGACGACTGATCCGGCTGCCGCCGGCAAGGAGAAGCCGGCCGTGTTTCTCTGTGACACTATCGCGCGTGTCCTTCCCGTCGAGCGGCTGATTCAGGACAAAGACCGCGCAAAGTTCCAAGCGCAGCGCGCCACCTTTTGGCACTTCCTGCAGTACGCCGCCGAGCGCACGCAAGATGAGGCGCTGGAAAGCATGGCGCGGTTTTCAGAGCAAATCCAGCAATCAAGCGGCTTACAGGAAGACGTCGCCGCGGAGGTCGAACGGCTCGGATTGTCCTTGGCCAATTTGTGTACCTTCGCGCGCAACGAGGATGGCGGCGCGACTGTGCTTGAGCGCCAGCCCATTCAAGATTGGTGGCGCAGCTTTTTCGCCGCCGACTTCGAAGTTCAAGAAGAGGGACAGAGGCGCGGCCCATGCCAAGTGACGCAGCGCATTTCCGCGATCGCTTCATCGATCAAATCCAAAATCAACGGCCTCGTGCCGATCGGCTGCCGAGCCGACGCTTACCTGGTAACCGGCTTGCCGAGTTCGGAAAGCTACGAGCTTGAGGGACCGGCAACCGGCATGGTGTCGGCAACCGGGGTTGACGGCTTTACGCGCGCCCTCAACGCGCTGATCGCGAATGAGCTTGGCGGCCGCACCACCTCCTATCGCGTCGGCAAAGTCCTGTTCTTGTTTTGGACGCGTGAACCAGTGGACACAGGATTCATGAATCTATTCGAACCCGACGAGACACAGGTTGAGGCGTTGTTGCATTCGGTTCACGGAGGAATCGAATATCGCGGCATGGAGAAGACGAACGATTTTTATCTCCTGGTGCTTTCGGGCAACTCGGCGCGTGTGGTTGTGCGCGACTACCTGGAGACCAAGCTGCCGAAAGTGCGCGACAACCTGGCGGCGTGGTTCAAGGATTTGCGAATTGCCGACGCCGCGCGCGACGGAGCCGGCGCACCGAGCAGCCGTTTCCCGCTCTGGCAACTGGCGCTGGCGACCGCGATGGAAAGCGACCAAGTCGCGCCCGACACGGGTGCACGGTTGCTACGCGCCGCTCTCACGGGCGGGCCAGTGTCGGATTCAATCCTCGCTGCATGCCTTCGCCGCCTGCGCGTCGAGGGAAACGATGGCTTTCGGCCAGCTCGGATGGCCCTTGTCAAATTATGTCTTAACCGGCTCCATTGCATAGGAGAAACTCGCATGACTGAGATTCTCGACCGTACACGGATTAACGACCACGCATACGTCTGTGGCCAACTGCTCGCATTTCTAGCGCGCTGTCAAAGCCCCAAGGACTTTGGTTCTGGTGCTCAGATTCTCGAACGCTTTTTTGGCTCCGCTTCGTCGTCGCCACGAGGTGTACTCCCGACTTTGCTTCGCTTGAATCGGCACCATATCGCCAAAATTCGGGATGAAAATCCAGGGTTCGCCTTTAACCTTGAAGCCGAACTTGAGCAACTCCTTCTGCCACTGAAAAGTGAAGACAGCACGCCGGACTTTCCGATCATGCTCTCGCTCCCACAGCAAGGTCGCTTCGCGCTGGGCTTCTATCATCAGCGAGCCGAGTATCGCCGCATTTCTGAGGAAAACAAAGCAGCCAAATTAGCCAAATCCGAAACCAAGTAACTCACACCCCGACTTATTGGAGGCATACTCATGACCACGACCACCGACCGCCTCGCCAAGCGATACGACTTCGTGCTCCTGTTCGATGTGCAGGACGGCAACCCGAATGGCGACCCCGATGCCGGCAACCTTCCGCGAATCGATCCGCAATCACTGCAAGGCCTGGTCACTGATGGCTGCCTGAAACGAAAAATTCGCAACGCCATTGCCGTCCTAGCGGAAGGCAAACCAGGCTGCGACCTCTACTTCCAAACGCAAGACGCCGTGTACGAAAAACGGGTCCTCAATCTACTCCATCAATCAGCTTGGGATGCTTTGGGCTTGCAACAATCCACCAAGGGCGACTTCAAGGCGGAAGGCACTCAGGAGGGCGAAGATGACTCGACCAAGAAGCCAAAGAAAGGAAAGACCGGGGCTGGCGACAAAGGAGATTTCGACAAAGTTCGAAGAACGCGTGATTGGATGTGTCAAAACTTCTACGACGTGCGTGCATTCGGCGCAGTCATGACGACCGGCGTCAACTGTGGCCAGGTTCGCGGCCCCGTCCAGTTGACTTTCGCCCGATCCGTCGATGCGATCATTCCTTTGGAGTTCTCAATCACCCGCAAGTCCGTTACCACGGAAAAAGAAGCGGCTGACCAAATCAACAAAACCGACCCCGACACGGGAAAACGATTCGGAACCATCACCGGCACCATGGGCCGAAAGAACACGGTCCCCTATGGCCTTTACCGAGCCCACGGTTTCATCAACCCGTTTCTGGCACGCGACACCGGATTTACCCAAGCCGACCTCGACCTCCTATGGGCGGCCCTTAAAGGTACCATGTGGGAAATCGATCGGTCCGCAAGCCGGGGGCTCATGGCGACGCGCGGACTTTATGTATTCGAGCATGCGTCGCCGCTGGGCAATGCCCCGGCGCATGAGTTGTTCGATCGCATTCGCGTCGAGCCGCTTGGGGCCGATGCGGCGCCGCGCAGCTTCGAGGATTACAAAGCGCGGATCAAGATAGACCCGAACTTGCCTGCGGGCGTAACACTGCACCGCAAAGTGGGGTGAGCCATGATATCGGAAGCATCCGATCCCGCCGACTTCCCGCCGCTCTCCGCCCTCAACGACCTGCTCTTCTGCGCGCGGCGTTGTGCTTTGCATCGCATCGAGCAGGTTTGGGTGGAGAATGCCTATACCCTCGAAGGCACGCACGGGCATCGGCGGGCTCATGCGGAAATGGAGGACGAGGAGGACGGCGTGCGGCGCGTCCGCGGATTGTGGCTGCGCTCCGCACGCTTGGGCCTTGTCGGCAAAGCGGATGTCGTGGAGTTTCGTCCCATCGCCCCCTCACCCCCAACCCCTCTCCCCCGAGGGGGCGAGGGGGGAAGCACGAGTGACGGTTCACCCCTAACCCCTCTCCCCCGAAAGGCCGAGGGGGGAAGCACGAGCGCCCCTCACCCCCTACCCCTCTCCTCGGAAGGGGCGAGGGGCGAGACGAACGAGATTCCTTTTCCGGTGGAATACAAGCGCGGGCGCAAGCGGCGCTGGGATAATGACGAGGTGCAGCTCTGTGCGCAAGCAATGTGTCTTGAAGAAATGCTCGGAGTTCAGGTTCCGGCAGGCGCGATCTTTCATGTCAAGACGCGTCGCCGGCGCGAAGTGTCATTTACCCCGGCCCTTCGGGCGCAAACCGAAGACGCGGCGCGGCGGCTGCATGAACTGCTCGCTTCCGGGCGGACGCCCTTGCCCGTTTTCAAGCCGCGCTGCAAGGGGTGCTCGGTGCGCGACCTGTGTTTTCCGCAGACGTTGGATAATCCGGCGCGAGTGCGAGATTATTGCCGGCAGCTGTGGGTGACGGGGCCGGGGTGAGGCTAACTGTGTTCATCGGGAAGAGCGCAGAGAACGCAGAGAAAAGAGGGGTCGGAGCCGTGGAGCACGCGCTGACGGATGCAGGGGTATTTGCCTTAGTCGCGTTCACGCGGCTTTCGCGCAGCGTATAGGCCCGCCTTTGAAGGCGGGTCAAAGGCGATGGCCAGGACGCCGACGCCCGTTTACGGGTGTTCTCGTGGTGCGGGCTTTAGCCGAGGGCGGCTTTAGTCCAACTGGCTTAAGCCCGAATGCGAGAACGCCCGTGAACGGGCGTCAAGAGAATTGAGGGTCGGCTTCCCTCACCCGCCGTCAACGGCGGGCCTAAACGCCGCGTGAACGCCGCGTGAACGCCGCGTGAACGCGGCTGCAGAGGAGGAACGTGAGGGCGGCTGCGTTCTACGCTACTTCAAAGGCGAGTTGGGAGAGGGTGAAAGCGGCTGAAGATCAGAAACGTGAGGGCGGTCTCGGTCAGATTTCAAGTGCGGTGATGCAATGCGGCTATTTCAGAACACGCTTTACGTGCAGACGCAAGGCGCCTCGGTGGGCCGGCGTCATGAGACCATTTATGTCCGCGTCGAGGGGCAAGTGCGCTTGCAGGTTCCCTTCCACCATCTGGAGGGGATCGTCTGTTTTGGACGCGTGTTCGTTACCCCCGCGGTGTTCGCGGCGGCGAATGAGCATGCCCTCCATGTCGCTTATTTCAGCGAGCGCGGCGAGTTCTTGGCGCGCGTCGTGCCCGCGGTCTCAGGCAACGTGCTTCTGCGCCGGCAGCAATATCGATTGGCCGACCAGGAATCGGCTTGTCTTCGCCTGGGGCGTGCGTTCGTGGCGGCCAAGATTCAGAATTGCCGGACGCTCCTATTGCGGTCGGCACGTGAAGGCGGCGAGGAGGCGGCCCAAACGGAATTGCGGCGTGCGGCGGATCGGCTGGCCTGCGCTTTGGACACGTTGGCCAAGGCGACCACGCTCGAGAGCGCGCGCGGCTGTGAAGGCGACGCGGCCCGGGTCTATTTCGGGGCGTTCAACGCCATGATCCGGCAACAGAAGGAAGCATTCGTGATGACGGAACGGAGCCGCCGGCCGCCGCTCGATCCGCTCAACGCCCTGTTGTCGTTTCTCTATGCGATTTTGACACGCGACATGGCGGCGGCGCTCGAAGGCGTCGGCCTGGACCCGGCCGTCGGGTACTTGCACGTGGATCGGCCGGGCCGAATGTCATTGGCGCTCGATCTGGTGGAGGAGTTTCGGCCGCTGGCGGCGGACCGCTTGGCGCTGGCGCTCATCAATCTGCGGCAAGTGCAGCCCGACGGCTTCAGCACGCAGCCGGGCGGCGCGGTCCTCATGGATGACAAGACGCGTAAGGCGGTATTGGCGGCCTTGACCCAGCGGAAGAAGGAGGAAATCGTTCATCCCTTGCTGCAGGAAAAGGTGTACTTTGGCCTGTTGCCGCATTTGCAGGCGCGGCTGTTGGCACGGGCGCTGCGCGGCGACATGGAAGACTATCCGGCGCTGGTGCTGAAGTAGAACCAAGTAGGACGGCCTTCCCAGGCCGTCAGACGGGCTAGGAAGCCCGTCCTACAGGCGATTCCCGCACGCTCGTATAGGAGGAAGACATGCATGTTCTGGTGACCTACGATGTCTCGACGATCACGCCGGCGGGGCGAAGACGGCTGCGGCGGGTGGCGCAGGCGTGCTTGAATTATGGTCAGCGCGTGCAGTATTCGGTGTTCGAGTGCCAGGTAGGCGAGACGGAGATGGTGCGCTTGCGGCAGGAGTTGCTCGCCGAGATCAACGCCCACGAGGATAGCTTGCGGATATACCAGTTGGGCGAAGAAGCCGGACCCAAGGTGGAGCATTATGGGCAGAAGCCGTCGCAAACTTTCGAGGCCGCGCTGGTGGTTTGAGCCATCGTTTGGACGGCCGCGTAGCGGAAGCGGCGGCGAAACGCCGGGGGGTACGCGGTCTGCGCAAGCGATGTTGGCGTCAAGGGATGGGGGAAAGGGACGAGAGTTCGGAGGCAAGGGAAGTGAGACGGCGACCAGCTACGCGGAATGTATGTTGCAAACTGTGGTGCAACCGGAAGTTGAGAAGGGGCGATCCCCCCCGGCTCGCGCCGGGGGGGCGGATTGAAACTTCTCGCGGCAGTCCTTGAGGTTGAGAGTGTGGCGATCCCCCCCGGCTCGCGCCGGGGGGGCGGATTGAAACTTGCGAATGGCGGACCAGATTTCCGGACGAGTCATATCCCCCCCGGCTCGCGCCGGGGGGGCGGATTGAAACAGCAAGCCTTGCGGAGAAGATCACTTTGGGGGGGAATCCCCCCCGG